>NZ_ATYV01000011.1 GCF_000427865.1 Corynebacterium sputi DSM 45148 | reverse complement strand
CACCCCCACCCGACGGGGTATAAATGGGATGCGCAAAAAATACGGTTAATGTTTAAGCAGCCACCGCTAGGCGCTGCCGGCATCATTAAACCGAAGTAAATAATAAGTACATCGGCACACTATCGAGTTCTCAAAAAACATTCGCACACTGACCGCTAACCACTTTCCGTGGCGCTCTCAGCAGCAAGATTGAACTTTACCAACTGTCTGTCCGCGATGCAAACTCGCGGTGAAGAAGAAGTAAAATTCTTCGTCAGATCCAAGCGGAAAACCAAGGTCAGAGTCGTTTTCACTTCCTTGCGGAAGAAGTTCGTCTCTGTGCCCTGCGCTCTGCCGCGCTGACTCGACATACATTAGCCATAACCTCACACACACAGCAAAGCCGCAGGTGAAGTCCGGTATTTATCGGTTTTCCGTCCAACCGGGCTCAGGTCGAGCACGTTGCGAGGACTTTCAGCAGCAGCACTTGCCTCTCTATGCGATCTAGATCCGCGTCATCAACGGTTCACTCGTATTCCATGTACCGCTTGCCGGTGACTGTGGTGAGCCCGAGCCCCGGAGGTACCTGGAGCGGCCTCCACACGACCAGTTGATCCCCATCCTTGAAACTCACACCCACGTAAGCGGTATCTGTCCGCTTCTCCAGATAGGTCCGTACCGCGATGTTGGTCGCTGGCACTCCATACCCCGGCCGGGAGTTGAGCACGGTGATGTCGCTGTAGGTGAGGTCGCCGCGTACGTAACCGTCGTACAGCTCTTGTGCCATCTCCCGATCTCCGGTGACTTTCCGGTCGAGCATCGACATCCGCATTCCACTATCGGCGAGGTAAATCCGGCCAGCACGCCGCTCGCGCCCGGCCTGAAATGGGATCAACGCACACAGCGCCAGCAGTAGCAGGAGCAATGGGATGCGCCAGACGAGCGCCATGGCGAGGGAGTCTCCATCTCCCATGGCGTCGAGTACCTCCACCACTATCCATCTGACGATGAGAAGTCCGGCAAAGATTCCAAGGACCTGGAGCACCAGCCCAACGACAGGGTCATTCCGCATCTGCCACGGCCCGTCGAACATAACCATCGAGGGATTCGCCTCGACTTCCCTTCGCCTTTCGGCAGAGAGCCCCACTAGATCCACCGTCTTCACCTGATTCACACAATCCTCCTCTGGCTCGATCGGGACTGAATATTCCCTGGAGTTTAACTAGCGGCCCCCTTGTCGATCTCGGTTTGTATTAGTACAGTTTTTGTACTGACACAAAAGGGGATCATCATCACCACGATCTGGATCATCATCGCCCTCGTCTGCTTCATTCTTCCTTCGGTGGCACTCACCAGTGGAGGAAAGAAAGCTCCGGCTCCTGCTGCCCTCGAGAAATACGCGGCAGACACCGGACTGCCACTGACCGACGAGGTCGCGGCTCCCCTGATTGAGAGGATCCGCCGTCGGGAACGAGGGATGCTCACTGGAGGCCTGATTGGACTGGTCATATTCAGTGCGGTGCTGATCTTCACCGACGCCTCCGATCAGTTGGCCCCTCTAATCATTGCGTTGACCGCAGCCGGCACGGCTTTTGGCGGCGCTTGGATGCTCGCAACACCGCGTCCGTCTCCTCGTGCAGATGCCCCAGTTGTTGCACGGGCCCGATCCACAAGGCTCAGCGACTACCTCACTCCCGGCGAGCGCTTCGGATTCTTCATTCTTCCGGTCGCACTCTTGGTTAGCATCGCTGCTGGCTACGGATTGTTCAGCATGATTCCCGAGGCCGAACGCGGGAACTCCTTCTTGTTCGGATTCGGCGGAGTCCTCATCGCGCTGGCCACCTGGTGGATCTCCGCGCCACTGATGTTCAAGGTCATCGACGCACCGGTTCGCAGCGGCACCGACCTGGAACTGGCCTGGGATGATGCGGAACGGGCGATCGGGCTTCGTCGGCTGGCGAACCTCGTCATTGTCGTCGGATGTATTGCGATCTCATTTTGGCTCGCACTCATCGCGGAGGTCGTGACCACCGACGGGTTCTATCGCGCCCCGGAAACCCAGGAACTCACATGGACGATCACGGGACTGGCGTTGTTGATCTTCGGCGCCCTGATCATTGCCGTCGCTGTCAGGCCCGTTCTCGCCTGGCTCACCGGAGAGCGTGAAGGATACGAACAGCGACAGCTCTGGGGCGCCGCAGAATGAGGACGTTGACCATCGACCCCACCTCTCCCACTCCACCTTTCGGTCAACTACGCAGTCAGCTCATCGCGCAGATTCGGTCCGGTGATCTGCCGGAGGGAACGAAACTCCCTGCTGTTCGCCGCCTGGCCGCTGATCTCGGGGTATCACCGAACACCGTCGCCCGCGCTTATCGCGAGCTCGAATCCGCTGGATACCTAGTTACTAAGGGTCGAGGAGGCACGCTTGTCGCGGCGCCTCCGCAACCCGATTCGCTTTCCGACGCCTATATCTCCACCATGCGATCCCTCGGCATGACGGACGACTCCATTCTTCGCTACACCCGAGAGGCGCTGGTCCGGTCGCGGCCGGAGAAATCGCAGTAACCTCTCGGTCAAGAAACCATCCTCGATACATACGGAGCAAGCCATGCCCACCTACACCGTCTGGTCTGAAGCAGACACCATCTCAATCAAGTCCCGGGCTTCCATTGCCTCGGTGCTGACCGAAGCTCATCACGCCATCACAGGCGCTCCCCGATACTTCGCTCAGGTGCTGTTCCCTGAGGTGGAGAAGGGCTCAGTTTTCGTCGGCGGACGGGCACTGACCGAGGGACACATCTGGGTCCGAGCTGATATCCGCTCCGGCCGTACCGCTGACCAAAAGCGAACCTTGATCGACCGGGTCATGGAGGAAATCGGCAACGCCACCGGCGTCGCACAGGCCCATATCTGGGTCTACATCAATGAGATCTCCGGGGAGAACATGTCCGAGTGGGGGCAGGTTCTGCCCCAGCCCGGCGGCGAAGACCGCTGGCACGAGGCCTTGCCGGAGGAGATCAAGGACACCCTCCGAGACCTCACCTAACTCCGGCTACGCCACCGCTACCTTGGGCTTCGCCCAGGAGCGGCCGCGGGTGTCCTTGAGGATGTCGTACTCCACGTCAACGTGCGGTTCGATGGCGCTGTACTTGTCGTTCGGAGCGCCAATGACCAGCTGGAATCCCAATCCCCGCCACGCACCGATGGCACGTTTGGTGAAGTGAGCGTCGGCCTTAATGAGGGCCTCGTCGAGAAGCACTGGCGCGTACCGGGGCCGGGCGGCATCGGCGTCACCGAGCTGATAGCGCAGCGCTGCACCGACGATGAAGGCAATCAATTCCTGTGATTCGCCACCCGACTTCTCACCAATGTGGTCGTACAGTGCCGCATGCGCGCCGGTCACCGCATCGATCTTTTCCGCACTGACCCGCACGTGATTGCGCACATCGATGAGATCTGCGAAGTTCGGTGCTGTCCGGCGGATCCGATTGATCAGCTTTGCTGTGCGCTCGTAGGCCTGCTCGCGCTCATCATCACTCGAAGCGTTCTCGATGAGGGCGCGGACCTCCCGCAGTTCAGCGCGGAACCTACGCCTGACCTCGGACCGGCTTTCGCGCGGGGTGATCTGCAACCGGTGGTCGTCATCGTAGAACGGCAGGTCAGCCATGATCCGGTTGATCGGCTCGATGCGCTCGCGAATCTCACGAACAGCACGACTGAGGGTGGAGTCCAGGTTCGTCAGGTCATTGCCAGAGAGGCTGACCAGACTCTGCTTCCACTCATCTTCCATTTCGTGCAGACCGCTTGCCTCCAGGTCGTCGAGGAAACGCTCGAAGTCGCGCAGAGACGTCTCCGGATCAGCTCGCAGATTGGGATTCGGCCATGCGGACAGGAAGTTCTCCAAAGTCAGGCGCAAATTCTCCCGCTGTTCGTGCACCGCAGCATGGGCGTTTCGTCGATCTTCGGCGATGTGTTTTGCCGCCGCAGAGACCGAGGCGTCGAATCCAGCCAGATCTCCGGTGGGCTCGCCGATCAGGGAGTTGAGGTGAGTGAGGTGGGTGTCGTAAAGCGAGAGATCTGCATTTTCCGCAGCCTCAATCAGGTCTGCGGATACCGCGATCTCGTCGTCGAGCTCCTCTAGGCGCGCGGTGGCCCGCTCCTTCTCGCCCTTGGCTCGGCCAATCTCTTCGATGTGGCCAGTGATAATGCTGCCAAGTTCAGCGACCTTCTCCCGGAAACCAGCGATCTCTGGGTTGCCGGACGTGATCTCATCGCGGATCTCGCTCCACCGGTGGCAGGCATCCTCGGCGGCGTCGACGTCGATCTGGCCCCAGGACATCTCCACGATGTGTCCGTATGCGGCGAAACGAGCCTCGAAGTCATCGAGTCCTTCTGAGGCTGCCGACTCATCAGCGGCTGCCCGGTCGCGACGCTCAGTCGCAGCTGTAATGGCCTCTGCCAGCTCGGCGATCCTGCGGTCATTGGAGAAGCCCAGCACGTTGTCGCGGCCGTGCCCGCCGTGAGCTCCCCGGTTTCCCTGGGACATCTGCCCGCGCACGGTCAGCGCAAACGTGTGATTTCCCAAGTCCTTGGGGTCGTCCACGCATACGAATCCGAAGTTGTCCTCCAACCGGTCCTGGAGCCAGCCGGTGAATTCGCTGGAGCGATAGTCCAAGCGTCCAGGAAGAGTTTCCCCATCAGCAGGAGTGGATTCACGCACTCCAGTCTCGACGCCCTCGAAACGCAGCCGTCGGTTCAGCCTCAACTGGTCGACAGCGACGCGAAAGTCCGAGAGATTATCGGAATCGACTAGCAGGGTCGTGGCGAAACCACCAAGGGCGAGGTTGAACGCCTCACGCCATTCCTCGAATCCGGAAGCGACCTCGATCAACTCGCCGACGAACGGCAGTTTGTCCGGACCCACCCCCATCGACTCCGCTAGCACCAACCGCGCTTCGTGGAGCGGAGCTGGAATATTGCCGTGGCGTGAGGAGAGCTGTCGGTGCTCGTTCTCAAGTTCGCGCAATTTTCGGTCGGCCTGGTTACGAGCGTTTTTGGCATCGAAGAAGGCGTCGCGGACCACGGTCTTTTCGTCGGGGTTGTCGCGGACCTCCCGTGCGCGGTCAATAAGTTCGGCGAAGGAGTCATCAGAAGTGACAGCTTCCACCTCGTCTCGCAGCGGTCCGACTGACTGCAGGAATCGCTCGCGGCGCTGCTGTACCTGGGTCAGGGTTTGCTGGGCGGCCTTGAGTTCGCGGTCAGCGGTTTCCAACTGCTCGCCGCCGGAGGCCCGGAGGACATCTTCCAAGCGGTCGCGTTCCTCTTCTGCAGCTGCGGCAGCACGCTGTCGTTCTTCCACTAGGTGGTCCGCAGCGTCGAACTGTTGCTGCAGGTCACCGCGGACCTGTGTCAACAGCTCCCGACGCTGGCGGGACTTCCACAGCGAGGCCACTGAGGTTGGGTCGGAGAATTGTCCGACCTCGTCGAGAAGCTCGAGGCGTCCAGTCGCCTCGTCGATTCGCTCCTTCATTCCCCTAATCGGTGACAGCGCCCGGAGTTGCCTGCGGGCGGTGACCATCTTCTCGCGAGTTCCCTCAAGCTCGTCGAAGTGCTCGACGACGGCGTCAGCAGTCGCGAAAGTCGCTGGCTCCTCCAGGACCATGCGCTTGTACAGCTCATCGACAGTGGTGATCTGCTGGCCTGCTTGGATCCGGGACAGCAGGTTCAGGGCCTTAGATCCTGATCCGGCAGCACCGATGCCGAGGACCGAGTGCAGTTTCGCGGAGAACTCCCGATCGGTGGGGTAGGTCTCCAAGCCCGTCTCCCGCACCGCGGAATCCCGCAGGCGGTGCGCGGCGGCAGGCTCCAACGAGGTCAGGTCAAAGTCTCCGGCAAACGTGCCACGAACCTTCACCAGATCATCAGCCACTCGAGCAGCCGCCCCGATGTACCAGGCACGCACGGCAGTGAAACGCGATCCATCGTGGTCGACCCAGGTCATCGCGACGGCGGTCCAGGTGTCCTGACCATCGCCGCGCAGGACGCGCACTTTGGTGCCGTTCTCAGTCCGTGACTCGTCAATCTTGCCGCGACCGTAGGACAGAATGTTGCGCTGCTCGTCGCCACGGGGACGGCCGGCGACGCCTCCATTCGACGCGCCATTAAACGGCGTCGTATGCGGCATCATCAGTGCGATGTACGCGTCCATCAACGTGGATTTTCCGGAACCGGAACCACCACACAGCAGCGTGGCGCCCGGCGCGAACTTCACGCGGTGCGCTCCGTCGTAGCCGCCCCAGTTGATCAGCTGCAGGTCTTCGGCGAGCCATTGGTTGCCGCGGGAGTCCTCGGGGATAAGTCCGAAGAGGGTGTCGAGCATGGTCACTGGTGGTCAGCCTCCGAGGTGTGGACGAGGGCGTCGTCAAGCGGGTTGTTCTGCGCAGTAGCGCTGCGGTTTTGCTGCGTCAGCCAGTCAGTGAGCTCGCGCAGTTTGTCAGCGCTAAGGACGATCTCCACTAGGGAGCTGATCCGGAACCGGCCCTGGGATTCCTCGGTGACGATGCCTTCTCGGCGCAGGGTCTCCAGTGCCTTGTGGACCTTCGCCTGGCGCGCGGCAATATCGCCTTCGGTCTCAGGGAAGTAGGTGAGCACGTTCTGCTCGACCTCCTCCACATCCACGCGGGCGAAGGGCTCCCCGGCGGTGGATTCACGCTGATAGACGGTACGTAGGTAGAGCAGGACCAGCGTCTCGACGTCGTTGTACGGCGTATCACGCAGCAGCACCGGCACCTCAGCGTCGTCCGAGGTCACCTGCTGTTTGTAGGCAACGCCACGGGTGGTGTCCACCACCAAGTGCAGGAACAGGTCATGCAGCCGCGACTCCACGATCTGCTGATGCTCCATCAGCACCGCCCAGTCCCCTGGGTGCCGCTCGGCATCAAGGAACCGGCGCCGCAGGAGCTGGACCAGTACGCGGCGGACCTCCGCATCGAGAACTCCCCTATCCCCAGGGAAACACCCCGCATCATCGTTTTCGATGGCGACGGGCTCGACGAATGCCTCACTCATATCTGCTCCTTTTTGGTTGCTGTTCCATCTATGTCGTCCGGAATCTCCGGCGCTCCAGCGCGTACCTCGCCAAAGGCGAACCTTCGGGTGGTGCCGTCGGGTCGGGTCGTCTCAACCACGGAGACTTTCTCGCCTTCCACCAGACCGTTGCGGTTGGCGATTTCGAGGAGTCCGACGAGGTCGACTGGGCGTCGTAAAGCATCAGACGCAGAGGCGAATGCCTCGGCGACATCGAAGCCGGCGCCGAGACCTGCGACGTACTCTTCCAATTCCACGTACTGCGGTCCGCCCCAGGCGCGGGTATCAGCGTCGATGAATTCAGCGGAGTCACCGTCATCGGTGAGCGGTTCTGGCCGGCTGTGCGCATGCAGAGAATCGAGGCTCTGTCGCAGATGCCCCACGTTCGCGCGCGGGAAGTGCCGTACTGGCTCGACCTTGTCGCCCTCATGCGGGGCCTGCATCCGCGTCTGCATTCCGGCCATCGCTTGCCGCAGCAAATCGTCAATCTCCCTGTCGCGCGCCGGATCGTGGGTGCGGACCTGCGCAGTAATGACGTGCGATGCACGTCGCTGCGCAGTGAGAACCTCCTGCACACCCTGTTCAATCCGCTTTGCGACGGCCACCAGTTCCACCCTCTCCCCCACGCTCAACCGGCGTGCGAACGGGTGGTTCATGAGGGCGTAGAGCTGGTCGGTCAGATCGTCGATCTGATCGGGGTCGCCAATGAGCTTCAACGCGCCGGCGAAGGCGCGGCCCTCGGGCGTCGAGTTCATCACGTGCTGGCCGCGATGCAGATACTCCCGGAGCACCTCGCCAGTTGGCCGGACATCTCGGCGCAGGTCGGAGACCACGTCACGCTGCATTGCGTTGATCGACTCGGAGACCCGCGCGAAGTCGGCCGGTAGCTCGCGAGAGAGGTGCAGCACGTTCTCTGCCTCTTCGAGAAGTTCCTCGTCAGCGGGCAGTTCCAATTCACCGCGCTCAAGTGCCTCGATGCGTTCGTTGAGAGCGTCGCGTTCTGCAGTCAGAGCGTCGATCCTGCGAGCGGGGTCGGTCTCGGTGTTCTGAGCCAGTGTCTCGACTGAGTCGAGCAAGGTACGCACGCGCGATCCGGAGACCTTATTGCGCCCGCCTTCGACGCGGCCGGCGATCTCCAATGCGGACACTGCCTGCGCCGATAGGCGATACACCTCGGTGCCGTCCTCGATCTGCGGGACTAGCCAACCAACGCGGACCCAGTAGCGGCAGATCTCCCGGCCATTACCCGACGGGAGCTCCTCGTATCCTGCCTGCCGAAGCTCGCGGGCAGTGTCGCCTACTTCCAGGTGTACATCGGTGACCGGGGCCGTTGGGCGGTCCGCGGTGAACACCGACGACAAGGCTGCGACCACGAACGGAGCGAATTTTCCGTGCAGCAACGTGAGCGTCGGGCTCTTAAACGCCGCGACGGTTCTCCGGTAGGAAGCCTCTGCCCGCATATTCATCACCGGAACCACCATAGCGGCGAAAAACCCCACGCTTTACGACGCCCACCTCTCCACCAACCACCCCACAACCGACCCTGGCGCTGAACAGTTCCTGATAACTCGTTCAGAATGTGGGCGGTGGGAAACACCACAGAAATACTCTCCACGGCATCGAGTTGCTGTTCACCGGCCCAGAGAAATCACACACTTCCTGAGAAGTCTGAACCTCATTTCCGTACAGCCGCTGACGTGGTTGCCGACACCCAAGTGCGTGCGTTTACTGGGCGTCACGCCCGAACACCACGGGCAACGAACACAGAAGAACGATCGAGGAGGAACAAGCGCAATGACGAACCTGAACGGTAAGCGTGTAGCAATTCTCGCGACGAACGGCTTCGAGGATTCCGAACTGACCGACCCGGTGGAGGCACTTCGCTCCAACGGCGCTGAAGTGGACATTGTCTCCACTGAGAGCGGCTCCATCGAGGGCAAGAACGGGCACAAGGAGTCCGTCACGGTGGTTACCTCTGACGCAGACGCCTCCAACTATGACGGTCTGGTTCTGCCCGGTGGCGTCACCAACGGTGACACCATCCGACTCGACGAAAAGGCAGTCACCTTCACCCGCGACTTCTTCAAGCAGCACAAGCCCGTCGCTGCCATCTGCCACGGCGGCTGGATCCTCACAGATGCTGATGTTCTAGAGGGACGCACCGTCACCTCTTTCCGCAGCCTGAAGACGGACCTGCAGAATGCCGGAGCGACCTGGGTTGACGAGGAAGTTGTCGTCGACCAGGGCCTGGTTACCAGCCGGACCCCGGACGATCTGCCGGCGTTTAACTCCAAGCTCGTAGAGGAGCTCGCCGAAGGCAAGCACGAGGGGCAGACGACCTAGCCTCTGGTCCGCATTCCCCAAAAGCCCGACGACCCGACACACGGTTATCCCCGGACCTGACATCCGGCGGATGATTTCCGTGGGCAGGGACGTCGGGCTTTTGTCATGCCCGGACGGGTCTCGGAGCACCTCGTAACCTGCCCCTGTCAGTACTAGGCAACTCAGGGTTCTGGCTACCCCTTTCTTCCCCGGACATGGTGAATACCTGACCGGCCCGCCACCTGTGGGTGCGGTTCATCTCACCACAACCGATTGAGAAGAGAAGAGCCCGATGGAAACCATCACTCAGGCAGAACGACGTACGGAACAACCACCTGCCGTTGTATCTCGTCGCACAGCCACATTCGCGCTGCTGGCGCTTAGCGTCGGCGGATTCGGTATCGGATTGACCGAATTCGTCATTGCCGGACTTCTCACCGGGGTCGCTACTGACCTGGGAGTTAGCATCTCCCAAGCTGGCCATCTCGTCGGCGGATACGCGCTCGCCGTCGTACCCGGCGCGCTGCTCATCACTCCGGTGCTCATGCGACGTCCTCCCAAATATGCGTTGGCACTCTTGCTAGCTTTCTTCGTTGCCGGAAACCTGTTGTCCGCATGGGCGCCGAACTACGAGGTGATGTTCACAGGCAGGATCGTCGCGGCTCTCGCGCACGGCGGATACTTCGGTATTGGAGCTGTCCTCGCCTCGTCCCTGGTTCCGGCATCGAAGCGTGCCTCGGCGGTTGCTGCTCTGTTCGCCGGTCTCACCATCGCCAACGTGCTCGGGGTCCCGGCTGGCGCCCTTATCGGGCAGCAGTTCGGGTGGCGGATGGTCTTCTGGATCATCAGTGCCCTCGGTGTCGTCGCACTGGCGGGAATCATCACGCTCGTACCGAGGACCGAGCCTGAAGGGGACCAATTGCCGGTCGCCCAGCAGTTCCGTGCACTTGCGCGGCCGCAGGTTTTGGCATCATTGCTGACCACGGCGCTGGTATTTGGAGGCGTCTTCGGTGTGTTCACCTACATTGAACCAATGCTGCGAGAGGTCACCGGCTATTCCGCCGCTGCCGTCCCGTGGTTGCTTGTGATCTTTGGTGCCGGCCTGTTCGCTGGGAACATCCTAGGTGGCAAGGCCGCCGACAAGAACCCCGATACCGCCGTACTTGTTCTGGCAGCATTGCTTCCAGTCGTGATTCTGACGCTGGGCGCCGTTGCCAGTCATCCCGTCCCCGTGGCGATTGGTCTATTCGTCTTGGGTCTAGTCGGGTTCGCCACTGTGCCTGGTCTTCAGGCTCGGGTGATGCGGCACGCGACCGGTGCTTCAACGCTTGCGTCAGCTACGAACATCGCGGCCTTCAATCTGGGCAACACCATCGGGGTGAGCCTCGCAGGGGCAGCAATCGCCGCCGGCTTCGGACTGCGCAGTCCAACAGTCGTTGGAGCAGGACTGGCTCTCATCGGCCTTGCTCTGGTCATCGCAGCCCGCCTAACTGCGCGACGAAACAACTGAACCGTCTGTGCGATGCAGTGGACTGTCCGAATTAGATTGCGGGGAGATCCGCTAATAAGCGTGCGTGTCTCGCGAGAGCTCGGTTAACTCGCGGTGAGCAACCGGAGCGCGGATTCTGAGGCGCTGCCGGGCTCCGCGGTGTGCGGCAGGATCCGCTGACCATTGCCCTCGGGAAGATGTAGCACCTCGTACCCAAGTGTCATCTCACCAACTTCTGGGTGACGGAACCATTTGGTGCCGCTAGTGCACAACCGCACGTCGTGACCTGCCCACAGGCGAGCAAACTCTGGACTTTTCACCGACAACTCCCCCACAAGCTCCGCCAGTCGCTGGTCATCGGCGAACTGCGCGGCGATGTAGCGCAGGGAGGACACGGCAAGTGCCGCTTCACTCTCCCAATCTGCGTGAAGATCCCGGGTATGCCGATCAAGGAACAGAAGTTTGATCTGATTCGGCCGGTGCTCCGGCAGCGATGGCGACTCATAATCAAGGTGGCCGGCGAGCAGGAGGTGCCCGGCGCGATTCCACGCGAGAATGTCGTTGAATCTTCCGAAAAGCACAGCGGGAACGTCCCCCATCGAGTGCAACAGACGCACCGCACCTGGTTTCGCTACTTCAGCCATCGCCTCGACGGGGCATGGCGCCGGAGCGCCCTGCGCTAAAGCATGCTGATGGGCGTGCTCGTCCGTATCAAGCTGCAAGGCTCCGGCCAATGCATCGATGATCGCGTCCGACGCGTTTTGCGACTGTCCTTGCTCCAGCCGGGTCAGGTACGTCACCGACACCCCAGCGAGCTGAGCGAGTTCTTCACGCCGCAGGCCCGGTACCCGGCGACGTCCGTAACTGTTGATCCCCGCCGCTGCGGGCGTGATCCGGTCGCGGCACCAGCGTAAGAATTCTCCGAGCTCCGTAATTGGGCCCTCGGAATCAACAGAGTGTGCAGTTGCCATCAATCCATTGTTCCGCATTCAGATCTCACATAGCCTGCCACTGTCAGTGACAGGCAAGGCTGTACCGTCACGGAAATCATGATGTGTCTTTGTCGGTGACCTGCATTAGCAGCGCGTTCAACCCCGCTATGACAATCACTTCCGGTTCCACCGTGTGGTCACGGTGCAGGGATGAATAGATGGGGGCTATCTCCGCATTCGCTGGTGCGGATCGTTCATCGTTCGACATCGATGCGGTGGTCGCGCTGCCGATGACGAAATTCGACAGAGTGTAAGCAGCACCGAGTGGGTCAGCTGCGCCTGCTTCCGAGAGCAGCACTACCATGCGCTCTGACAATCGGAGATACGAGGGGCCTCGTGGGGCGCGCATTGCGATCACTTGGCACGCCCAGCGATGCCGCTCAAGATGGCGGAAATAACTGAGCATCAGACCCGACAACTGCTCCTCGGTCAGTGCTGCGGCCACTGCTTGGTCGCTGCCTAACGCTTCATCGAGCGCAAGGTCGTAGAGGTCATCGATCGAGTCCACCCTGGAGTACAGACTTGCAGCAGCTACGCCGAGTTTTCCGGCGACCGACCGGACCGTCAGCGCGCGGAGCCCGCCCTCGTCCAGTAATTCAACTGCGGCGCGAGCAATGCTGTTCTCGTCGATGGCACGAATCCTCTGGACGGGCTTGCGATGCTCCCAGTAGCTCATTGGCTCATTTTAACCGAACAAAGTTCGGCCACTATCCGTACTATGTTAGTTTTGTGAGCATGGCATCCATCCCATCACCGTCGTTTCCTCGAGACACTGCACGTCTTCGCTTGCGACTGCATGAACCAGCAGATTCTGTGTGGCCGCAGCACATCTACTCCCAACCGGAGGTCTGTCGCTACCTGCAGGAAGAGCCATGGACCACTACTGACGCTGTGAAGAACGTCTCCGACAGGATGAAGAAGACCGATCTCACTGGACCCTCAGCAGCGCTGGCGATTGTGATAGAACACGACAGAACCCCGATCGGAGATGTCGCACTATGGCTCACGAATAAGGACTATGCAGTCGCAGAGATTGGGTGGGTCCTCGACCCAGAATTTAGCGGGAAAGGGTTCGCACGCGAGGCTGTCTCTGAGGTGTTGCAATTCCCTTTCGAGACCCACGGACTCCACCGTGTCGCTGCGCAGATGGATGCACGAAATATCTCGTCGGCGAAACTAGCGGCAGCTGTGGGGATGCGGCAGGAGGCTCATCTGCGACAAGACTGGTGGAACAAAGGCGAATGGACCGACACCCTAGTCTTCGCAATGCTCAATTCAGATCGGACGTGAGATGACAGAGTTCTGGCGCAGCGAATCGCTGCCTCATCTCCAGATCAGACGGTCCTGTGGAGAAAATTCTTGCTACCAGATCCACACCCCTAATGCTCTCTCCATCGGAGTGATCGACGAGGGAACGTCGGTATTCACAGGTGTCATCGACCGCGTAAACCGGTGCTCTCGTGGTCCTCAATCATCTGGAGGTATGTCTGGATCGGGACTGCTGCACGGTGAGAGTCCCCGCCACTAGAGCGCCTCCGGCAACCCCCGCACCAAGCCGTCATCGACAGCGGCGTCTCGCGAACCAGCCACGGCACCACCAAGAAAAGTGACAGGGTGCCAGGAAGCCAGGCAGAGCCAAAGAGCAGCATCCCGACGTCCTGTCCCCACACCGGATGCATCACCGCAAACGACGCCCATCCCCCACCGAGCGAGGCGATTCCGGCACCCACCGTGGCGAGCGCAATCAGCCACGCCACCGGGTGACTGCGGCGGGAGAGAATTACTGCTGCGACGCAGCCGTATACAAGAGCGACCATGACGTCGACAAATAGGAACAGTACATCCGGAGATAGCGGAACCCGACTAGCAATCTGCAAGACCATACCGGCGATCGCAGGTACCGCGGCAGCGACGAGGACGGCTATGGCGGCCCTAGGTCGTGCCGGGAACCGGTCTGACGGCGGCAACATGGAATAACTGTACTGCCAGGTACGACCCAGCGGTATACCCCGTCCGGAGGTACCAGAAGGGGCAAATCGCGAAGCCCTGAGTCGGCTCATCACCTGCGGTCGCCGAAGGTGAAACCGAGCGCGACAATCAACACCCACACCGGGCCAACGAACCCGGCCAGGTACTACAGCGGGGAAGCCTCGGTGAGGAGAATCAGGATTCCGAAGACCAGTGACACGATGCCGATCCAGCGCGGCACTGCGCGATACTTCAGCGAAGGCACCGCCACTGCGATTGCCGCCAGGCCTGATGCCGCCCACACCCACGGGATGGTCGCCACCCAGTCGGTATAGAAAGCTGCGGATTCTGGAACGTACGCGGACTGCGCAGAAAGGCCCAATACGAATTGCGTATCCAAGCCGCTACCGAGCAGCAGTGCACCGGCAGTGAGCAGCAGACCAGCGAAAGCCACCTGTCCGTAGAGGGACGCCGAAGGGGTCCGCTCATCCAGCCTGCGCTTTAGCCCTGCCCCGAAAACAGTGAGGCTCAGCAACGCCAGGACCGCCAGAACGTGGAACGCGAGATAGGTGCTCTGTTTGCCGGAGGCATCCATGAGCATGGCTTCAGCATCGCCTTGAGTCAGCTCCCAGTTCACCGATGCCATCCTCGGTGCCTGACTCGCTGCAATGCTGAGAATTCCAGCGGCGACACCGGACCATGCCCAGAGTCGGTTGGTCCGAATAATAGGAACGAATGACGTCTCCGCAGCCGGGATCGTCTCGTTCGAGCGAATGTCGGTGGTGTGGTGAGACATGATCTCTCTCCTGGATCGGGGACCCTGGGCGGGTCCTTCTGGAAATCATGTTCCGCCCGACCGCGTCCCGGGCACTAGGGCGCCGGGCCCGACTATCCGGGCAGTTTCTTCTACTACTCCGAAACAGCCTCAGCGCCGGTCGCAACGACAGGAGCAATGTAGAGATCCGGACGCAACGTGTCCTCCGGGCGCACGAGCGTCCAGCCGAGGGCCTCCCAGAACTTCTCAGAGCGGTCGTCGGCCAAAGCGATTAGCTGATGGTCCGGGTATTCCTGCTCCAGGTGCTGCACTGCCAGCGCGCCGATGCCCGATCTACGGTGCTTCTCGCGCACATCGATGAACTGAATCTCCAGCAAAGGCTTGCCCTCTGCCTCCATCGGGTACGTGCTGTCGATAAATGCCGACCGCTCGACCTCCAGGTCAAGCTCCAGTCGCGCCACTTCCTCGCCATCTTCCTTCGAGATCATGAACTGCTGGTAGCCGTCATCATCGCGGACGATGTGAGAGTCACGCCAGAAGTCTACGAATGAGTAGTCATCCGGGACGTTGTCGGCCTCTGCGGGGTCCAAAACCAGTGCTTTGATGATCAATCTCATGCCCTCGAGCCTACGGCCCGGCTCGACCACTACGACGGGGAGCCCTCACCCACGGCGAGAGCTACGCGAATGAACTAGTGGTCATTCTCAGCCGCAGATTCGGTCCGGGTTGTAATCCTGCCTAGTTCTGCCTCGGTCAAGGGACGGATCGGATTCGGCGTTGCCGTGGTGCGTGCCGGCGGGAGCGCATCGAGGACAAGGTGCAACATTCGCCGATGCAGATCCGGGTGTTCGGGTCCTCCGAATACCACCGTCGCCTGCACCGCTGCCGCGAGAACTTGGGCATCTGTGAGACCGACATCCTCACGCAACTGGCCAGCTGTCTTCGCCCGATATAACAACACCCGCATAGGAGTCCCGACCCCTGCATCCATCCTCTGGAGCAGTGGCAGAAGCTCTCCACTAGTCGATGACCACGACCAGATGGGAGCCTCGCCGAGCCCTCCCAATATGAACTCCCGGATTCCTCGAATTCATTAGCTGTGAGCGCCAATTCGGCCGCCTCATCAACACTGTCCCGATAGACCGCAGCATTCACCTCGTCGGTACTCGCGAACCTTCGATTGAGAGTTGCCATGCTAAACCCCCACTTTTAGCCGAGGAGGCAGGCCGATGCCCTAGTGGCTGGTGATCTCCCCCTGACCTCAAGCCGCATGCCGAAATCGGTCGTGATGGTCGAAGTCGCATGGCATCAGTCCGCCGACCGAGGCTCAAGACTCAACGAACGACTGTATGGACAGCAGATTACCGTCGGGATCAAGGAACCAGGCGACCTGCACCCCCGAGGGCGCGGTCCAAACTCCCAGGTGATCTTGGTCGAAGCCGTTGTAATGTTCGAACTCGATTCCCACTGCCACAAGTTCGGCGACCTTGGCTTGTACGTCAGGGACTGCCCAACCGGCAATCGTGAAAGGATGCGGGTTCAACTCGCTCACAATGGTCAATCGGAGCATCGTGCCGGCTGCGTCGAGGACCAAAGCAAACGATGACTCTTCAATCACTGGCAACCCGAGCACGCTCTCGTAAAAAGCCCGAGCTTTGGCCACATCGCGAATGGGAATGAACCCGACGAATGGCGCTTCGGTAAGCATGTCTGGAGCATATCGCAGGCCCGGGGCGCACTCTGAAACTCTAGGCAGACCGCCGACGCCTCAGTCGACTTGGAAACAACTTTCAGTGCAGGCTGCCACACAGAGGTTGAAGTGTGCTGACAGTGCACAGAAATGACTCAGGGCCACTTCCCGGTTTCCCGGAAAGCGGCCCTGAACTGTGCATTTCCTTGTGGAGCTAAGGGGAATCGAACCCCTGACCTTCTCGATGCGAATTCGCCCGTCTGGGCAAACGGTAAAAACCGACACCGTTGGACAGGACTATCACCGCAGATCAGCAGCATTGGTACCGTTGGCACGTACCGGACAATACCGACCCTTGTGCGGGATAAGTGCGGGATGCAACTACAGCCAGATCCGACCGGCCGCCGAGACCTACGCGCGGGCTGGTTTACGCCGGAATCGGTGAGAACCTCCCGGCTCTACGCCCGGTCGCCATGACCGTGGTTGCGCGCCTGTTCGAAACCAAAATAACGACTGTCGGCCACGCCATTATTCTTCACACAAGTCTCGATGGTCGAGGCAGGAAGAAGGCGGCAGATGCCTAAGAGAGCGTTTTATCCCAGATTCAAGTACGACACCGTCGTATTGGCAGAACGCAGGGAAGATGGAACCTGGGACGTGGAGGGCGGTTACGATTCCCCGGACGCTTGCACTGATGAGTTCTTCCAGCAGAGGTACAGCGGCGAACCTGGACGTAAGTTCGTCCGTCGTCGAAACCAAGAGAAGATCGAAGAACCCAACGCGTTCATAGACAAAGGTGACTTCTCGCTGATCCTCGTCGAAGACAGGGAAACCCTAGCTCGACTCCGGGACGAGAATCCGGACGCACTCATTTTCGACACCGAATTTGGCAATGTTTTCGATCTCAGCGAACTGCCGAACATGTGGTGCGGATTTAGGAAAGATGGTGAAGAATTTTTCACTGAAGAGAACGAGGTTTACTTCTTTCCTTACGTCGCACTAGTGGAGGAAAAGTAGTTGCCTCAGCCGGCGATATCTCAGGGCGGTTACCCTTCCTGACTCCCCGCCGCTTGCACAGTCAGGATTTTCTTCAGGGTCGCTGAAACTTCCAGGCTTACCTGCACAGGGCCTCATGCTGGGGCCGAATGATCCATCGGAGAGAGAGAAAGCCTGACTGCAAGCGGCGGGGAGTCAGGATGGGGCACCCCGCTAAGATTTCGGCGGGGTGCCCGCAGGTCAGCGGACCCAGCCGGCCTTGGTGGTGTCGTCGTGGATGTCGGGGTCCTGGTCGTGGCCAATGGCTTGTACGGGGATCGTATTCTTCGGCGCGGAACCATAGAGTTCGCGTCCGACCTTCGGATCTCGTGCCATCGCTGCTACGGCTGTGGAGCGGTAGGCCGGGTTCAGTCGGCCTTCTTTGATCCAGGTGTCGACCTCGTTGGCTCGTTCGGTCGCTTGCTGAGCAGCTCGGGCTTCCATACCTGCCTTAGCGGTGGCCATCAACTCGTTGTAGGTGACCTCGGACATGTTGACGGTGCCCTCCTCAATCTCGGTGAGGGACTTCACGGCTGATACCGCCTCGTCGGCTCCGGCGGAGGCCGGGTCGAGGTCGAGGGCGGCGCAGAGGTCGGACCACTGCTGCTGGTTGAACTCCATGTTCGTCTCCAATTGTGGTGTTGGTGCTTCTGCCCGTGAGCGGTACTTGAAGGCGCTCAACATGGCGAAAGCATGTGCTTTAGGTTTCGTTCCTGCCTGTACTTGGTCAGCCAGTCCAGCGGTGACGGCTTCATCAGCGGTGAACCACGTTTCAGCAGCCATGAGAGCAGCCCAGTGCTCAGGCGTTCCTCCGGCCTTCTCCGCGTAGATCTTCGCGATCGTGGAGCCGAGTCGTTCCAGGTCTGATGCTGCCTTCACGAGCGTTGGTCCATCGCCTTCAAGGCTCATCCATGGCGCGTGAATCATCATCTCTGAGTGCTGGTTCATCACAATGTGATCTGCGCCGCCGATGATGAGGAAACTTGCGGCTGATGCGGCCAGGCCGTCGACAACAGCGGTGACGCGGCCGGGGTACCCCCGGAGGGTGTTCATGATCGCGATGCCCTCGTGGACTGACCCCCCGGGGCTATTAACCCTGAGGGTTACTGGGGTATCGCCCTGGGGTAGTTTTCCCCTTAGCCACGCTGCTGATAGGCCCCCGGGTTCAATGATCCCGTCGAGGTGGATATCCATCTGCTTATCCCAGTGCAATGAAAGCGTCATCACCGGAGTCTGCGGAGTCCACGGCGATACCGACGATGTACGCGGCGGAGTCTCCTTCTTCCCCGGCAACGGCGACGGCAGCGCCATCTTCTCCGACTGCGACCGGGGTCCCCGGGGTGAGTGCGGACCCGGCGGTGATGGTCAGGACACGGTGCCCGCGGGCAACACCGACCTTGTCTCCGGCGGAGGAGTCGTACTTAGACACACCGAGAGGCTTAGCCCCGGCGGCGGCGATACTCACGGTGATCTGCCCCTTGTCGGTCCCGGAGGCGGTGACGAACCGCTTACCGGCGATGTCTCCGGCGGCGATGACGGTCAGGTCTGTACCCGGGTTGAACAGGTCCCGGGAAGCGTTGGTGAAAGACATGATCTCTCCTTTTTTGATCGTTGGGTTAGGTACCGAGGATGGCCAGGGCGGAGGGCATTGTGGAGCCCATTACCGGCATGGCGTAAGCCTGCGTCCACGTCTGTCGGTGGTGCTCGTCGCGCCACGTGGTGACGGTCAGACCTTCCTCGTACTGGATGAATCCGAAACGGGTCGGATCGACCATGTACGCGGTGTCAGCGGGAAGATGGTTAGACACCTTCGCCTCCAGGCCGTAGTCGCTCAGCATCGTGCCCAGGTCCGGGCCGTAGCAGATCCGAAGGTTCGAGTAGGCGTTAGGGGAGAGCACCAGGCGGGTGTAGGCCACTCCGAGTTCGCGGCGCTGAGCATCAGCCTGCGCAGCGGCGAACAGTGCGTGCGGCAACTGTCGCGGGTCCGACATTGAGGTGGGGTTGCCGGTGGCGATCGCCTCATCCCACGGAAGACCTGAAACTTGAAACATGTCATCGCCGGCGGCGGTAACCGTCGCGGTGACAGTCTCGATGGCGCGCTGGTTGATCTTGCGCACGATGGTGTTGGACAGCGCCTGAACCTCCGAGTCAAAATCGATGCTCTTGTTGCGCCTGCGTGCCTCATCGCTGGTGGGGAACTTTCCGCCGAAGTCCTGCACTCGTGCGATCTGTGATTCCGGGCGGGTGCGGAAGACCACGGGGTACTCGTCACCGGGGTTGCGGTCCTGCACATCATTGTCGGTGTACAGGTGCTTTTCGGTGATGGGGGCGAAGATGACGGCGCCGCCGTCGACCTGGCCGCCTTCGGAGAACAGGTTCTCCACGATCAGGTTCGGCTCGATGAGCTCGGCGAGCTTCGATTCGATGATGGTGGGGTCATTCAGCGCCTGGTCGACGGTGATGCGACCGGCGTCAATATCTGCGGATCCGGGATAGAAACCCATGGCTTAGACCTCCTGCCGGGTGTCGAGCAGACCGTTGGCGATCAGCAGGTTGCGTAGGTGTTCGCGTCCGGCGAAGTAGCCGTCCATCCATGCAGCCAGAGCCGCCGGGTCTTCGAAGGCAGGCACGTCAGGGCCGAAGGCACCGGAGTCGAGGGTGAAGCCGAGGCGCTGGTTGTGCTCGATGTTCTTTAGATTGGTGGGGCAGTTACGCATCACGTCGGTGGATTCGAGGGTGATGATGCCGCCGAGGGCGGTGGCGAATGATCGGGTGATCGGCCGGGTGTCCTCGTGCGGGTCGAAATAATCAGACATTGGTGTCCTCCAGGTTGGTTGTGCGTCCGGCGGCATATAGTTCGATCTCTTCTCGGTCGAAGTACCACCGGCTGTTGATTAGGGTTCCGGGGAGTCGTCCCCGGGTGGCCAGGTCCGTGACGTTGCGGGTAGAGCAGTTGAGAATCAGTGATGCTTCCCGCGTGGTGATCTGGCCATGGTGCTGATCGTGGTGTGACGGCCTGGAGAGAACTTCCGATGCGGTCTGGTCGGCAGTTCCGACTTCCGGGGCTGGTTGGAGGACGTCGGCGGCCAGACGTACTGCATCCAGGTTCGGGCCCTTCATCCCCGGGATGCGGGAGCGGATGAGGCTGAACTGCTCCTGATACGTCAGAACCGCCTTGGCCAGCCGGTGGGCCTCTTGTTCAGTGAAGGTGAATGTGGTGCCGGTGTTCCGTCTCATGCAGGGTCCTGTCGGAAGAGATTCCCGGCCCAGATCCCGGCTCGGTCGGATGGTGCTAGTTCGGCGGCGATGGCGGAGCAGGAGGTATTCACTGGGCAGCGCTGGCAGATCAGGGCGGCGACGCGGTGCCGCTCATCCCGAGCGCCGGTGGCCTCCCCGTGGACACTCTCGTCCCACAACGGCAGTGGGTACCCGGCGCACGCCGCACCATCAAGACGATGATCCCTACCAATGCAGGACAACTCCGGCATGTCCTCAATCTTCGGAGCGGCAGCAGCCCGGCCGGTTCTACGGGCCATATCAACCTCTACCAAACGGGCCTGAATATCCGGCTGAAGAATACTCCGATGTTTCACGTGAAACATTTATCGCGGCTCCCAAGATTCGACGGCATCAACAATTTTGTCAGCCAATCTCATTGACTGATGCTCATTAATGAGAACTTCATTGTTGCCTACCCGAAGAGCAATTCCACGCTTGTCCGGTCGGCGCATTATTTCGACGCGTGCTTTTCTTTTTGACAGGGCCCAAATTGCCCGTGCTGATGGCATGGTGTTAACTCCAAAATTGTCTGTAGGTGTCCGATTGTCGGATGTGGGTGAAAGTTGGGGAGTGAAGTTGCTAAAAACGTGTTCCTGACGTTCCTGCTGGTCAGGCGTGTTCCGCCGGTGTTCCAGAACATGGGGAACATGTTCCGTTGTGTTCCGGAACATGCCCCTTAACGCTCTGGCCTGCATGAACATCAGGAACATGTTCCTGGCAGGTTCACGCAGACTTCACGTGCGCGGCGGAGGGAAACCCGGCAGGCTCCCTGATCCCGAATATGTATCGACTCTTTTTATCCTCCCCATTAATGCGAGTGTTTTTCGCTTTAATATTCGGGTCAATCGCTCCGATTTGGCGGAAGAATTCAATCTGAGACAATGGCTTCGTACCCATATCATCGCAGTGATTCCGGTACTTTCGATGCACCTCTGACACTGGAATAATGTCGTTCTCATCGCCCGTTACGTCGTATCGATCATTGACGAATACCTGAAGTGGCGATGCGCTATCGGCCATTATTTCTGTGACCTGATCGTGCGTTCCTGGGATTGTGAATCGGCCTTGCTCGTCTAGGCGCTGCAGGCCAGCCAAAGCCCAGTTGAAGATCCCTGGGAGCTCGGCGGTGAGTTTGTTTCCGAGCTCGACATCTTCTCGTCCTCGGAAGGTCTGGGTCAGTTGGACGGCGATGAATCGGCTTGCGATCGCGGCGGAGGTGTCTACGAAACGTGGGACCTCATTGGAGACGATCATCATGCGCGTGGGTAGCGTGCCGTTCCAGTACTCATGGTTCTTGCGGTTGATGCTGACCGCATCGTTGCCGATGATGTTCAGCAGTACTTCCACTGCGCGACTGGACCCGCGGGTGTCGTCCCTGCGGGCATCCTCGATGACAGCGAAGGGCATGCCGATTAACTCGGCCAGACCGAACTCGCTGCCTAGGGTGTGCAGCGATGGGCTAGCGGTGTTTTCCACGCCGACAAGTTGCTTGATGATCCGGGAGATGGTGCCTTTGCCGGCTCGTCCCGGCCCGATGATCGCAAAGCCTTTGTGCTGCTCCATTCGTCCGCTGATGAGGTACCCCATGAACTCTTGTAGGGACAGCGCTCCGTGGGCGTCGTGGGCGAAGATCTCGGAGATGAACCGCTGCCATACCGGACAGGTAGCGCTGTTGTCGTAGTCGAAGGGCAGTGCCCAGGTGGAGAAAAGCTCCGGGCTGTGCGGCTCCAGTGTCTTTGAGGGCAGGTGCAGCATTCCGTTGTTCATGACGACGTACTGATCGGCTGGGTCTTGGTCGTCGTAGGTGTTGATCCAGAACGGGGCATCAAGGCGGTCAGGAAGAAGGTCGTGCTCCAGTGACTCGATGCAGTCTAGGACGTTGGCGACTTTCGCCCTGGTGGGATTGAACGGCACTGGTACCTCATCCTTCGGATCGAAGTAGTTGGCCACTTCCAGTACGCGGTAGAGCACTGATTTGAGGTCTTTGCCTTTGGGGTGGGCGTCTTGCCAGTAGCGACCGTTGTAGCGGTATCGCCCGTCCCTCCAACTTCCGATGGTCTGGATCTTCCGGTCAGCGGCGGCATCGATCGTGATCGTCGCAGTGAAGGTGTCAGCGATGACACGACGTGCGACAGACATCGGGGTGTTCGGTGGCGGGTAGAATTTCTCGGTCATCGGTTAGCTCGCCTCCTTCATCTCGGTGTCGTAGACCTGACTGATTCCTTGGAAGGTTGGCCATGCTTCTCGGAGGATCTGATCGAGCTGGCGGATCGGTACGGTCCTCCAGGACTCCTCTAGGCGCTTCCCGAGATCTCGAGCTAAGTGGCGGTAGCGCTGTTCGATGACCATGCGAGAAAGGGACTGGGCTTCGGCGGCGCCGGTGGTGGCGTGGGTGATATCGGCCAGCCGGTCAATGACACCGCGTTTTTCAGGCCCGTCGAAGTGCCCGTTGTTTCGGAGCCAGTCTCCGACAGCGGTGAGGAAGTACTTCTTATCTCCCAGTTCGGGCATGTGGCTGATGCAGGATTGGTATCCGGTGATGATGGTTCGGTCGGCGTACGCTCGGAAGTCGGTGTTTGGGTGTTTTTCCAGAAGTGGTTTTAGTTCTCGGTGGCCGCAACCGGCCATGGCCTCCAGCAGTGTCGCTGCCGGATCAAATACAGTCATCGTGTCCCCCGTGCCTTTCTTTCGGGTACTCTGTGTGCCCCTGAGAAGCGTTTGGTCATCGTTGTGTGTGTCCCGGTGGGCGCTATTGCGTCTGCGGGCTTTCCCCTGGCCGTCGTGTACGGCCGCGTTTCTCAACCTCGGAGTTTCCGAGGTTGTCGTGCCTGGGAGAAGAGTTGAACTTCTCCTACGACCATCCAGGCGACCTAGCGTTAGATCTGGTCGAGGTCGAGTTCAGCGAGAAGGAGCACGCCGTCCATTTCTTCAAGCAAGGAATCGCAGATCATCGCTGGCCCTCCAACCTGTCGAGTGCGTCCAAGAGTGTGAGCATCTTGGCGGTGCCTGTGCTCATAGACTCTTTGAAGTGCCGTTCCCACTTAGCGAGGTCACACGAATCGCATCGCTTCGCGCCGATAGGTCCGGGGCCTGATCGTTCAGTACTAGATCCACCGCAGTAGTAGTAGACGGTGCCGTCTTCACTGGCAGCGCGGATAACATGCACCCGCCGGGAGTCGTCCGCAACAGCGGTGGCCTGGGTGTCGGGGTTGGGGGTAGGCTGGGTCATACAGATTCCTTCTTCCTTGGTCGGTGGTTGGTGCTGGGCCTCGGTGCGTTGCTGCGCACCGGGGCTGTTTTTGTTGGGGGTCATGACGCTGCGGGGAACGGCGTCGGCTCTTCGAGGGAGAGCGCGGCTCGATCAGTGATCGCTGCGGCGACCCGCACCGCTTGAGCAGCCGGGAGTACAACCGTCGCGCCGGTGCTGTCAGCGATGGTGACGTTGCCCTCAAACCAGGTGACCTCCCAAGCGGAATCCCCCTCAGGAATCTGCTCATGCATCTGGAGGAAGTCGACCAGGGCGCTGACACCGAACTCGGATAGCCAGCGGGTCAGGGAGAAGTCGGCCGGTGCGACACCCAGGTCCTTCAGATCGGATGCAAGTTCTTCAGCAATCGGCCGGTACGCGGTGTCCGGGACGTTGATGCCGTCTTCTTTTGCAATAGCCGGGTACAGGTCCTTAACGATCTGCTCGACACCAACGCGGTAACTATCGGTATCGGGGTGGATATGTGAAACGGACATGATGGGTCTCCTAGGTGAGGTTGGTTTAGGCGGCGGTGTCGCCGGTGACAGTTGCGTCGTACTGGGCTTGCATCCAGGCTTCGAGATCAGAGCGGCGGTACATCACCCGGCGAGCCCCAATACGAAAAGATGGCGGACCTTCATCGCGGGACCTCCAATAGCGCAGCGTCCCCTCGGGCACACCGGACTCTTTCGAGGCCTGAGAGGTGGTCAAATTTTCCATGTCGATGCCCTCCTATGGACAATTGAATGTTTCCGACACCGCAAACGCTAGCAACGTTGACAGCAAACGGCAACCCATAACAGACAATTGTCGATAGAGGTTAGCAAAGGTGCACGTCGGAGCACATTAAGGAACACTGGCGAATATGGACAACCAAGGGTTTACGACTGACATCAGGGCTCAGTTCCTCCGGCGCATGCGCATATCCCGTGAAGCGACAGGCATGAAACAGTCAGATGTCGTCAGTCACCTGAAGAAGTACGGCATCGAGATGGGGCCATCTACCTTCGCCAAGATCGAGCGCGGTGAGAGGAAGATCGACTTTGCAGAGGCACTTGCCATCGCACAAGTTCTCGGGATTCCCATTTCAGATATGACCCCAAAAATCATTGACCCAGCCCAGCAGCTGACCCGTGAAGCATCAAGGGTCTTCATGACCGCTCAAGATGCGCAGTCGACTTTGTTCGAGGGCATCATGAAGGTTGAATCCATCTGCCGGGGCCTAGATAAGCTGAAGTCTGTCTATGCAGCGAATGGCGACCATGTTGCAGACGCTGAAGACAGGTGGATGCTCGAAGAGTTGACCGACTCGAAAGTTCGAGACGCGGCCCTCCAGTGGTCCAAAGACCTTTACAAGGTTTTCGACCAGCTAGAGGAACTGAAAAATCTCGATTCTCTGCATCACCTGAAGAAGTCCAGCCCTGATTTATTCACCACTGATCCCGATGGCTCCGAATCGTAATCCGGGGGCTGCCAGGGTCCTGGACCGGTGGAAGAAGGCTGACGGCACCCCGTCGAAGCGTGACGGTATCGGCTTGCGATGGTTCGTCCGATGGAACGACACCGACGGCGTAGAGCGAGAGAAGAGCTTCCGGACCAAAGCGCTTGCTATCAAGTTTCGGGAAGAGGTCACCGCGCAGCTCGCCCGTGGTGAGTACGTCTCCCCTGAGCACGGGAAGACCACCGTGAAGGCGGTCTACGACCAGTGGGAGCCGACCCGTGTCCGAGTCAGCGAGAAGACGAAGAAGGATTACAAGTCCTCCTGGTCCAAGAATGTCGAACCGGTATGGGGGAACAAGCACGTCGGAAAGATCCGAAAACCCGATGTCGCCGCGTGGGTGGCGGATCTCGTTGAAGAGGGCAAGAAGGCGGCGACGATTGAGAAAGCGCTCGGAGTGCTCCGTCAGATCCTCGGGTACGCCGTCGACGCCGGGTACATCCGCTCCAACCCATGTGTCGGCGTGACTGCCCCGCGACGTGCCCAGCAGCCCCGTCATTACCTGACCGTGAAGCAGGTTGAGGCCCTGGCGTCGAAGGTCGAGCACGGCGGCGATGTAATCCGACTCCTTGCGTTCACCGGGCTGCGGTGGACGGAGATGGCGTCCCTGAAGGTGCGTGACGTCGAGCAGGGTCGTAGGCGGCTGTTGGTGGGCACTGAGCGGCACACAAAGACCTATAAGACACGCTCAGTCCCCTACCCCGCATATCTGGATGACGCGATCGAGAAGGCCACCGTCGACCGCAGATCGACCGAGTTCTTGTTCACCTCAATCGAGGGGAAATACCTCGACGGAGACAACTATCGGAAACGATATTTCGAGGACGCGCTGAAGGCCGTGAAATTCGATGCAGAAGAGGCCGGCACCGAGTTTCCCACGGTGACGCTGCACGATCTAAGACATACGGCTGCTTCTTTGGCGATCCGCTCGGGGGCGAACGTTAAGGCAGTCCAGGCGATGCTCGGACACAAGAAGGCCTCAATGACCCTGGACGTATACGCGGATCTGTTCCCCGATGACCTGGACGCCGTGGGGGTGGCGATGGACGCTCTAATTCAGGCGGACAAGTAGCCGTGCGGGATCAGTGCGGGATGAAATGACTCAGGGCCACTCCCCGACTTCCCGGAAAGCGGCCCTGACCTCGATCTTTAAGAGTGGAGCTAAGGGGAATCGAACCCCCGACCTTCTCGATGCGAACGAGACGCGCTACCAACTGCGCTATAGCCCCTCGGCACTTTTCCGATCATACGCCCGTGCTCTGGAAGGGTAAAAACCGGGCGATGAGCAGGAAAAGTGGATTTAGCCAACCGCGCGACGATCGAGTTCGTACTCGTCGTCGTAGACGGCGTAACCCAGGTCCGCGAACTCCGGATCCTCGTCGTCGAGTTCGACGACGATGGCACCGGGGCGACGCAGACGATCCGGGAGTGACTCATCGAAGTCGGAGGTCTTCACGCCGAGGCGTCGCCTCTTGAGCATCTGAATCCGCTTCGCACGCAGTTCACGCTCGACGACCACGGTACGGCGCAGCGTCAGCAGGTAACCGACCAGCGCGGAGACAGCAGCCACTGGTGCGAGCCAGACCCAGCCACCAAGCCAGATCGCCAAAGCAACGGCGACAACAGCCACAGCGGAGAGAACACGGACCCAACGGCGACGGCGAGCGAAACGAATACCCGTGTACTGGGCGTCGAGCTCCGGGTCATATCCGCCACGACCGCGGTGGGTGGCGGCGTACTCGAAATCGTCGTCGTCCATCTCAGTGCTCATTGATGTGCCCTCTGCTCCATTATCTGCAGCGACATCAGAAGTATCTGCTGCCTGTTCGGCGTAGATCTCGTCTGGATCCATACCTGCGGCGTAGAGGATCTCGAACTCTTCAACTTCGAGGTCGTCCTCGTCCAGATCGAAGACATCACCGAGCTGCTCAGTGAGTTCCTCCAGCTCGACGGTCGTCATGTTCGTGAGGTCAACGACATCCTCACTGAACTTCTCCCGGAGCTTGCCGATGGTCGTCCGCGAATCAGGCTCGACAGTCAGGGTCGAGCCGTAGCCGGCGGCGAAGACCGCTTCATCGTCGTGAAGTGAGTCCTCTCCGCTAGCAGAACGGATCGACACGACGTCCGCGCTTACTGCGGACTCAGACGAGCCAGTGCGGTCGATGATCTGTGTCAGATCACGTCCGCCGCCATCCGCGATGACGCGAGGGTTATCCGCCGACGCCTCGGGAATATCGGTCTCGTCTAGGTCGAACTCATCAACGAACTCGCCGTCAACGGCAGCGCCCTCTTCGAGTTCGAGAAGGAGCTCACCGTCAATGACGCCATCGAGGTGATTTACGGGAGCATCATCGATCAAGACGTCTTCGTCGACGCCGTCGGGCTCAAGTTCCGCCTGGACGGTTTCCACCGACAGGTCAGCGTCGATGTCCGCATGGCGGCGCACATCATCAGCGGTGAAACGTGGCCGGGGCCGCGCTTTGACACGCTGACCGCCAGAATGCAGAAGCCTTGTACGTCCGAGGGCTTCGGACGTTCGGCGGATGGGTTCTCTGTTTCGCACCACCAGTGGAGCGAGCACGAATGCCCACACCACGATGAGGAGCACGAAGAGAAGCGAACTAGGCATGCCGGATTCTCCTCCTGTTTTACGTACGAACCAGGTCCTTCCCCGACCTGACTACCTGCCATCACACTACTTGTGAATCCTGTTTGGTGGCGCACGGCACGCCGGTCCTTTAGCTCACATCCCTTGTCTGCGCAGCTCAAGTACCCTAAATACGGGTAACCCGAAGTTAATTTTTCACCCGTATTGCGTGCAACTGCGGTTCACATTGATGTTGAAGTTACGAAAGGTGCGATCGCGCCTCAAGTAGTTGATGTGACAGCTGGCCACTTGGCGGATCACAGTAACCACCATTGACCCACTCAGATGACAGGACGATAAACTGCGTTCACTAAAAATCGAATATGAGATACCATTATTCTCAATGATTTTCGATACCGGGTAGTTCTTCTCCACGCAGGATTGAGAGATGTCCACTTCGATCCAAATGAGCCACCGTCGGAGACGGCGGATCAGCCGCCAGACGCGCGACTAGGATGTGGTCTCGCCACCGGCCGTCGATGTTGAATAACGACCGCGCTACCCCTTCTTCCTGGAATCCACATCGCGCCAAGATCGCCCGGGAGGCCACGTTCTCCTCCAGAACCGTGGCCTCAATCCGATGAATGCCCATCGCCCGTGCGTAATCGACGGCCAGCGCTACCGCCGCCGTCCCCACTCCCCCACCTGCGTATTCCGACGAGACCCAGTAGCCGATCCAACAGGTGGAGGACGGGAACCCTCGGACCCCACCGAGGGTCAGCTCCCCGGCGAATCTGCCGTTGACTTCGATGACCGCCACTACAGCAGTGTGCTCCGCCTCCATCTTGCGGGCGGTCGACAACAACTTCCGATAGCGCCGCTTTGTGTTCGCCACCTCCCACGGATCGGAGATGGTCGGCTCTACCTTTTCCAGTGCGTCCCGATCGCGCAGGCGGGCGATGCTCCAGGCGGGGGCGTCGGAACGCTTCCCTGGGCGAAGCCTCACGACGCCCGCACCTACCTTCACCCGTTCGGTGCGCATGGTCTCAGTCAGCCGAGTCTGGACAGGAACAGGACGTCGACGGAGTCACCCGCACGGACCCCGGGAGAATCTTCGTCGATCACGATGAGGCAGTTGGCCTCAGACAATCCGGCGAGCAAATGGGTCTGCCGTCCGTCACTGCCGCTCAATGGCTGGACCAGGTAGTCGCGGGTCTCACGGTCACGCATCAGCCGGGCGCGAATATATCCACGACGGCCCTCAACGGAATCGAGGTTGGACATACACCTGGCGCTGACGGTGCGGCGCCGTGCATTTCTCTTGCCGAGGGCAATGCGAATCAGCGGACGGACCATCACCTCGAAGGCGACCAGCGCACCGATCGGGTTGCCGGTAAGCAGGAATGTAGGAACGCGGTCCTCGCCCAGGAAGCCGAAGCCCTGAACCGAACCTGGATGCATAGCTATGCGGTTGTACTCGATGGTCCCGAGCTCCTCGAGGACTTGTCGGAACTCCTGGCCTGCGTCGCCACCAACGGCGCCGGCGATGATGAGGACCTCGGAGCGACGCAACTGCTCTTTGAGCAAGTCTCGAATGTGCGCCGGCTCGCCTACAGTGATGCCGACACGAGTCACATCCGCACCGGCATCGCGGGCGGCCGCAGCAAGGGAATACGAGTTCACGTCATAGACCTGGCCCTGCTTCGGCGCGCCACCGAGATCAATGAGTTCCTGCCCGATCGACATCACCGACACCCGCGGGCGCGGATGCACCAGAACCTTGGCGCGACCCACCGACGCCAGCAAGCCGATCTGTGCCGGGGAGATGACCTGCCCAGCGGAGACCACGATGTCTCCGACCTGCACATCATCGCCTGGCCTGCGCACGAAATCACCTGAGGACACCGACCGGCTGACCGTGATCCGCGATCCGGCACGCTCAGTCCAGTCCAACGGCAGCACTGCGTCGGCCAATGTCGGCAAAGGCGCCCCGGTGTAAACCCGAACTGCCTGATTGGGCTGGAGCTTCAGCGGTTGAGCTGAGCCTGCAGGGACCTCACCGACGACAGGCAGTTCCACGGCACCGCGACGGGGCTCTTCCTCATCCCGCTGATCGCCACGCCTGGCGAAATCACCGTTGATGTCAACGGCGCGGACGGCGTAACCGTCGATGGCAGCCTGCGAGAACGCTGGCATCTGAATTTCGGACACGACATCTTCGGCACTCATTAAACCAAGCGCCGAGGAAATGTCGAGCCTCACCGGATCCGGCATCGCAGCCGCGGCGGTCACAGCAGAAAGCTGCTCCTCCACCGATCGCATCAAGCTTCCTCTCTCACGGACATTGAGCCCGGCAATGTCCTAGTGCTCGGGAATGACTGATTCGTCGGATTCCTTGATCCGAGCCTCGATGTAGCGACGCAGACCGGGGCCGTACTCATCATCACGCAGACCGAAGTCGATGCAGGCGCGGATGAAGCCGCCGGGGTTACCCAGGTCGTGGCGGAAGCCCTGGTGCACAACGATGTGGACTGGGTGACCTTCGCTGATCAGCAGCTCAATTGCGTCCGTGAGCTGGTACTCGCCACCCTTACCGCGGGGGATACGACGCAGCGCATCAAAGATCTTGCGGTCCAGCAGGTATCGGCCAATCGCCGCGAAGTTGGACGGAGCGTCCTCCGGGTCTGGCTTTTCCACCATTCCAAGGACACCGCGGGTGTCGTCCCACCCTTCCGGCAGCTGCTCAGACTCATCGAGAGTGAATACGCCGTAGCTGGAGACCTCTTCGCGCGGCAGCTCAATCGCACAGAGCACCGAGCCGCCGAATTCCTCACGGACCTGAATCATGCGCTCTAGGACACCCATGGGCATAACCATGTCGTCCGGAAGCAAAACTGCAACCGCATCTTCGTCGCCGCCGAGCAGCGGCTCAGCAACAAGCACCGCGTGGCCAAGGCCCAGCGGCTTTTCCTGAATCACGGACTCCACGTCAATAACCTCGACTGCACGGTTCACCTTGTCGGCGATAGAGTGCTTGCCGCGCTCACGCAGGGTCTCCTCCAGGTCCGGGCGTGCCTTGAAGTGATTGAGCACGCCATCCTTGTGGGGCGCGGTGACCACGGCTAGGCGCTCGGCGCCTGCAGCATGCGCCTCCTCCGCGATGAGCTCGATGCCCGGGGTATCAACGACGGGCAACAACTCCTTCGGCACGGTCTTCGTAGCCGGCAGGAATCGAGTTCCCATGCCGGCCGCGGGCACGATTGCCGTGCGGATCGCGTTGCGGGTGGGCTGGTCCGTGGAAGTTGTCGAGGAAGACATAGTGAAACTCTACCCTGTCGTCACATCAGTCACAGGAAGGTAACACTCGTGTCGAAGCTAGGCTTCTGACATGAAAGCCACCCTCCGCGCGCACGTGCTTGAGCGCCGACGTCAGTTGACCGTCGACGAGCGTTCGCTTTACGACGTTTCCCTCTCCCACCACCTCCACACCCTCCTCACGGACCTTGCCCGAGAGTCTGATTCGCTAACCGTGGCGGCACACGTGCCGATCGGCACAGAGCCCGGCGCGACTGTGGATTTCGTGGACGACATTTCTGCAATTGCCGACACGGTGTTGCTCCCGGTCTGTCCACCGGGCCTTCCCGCTCCGCTGTTATGGGGCACTTACAACGGTGCGCTAAGGACCGGGCGCTTCGGACTCGCAGAGCCAGCGGGAGAGACTCGACCACCTACTGCCTTGGCCGATGCGGACGTCGTGTTGCTCCCTGCGTTGGCCGCAGACGTCACCGGAATGCGCCTGGGCCGCGGCGCTGGCTATTACGACCGGAGCCTTCAGCACGCAACTGGCCTGCTGGTTGTGGTCGTGCACAGCGGCGAGGTGGTCGAGTCAGTGCCGTTCGACGACCACGACCGTCCAGCCGACATGATCGTCACCGCAGACGGAATTCTCACCGCCGGAGGAAATTCGGGAACCTGAGCCCCTGTCCGTCACGTCTAACTGAGTGAAGGGGCAGGTGGACGAAGGGGGAACAACGGTGGATATGTCGATGGTGACTGGGCCGGGTCCGCGTGCTCGGCAGCTACGTCGCAGAATCCTTGCCGGGGTGCTGCTGGCAGTGGCGGCGGGGGCATTGGTCGTTGATGCGATCGGACCTAGTCGAGGAATGACGCAAGTCGTCGTGGCATCGCGGTCTTTCGACGCCGGGACAGTGCTGGAGGACTCCGATGTAACCATTCGGGAGTTTCCGACGGAGTCTGTACCCGAGGGCGTGGTCGACCGAGAGGCCGCCACTGGCCGGTACGTAGCAGGACCGGTCGCAGCCGGGGAGATTCTCACCGAGCAGCGCCTGGCCGGTGGCCGGCTGGCGGAGCTCCTCACCGCAGACCCAGAGGCTGACGTCGTGGCGGTCACGCCACAGGACTCCGGATTGACCCCGATGCTCCGCACGGGCGACCGGGTGGACGTCCTCACTGCCGGTGAAGAACCCGGCTCCGTGCTGGCGATCGCACGGGGCGCCCGGGTGATCTCAACACCCACCGACGGGCGGCTCCTCCTAGCGACTGATCCCGACTCCGCAGCGGCAATAGCCGCCGCCGGGCTGGGACCTGGGCTGACGGTAATTCTGTCTCACAACGGTTGAATGTCTGCGGATTCCATCACTTTTTCACTATTGCCTGTAACAAAGGTCAGCGTCTGGCGACTATAACGGTGTTCATACCCCTCCCGATAACTACACCCTCCATTCGACGTTAGGACACTCCATGTTCAAGGGTTTCAGAGACTTCATCATGCGCGGCAACGTTATCGACCTCGCGGTCGGTGTCGTGATCGGTGCGGCTTTCACCTCCATCGTGAGCTCGTTTACCGACCAGCTGATCCAGCCACTGATCAACGCCGCCGGCTCGATCGGCAACGTTGACCAGGCGACCGCCGGACTGGGCTTCTACATCATCCCGGGAACCGAAGGAACCTACCTGAACTTCGGCGCCGTGATCACCGCAGCGATCAACTTCCTGCTGGTCGCCGCTGTCGTCTACTTCGTCATCGTGCTGCCGATGAACAAGCTCAACTCCTTGCGTGAGACCAAGGAGGAGCAGGGCGAGGCAGAGGTGGTCACCGAGACCGCACTGCTCACCGAGATCCGCGACTTGCTGGCGCAGTCGGCAGAGGGCGCTCCGGAAGGCCGCCACGCCTTTCCGTCGGATGACTCAACGGCGATCACTGCCAAGGACATCTCCCCTGATTCGGTAAAGGATACCGACCAGAAGTAGGCCCGTTCCGAGCGCCACCTCAGCCCCAGTGCGGTGGCTTCTCTCGGTCCCAGAACTCGCGGTCGAAAGTCCCGTCCCCTGCACCGGGACGCACGGATTCGCTATCGGCCCCGTGATTACCCCCGGTTACCGCGGTAGAGGAGGCCACCTCCCTTTCGGTGCGCCGGGACTTTTTCAGGTCCCCGTACTCCACCCGGCGCCGTGGCCTCCGCGTCACTGCACGCTCCAGCGACCCAGATCATCGCAGAGGTGCTTCACCATCGGCAGGACCGTGGCCATTCCATCCCGGATGGCTGAACGAGAGTCCGCCAGGTTCACAATCACGGTCTGACCAGACACACCGGCCATTCCTCGAGACAGCCCGGCCTCAAAGGATCCCACGGCTAGACCTGACGAACGCACTGCTTCCTCAAGGCCCGTGACACGCATGTCCATGACCTCACCGGTGGCTTCAGGCACCTGATCTCGTGGCGCCACGCTGACACCACCAACAGTGATCACCAGATCAGCACCACCGACGACGGCAGTCTCCAAAGTCTTACGGACGCTATCGACGTCCGGCGCAGCGGTAACAATGGCGTCGACGCCGAAGCCCTCTTCGTCGAGAAGCTCCGCCATCAATGTTCCGGTGCGGTCGTCCCCGAGCACCCGGTCCCCCACGAGCACTACAAGTGCCCGCCGCTTGAGGAGCTCGTCCTCAAGGAGACCTTCTACCTCAGCCAAAGAACCTTCATCAGGTTCAAAACCCTCGACTAAGCCGTCCTCGATGTGAATGTCCTGCTCAGTACCGTTAAACACGGGAACCTCCGTCAAAATGATTTTTGTGATGAAGTAGCCTGTTCAGCATTCAACAGTTCTCCACCCGACACAACCCCTGATATTTGCGTGACTATTCACGCGCGGCTTCCAAAGTGACGGGAACCTCACGCTGCTCACCGTTCTCGGTGTTTTCGACCGTCAGGGTGAGGGTGTCCCCAACCTGCTGGGATCGGATAGCTGCGATCAATGTCAGACCAGAATCAATGCGGCGACCGTCCACTTCAGTGATCAGATCCCCGGGCTGAAGTCCAGCGCCGGCAGCAGCACCACCGGGGAAGACCTCTCCGACCAAAGCCCCGTTGACTGAGCGAGTATCAATCTGTGCGTTAATTGCGGGCATTTGCACCGACTGCGTGTCGATGAGTTCTTCGGCGATCCTGCGGGCCTGATTCACCGGTATGGCGAAGCCGAGACCAATACTTCCGGCCTGGCCAGCGGCATCCGTGTTGGACGCAATTACCGAAGGAACACCGACGAGGTTGCCTTCCATGTCGACGAGAGCACCACCGGAGTTACCCGGGTTAATCGCTGCATCAGTCTGGATTGCGTCGATCACTGAGGCCTCACCGTCCTGGCCCATCGCGGTGACCGGGCGATTCTTGGCAGAGACGATGCCGGAGGTGACAGTCGATGACAGACCCAACGGTGAACCGACGGCAATGACGTCCTGTCCGACCTGGACCGAATCGGAGTTGCCGAGGGTGATCGGCTGCAGATTACTCACGCCCTCGATCTGAATCACTGCAATGTCCGACTGAGCGTGGCCGGCGATGTAGGTGGCTTCGTGGACAGAGCCGTCGTACAGCAAGACCGTCATCTGAGAGCCTTGAGCGTTTGCGTTGGCAACGACGTGCTCGTTCGTCAGCACCTTGCCATCAGAGGACAGAATCGAGCCTGAACCCGACTCGGTGCCAGCAGGGGTACTGACCTCAATGGAGACAACGCTCGGCAACACTGCCTGAGCGACCTCCTCCACCGAGCCTTCTGGGGCCGGTTCACTACGGTCCTGGCCCGGCCGCTCTAGGGAGTTGCCCTGGCTAACGTTCGTCGGCGCAGCCTGATCGCCATTGCTAGCGACGAAACCGCCTGCCACGCCACCTACAGCCGCAGACCCGATCATCAGAGCGGCAATGGCCAATGCGCCGAGGCCACGGCTCTTCTTCGGTTCTGCGGGAGAAGCCTGCTGCGGCGGGGGCGGAGCCTGCACGTAATTCGGGTCGGTGAACCCGGGGGCGGGGTTCCCCTGCGTCGACCAGTCGCCACCATTTCCACTTCCGCTCTGTGTCATGGATGCCAGCATGCACCCCGCCCCTGGCAGTTCGCTGAGAACTTCCCGGAAGTTTAAGCAGAGCGTCACAGCATGAGCTCCCGACTCGGTTTTCACCGAGGTCGGAGGCGCTATTCCTCCACCGAGACCGACACAGTCAACTGTTCATCGGACGAATTCGGCGATCCGGGCAGGCACACCCGCATGAGGGCACCTCCGTCTGCCGACTCCTCCACGTTGATGGTGCCGCCATGGCGAGCAATGACCTGGTGCACGATCGCCAGGCCGAGGCCGGAGCCGGGCATAGAGCGAGACGACAACGATCGATAGAACCGCTCGAAGACCTTCTCCCGGTCCTCCTCAGGAATACCGGGGCCGGAGTCGGCAACCGTGAACTCCACGAGGTTGTCCGACACCGGAGCCAACCGGACCCGAACAGTGCCGTCTGCAGGCGACCACTTCGCGGCGTTGTCCATCAGGTTCAGCACAGCGCGGCCAAGCGACGCAGGATCACCGAAGATGTACCAGTCGACCGATTCCACGTCGAAGGTCACATCTGGGCGACGTCGCTCAACTCTGCTGAGAGAGTTGTCCAGCACGTCCCGCAGGTCAACTTGCTCGATGACCTGCTGGGAGCCATCTTCCCTAGCCAAGTCGACGAGGTCGCCCACCAAAGTAGACATCTCCTCAATCTGAGCCAGGACGTCAGACTCCAGTGCGTCGCGGTCTTCCTTCGGGATCGGAACGGCACCCGGGCGACTGGCCATCATCAGCAGCTCCACGTTGGTGCGCAACGAGGTCAGCGGGGTCTTAAGTTCGTGGCCAGCGTCAGCGACGAGCTCCGACTGTCGCTGACGGGAGGCCTGGAGGGCCTCGAGCATCTCGTTGAAGCTTCGGGTGAGCATCGCCAGCTCATCGTCACCACGGACCGGGATTGGCCGCAGCTCATCCGTCAACGCGATGCGTTCAGAGGCGCGGCGAAGCGCCGCGACAGGTCTCAGACCTGCCGTCGCGACAGTGATGCCGGCACCCAATGCGAAGAAGATTCCGAGCATCGAGATACCCAGCAGCACAGATCCCAAGGACCTCAACAGAGAGTCAGTGGAATTCATGTCCTGGGCGAGAATCATCGTGCCACCGTTGGAGTCATTCAAGGCATAGATACGTTTGTTCGTCGCCTCGTCCGTACGCAAAGACTCGACCCGATTGCCACGAATCACCGCGAGTTCCGGTCCTCCGAGGGTGATGACCCCGCCGTTGCCGGCCATGTTCTGGTTCGGACCGAAGAACATCGCATCGAGATCCGGGTTGAGGATCTTCAGTGCTTCAGGGGTGACCGCCGGCTCGAGAGCGAACTCAGAGCTGTACGGAGAGTTGAGGAGCTGCGTGGCCTGGCGCTGGAGATTCTCATCGACCTGGTAATACAGCGAGGCACGCACCGCGAGGAACGCTGCGCCAGTCATCAGTGTCATCGCCGCAGCGACGATGCCCGCAGTCAGCAGCGTCAACCGCCATCGCAGAGTCATCCGGCCGCTGCCGAACACACCCCGTGCGACCTGCTCCTCGGGGTCCTTCTTGTCAGGCTTCTTCTCCGCCGGTCGCGGAGCGGAAGCCCCACGGCGGAGTATCACGGAGCGCTCTCCCGCAGGACGTAACCGACGCCTCGGACGGTATGGATCAGACGAGTTTCACCCTCAGCTTCGGTCTTGCGGCGCAGGTAACCGATGTAGACCTCTAGGGCGTTTCCGGATGTCGGGAAGTCGTAGCCCCAGACGTCCTCGAGGATCGCGCTACGAGTGAGCACGCGGCGCGGGTTGCTCATCAGCAGCTCCAACAGGGCGAACTCGGTGCGGGTCAGCGAAATGTTCCGAGATCCACGGAAGACCTCACGAGTGTCCGGATCAAGGCTGAGGTCTTCGAAGGTCAGAACTGCAGACTCGGCGTTCGTGGAGGGATCCAGGGCTGCACGTCGTAACAAGGAGCGCACGCGGGCGAGCAGCTCCTCCAGAGCGAAAGGCTTCGGCAGGTAATCGTCCGCACCTGCATCCAGTCCCGAGACACGCTCCGAGACGCTGTTCCTCGCGGTCAGCATCAGCACGGGAATGTCATCGCCACGCGAACGCAGCTCGCGGCATACGTCGAGCCCGTCCATCTTCGGCATCATGACGTCAAGGACGACAAGATCCGGACGGTCGGCGGAGATCTGATCCAGCGCCTTCTCTCCGTCTTCCGCCATCGTCACCGTGTATCCGTTGAAGGACAGCGAACGACGCAAGGAGTCACGTACCGCTTGGTCATCATCGACTACGAGGATTTTCATACTTACATAGTGCATCCACTCTATGAGTGTCCGCTGAGAATCCACCCGCAACTGCGTAAAGGGGGGCGGTTTACCGCCCTCAATCAGTGTCGATTCGCGTCCGATGGGCGCGGTGGAGGTGTCGATCAGGACGTCGGGAAGCGCTGGAGGAGTTCCCGGGCTCGGGTCACACTACTGCTGCGCGCGCAGCTGCGCCGCCGCATCCGGGGCGAGGAAGTAGAGGCCACCGATCGTCTCATCGGCGCGGAACGCCAGCCGTGCGACGAAGTCTTCCTTCTCGAAGTGCATCAGGGTGTCAGTCACCGTGACGTCATCAACCTGGAGAGCCTCTGGGCTCTCAGTGGACTCGAGCTCGCCTCCATGCTCGAGAACCTGGGCCCAGACGCCGGCGAGAGTATCGGCGTCGAGGCCTTCCTTCATCTGGTCGTCGAAGCGGGTGGTGACCGCGGACCAGTTGCCGGCGATCAGGTCCGCCAGCACGTCACGGGTCATATCAACTGCGTTGGGCAACATGTCAATCCTGTTCGTCGGGAAATCACTCGGAACTACTCTAGAGCATGCAAAAACCCCGGCTCCTCAAAGAGGAACCGGGGCTCGAGCCAAGATTTAGTACTGGTTGATGTCAACCAGGCCCAGGCGTGCGGCCTTGACCAGGCGACGCGGGATCTTGACGGTCTGGCCGTCGATCTTGACTTCCTGGAGGGCGACGTTGTCAGCCTTCCACTGTGAACGGCGAGCGCGGGTGTTAGCCCGCGACATGCGGCGCTTCGGAACTGCCATGGTTCTTTCCCTCCTCTATTAGTCGGTCTTCTGACCGCGACGAACGCGGTTGCCGTAACGGCGCTGGAACTTCTCGACACGGCCGGCGGTGTCCATGACACGCTGTGCGCCGGTCCAGAACGGGTGCGACTCAGAGGTCACGTCGACGACGATGAGCGGGTACTCGTTGCCGTCTTCCCACTCAACGGTGCGAGCCGAGGTGGCGGTGGAGCGGGTGAGGAACTGGGTTCCGGTGCCCGCATCCTGGAAGACCACCGGGTGGTAGTCGGGGTGGATGTCCTTCTTCATTACTCTCGATTCCCTCAGGATTGAACTTCAGGTCGATACCCCACCGAGCATGCTCAACGGGACCGTGCCTGAGTTGGGTTCGTTTATGAGTTTGCACCGCCAGCGGACCGACGATGAACCTTCAATACTGTACACGTGATATGCCGAATCCTAAAAACGGCCGAATGAGCGTCGACCTGCAACGCCCCGCAACCACAGCAGGGAGATACCTTCTCACTAGAGCGCGCTAGAAGCTTCGAGCTCTACCTGCGTCCGACCGCTCCGTCATCTTCTCTCCAATGAGAACTGAAGAGACTGGAGCCTCAAGCTCCCATTAATTGGCGACAACCCCAAGTTGCTGACAGGTCAGAGGCACTGCGGAATTAGCCGCCCCAGAACATCTCAACAATGAGGGGCCAAATCAGCGTTCCCCGCACGTCCCAAACCATCATGGACGGCTCGAGAACAACCGTGAGATCGCGGACCAGCTGTACCTAACGGAGGGCACCGTGAAGAACCACGTCAGTGCACTTCTACGCAAAATGGGAGCTCGAGATCGGACCGTCCTGGCGCTCCGCCTGTCGGACTCCTTACCTTCGCGGAGTCCAGATTAGAAATTCACGCCCTGTCCATGTAGGCTTTCCCCTTGCTGTTGTCGTAATGAATCGTAATCGTCCGACCAGCCCATTTTCTGCGCCCCGAGACCTCTGGACAAGGCTTCGGCGCGGCGCACACCGGGCACCTTGGTAGGGCGACAGAAAGTAAAGGAAGGCCTATGTCGGCATTTTGCCAGGTCACGGGACGGAAGCCGAGCTTCGGCAAGTCCGTTTCCCACTCCCACCGGCGCACCTCGCGCCGTTGGAACCCGAACATCCAGCGCAAGACGTACTACCTCGCATCCGAGGGTCGTAACATCACGTTGAACGTGTCCCCCAAGGGCATGAAGACCATCGACAAGAACGGCATCGAGGCTGTTGTGGCCCAGATCCGTGCACGTGGGGAGAAGATCTAAATGGCACGTAATGACATTCGTCCCATCATCAAGCTGAAGTCCACTGCGGGCACCGGCTACACCTACGTGACGCGTAAGAACAAGCGGAACAACCCGGATCGCATCACTCTAATGAAGTTCGATCCGATCGCCCGCAAGCACGTCGAATTCCGCGAGGAGCGCTAAGTTATGGCCAAGAAGTCGAAGATCGCCAAGAACGAGCAGCGCAAGGAGATCGTCGCCCGCTACGCGGAGCGTCGTCAGGAGCTCAAGCGCATCATCAAGTCCACCGACTCCACGGACGAGCAGCGCGCAGAGGCTCAGTACGAGCTGAACCGTCAGCCGCGCGACGCTTCCCCGGTCCGCGTTCGCAACCGCGACGCAGCCGATGGTCGCCCCCGCGGTTACCTCCGCAAGTTCGGCCTGTCCCGTGTCCGCGTCCGTGAGATGGCCCACCGTGGCGAGCTCCCGGGTGTCCGTAAGTCCAGCTGGTAAGGGAGACACCAATGAAGCGCAACAACTCCAACAAGAAGGCACGGCTCGAGCAGTCCCGTCGCCCGAAGAAGAACCCGCTCAAGGCCGCTGGCGTTGAGACCGTGGACTACAAGGACATCAACCTCCTTCGTCAGTTCATCTCCGACCGGGGCAAGATCCGCTCCCGTCGCGTCACGGGCCTGACCCCGCAGCAGCAGCGTCAGGTTGCTGTCGCGGTCAAGAACGCCCGCGAGATGGCTCTCCTGCCGTTCACCAGCCGCTAAATCGGCCCTGAACAACGGCTGCTTTCGCGCTGGGATGCGCACGATCGTGCGATAACAGCGTCCACGGACCCGCCTCCACCGAATTTCGGTGTCGTAGGCGGGTTCGTTCTTTTATTTCCTATTCCGGTTGGCCGGACGCGGTAACTCCGCATGGCCGCCTGCTCAGATAAGAGCCTCAGATCAGGAGGGCCTGCCAGTGAACGATCTCGGGAGCATTCTCTCCGGGTTCGGATCCGTAGCTGTCGTCATCGCGATTGGTTGGCTCCTCGGCCGCAGTGGTGTGCTCGGGGACAAAGGTGGCCCCGCACTCAATCTGGTCGTCTACTGGGTCGCAATGCCGGCCCTTCTGATTCACACCCTCGCGACGATGGATACTGGCAGCGCAATGGGCGTGACATTCGTCGTCGCGGCCGCCTCTGCACTATTCACCGCGTGTGTTTACTCCATCATTGCCCGCTGGACGTTGAGGCAGCGCGGGCCCGATCTTGTCGTCGGCGGTATGAGTGCCAGCTACAACAACGTGGCGAACCTCGGTATCCCGATTGCGGCGGCGGTCCTCGGCGATGCCACCGCTGTGGTGCCCTCACTGGTTTTCCAGATCGCGTTCTACGCTCCGCTGTGTCTGACACTGCTGGACTTCCTCACCACCTCCGGCAAGGTGAATTTCCTGCACACCGTGTCGATTCCATTGAAGAATCCGGTGTTCATCGGTGCGATGCTCGGCCTGCTGGTCTATTACATCCCCTATGACATGCCGCAGGTCGTCGCGGACCCAGTGAGCCTGCTGGGACAGGCTGCTCCGCCGATGGCGCTGCTGGCATTTGGCATCAGCCTGTACGGGGCGCCACTTCTGCGTAAGGGAGTCTCTCCCCGGCGAGCAGTGGCTCTATCGAGCGGGTTGAAGTTGATCCTGCACCCGCTGGCAGCATGGGCGATTGCGCATTTCATCTTTGGATTCGAGGGATATGCGTTGTTCGCAGTAACTGTCGTCGCGGCATTGCCGACGGCGCAGAACGTGTTCACCTTCGCCTCACGGTTCGGCCGGGGCACGGTCCAGGCGCGTGATTCCGGAGTTGTCACCACCATGATGTGTCTGCCGGTGATCATCACTATCGCGGTGCTACTCGGATAACTTTCCGTCCGGGTATCCCGCTTTTCCGTAATCTGGCGGCTGTGGAACTCCTGAAACGACTTCTCTCCTCCGACGGATCTGTGCCGCGTCTTACCGCCTACGATGAGACGACCGGCGGCAGGACCGACTTGACCGCGGTAACGCTCGACAACTGGGCGTCGAAGATCGCGAACATGCTTCACGACGAGTTCGATCTCGACGCCGGCGACACCGCTTGGATCGACCTGCCCGAGATCTGGCAGGCCGCGTGCCTCGTTCTCGGCGCGGAGCGGGCGGGTGTGGAGCTTTCTCCGGCAGACCCAATGGTGGTTTTCACGACCTCCGCGAAGCTGTCCGACTGGGAGGATGCTTTCCCTGAGGCGTACCTCGCGGTAGTGACGGACGATGTGTTCGGTCGGGGCGTCGTGGAAACCGGCGGCAGTATCCCTCCCGGAGTCATCGACTTCGGGCCGGAAGTGCGCATGTACCCGGATGCATACCTGGGCTCCGGTGCGGGACCAGAACAGCCATTGATCGACGGCCGTTCAGCCGCCGATCTGACTACCCATGCGGCGCAGCTCGCTGCCGAAGGCGAATTCGCCGACGCTCAGAGGATTGTCACCAACGGCTGGGGCACCTCGCTGTCCGCTGAAGGCTGGATGGAAACTGTGCTGGCTCCGTGGACAGTTGGAGGCGCCACGGTGATCGTTCGAGGAGCGACTCCGGAACGAATGGCGCAGATCGCCGAAATCGAAAAGGCCTCTGTTGTGCAGAGGCCTTCCGACTAATCAGTTACCGCACGTCCCTGCGGGTGGCGGTGACGATTCCCACCGCCGCGATGACCGCAGTCCAAGTGCCCAGCACGATCCAAGCCTGTGCGTTGCTGACACCCAGGTCCATGAATCCGAGCAACTGACGGCCGGAGGTCCACGGCAGGAACCGCTCGATGTTGTTCATGAAGTCACCGAACGGGAGCATTGGGAGAATTCCCTCGATGAGCGCGATCCACACCAGCGGCGCCGCCACGGCAGCCGCCGTAACGGGGATCAGCATGCCGATGCCGGAACCGATCGCGGTCCAGGCCACAGCCAGTGCGATGACAACTCCGACGGTCTGTGCGGCGTCGACGATCTCCACTCCCCCGGTGGCGAAAATAATCCAAGCGACCGCGGTGCCGACCGCGAGCATTGCCAGCGAGAACGCGAGCTGTGCCAGGAACCTGGCGGCGTAGCCGGTCCACCGACCCTGTCGGGTGAGGTACCCATAGGCGATGTTCCTGCCTGAGATGGCTCCGGCGGAGTCAGCAGCCGCGAAAATGATCGCGACAAATAGGAAGAAGTCGATCCCTACAAAGAGCGTGCCGCTCTCCACTCCGCTGAGATAGGTCTGCAAGACAATCGGACCGAAAATCGCCCCGGTCAGCAGGATTGCGTAGATGTACGTCGAGCGCAGGCCCGCCAGCCGAGTGAATTCTCCAGCGAGGGCATGTCCCAGGTTCGGTACCCGAAATCCGGTAGTGGTCTGTGTGTCGATGGTCGCGTTGGGGGATATGTCGGTGGAGGCGGCGGGGACTGATGCGGTAGCCATGGTCTGTTCCTTCTGCGGTGTCATGCTGTGGTGGTGGTCGGTATGGGGTGTCGGATCAGGCGACGGCGTTGTATTCGGTGTGCGTGCTCGCAACCGCCCAGTACGCCTCTTCGAGGTTCGGGTGCCCCTCCATCAGGTCGGCTTTGTCCCACTCCCCGACTAGTCGGCCCTTGCCGATGATGACCAGTCGATCAGCCATCATTTCCATCTCGGCGAGCAGGTGTGAGGACACCAGGACAGCGCGTCCCTCGTCTGCCAGTCGGCGGATCATTTCTCGGATCCATCGGATGCCATCGGGGTCGAGGCCATTGACCGGCTCGTCGAGCACCAAGTGGCTCGGATCGCCGAGCAGTGCAGTGGCAAGGCCCAACCGCTGCTTCATGCCGAGGGAAAAGCCTCCGAGCCTTTGCTTCCCGACGTCTCCAAGCCCCACAATCTCCAAGCACTCATCCGCACGCGCCGTGGAGACTGCTGAGCCTCGCGCAATGCTGCGCAGATGGGTCCGGGCAGAGAGTTTCGGGTTCATCCAGGTGGCGTCGAGCATGGCGCCGACCTGACGCGCGGGGGTGCGGTAGGACGTGAACGGCCTGCCGTTGACCAGTGCAGTGCCGGAGGTCGGCCGGTCGAGGCCGAGCATGCAGCGCATGGTGGTGGATTTGCCGGAGCCGTTGGGTCCGAGGAAGCCGGTGACCGCGCCGTCCGGGACGGTGAAGGACACATTGTCGATGACCGACTTCTTGCCGTAGTTCTTGGTGAGATCAGTGACGATGAACATGATTCCATCGTCGTGCCCGCGGCCTTCGGAAACATCGGCCTACGGGATGGTCTCTGTGACTCTTCTTCGTGCGCGGAGTCATACCCCGGTCGGTACTGATCTCATACCGCGGTATGAGAGGCAGCAGGTGGGATGTTTAGCGCGCGTCGCGAAGCTGCTGCAAGGAGACCCTGCCGGTGCTGAAGGCGAACAACACCAAATGCACGCGGTCGCGGACTCCGGTTTTCGACAGCAGACTACTGACGTGGCTTTTCACGGTAGGCATGGAAATGAAGAGCTCCTCGGCGATCTCCGGGTTGCTCAGACCGAGCGTGATGAACCTCAGGACCTCTTCTTCGCGTTGGGTCAGCTGTTCTACCAAGTCGTCGGCAACCTCAACAAGGTCCGCCTCGCGCTTGCCGAGCATTGGCCGAACTGCAGCGAGTAGCCGTGCCGCGGATCTGGCAGAGAGCGCAGAGTCTCCCGCCGCGACGTCTCGGATGGCCGCCAGCAGCTCTTCGGGTGCGACGTCCTTGAGCAGGAACCCTGAGGCACCGGCAGCGATCGCTCGGGTGACGTACTCATCGGCATCGAAGGTGGTCAGCACCAGCACCCGGATACCATCAGCCCGCCCTTCCACGATCTGCGTAGTCGCCTGTATCCCATCGAGCACTGGCATCCGAATATCCATGAGGATCACGTCCACCGGGTCTGACTCCGCCAACTGCACAGCGGCGGCACCGTCATCGGCTTGCCAGACGATCTCCATATCGTCCTGGGAACCAATGACCATGGCGAAGCCGGCCCGGACCAGCTGCTGGTCGTCTGCGATTCCGACGCGGATCGGGGTGTTCATTGTGGCTTCTCTCCTACTTGACCGGAATCCAGGCGGTGACGGTGAATCCGTCGGTGTCGTCCACGTCGAGAGATCCTCCGTGCAGGGACACCCTCTCCCGCATCCCGACGATTCCACGTCCGGCACCCTCAACATTGCCCGACACTCCCGGGGCATTGTGCACTGTGATTTTCAGAGCACGCTTCGTCCAGGTCAGAGACACAAAAACATCGACTCTGCCTGCGTGTTTCAGCGCGTTGGTCAGGGATTCTTGGACGATCCGGTACACCGTTAATTGGGAGATCGCGTCCAAGTCCCTCCGATCTCCCTCCTCGGTAAACGTGACCGTCAATCCGGCGCTTTCTGAGTCTCGAACCAACTGTGGGACCGCGTCCAGTCCTGGGATGGGAGTGGTGTCGGGGTGGGTGGAGGCGTCGGGAAGCGAATCGTTATCCCGCAGCACCGACAAGAGCTCGCGCAGCTGCGCGAGTGACGACCTGGAGGTCGCGGCGATCGTTTCGAGCGCCTCGGTGGCCTTAGCCGGATCTTTCGCCGCGATATAACGACCACCATCGGCCTGGGCGATGACGGCGGTGAGCGAATGCGCGATGATGTCATGCATTTCGCGGGCGATCCGGGTCCGCTCGGAGATCGCCGCCAACTCAGCCTTTGCGTGCAACGACTCCATCTCCTGATCCCGACGCCTGCGGGAGGCGCCCACCATCCAAAAGAACCCCAGCATCAACAGCGACACCACAAGAACATTCGCGGAGAGGATGAGATCCGTGCGCAGCAGCTCCTCGGAACGGAAGAACACAGCGATCGCCACCCCCGTCACTGCGGCGAGCCACGCCGGACGACGCCACTTCGGCGGGGCGTATCGACCCAAGTGGAGCATCGTCCAGCAGGTCACCACGATCGCGGTGTAACCAGTCATGAATGTGATGAGATTGACCAACAACAACGCGGGGAGGATCACCGTCATCGGACGGGGAAACACTCCGGTAAGAGCCAAGGCAAGCCCGGCGATCACACACCACACAGTCAGCCAGAGCTGCATAAACAGTCCTTCGTACTGGCTGCCCAACGCGATGTCATAGGCCAAGTCCAAGTTGCGTGCCATGAGCAGCACTAAAAAGGCTAAGGCGGCGCTGCCAAGCACAGACCGGACAGCGGCACCACCGGTGAGCGCCGGGCGCCAAAAATCCGGAAGGGTCATGATTCCAGGGTATCGGGGTGGATTCAGGTGGTCGTCATACCAGGGTATGAGGGTTGTAGCGAACAGCCTTTGCTAGTTTGAACAACTATGGCGACCGTCACTTTTGAGCATGTGCAGCTCACGTATCCCGGCGCGGACGCGCCGACCGTCAAGGACCTGAACCTGGACATCGCGGACGGTGAGTTCCTGGTGTTGGTCGGGCCCTCCGGCTGTGGCAAGTCCACGACCTTGCGGATCCTCGCAGGATTGGAGCCCGTCACTGACGGTCATGTGCTTATCGACGGCCAGGATGTGACCGGCATCGACCCCAAAGACCGCGACGTGGCGATGGTGTTCCAGAACTACGCGCTCTACCCACACATGACGGTGCGGGAGAACATGGCATTCGGCCTGAGCCTGGCGAAGAAACCCAAGGCAGAAATCGCCGAGCGGGTGGATACGGCCGCAAAGATGCTTGGGCTCGATGAATACCTCGACCGCAAGCCGAAGGATCTCTCCGGTGGTCAGCGACAGCGTGTGGCAATGGGGCGGGCAATCGTGCGCGAACCGCGTGTCTTCCTCATGGATGAGCCGCTGTCGAACCTGGATGCGAAACTGCGCGTGCAGACCCGTACTCAGGTCGCCGCGCTGCAGCGCGAACTGGGCGTGACCACGGTGTACGTCACGCACGACCAGGTCGAAGCGATGACGATGGGAGATAGGGTCGCGGTCCTCGATTCGGGTGTCCTGCAGCAGGTGGCTCCGCCGAAGGAGCTCTACCAGCGTCCGGCGAACATCTTCGTTGCCGGTTTCATCGGTTCTCCCTCCATGAACTTGCTGAAGGTCACCGCGGAGAACGGCAAAATTGCGTTCGGGGCGCAGACGCTGGACACCGGTTCGACGGTCCACGGACCAGTCGTCGCCGGCATTCGCCCCGAGGACACAACTCTCGGCTCCGGCGGACTGGACGGCACCGTGGTGCTGGTGGAGGAGCTCGGAGCGGACTCGTACGTCTACGCCCGAGTCAACGGCGCCCCCGCTGATGCTGATCCCGTCATCGCTCGAGTAGGTAGCGCGGATGTCCCCGCTGTCGGAGACCCGGTGTCGCTGGTCGCAGGTGAGCGAATCGTCCACCTCTTCGATGTGGCTTCTGGCACCCGAATCAACTAAATCTCAGGTCCCCCCTTTCATCCACACAGCAAACACTTAGTATGTATGAAGTACCCCGCAACCGGGGGCAAACCGAAAGGAAGTTCACGATGGTCTCCAAGCGTAAGGCGCTCGTCGCCAGCCTCGCCGCCACCGGTCTAGTCCTCGCCGCCTGCTCGAACGACGGTGATAACTCAGCCAACCCCGCTGCCTCCGAGGGCACCGACTCCCGCGGTCCCATCACTTTCGCGATGGGCAACAACGACATCGCGATCATGCAGGACATTGCTGAACGCTGGAACGCCGAGCACCCGGACGAGCAGGTCACCGTCCACGAGCTCGCCGGTGAAGCAGACGCTCAGCGTGAGTCCCTCATCCAGTCGCTGCAGGCCGGCTCCGGCGACTTTGACGTCATGGCGCTGGACCTTCCGTGGACTGCAGAGTTTGCCGCTGCCGGTTACCTCGCCCCCATCCAGGGCGACCTAGACGTGGATGTCAGCGGCCTGCTGGAGCCGTCCGTGGACTCCGCTACGTACAACGACACGCTGTACGCGGTGCCGCAGAACACCAACGGTCAGCTCCTGTACGTCAACAACTCGATGATTCCGGAGATGCCCTCCAACTGGGATGAGCTCGTAGCAGCCTGTGACGAGATCCCCGAGGGCGAAGGCTGCCTGACCGTCCAGCTCAGCCAGTACGAAGGCCTGACCATTAACACCCTGGACTTCATCTACGCCTGGGGCGGTGAGGTCGTGAACTCGGAGAACGAGGTCGTGGTCGACTCCGACGAGTCCCGCGAGGGTCTGCAGGCTCTGGTCGATGCTTACGAGAACGGTGTCATCACCTCCGCTTCCACCGGCGCCACCGAGGAGGAGACCATGCAGGCCTTCTCCAACGAGCAGTCCGCGATGGCCATCAACTGGCCGTACATGTACGAGGCATCCAACGGCACCGATGTCGAGGGCAACTTCGACGTCTCTCCGCTGGTCGGCCCGGACGGAATCGGTGTCTCCACCCTGGGTGGATACAACAACGGCATCAACGCCTACTCCGAGAACAAGGCCACCGCGCGTGACTTCGTCGAGTACGTCATCGGCGAGGAGTCGCAGAAGCTCATGGCCGAGCAGTCCTTCCCGCCGGTGCTGTCCTCCATCTACGACGATGAGTCGCTGATCGAGGACTACCCGTTCCTCCCGGCTCTGAAGGAGTCCCTGGAGAACGCACAGCCGCGCCCGGTTTCCCCGTACTACGCCGCGATGTCCAAGGCCATCCAGGACAACGCCTACGCAGCAATCAACGGCACCAAGTCCGTTGACGACGCGATCACCGACATGCAGTCCGCTCTCGAGCAGGCCGGTCGCTAACTAGCGATCGTGTCAGTCCCCGCTCCGGATCTTCCGGCGGCGGGGTCTTTACTTCCATGAGGAGAATGTCATGAAGTCCAGGTTCCGGCCGCTGCTGTTGGTCGGCCCAGCATTGGCGGTGCTCGCGGTTGTCATCGGCTACCCGATCTTCCGAGCGATCTTCCTGTCCTTCCAGGCCGATCGGCACATCGACCCGGACTCGGGCATGTTCGTCGAGGGTGGTTTCGCTGGACTTCAGCACTACATGTACTGGATCAACCAGCGATGCATGCTCGGTGACGGCACGATCGGCGCCTGCGCCCCAGGAACTCTGGCGACGGACTTCTGGCCCGCGGTCGGTGTGACCCTGTTCTTCACGGTGGTCACCGTCTCCCTCGAGACGGTCCTTGGCCTTGCGATGGCTTTGGTCATGGCGAAGACATTCTTCGGCCGTGGCATGCTCCGTGCCGCCGTGCTGATTCCGTGGGCTATCCCCACCGCTGTTACCGCGAAGCTATGGCAGTTCATCTTCGCCGATTATGGCATTGCAAACTCGCTGCTCTCCCCGTTCCGGGATTCTCCGATTCACTGGACCACGGACCCGTGGGCCGCTCGATTCGCGGTCATCATCGCGGATGTGTGGAAGACAGCGCCGTTCATGGCGCTGCTTATTCTGGCGGGTCTGCAGATGATCCCGAAGGATGTCCAGGAGGCCGCTCGCGTAGACGGCGCGAATGCCTGGCAGCGATTCATCCGAATCACGTTGCCACTGGTCAAGCCCGCTCTGATGGTCGCGGTCCTCTTCCGCACCCTGGACGCGCTGCGCATGTATGACCTCCCGGTCATCATGATCTCCTCGTCCTCCAACTCCCCCACCGCGACGATCTCGCAGCTGGTCGTGGAGGACATGCGTCAGGGCAACTTCAATTCCGCGTCGGCCCTGTCCACGCTGATATTTCTGCTCATCTTTGCGGTCGCGTACATCATGATTAAGTTCCTCGGCGCTGACGTGTCGGGCACTACGCGGATCAAAAAGAAAAAGAAAAAGGATTCGCTTCCCGTCGACCCCCTCCCCACACCACCCGACCCCACAGACGACCTACTAACTCTCGATAAGGGGGCCGTGCGATGACCACCGGAAAGCGCATCCGCCAGTGGGCGGGAAATTACCTCGCGGTGATCCTCATCTTGGTGTGGGGGCTGGCACCGTTCTATTGGATGACTGTCACGGCCTTCCGAGCCAGTTCCAACACGTTCGACACCACTCCGTGGTTCACCCACGTGACGTTGCAGAACTTCCAAGATGCCCTGGCTACTGACCGTGGCAATAACTTCCTCGCCGCTATCGGTAACTCACTGATCATCGGCGCGGCTACGACCCTGACGGCACTGGCTGTCGGTGTCTTCACTGCCTACGCCTTGGCTCGTCTGGACTTCCCGGGCAAGGGGTTCGTCACCGGCATCATCCTGGCGGCCTCCATGTTCCCTGGCATCGCCCTGGTGACTCCGCTATTCCAGCTTTTCAGCGACATCGGCTGGATCGGCACCTACCAAGCGCTGATCATCCCGAACATCAGCTTCGTGCTGCCGCTGACGGTCTACACGCTTACCTCGTTCTTCAGGGATCTTCCGTGGGAGCTGGAGGAGGCCGCCCGAGTCGACGGTGCTACCCGTGGCCAGGCTTTCCGCAAGGTCATCCTGCCGCTGGCCACGCCGGCTCTCTTCACCTCAGCGATCCTGGCATTCGTCGCAACATGGAATGAGTTCATGCTTTCCAACCAGCTCTCCAACACTCGCACTGAGCCGGTCACTGTCGCCATCGCCCGCTTCACCGGGCCAAGCGCCTTTGAGTACCCCTATGCGGCAACCATGGCTGCCGGCACTCTAGTGACGATTCCCCTGGTCATCATGGTCCTGATCTTCCAGAAGTGGATCGTCTCCGGTCTGACCGCAGGTGGTGTGAAGTCGTGACCGACCACGTCGACCCGAAGGTCCGTCGGATGCGGATCGAGGCGATCGGTGGATTCTTGGTGTTCTGGACTGTCATCGTGGCAGTCTTCGCCATCTGGCGAATCGCCACTGGTGAGCCATCCGTCGGCGCAAGCATAATCTTGCTGGCCTTCGTCATGGCTGACTGGTGGGTCTACAAGAAGTGGCGCGCCGTCACCTGACCGCCTCACTGAACCTGTGCCTTTAATCCCCATCCCAGCACTGCACCCTCTTTTCGTTTTCGCCGAAGATCACAGATACTCCATTTGAATTTGGACCCGAGTTACCCGAAACGCCCTGACCAGCAGATTTAGAATCTGCGCGATTATGAGAAGAGGTAATGGTCATCGCAGCCAAAAACGATATGAGGGTGCAGTGCGGATGGGTGCCGGTGCGCCAAGCAACCGCACAGGGCAGGAGCCGTTCTCAACTGCCAATCAGCCTGCATGGGTCAGCCCGCGAGCCGGGCTAACAAGGGCTGAGATACTCCACCCGATCGCTGACGGTGCGGGCATTTCCTCCGTAGGTCGATAGCCCCTGGCATAGGCGGGAAGTGTCGAATCCATAGTCGACGAACACGGGGTAAATATCCTCATTACCCAATGACGCCCGCAGCGACGGGCAACGGCCTGGGTTAGTGAAATGCACCGTCTCCCCCGAGACAGTTCGACTCCACTTATCCACTGAATTACCAATGGTGGAGGATATGTCGATCCCCTCGCCGACCATCACCGATTCCAGGATGAGAATTCCTCGGCCGTCGCATTCGATGGGTTGGCCGCAGATGTCGGTGCCGTCGGGGAGCCATGCATGGTCCTGCCCGAAGCCCCTACGAGGTCCGCAGTCACTTGCGCCGGAACTAGCGGCTGCTCGAGCCTGCTCTGATGGAGAAAGCCAGTCGCCGATCGGGGCAGTGTTGGTCGGTGGCTCTGCAGCAACCGTGACCTCGTGCTGCGCGGCTTCGGTCGTCTCTTCAGCGAGAACAACCAGCGCTTCGGATTCTTCAGCCGCCGACGGCGAGTTCGCCGACCTCAGCAGCAGGACTACAGCCACAGCAGTCACCGCAATGATCATGACGGCCACCACCGCAACAATGGCCACTATCAGTCCGGTTCTGCGCTGGTTCATCTCGCAAGTATCCGGCGGCCCAGAGCACCGATCAAGGTGCCGCGCCGACATTCACCCGGGTGAAAACTGCGGTGTTTAACCCATCAAGGATTCGCGCAGGTTCTTGTCCTTCTCCAGGACTGCGTCGCGCATGTTCTCCTGGTATTTCTCCATTGCCACGATCAGTTCTGGGAACCCTGCGGAGAGAATTCGCACGGCAAGCAGGCCGGCGTTTTTCGCCTGGCCAACACCGACGGTCGCGACGGGCACACCACCGGGCATCTGCACGATGGACAGCAGCGAGTCCACGCCGTCGAGCTGATCGAGCGGACGCGGCACACCAATGACCGGCAGCGGGGTGGCAGAGGCGACCATGCCCGGCAGGTGTGCGGCTCCACCGGCACCGGCGATGATGACCTTCAGACCACGATCGGCGGCACCCTTGGCGTAATCGAGCATGCGCTCAGGGGTGCGGTGCGCGGAGATGACACCCACCTCGAAGGGGATCCCAAACTCTGCGAGGGCCTCGGCGGCCGGCTGCATCGTCGGCCAATCCGAATCTGAGCCCATGATGAGGCCTACCAGCGGGCCGTTGACGTTCTCCATGTTCATTCCTTTCCGCACCAGGTGCGGGTCAGTTGGTCCAGCCGTCAGCCCAGAGGGCATTCACAATGAAACCTGCAGCAAGCTCTGCTTCCCGACGTGTACGTTCCACATCCACACCACTCACATTCACGTGACCGAGCTTGCGTCCGGCGCGGTGCCCCTTGCCGTACCAGTGGATCTTCACGTGCGGGAAACGCTCCCAGACCTTGGCGAAGCGCTCGCCGACCGGCAGTTCCGGGTCCTCGGCGGCACCGAGGGTGTTGGCCATGACGGTGACAGGAGCAGTCGGTTCGGTCGAGCCGAGCGGCTGGTCGAGCACGGCACGCAGGTGCTGCTCGAACTGGCTGGTCACGCAGCCATCCTGAGTCCAGTGTCCGGTGTTGTGCGGGCGCATGGCCAGTTCGTTGACGAAGATCTCCGGCTGGCCGGACGCGTCACGGGTCTCGAAGAGTTCCACGGCCAGCACACCGGTCACGCCCAGTTCGGTGGCGATGCGGGTGGAGAGTGCGGAAGCGGCGTCGTTAAGCGCGTCCGAAAGATCCGGTGCCGGGCACACTGCTTCCCAGCAGATGCCGTCACGCTGGACGGACTCTAGGACGGGCCAGGCGGCGACTTCACCGGACGGGCGGCGGGCGCACATCGCAGAGAGCTCACGAGCCAGGTCGACCTTCTTCTCGGCCATCAGCGGCACGCCATCGGACAGCAGCTTCCCGACGAGCTCTTCGATCTCATCGCGCTTCGGGAACCAGACACCATTGCCGTCGTAGCCGCCGCGCCGCGCCTTCAGGCAGATGGCGCCGTTCATGATGTCGGCGAACTCCAGCGCCTCCTCGACGGATTCGATGGCCGCAAACGGCGGAACCGGCGCGCCCATTTCGCGGAGTTTCTTGCGCATATCGAGTTTGTCTTGCGCGTACACCAGCGCATCTGGTCCCGGCTGGACGGACACCCCGGCGTCCTTCAGAGCGTGCAGATGCTCAGTGGGAACATGCTCGTGGTCGAAGGTCACCGCGTCGGCTCCGGCGACTGCATGCTTGAGATCGTCAAGATTCTTGTAATCCCCGATCACTACATCGGCGCACACCTGCGCTGCCGAAGAATCACGGGAGCCGGCGAGCAGTCGGATGGACTGGCCAAGTTCGATGGCGGAGGTCTGCATCATCCTCGCCAACTGGCCGTCACCGATCACCGCGATGACGGGCACGCCCGGGGCGTGGGCGCCCGGGACCTCGGTGGACTGTCGGTCACTGGTGTTCACGTCGCTGGTGGTCACCCGACCATCATAAAGGCCGGGCATTCCCTCGGACGGAATCCCCACGCACTAGGCTCAGATGTCATGCCGCAACACGCAACGGGATTCGACCGGGACCTGTACATTTCTCTCCAGTCCAAGCACATCCGCGAGCGGCGGGAGTCCATCGGAGGGAAGCTCTACCTGGAAATGGGCGGGAAGCTTTTCGACGATATGCATGCCTCCCGCGTCCTGCCCGGATTCGCTCCGGACACCAAGATCGCGATGCTGGAGCGCATCAGCGACGAGATGGAGATTCTCATCGCCATCAACGCCCAGGACCTGCGCCGCAATAAGGTCCGAGCTGACCTGGGTATCAGCTACGAAGATGACCTGCTTCGGCTCGTCGATGCCTTCCGCGACCGGGGATTCCTGGTCCAGCACGTGGTGATGACGCAGTTCGAGGAAGGCGACAGCCTCGCCGAGACCTTCCGCGACCGGTTGCAGCGGCTTGGGCTGACCGTGTCTCGGCACTACGTGATTCCCGGCTACCCGGCGGATGCCGAGCGGATCGTTGGTGAGGACGGCTTCGGCAAAAACGAGTACGCCGAGACGACCCGCGACGTCGTCGTGGTGACCGCCCCCGGCCCCGGCTCCGGCAAGCTCGCGACGTGCCTGTCGCAGGTCTACCACGAGCACATCCAGGGCAGGGACGCCGGATATGCGAAGTTCGAGACGTTCCCGGTGTGGAATCTCGCGCTCGATCACCCAGTAAATATGGCCTACGAGGCTGCCACCGCTGACCTTGACGATGTCAACATGATCGACCCTTTCCACCTGTCCGCCTACGGCGAGCAGGCAGTGAACTACAACCGCGACGTCGAGGTGTTCCCGCTGCTCAAGCATCTGCTGGAGCGGATCTCCGGCCAGTCACCGTATGAATCGCCCACTGACATGGGCGTGAACATGGCCGGCTTCGCAATCTCCGACGACGAGGTGTGCCGCCGGGCCGCCGAACAAGAAGTGGTCCGCCGCCTATTCAAGGCACTGGTCGACGAGCGCCGCGAAGACAAACCGCCACTGGTCTCTGAGCGAATTGCCATCACGATGGGCAAGCTCGGACTGTCACTGACTTCGCGGCCGGTCGTAGAACCTGCTCGGGCCGTCGCTGAAACCACCGGAGCTCCCGCGTCTGCCATTCAGCTCGCCGACGGAACCATCGTCACCGGCAAAACCTCCACGCTCCTCGGCTGCTCCGCCGCGATGGTTCTCAACGCGCTTAAGCACTTGGCCGGCATCGACTCAGAGGTCAATCTCCTGGCCCCGGGTGCGATCCGCCCGATCCAACGCCTGAAGACCGATCACCTGGGCAGCAAGAACCCGCGACTGCACACAGACGAGGTGCTCATCGCCCTATCGACATCCGCAGATACCGACGACAATGCGCAGCGAGCACTAGATGAACTGCACAATCTCCGTGGCTGCGATGCTCACACCACCACTATTCTCGGTTCAGTGGACGAGGGAATATTCCGCAACCTCGGCATCTTGGTGACCTCCGATCCGGAGTATCAGGTCAAGAGTCTGTACCGAAAGCGTTAGTCGCCCAGTTCCGAGATCTCCGGTCGATAATGCGGGAGATTTTGCGCGCGGAGGGGACGTCGTAAAGCACGATTGGTGGAGCGCCTGCGGCGCGAACCCGCACCTCGGAACCCTTCCGGTCCACTGACCGGATTGCGCGCAGTTCCACAGAACTGACGCGAGAGCCATCCCGCATCAGCAGGCGCCGGTCGGTGACGACGGTGCGCTCGCGCAACCACCGCAGAACCGGCAGGCCCACGCGCCACGCGATCATTGCGACCCAGCCAACAAGAAGCATCGTGCGCACGCCCATGAGGTCGCCGCTGCCGATGTACGGCCCATCGATGAAGCCGATGAGAATCCAGGCGACACCGGTGATGAGGATCAGTTCCATCGTCGGCATGAACAGCCTGCCGAAGACTGGGTTGAGGTCGAGCAGGACTTCTTCGTCCGGGTCCATGTTGTCGTACGGGAATGCCATGTCAGCCTCCGTAGCCGCCGGATCGAGGGCGGACGTGGCGAACATCGCCGGCGGTGACGGTGTGTCGAACCCCCGACTGGTCGACAACCTCGAGCTCCCCATCGGTCAGGATCGAGGTCGCGGTGCCCAGGATTTCCTGTCCGTTGGGTAGTTCCACACGGACGTTGAGGCCCACGGTCACGCAGTTCTGACGGAACTCTTCCATCAGTGCCCTGACATCGGTGCGCCACTGGACGGTGCGACGGTCCAGCGCGTGAGCCAGTGCGATGACCAGATCTTCCTTATCCATGCTGGCACCCTGCAGACGCAAGGACGTGGCGTGCGGAACCGGAAGTTCATCCTCGGTCAGATCCACGTTCAGGCCCACTCCCGCGACAAGGACGGGAGGCTGCAAAGATGCCGCTTCTACGAGGATGCCGCAGAGTTTGCCGCCGTCGACTAGGACGTCGTTAGGCCATTTGAGCTGAGCCTGAATACCTGCGACCTCGTGCACCGCATCGACCACCGCCAGGCCGCAGACCAGCGGCAACAAACCAATCCTGGTCAGCGGAACCGAATCTGCCCGGATTAGCGCCGAGAAGGCTATGTTCGTGTGTTCCGGCGCCGTCCACGGCCGGTGCATCCTGCCACGGCCGGAGTTCTGGATGGAGGTGACCACGATGCTTCCACCAGGTGCGCCCTCTGCCGCCAGCTGCAGCAGATCCGCATTGGTTGAGCCAGTTGAATACGGCACGGTGATCGTCCGTTCCGGCATTGCCTCGCGGATCCTGTCGGCGTCCAAGGGGGCACGGTGGAATGTGGTCATAGTTATTGATTCTAGACATTCACTACATCGTGACCTGTGCGTGACCGGTTTCACATACAAAGAGCTTTGCACGACAAGAGCATCGAGACTAAGTTCGTAAAACATGACTGAACCCTCACGTTTGCTTCGCGCCGGCGGCACCGCCACCGATGACCGCCCGACCGACAACCGACCGGGAACCCCCTCGGCCGCAGCCTCGCCGGCCGGAGCCCCGCGCGGCGGACGCACCGCCGTCCCTGCCCCGCAAACCACAGCGCAGAAGAACGCAGAACTTCTGCGTCGCCGCGAGGAGTCCTTCGCACCGGTGGGCACCAAAGCTCACGACAAGGTCCGCGACAAGGGCCGACTGACCGCCCGTGACCGCATCGACCACCTGCTAGACGAGGGCTCTTTCGTCGAACTCGACGCACTGGCCCGCCACCGCACCGAGGCCTTCGGCATGGGCGCTCGTCGCCCGCTCACCGACGGCATCGTCACCGGCTGGGGAACCATCGACGGCCGCGAGGTCTGTGTCTTCTCCCAGGACGGCACCGTCTTCGGTGGCGCCCTCGGCGAGGTCTACGGCGAAAAGATGGTCAAGCTGCAGGAGATGGCAATTGCCACCCGCCGCCCGATCATCGGCCTGTACGAGGGTGCCGGCGCGCGCATCCAGGACGGCGCAGTCTCCCTGGACTACATCGCTCAGACCTTCCGCTCGAACGTGCGAGCTTCCGGTGTCGTGCCGCAGATCTCCGTGATCTTCGGCGCCTGCGCTGGCGGCAATGCCTACTCTCCTGCCCTGACTGACTTCACCGTCATGGTTAAGGACTCCTCCAAGATGTTCGTCACCGGCCCGGACGTGATCCTCACGGTCACCGGTGAGCGCGTCTCTCAGGAGGAGCTCGGTGGCGCCAACCCGCACATGACCTTCGCGGGCAACACCCACTACACCGCTGATGACGAGGAAGACGCCCTCGACTGGGTCCGCGACTTGCTCGAGTTCCTGCCGAACAACAACACCTCCATCGCCCCGCCGACCGAGGACGCAGGCGCTTCTGTCGATCCGGAATGGGCCGAGCCCAACGCCGACGACCTGGCGCTGGACAGCATCATCCCGGACTCCGCGACGATGCCGTACGACGTCCGCGACGTCATCTGTGCACTCACCGACGACGGCGACCACTTCGAGATCCAGGCCGACCGTGCCGAGAACGTCGTCTGCTCCTTCGGTCACATGGACGGCCGGTCCGTCGGCTTCGTCGCGAACCAGCCGCTGCAGTTCGCCGGCTGCCTCGACATCGACTCGGCAGAGAAGGCCGCACGTTTCGTGCGTACCTGCGATGCGTTCAACATCCCGATCGTGATGCTTGTCGACGTCCCCGGCTTCCTTCCGGGTACCGACCAGGAGCACTCCGGCATCCTGCGTCGTGGCGCAAAGCTCCTCTACGCCTACGCCGAGGCGACCGTCCCGAAGGTGACTGTCACCCTGCGTAAGGCCTACGGCGGCGCGTACTGCGTTATGGGCTCCAAGGGCCTGGGCGCTGACGTAAACCTGGCATGGCCGACTGCTCAGATCGCCGTGATGGGCGCTCCGGGAGCGGTCGGATTCATCTACCGTCATGAGCTCCGTGCGGCTCGCGAGTCCGAAATGTCCGAGCAGGACTACCTCGACATCGTCGCGGCCCGCGAGAAGGAGTACGAGGACCACATGCTCAACCCGTACATCGCGGCTGAGCGCGGCCTGATTGACGAGGTCATCCTGCCTTCTGAGACCCGCGGTCGCGTTGCTCGCCACCTGCGACTTCTCGATGGCAAGCACTCCACCTGGCCGCAGCGCCGACACGGCAATATGCCGCTGTAGAGCACCAGGACACACTGCACAACGGCGTTTCGGGTGGGACAGTGTCAGCACAGCACCACAGGTTTATTTGTAAACGGGGGGTTATTTCACCCGATGAATATCCTGAAGTTCCGCTGACAAGGCCCCCAGCCGTAGGATGGAATCCATGACTTCTGCCGCTACCGCAACCGGCACCGCGCCGGACAAGAACACCACCGCAGGGAAGCTCGCCGATTTGCGCGCGCGCCTCGCAGAGGCCAATGCCCCCATGGGCGAAGCCGCTGTGGAGCGCGTGCATGAGAAGGGCAAGCTGACTGCCCGTGAGCGCATTGAGCACCTGCTCGATGACGGTTCCTTCGTCGAGATCGATGCTCTGGCCCGACACCGCTCCACGAACTTCGGCCTCGACTCGAAGCGCCCGCTCACGGACGGTGTGGTCACCGGTTACGGCACCATCGAGGGACGTAAGGTCTGTGTTTTCTCTCAGGACTCCAGCGTCTTCGGTGGAGCCCTCGGTGAGGTGTACGGCGAGAAGATCGTGAAGATCATGGACCTGGCAGTGAAGACCGGTGTTCCGATCATCGGCATCAATGACGGTGCCGGCGCGCGTATCCAGGAGGGTGTTGTCTCCCTGGGCCTGTACTCGCAGATCTTCTTCCGCAACACCCAGGCTTCGGGCGTCATCCCGCAGATCTCCCTGATCATGGGTGCCTGCGCCGGTGGCCACGTTTACTCCCCCGCGCTCACCGACTTTGTCGTCATGGTCGACGGTACCTCCAAGATGTTCATCACCGGACCGGACGTCATCAAGACTGTCACCGGTGAAACCGTCACTCAGGAGGAGCTCGGCGGCGCCGGCACGCACATGTCGACCTCGGGTACCTCGCACTACACCGCCTCTGATGACGAGGACGCGCTCTCCTTCGTCCAGGAGCTGGTCACCTACCTCCCGCAGAACAACCGCGCGGAGGCACCCCGGGTCGAGGCCGAGATCATGGAAGGCTCGATCAAGAACAACATCACCGATTCCGACCGCGAGCTCGACACGCTGATCCCGGATTCGCCGAACCAGCCGTACGACATCAAGAACGTCATCACCCGCATCACCGATGACGCGGAATTCCTGGAAATCCAGGAAGACTACGCCCAGAACATCGTCATCGGTTTCGGCCGAGTCGAGGGCCGCTCGGTTGGCTTCGTCGCTAACCAGCCGATCCAGTTCGCCGGTTGCCTGGACATCAACGCATCGGAGAAGGCCGCACGCTTCGTCCGCACCTGCGACGCCTTCAACGTCCCGATCGTGATGCTTGTCGACGTCCCCGGCTTCCTCCCCGGCACCAACCAGGAGTTCGACGGCATCATCCGCCGCGGCGCCAAGCTGCTGTATGCCTACGCTGAGGCAACCGTCGGAAAGATCACCGTCATCACCCGCAAGGCCTACGGCGGAGCGTACTGCGTCATGGGATCCAAGGACATGGGTGCGGACATCAACCTCGCGTGGCCGACCGCGCAGATCGCCGTCATGGGCGCATCCGGCGCCGTCGGCTTCGTGTACCGCAAGGAAATCAAGGCTGCTGCCGACGCCGGTGAAGACGCCGTCGATGTCATGAAGCGCTACGAGGCTGAGTACGAGGAGACCCTGGTCAACCCGTACGTCGCCGCCGAGCGTGGACTGATCGACGCCGTCATCCCCCCGTCGGAGACCCGCGGCCAGATCATCGAGGGTCTGCGTCTGCTCGACCGCAAGGTCGTCAACGTGCCCGCCAAGAAGCATGGGAACATTCCGCTGTGACAGACAAGACCGATTCCACCGACTCCTCCACTGACGCCGCTGAGGCAAAGCCGTTCCTCACGGTCATCAACGGCTCCCCCACACCGGAGGAGACCGCCGCACTGGCGACTCTCTTCGCCAGCATGGCTTCTGCCGCCGAAGCTGCTGCCAAGGGACCGCGCAATGAGTGGGGCCGCTTCGAGGATAAGTTCCAGAACACCTCGAGCTTCAACCCGTCGAGCTTCCAGAACGTCCGCTACTACTAGCGCACTTCTACACCGGCCCTGAACCCGCGTTTACGCAGGTTCAGGGCCTTCGCGTGCCGGGAACCGGTACCAGAATTAGGGGCATGACAGTTCGCGTTCGGCGGCAGATGATTGGCGGGATGATGTCTGCCTATCGACGGGATGTGGGTTCATGGCGTGGGGTTCTCGGACCAAGATGTTCCTGGCGATGTTCGGGGTGGCCGCGCTGCTCGCAGGCTGTTCAGTGTTCGAGTCGACCACCTCAGGTGAAGCCCTCGAACCGGAGGCCAGCGACATCCCTACTGCGCTAGTCGTCGATGGCTCAGCATCGATGAATATCGACGACGCACCAGGGCCTCGCATCGACGCCGCTAAGACCGCCGCCCGCGCCTACATCGACGCTCTGCCTGACAAGACCTCGTTCAGCCTTTGGACCTACGGCACCGGCACCGGCAATACCGATGAAGAGCAGGAGGCAGGCTGCCGGGATACCTCAAATCTGATTCCTTCGGCTGCGGTTGACCACGACGCCGCACGAGAGTCCGTCGACGGCATCACACCCAGCGGCTGGTCCCCCATCGCCGCAACCATGCAGGAGGCAGGGTCCGCACTGCCGTCAGATGAACCGGCCAACCTTGTCGTTGTCACAGACGGTGAGGACACCTGCGGTGAGCCCACCATCTGCCAGGTCGCCCAGGATCTCCACCAGTCCCATCCCCAGCTGCGTATCGACGCCGTGGGCTTTATGGTGAACGACCCCGAACTCAACTGCGCCGCTACGACTACAGGTGGCCTCTACGTCACTGCAGATAACACTGAGCAGCTCACCCGTCGCCTGGCTGTCAGCCGCGATACCGAGATGTCCAAGACCACTCTGACCGGCCGCAGTTTCCAAGGCATCGAGATCGGGGCGAGCCATGAAGCGATCTCGGAGGCCTACAAAGACTTCCCCTCGCTTAACGACGGCGAGGTAACCCAATGCACCTCCGGCGACTGCGGCTCAAACACCATCATCGTGATCCACTGGATGGACTGCGACTGGCACTTCACCGAAGGAGGCATCCTCCAACTGATTGATCCTGGCGAAGACGCCCGCACCATCGATGGCTTCAGCGTCGGAGACAGCGCCGCCGAACTCGAGACGTTCTACGGCACACCAGTAAATGAGTCACAGGGAATGATCGGCAGCGATGAGGTCAAGGTCCGTTGGTACGAGTCGGATGGCGACCTCGGTCTAGCCTGGCGCGTGGTCATCGACGCCAACGACACCATCAGGACCATCGTGCTTTGCAAGTGCCTGCCGGGTTCCACTCCGTCTCCCGGCGAGTCGTCCGGATCCTCTGGAGGTTCATCAGATCAGACAACGTCTGCCGCGCCAGCCTCACCGAGAACCACCGAAACGCAGGCATCCGGAGGAGGTGCCGCCAGCGGCACTGTCGATCACACAGAGATCGTGATTTACGACGTCTTCGAGGACGACGGATCAGTGCGCGAGCCCTTCAAGTCCATTGTTGTAGACAGCCCCGGAGGGCCGATAGAAGTCGACTGCAATCCAAACCCAGAGGTCCCTGGGACGAACCTGCGCTTGTGCGGGCAACCTGGAACAGACTGGATCATCGACGGATGTTCCGTTGACGGCACCTATGCTTACTGCCCCACTGTCGATGACACGGAAACCATTGCTATCAACAGAATTCCGTTTCGTGGGTATTCCGAAACTCCCAAGCCATCGGAAGTCAAAGAGGTAAGGCCAGCAGCAGTGGTTCTCACCGATGGGGGACTCTATGCCGTAGGCAGCGTCCCGGGATTGGGCAGCTACGCATATCTCAAATATGGCAATCGCAGTGACTCAACCGAAGGCCTTCGCGGCAGTTCCGATTCCTTCCCTTTCGACCGGTCCAACGATTTGTGGACCGCTCAGTACGCAACCGGGTACGACTCGGAACGAGACCGTAAGACGGTCCCGATCAAACGTGTCTACTTCTTCGAGTGAGTAGCAAGCGATGACGAGCGCGATAAGGCGTAGTGGTCTCGGCGCGATGCTGGCTATGGGCCTCTTCCTCACCGCCTGCTCCGGCAGTGGCGGCGGCGATCTGGTGACTACGGACCTTAGTCTGGCGAAAATCAACGGAGCGACCACAACCATCGTTGCGCCTCCTGGATGGGAAGAGCCGGCGCACGACAACGGAAGCAACGGTGGAGGCGCGAACCTAGCCGACCTCACCGTGGAGTCGGCAGGGAACTTCTGTACTAGTAGCACGTGCGATGTCGACTCCAGGGAGATCAACCACCCGTCGTGGGGGCCGGTCAAGATCTTCGCCATGAGGCAGCACCGCGGAGCTCAAATGCAGCAGTTAGCAGCAGTTGATGCGAAGGGCGTCGTGAAGTGGACGTACAACCCCGGCGCGGCATTGGACGGATGGGAGGGTTTCGTGACGGATTCCCCGGACGAGTCTGGGGCCCTATTCGTCACCTACATGCCCGGCAGGTATTTCATGACGATCGTGCTCCGGCCGGACTCGACGGGATTTGAAGGTCTGCCGAATGGAGGCGATTCCACCTCGGACGAGAGGGTGTTTCTCAATAGCGGAGTCGTCGAGGGTCTCGACAGTGATGGCAACTACGAGATCAAAGAGGTCGGTGCCACGCCGTCGGTCTTGAAATGGACGGGCTCTGGATACCAGCGGACTGGCCCTCCTCTGGCACCGCGCGATAATAGGGCTCCCCATCCGAGCCGCACGACGTCCACGACAACTCGCACCACCGGGGAAAGAACCACAACACCGCGGCCGACCCACGACACTGGCGCATGCCAGGCCGCAGGCGCCGCCTTCTACTGCTGACGGGCCGCGCCTTTGTCTCGGTCCGATCGCCGCTTCGCTACGGTCATCCCCATGAACCGTTTCGTCCTCGCCTCCAGTTCCCCGTCCCGTCTGTCCGTGCTCCGCAGCGCGGGCATCGAGCCGGAGATCATCCCGCCGGACACCGACGAGGATGCCATCATCGACCGTCTTGGCGATGCTGCGCCCGCCGAGGTCGTCGCTGCCTTGGCTGAAGCGAAGGCCGGCGACGTGGTGGTCCCGGTCTCCGAGGACCTCGCCGTGGTCGTCGCGTGCGACTCCATGTTGCTTCTCGACGGCTCCCTCTCCGGCAAACCCCACACCGTCGACGAATGCATTCGTCGCTGGGAAAAGCAGCGCGGCCGTGAGGCGCGGTTGATTACCGGGCATGCGGTGAGGGTTGTGGAAGGGGGCGTCGTAAAGCATGAAGTAACCGAAACCATCTCGACGACAGTCCATTTCGGCATGCCGTCCGACGCGGACATCCACGCGTATGCGGAAACCGGTGAACCGCTCGGCTGTGCAGGAGCGTTCACGCTGGAGGCTCTCGGCGGTTGGTTCATCGACGGAATCGACGGCGATCCGTCATCGGTGCTGGGGTTGTCTCTTCCGCTGATTCGGCGCACTCTCTCGGACTGGGGTCTGGACGTTTCGTCGTTCTGGAACCGCACCCAGAAATGAGGGCATGACCTCGGCACCTGTTCGGTAGACGATGGACATACAGTCGTCGTCTGATTCCGGGGCATGGGCATCCGCTCCCCCGGCCGAACTAGGGATGTGTGCTCATGCACCGTGGATCACTTATCCAGATGCCGCGGTCGGGCGGGGCTCTGACCGCTCTGCTTTGTGCAGCGTTCCTTGTTGGTTGTTCAGGGGACGGAGAGGTCTTGGGGTTCGACTTCGGGGGCGGATCCGACACGGTAGATACTGAGCTCGGTGCCGCTGTCATCAATGGCGCCACGACAACAGTTCTCTCCCCTCCCGGTTGGGTCGACCCGCACGCTGACGGCGCGAGTAATCCAGGTGCAGACATGGTGGCCGGCCGCTCTGCACCGCAGGTCCCAGAGAATCTGCCCGAGCCATGTGGCTCGGTAACCGAGTCGCGGGACATCGAGCACCCAGATCTGGGGACGGTCCAACTGCAGTTGAATCGGCCGGGTGGCATGCAGGAAGCGTGTCTTGCGGCTGTGGATATGACTGGCAGGACTCTCTTGACTCAGAGTGTCCCTGCCTATGGGGACTCATTCCAGTTCGCAGATCCGGTCACCGACGCTACGGGCAACAGCTTCATCTTCTACAACCCGGGACGATACGACGGTGTAATCACCCTCATTCCCACGTCGAACGGTTACCGAGACATCGGGTGGGGCGACGAACGCGAATACGAGACGACGACGAACTCCTACTACTACGCAGAACTATCCGGCCCCGGTTCCGACGGGCGATATTCGATCCTCTCGCACGCGAACGACTGCAATCCCTCGTGTGCACAGGGAACCACAACTGAACTGACCTGGGACGGGAACGGTTACTCATGAGTGTCCTACCGTCGAGGACGAGGATCGGCTCACGGATCAGAGTTCTCATTGCAATGCTCGGGATCACCGCGCTGATCGCGGGATGTGCTCCGTTTGAATCCACGATGGCCAGCGGGGCATTCGGGGCTGGTACCAGTGATATCCCCACTGCTCTCGTCCTCGACGGTTCAGGCTCGATGGAAGAAAGCGATGTCTCGGGCGGATCCCGGATCGACGCCGCCAAAACCGCTGCCAATGGCTACATTGATGCGCTGCCGGCCGGAACCGATTTCAGTCTCTGGTCGTACGGTCTGTCCGGTGGCGGCTCTGGATGCGGCAGCTCTACGAACCTCATTCCCACATCCGCGGTGGATCATGCCGCAGCAAAGAGCATCGTCGATGGCCTCGACCCGTCAGGGTCTTCTCCAATAGCGATGACGATGCAGATGGCTGGTGAATCGCTGCCAACCGACAGGCCGGCGAGTCTTGTTGTTGTCTCTGACGGCGAAGACACGTGCAGTCCACCCACCATTGGTGACGTTGCGCGTGGATTCCAACAAACCCATCCCCAGCTGCGTATCGACGCCGTCGGCTTCATGATCGACGACCCTGAGCTCAACTGCGCTGCCACCACTACCGGTGGCCTGTACGTCACTGCGGACAGCAAAGAGAAGTTGTCTCGTCGCCTGGCCGTCAGCCGTGACTCGGAGCTGGCGATGAACTCGCTGACCGGGCGTAGCTTCCAGGGCATCGAGGTGGGAGCAGTCCACGAAACCATCATCTCCTCAGTCGATAACTTCCCTGACTTGAGCAGCGGCACCAGCATCGAGTGCACTTCCTCCGACTGCGGCTCAGACACGGTCATCATCGTCCGCTGGATGAACTGCGACTGGCACTTCACCGAGGAGGGCAATCTGATCCTGATCGACCCCGGCGAGGAATCCCGGACTATTGATGGATTCGGCGTCGGCGACGATGCCGGCGAATTGTCTACCGTCTACGGCGCAGCGAAAAACGAAGCCAAAGGCGAATACGACGGTGACGTCGTCCACGTCCGGTGGTACGAGGCTGATGACGATCTAGGCCTGATGTGGCGCGTCGTCGTCGATAGCGCTGAGAGCATCCGGAACATCGTGCTGTGCAAATGTCTCCCCGGAGCATCCAAGGGATCAGTCTCCGCTACAGCCGGGGAGCCTGCGGAGGACACAGCCGGGGTAGACGGCAGTGATGTGGCCGCTGCGGAGGCTCCCGTGGTCGATGCCAATGGAGAGCGCACGGAGATCGAGATTCTCGACGTCTTCGAGGATGACGGCACAGTCCGCTCGCCGTACCAATCAGCGGTGGTGAAGGAGAACAATCCTTCGGACGTCGTGTGTACGTCCGAGCCCGAGTCGGGGACGAACCTCCATCAGTGCGGGCAATTATCCTCTGGCTGGTACCTGGGCAAGTGCTCTGTCGGTAGCGGCAGCGTGTATTGCCCTGAGGTGCTCCCGTCCGGGGATGTACGGATCTTGGAATATGACTTCGACAAGAAAATCGAAAATTCCACCTTCTATCAGTCGATCATGGATACCGAGCCACTGATGTTTAGTGAGCGTCTCCCAGCGGCCATCGTCGACATGGATGGGGCGATGTACCACCAAGGCACGCTCCCGCAGGGTTTGAGCGATGCATATCGATATTTCTCCGTGACTTTGGACGGAGACACCTTGCGCTTCTACCAGCCGCCGGCCGGGCTCTTGGCCCCGAACGGAGATTTCCCGCTCGACACCTCGGCGCCGCTGTGGACAGCCGAGTTCGCTACTGACTACAACGCCGACAAGGACCGGCGGACGATTCCGATCAACCGCGTCTACTACATCGAGTAGTCAGCACTGGCCGGTAAATGCTGCATCGGACTTCGGGTTCTGTCCGAATCATTGAGTCCCTGGAGTTGTTTGGACGGCTATCCCCGTTGATCTTGACCTCCATGATTGTGGACGTGTCCTCATCCTGAAACAGTTTGGGCCCCTACCCTCTACGATGAGGTGACGATTTCCCGGCTGACAGGAGCACGTGACCGACCATGGCCGCACCCCACGATCCGCACCCGCACTTCCAGCAGTACGCCCACCCAGAGCGGCTGGTGTCGAGCAGCTGGTTGGCTGCGCGAATCGGAAGCCCGGGTCTACGCATCGTGGAGTCCGATGAAGACGCCTTGCTCTACGACATCGGCCATATCCCCGGGGCTGTCCGTATCGACTGGCATGAGGACCTCAATGACCCTGTGATTCGCGACTACGTCGATGCAGAGGCGTTCGCAGAACTGATGCGCAAGAAGGGCATTTCTCGCGATGACACAGTGGTCATCTACGGGGACCGTTCCAATTGGTGGGCCGCGTACACGCTGTGGGTCTTCGAACTCTTTGGGCATCCCGACGTTCGCCTACTCAACGGCGGGCGCGACGCTTGGATGACCGAGGAGCGAGACACCAGCTACGAGGTTCCTGACTACCCACGTGGCGATTACCCGGTAGTAGAGCGCGATGACCGGAAGTATCGGGCATTCGCCGAGGATGTCCGAGAAACCATCGGGAGTGGAACGTTGCTGGATGTGCGGACGCCGGAGGAGTACGTCGGGAGGCGCACTCACATGGCCAATTACCCGCAGGAGGGCGTACTGCGCGGCGGCCACATTCCCACCGCCATCAATTCGCCGTGGAACAACACGGTGTATCCGAACTCGCGTTTCCGCTCGCGCGAGGAACTTGAGGCAGTGTTCGCGGGAGTCCGAGACGATGACGAGATCTTCACCTACTGCAGGATCGGAGAGCGTTCCGCGCACACCTGGTTCGTCCTGCACCACCTCTTGGGCAAGGACAACGTGCGCAATTACGACGGCTCCTGGGTCGAATGGGGGAACCTGATGCGAGCCCCGATTGCCACTGGAGACGCACCTGGAAAGCCCTGATTCCACCCCTGTGGTGAGACCCTGATTACAGTTCCCACCTGCATTGAACACTGCTCAATTGTTCATTGGCGGAACCTTCAGGGTGCATTGCATTGTCAACAAAAGTTCAGTACCGGGGGCGGTTATGTAAGAATGGAGCGGTCAGGTCCACGAAGCTGAGCCACGGCCACACCCAAAGGGCAACACCGTTACCCCGCTAGTTTGCCTGGTCACGGCAGTGGACCTCTGTCGCACAACCGAAGACACTTTAGTCTCGATAAATTTAAGGCCGGTCCAGTACCGGCGTACACGAAAACAGGAGGGTTTCGTGCCAACTCAGACCAACGAGAAGATCACGAAGGTTCTCGTCGCTAACCGCGGTGAGATTGCTGTGCGCGTCATTCGCGCCGCAAAGGACGCCGGCATCCCGTCGGTCGCCGTTTACGCGGAGCCGGACGCGAACGCACCGTTCGTGAGCATGGCTGACGAGGCATTCGCCCTCGGTGGCCAGACTTCTGCCGAGTCCTACCTGGTCTTCGACAAGATCCTCGACGCAGCAGAGAAGTCCGGCGCCAACGCGATCCACCCGGGTTATGGCTTCCTCTCAGAGAACGGCGACTTCGCCGAAGCCGTGGAAAATGCCGGCCTGATCTGGATCGGACCTTCCCCGGACTCCATCCGCTCCCTTGGTGACAAGGTCACCGCCCGCCACATCGCCCTCCAGGCCAATGCGCCGATGGCACCGGGCACCAAGGAGCCGGTCAAGGACGCCAGCGAGGTTGTCGCTTTCGCTGAAGAGCACGGTCTGCCGATCGCTATCAAGGCTGCCTTCGGTGGCGGCGGACGCGGCATGAAGGTCGCCTACGAGATGGACGAGGTCGCTGACCTCTACGAGTCCGCTACCCGTGAGGCTGTCGCTGCCTTCGGTCGCGGCGAGTGCTTCGTCGAGCGCTACCTCGACAAGGCCCGCCACGTTGAGTGCCAGGTCCTGGCTGACAAGCACGGCAACGTCATCGTCGGTTCGACCCGTGACTGCTCCCTGCAGCGTCGTTTCCAGAAGCTCGTCGAAGAGGCACCGGCCCCGTTCCTCACCGAGGAGCAGGACCGCAGCCTGCGCGAGTCTGCAAAGGCCATCTGTAAGGAAGCCGGTTACTACGGCGCCGGTACCGTCGAGTACCTGGTTGGCTCGGACGGACTGATCTCCTTCCTTGAGGTCAACACCCGCCTGCAGGTCGAGCACCCGGTCACCGAAGAGGTCACCGGCATCGACCTGGTCCGCGAGCAGTTCAAGATCGCCGAAGGCGAAGAGCTCACCTTCAAGGAGGACCCCGAGATCCGCGGCCACTCCTTCGAGTTCCGCATCAACGGCGAGGATGCCGGCGCCAACTTCATGCCGGCACCGGGCACCGTTACCCGCTACGTCGAGCCGTCCGGCCCGGGCGTCCGCATGGACTCCGGCATCAACGAGGGCGACACCATCGGTGGTCAGTTCGACTCGATGCTCGCCAAGCTCATCGTCTGGGCCCCCACCCGCGAAGAGGCACTGCGCCGCTCCGCTCGCGCCCTGGACGAGTACGTGGTTGAGGGTCTCGCGACGGTCATCCCGTTCCACCGCCACATCGTGGAGAACCCGGCATTCGTCGGTGACGGCGAGAAGTTCGACGTCTACACCAAGTGGATCGAAGAGGAGTGGGACAACCCGATCGCTCCGTACTCCGGCGATTCCGATGTCGCTGACGACGAGGACGCACTGCCGTCCCAGAAGGTCGTCGTCGAGATCAACGGCCGTCGCGTCGAGGTTGCTCTGCCGGGCGACCTGGCTCTCGGTGGCGGCGGGGCCGCTGGCGGAGCACGCAAGAAGGCCAAGAAGCGTCGCTCCGGCGGTTCGAAGAATGCCGCTTCCGGTGACGCAGTCGTGGCTCCGATGCAGGGCACCGTCATCAAGATCTCCGTCGAGGAGGGCCAGGAGGTCAACGAAGGTGACACCGTCGTCGTCCTGGAGGCCATGAAGATGGAGAACCCGGTCAAGGCTCACAAGTCCGGTACCGTCACCGGTCTGGCCACCGACGCCGGTGCAGGCGTCACCAAGGGCGATGTCCTGATGGAGATCAAGTAGTCTCCCGCTGACGTCACCGACGTCACTGTCACGTCACCCGCTCCACCACAGAAGGTGGGGCGGGTTTTGTGCATGCCGGACGCGGGGCTTCCATCAGGGGCAGGTCACCCCGTTCGGTGACTGATGTCGACGTTTCCCCAGTTCGCCACGACGGATTCTCACCAAACGGGGTCACCGGCGGTGGTGGCGATACTCTTATATGTGGCGAACATCGGACCGAAGACCTGGCACCCCGCACCTGAACAGAATCGCGCCTTGGAACGACTCCACGGCGAGGAAGGGTAGAGAATTTCCCATGCACCCAATGGAACTTAATGCTGGCCGATTCCACCTGCGCCCGCTGCGCCATGACGGCAGAGTTTCCGACCTGCCGGCTCTCGCAGCGGTTCATGGCGCCGACGTGGGCGAGGCCTACATCGCCGACGCGGCTGATGCCTGGGAGACTGACCGTGCGTACCACTGGGCTATCGCGGAGCAGACCTGCATTGATCTGGTGGCTGAGATCGTCGTGACGCCTCACGGCGAGGACGAAGCCTCCGTGGAGGTACGCCCCGCCGGACCAGCCGACACACTCATCGAAGTACAGGATGAGACGCTTGTGCCCGTGACGATTGGGGATGCGTGTGTGTCGGCTGAGGGCGTCGTGAAGCGATGGACCGAAGGCGCGCTGCGCCGCACGGTGCGGGTCTAAATTGCACCGATTCTAGGCTGCGGCCTGCGGATTAATCTCCCTTCTGCCTGGCCCGACGTAGTTGCTCAGGGGTCGGATCAGCGAGTTGTCGGCGTACTGCTCGGCGATGTGGGCGGTCCAGCCGACAGTCCGCGCGAGCACGAAAATCGGTGTGAAGAAGGGGATGTCGATCCCGAGCATGTGGTACAGCGGCCCGGCTGGGAAATCGAGGTTCGGCAAGATGCCGGTGCGCTCTTCCATGGCCTCGGCCATCGCGTCATACATCTGGACCCAGGTCTCACCGCCGTGAGAGGCTGCGATGCGACGCATCGACTCCTCCATCGTTGGTACCCGCGAATCACCAGTGCGATACACGCGGTGGCCGAAGCCCATGATCTTGTTACCGGCGTCGACTTGGGCGCGCACCCAGTCCGCAGCTCGGTCTGGGTCGCCGATCTCCAACATCGCTTCCATCACCGCTTCATTGGCACCACCGTGCAGAGGTCCCTTCAGCGCGCCGACTGCTCCGGTGATCGCAGAGTAGACGTCCGACAAAGTGGAAGAAATGACTCGTGCCGTGAATGTGGAGGCGTTGAAACTGTGCTCGGCGTACAGGGTCAGCGAGCGGTCGAAAGCCTCCACGTCATAGAAGTTCGTCGCTGGCGATTCGGGGCCGTCGCCGAAGCACATGTACAAGAAATTGGACGCGACGCCACGATCGCGTGATGGCGCAATGACATCGGCGCCACGGCGTCTACGCAGGTCATAGGCAACCACCGTCGGCAACTTCGCCAGCAGCGACAGACCGGACTGATGGACATCGTGGTTCTGGTCTCGGGCTCCCAGCCAACTGACGGCGGTGCGCAGCACGTCCATCGGATGGCAGTTCTCCGGCATGGAGAAAATGAGGTCTTGCAGCCTCGGGTCGATGCTCCTCGAGGTCCGCTCACGCTGCGAAAACAGGGACAACTCTCCGGGGTCCGGCAGTTCACCGTTCCACAGCAAGTAGGCCACCTCCTCGAAGGAGCATTCGGTAGCGAGTTCCTGCACGGGGTAGCCGCGGTAGGTCAGGGAAGTGATGGTCGGGTCAACGTCGGAGATCGACGTACTGTCGACGACGACTCCGTTGAGTCCTTTATGGATGACGGGCCGGTTGGTGTTCGGGATAGTCATGACACACCTCCTGGGTGTTGAGGATGAACGAGCCAGCGATCAGGTGAGACAGTCAGAACACCCCCTCAGGAATCGTCGGTCCGAGGTTGTCTACTCGGATGTTGAGCTCGGTCAGGTCGTCTAGGTCGGCGGCGTTCTCTGCCGCTTGTAGGAACCGCTCGTGTTCTTGCTTCTCGACGTTCCCCTCTGCCAACTCCCGGAACTTCTCCACATACTGACCTCGGGCGAAAGGTCGGGCACCCTGCGGATGAGCGTCGGCAACGGAGAGCTCGTCGGTGATGACGGAGCCGTCGTAAAGCAAGATCTCTGCATGGCACCCGAATGCCTGGTCAGATGGGTCGTGATAGCGACGCGTCCACTCTGAGTCCTCGACGGTGGAGATCTTCTGCCAGAGCTCAACAGTCTCCGGGCGTTGGGCGCGCTCTGGGGCATAACTGCGCTCGTGGTGCCAGGTGCCGTCTTCCAGGGCCACGGCGAAGATGTACATCACCGAGTGGTCGAGAGTCTCCCTGGAGGCAGTCGGGTCGAACTTTTGCGGGTCGTTGGATCCGGTGCCGATCACATGATGAGTGTGGTGGCTGGTGTGCAGAACGATCGACTCGATCTGAGTGGTGTCGGGGATGCTCTCGCGCATGCGACGGGCCAGGTCAATCGGGGCTTGGGATTGGTACTCCGCGGAATGCTCCTTGGTGTAGCTCTCCAAGATTGCGCGTTTGGGCTCGCCCGGCGCGGGAAGCGGAACGTGGTATTCGGCCTCCGGTCCACCGAGGAGCCAAGCGATTATGCCGTCTTCGCCTTCCCAGATCGGTCCCGGTGAGCCCTCCCCGCGCATCGCCCGGTCGACGGCCTCGACGGCCATCTTTCCCGCGAATGCTGGGGCAAACGCTTTCCAGGAGGAGATTGCGCCCTTGCGGGACTGGCGAGTCGCGGTTGTGGTGTGCAGCGCTTGGCCAATAGCCTGGTAAATCGTTTCTTCGTCCAGATTCAGTAGCGTGCCCAGGCCTGCAGCCGCGGCCGGCCCAAGGTGTGCGACATGGTCAATCTTGTGCTCATGCAGACAGATGCCTTTCACGAGGTCGACGTGGATCTCGTATGCGGTAGCCAGAGCCCGGATGAGCTGAGAGCCACTGAGCCCCTTGTGCTGAGCAACCGCCAGGACCGGCGGGATGTTGTCTCCCGGGTGAGAGTAATCCGCGGCCAGGAACGTGTCATGAAAGTCCAGCTCTCGCACCGCCACGCCATTGGCCCACGCCGCCCACTCTGGAGAGACACGATCCGCCACTCCGACGACTGCTGCCCCTGGTTGATACGGGTGTGCCAGTGCTTGAGAACGAGCGACGGCCACTGGTCGCCGAGCCGCCGACGCCACTGCCACTGCGGCATTGTCGATGATCCGGTTGATGATCATCTCCCCCACGTCCGGCTCCACCGGCACAGGATCAGCCGCCACCTGCGCGATCTTCCACGCCAAGTGTTCGTGCCGTTCGAACTCCTCCGCAGAGCGACGGGTTCGTACCGTGTGCATCTCCATGGCAGCTCACTCTCCTCGACTTGATGCCTGGAGCCTCGTGGGTTCTCTCCATCTTCCTCCGCAAATAGTAATTTTGCTAGCGATATTTTACGTAGTCGTGTATCCGGGGCGTAACGCGGGAAATAGAATACGAAGAATGAGAATCCCAGGGCAGCTCCAGACTGAGTTAGAGACCCAGGCGCGGGCACTCTTTACCGGCCGCGGCGCAGTGGTGGCGGCGATCGACCAGGGAACCACCTCCACTAGGTGCATCCTTTTCGACAAAGAGGGTCGAAAGGTCAGCACCAGTCAGTTGGAGCACCGACAGATCATGGAGCGGCCCGGTTGGGTTGAGCATTGCCCTCGAGAGTTGTGGGCAAACACCCGGCGCGTCATTGCCGATGCCGCTGCGGGCTCGAACTTTTCGGCAGAACAGATCGCGGCCTTGGGCATCACCAATCAGCGGGAAACCACCATTGTGTGGGATCGCCACACCGGTGAGCCGGTTTACAACGCCATCGTCTGGCAGGACACTCGGACGAAGGACATCTGCGCAGCCCTAGAGAATGAGGTCGGCGCGGAGAAGGTCAAGCGCGTAACCGGGCTACCGATCTCTACGTACTTCTCTGGGCCGAAGATTTCATGGATCTTGGACAACGTCGACGGCGCCCGCGAGCGCGCTGAGGCCGGCGACCTCATCTTCGGCACGGTCGACACCTGGCTAACGTGGAACCTCACTCGCCGTGATGGCAAGGCTCTGCACGTCACTGACGTCACCAATGCCTCCCGCACCATGCTGATGAATCTGGAGACCTTGGAATGGGACACCTCCCTCTGCGAAGCAATGGGGGTTCCGACCTCGATGCTGCCGAAAATCGTCAGTTCCTCGCAGTACTTGGGCAAAGTCCGCTGGCCGGGCCCGGTGCATGGCGTTCCGCTGGCCGGCATCCTCGGTGACCAACAGGCGGCGACCTTCGGTCAGGCCTGCCTGGAGCCTGGCGAGGCGAAGAACACCTACGGCACTGGTAACTTCCTGCTGCTAAACACCGGCACGGTGCCGCAGACCTCAGATCATGGGCTCATCACCACCGTCGCCTATCGCATCGGTGACGAGATGCCGGTGTATGCACTGGAGGGATCCATCGCTGTGACCGGGTCACTTATCCAGTGGCTTCGCGACAATATGGGATTGCTCTCCAGCGCCCCTGAGGTTGAGTCTGTCGCCGAGACTGTCGAGGACAACGGCGGCTGCTACATCGTTCCGGCTTTCTCTGGATTGTTGGCCCCGCACTGGAAGCCCGACGCCCGCGGCGTCATCGTCGGACTGACCCGATTCGTCAATCGAGGCCATATTGCCCGCGCTGCGCTAGAGGCCACGGCCTATCAGACCCGAGAGGTCGTCGAAGCCATGAACGCCGACTCCGGGGTGACCATGACTGAGCTCCGTGTCGATGGCGGCATGACAGTCAACAACCTGCTCATGCAGTTCCAGGCAGACATCCTCGGAGTGCCGGTAACTCGCCCGGTCATCACCGAAACGACGGCACTGGGCGCTGCCTACGCTGCCGGGCTGACCGTTGGGTTCTGGGAATCCACCGATCAGATCCGCGACATGTGGAAAGAAGACCGAACCTTCACCCCAAACATGAGCGAAGAGACTCGGGATGATCTCTATAGCGGCTGGAACAAGGCCGTGACACGCACTCTGGGTTGGGTCGACGAAGACTAGACTTCCACAACCGGAAGTTCTTATCCGCCCTGGGTGTGCTCCTGCAGCAGCGGGACGAGCTGCTCCAGCGCATACCGAGTCGACTGCGGCGTCCCGAGCGCAAACGCACTGGAGATCTCCCGCGGCATCACGAAGGAGTGGCCGTCGCGAGTCGCCTGCAGACGCTGCCATGCTGCGCTGTCTTCCATCTCATCAGGCTCGATGCCCACGGCGAATCCAACCACCAGGTCGGACTCTGCCATCGACAGCGTTTCCTCGGTCAGCCGCACCGAGAAGCCAGTTTCACTGGTCTCCTGCTCCGCTAGCACCGGGTTCTCCTGGAATCCGAGATCAAGAAGGGTATCGACCCGGTTCGACCCCTTGATGTACGCGCCCCAGGTCTCTGCGGTAGCCGAGACGGCCGCGACGGCCATCTCCAGCCACTCAGGGTTTTCCTCACGAATTTGAGCGACCTGCTCCCGATACTCGGCATTGACCTCGTCGCCACGCTCTTGCTGCCCCAGAGCGGTAGAGATCATGCTGACCTGCTGCTCTCGATTGGTGAGGTAACTGTCGCCGCCCGCAGGCACACCGACGGTCGTGGCGATCATCGACAACTTGTCGTATCGCTCCTGATCTCCCGAGCTCCGCACGTCCAGAATCAGATCTGGCTCCAGAGCAGCGATCTTCTCGTACTCCGGCTCATTGGTGGAGATGATCTCCGGGGACTCTGAGTACCCCTCGCCTGCGTCCTCGATCCGGGGCCCAAGGCCATCGTCGCCGAACGCGAGCTAGTCAGACGCGCCAACGGGCTGCACACCAAACTCCATCGCAGTCTCGGCATCTCCCCAACCGAGAGCAATGATTCGCTGCGGAGCCTCGTCGATAGTGACATCCCCAAACTTGGCCTCAATCGACACCGGGTACTCACCGTTTGCAGATTCGACAACCTCAGTCGTGGAGTTACCGGAGCTCTCGGCCTCACCATCAGAGGAACATCCCACCACACCGGCGAACATGCCGGCCGCAGCCAACGCCCCTACCGACGACCTGAACAGTTTCACGCGATCCATCTTCATACGGCCTCTCCCTCATCAACGTCACTCAGACCCAACGAGGAATTACCCTACGCTAACCTAACTATCTTCAATAAGGCCTAGCGATCCCTGCGTCGCAGCAGGTAGATATCCATGATCCAGCCGTGCTCCGCGCGAAGCGCCTTTTTCAGCTCGGCGATCTCTTTTCCAACCTCACCGACCGCGCCTCGACGCAGCACCTCCTTGTCCGTGCCGAGGTACGCGCCCCACAGAATTTCCTCGTCAGCGCCAGCGTGCTCTAGCCACGCGGCACCAGCATCGAGCATCACCACAGCGTCGACGCCACCGCGCTCCCCTAGCCTCCGGCCCGTCGTCACCAGCACTGGCTGGCCGATTCGATTAAGCGTCGCCCCATGCGCTGCCGTGAGCGCCTGCACCGCAGTGATTCCGGGGATCACTCGCGAATCGATCTCCTGCCCCAGGTCGCGGACGCGGTCGAGAACCCGCAGCGTTGAGTCATAAAGCATTGGATCGCCCCACACGAGAAAGGCTCCGCGGCGGTTGTGGGTGAGGTGGGTAAGGAAAGCGTCGTGAAGCGAGTTCGCTCTTTGCTGATGCCAATCCACGACCTCACCGCCGTAATCGGCCGGAGTGCGATCCCGCGGTGGGTCCGGCACCGCGACAAGTTCTGCGTGCGGCGCGTGCGTGCGGAGGATATCCCGACGAACCTCCATCAAGTCCTCGGCAGAGGCCCCTTTGTCCATCGCGAAGACCACGTCAACCTGGGCTAATACATCAATCGCTTCCAGCGTCAGGTGCCCGGGGCTACCCGCCCCAATCCCAATGACATCCACATTCAAGACCATCCGAGCACTTCCTTCTCGCTTCACGACGCCTCCATCCACACCCACAGCCGGCCCCTATGACCTCCGCTGAATCTACCTGGGCAGGGGCACATGCAGTTCTCCGACCCGATGCGGTAATCTGTCCGGGTGTTTAGGCGTTCGCGCCTGACCCCGCCCCAGTAGCTCAGGGGATAGAGCACTTCTCTCCTAAAGAAGGTGTCGCAGGTTCGAATCCTGCCTGGGGCACACAATTATCCGCCATCTGCGATTGCACAGGTGGCGGATTCTCATTTGTAGTGGAGGTTCAACGTTGCCAGGCTACGTCCACCACAAGCGTGCGGGTTGCGCGAACAAACGAGCGATCACGCAACGTCTTCTCATATGCCTCCCTGAAGGAGTAGCCCTCGGTATACCGACTGGGGTCCACTCCTACCCGGAACTCCCGTTCCGACAGCGGAATCGGACTCACATCCGCCTCTAGTCGAAGGCCGGCAGAGTACGTATCCATACTTCGTCCGGCCCTGCCTGATTTTCAGAGTCAATGACTTCAGCCAGAGCTCCGGCTACTGGACCGGCGCGAACCACTGCTTCGTGCTGGGCAGCAGGATCAGCGCGGTGCTGGCCCCCGCTGCGAAGAGCACAGCAATGCTGCCGAGGAACCCCAAAACCGAGAAACCCGTGGAAAGGCTACCGGTCATCCACAGGAAGTTGGAGACAACGTTCCACAGTGCATAAAGGGCCAAGCCGAGCGACAGAGCACCAACAAAAAGCGAAGACGTCACCCGATTAGCCCGCGACACAGCATTCAGGCAGATGCCCACGACGAGGAGGTAGAAGAACCAAGAATCAGGTCGACGCGAAACGATATCTACGCCCATCGTCTCAAGGAACAATCCGATGATGTTTCCGAAAATAGCCACGAGACTAAAGGCGCCGATGCCAAACATCGTCCAGAAGTAACCTCGGACGACACCTGGTGCGCCGACAAGGATGGCGCCGATCTTTGAAGGTCCTGCAGGTGTCTGCTGTGGAGCCTGCTGATGCTGAGGAGCCTGCTGAGTGATCGGCCCGGACGGAGGAAAGTGGGACTGCGCGGGGGCGGGCGGAGGCATCGGGCTAGCCGAAGCCGAGAGTTTCGACGGGCCTGGGCTCGCCATCGCCGGGACCTCATCAGGGAAACGACGCTCTGCTGCCAGAACCCGCAGATCGCCAGCGCCCATTGCCGGGGCATATTCATCAGCCAAGCGGTCGTCGTAGCGGCTGCGGAGTTCTTCGTCGCTGAGGATCTTCGCGGCGATGAGCAGCTGCTGAACTTCAGCGCTCGCCTCTGGAGCACCATCAGCACTCAATCGGTTGAGGCGGCCCTGAATTTCCTCATTGAGAGAATTCGACGATAGCGCTGAGTCAAGCTCCAGGCTGGAATAGAAATCAAAATGATTGGCCACGTCAGTCTCCTCGACACTCCGGCACCGGCTAGATCTACAAAATACTATCGGCATTCTCGACAAATAAGGGGCGCCATTTCGGGACGGGGTTAATTCAGACCTATGCGGAGCCCGCCAGCAATGAACGAAGAGCCTTTTACCGACTCTGACAGATCACCTGAACTGCCCTTTTAGCCGCCCGAATACTCATCAAATGTCCGTGGCACAACTAATTCCAAATATCGTGACGGGGTAACCCGAAATTCACCACCCAAACTACCCCACTAAACAAGCCCCCAAATTTCGGGACAACCCCAAACTATCCACATTCAGTTTATATTGAGGTAACCCGAAGGGGTAGTCAAGAACTTTTCCTGGAATTCGTACACTACCATTCGCGCGGTAACTAATTCGAGAGGATCGCGATAATGACCTACCCCTACGGCAATGGCGACGGGCAACAGAACGGGTGGAACCAGGGGAACAACGGCGGGTGGCAGCAGCACGGCTATGGCGGCCAACAACCCAGCTACGACGAGCAGCAGTACCAGAGCTACTACGGGGCCCAGCCGCCACACATGGGTGGGTACAACCACGGGGGCCAGATGCCTCCGAAGCCCGATACAAATCTGGTGTGGGGAATTCTCGCGACAATCCTATGTTGCAACCCCCTCGGAATTGTCTCGATCGTTTACGCAACCCAGGTCGACAAATCCTGGAACGAAGGCAACTATCCGGCCGCAGTTGACTCTTCCCGCAAAGCAAAGACCTGGGCCATTGTCGTTGCCATCTTAGGATTGCTTGTCTGGGGCCCTCTGGGAATCTTCTGGCTCTACTTCTGGATCGCGGCAGCAGGAACTGTCAGTGGGATTTACTACTAGCACCCCTTATTATGGGCCTGACCATGTGCACTGACCGCCAAACCCATTCGCCATATTCCGCAGATGACCAGAACAGCGGCCAGCCCCGGCTAGCTAGTCTCGCTGTCTCTCTTGCGGGCCCCATCGGTGTGGCGATTGTGGCAGCAATTGGCTGCCTTCTTCTCGTGGCTGCAGATCCCACCACACCTGGTGGCCCCACTCCCCCGTGCCCAACCGAGTTGATCTTCGGAATCAATTGCCCAGGCTGCGGAGCCTCGCGGATGATCTACTCCTTGCTTCATCTCGACATCGTCAGTGCGATTCAGTTCAATGCCGTGGGGGTCGTGGCCGTCGGGCTGCTGATGTGGTCGTGGTTCGCGTGGTTGATGCGAACTGTCGGGAAGCGAATGCCCGTCTGGACAGACAAATCGGGCGTGGCCAAGTGGGTTCTTGTCATCGTCATCGCATGGACGATCATCCGATTACTTCCTTTTGAACCGTTCAGATCTCTGCAGGTGTAGCACTGGCCAGACCACTCCAACCCAAGACGCTTCTAGATGCTCCGGATGAGGATGCCCGCAGATGCACGAATTATTGATTCGGCACCCCCTCGAGAGAAATACCGCTACAGGGTAACGACGGTAGCCGGTAGGCTTGGGGGTGAAAATAACAGCAATTCCCGTCGAGCGACCTGCACTCAGGCCGACAGAAGGAGATGGCCATGTCGAGGACCAGTAAACCCACTTTCACCGATGTCAACGGCGTCGAGGTCTACGCCAGCCTCATCGAACTGGACGGTCGGCTGCGCCTGCGCCTGGATGACCAGGACGGCCAGGAGATCCTGTTGCTCAACTTCTATGACGCCAAGCAGATGGAGGCATCCGTCAAGCTCTTCCTGAACCAGCGCTACGGCGAGCACCTGTCCGAGATGCGCTCGGAGCTCTCTGACCTAGAGAGGGCTCAGATGTTCGGCGACGAACTCGATGGAATTACCGACAGGCTCAAGGAAGAGGCGGCGAAAGACAAGCAGAAGCACCCGAATTCCTGGTGACAGGACCGCCTAAAGACTGAACCCGCCACCGGAATCCGGTGGCGGCTTCACCCATTTCTGGCCGCTCTAGCCGTTGAACGAATCCGGGTCAGGGCCGGTTCGGCCATCGCGCTCGAGGGCATCGATAGCGCTGATGTCAGCGGCAGTCAGCTCAAATCCGAAGAGATCGAAGTTCGAAGCGATGCGAGCGGGAGTCACCGACTTCGGGATGACGATGTTGCCCTTCTGCAGGTGCCACCGCAGGACAATCTTGGCCGGGCCAACATCGTACTTCCGTGCCAACTCCACGATCACGTCTTCGCCGAGCACCGCACCCTGTGCGAGCGGGCTCCATGCCTCGGTCTTAATTCCGAGTCGTTCGTTCGCCGCAACCGTCTCCACGTTCTGCAGGTACGGGTGGAGCTCAATCTGGTTGACCGCAGGCACAGTTCCGCCTAGATCCGCGATCCGGTCGAGGTGCTCCGGCTGGAAGTTCGACACACCGATGGAATGGGCCAACTTATCGCCCTTGAGCTCCTCCATCTCCTGCCAGGACTCCAGGTACTTGTCCGTGCCGGGTGCCGGCCAGTGGATCAGGTACAGATCGACAGAGCCGAGTCCAAGCTTTGTGAGGCTCTCCTCGAGCGCCGAGCGGGTCGAGGTGCGTCCGAGGTCGCTAATCCAGAGCTTGGTGGTGATGAAGACGTCGTCACGGGACAGACCGGAGGCTGCCAATGCCCTACCGACACCCTCTTCATTGCCATATACCGCTGCGGTGTCGATGCTTCGATAACCGACGGCCAGAGCTTCCTCCACTGCAGCCTGAGTATCTGAGTTCGGAACCTGGAACACACCGAAACCCAGTTGCGGCATTTCGACACCACTATTGAGGGTCACGTTCGGGACTGCGGAAGCCATAATTCTCCTATTTATTGAATGGTCGGTGCCCCGAACGGTACGCCCGTCGCTGATTCACCGCTACAAACCTTTGGCTGGAAAACGACCCCTCTCGAGGGCCTGGAGATATCCAGGTCCTCGGGAGGAGGAAGTGTCCGCGTTAGCGGCTAGATCTAGCGCTTCTTGCGGTTATAGAACGGGGTCGGCACGATCTTGGCGGTCTTGGAATCACCGTCGACATCGACGGAGAACTCAGTACCACGGCTGCAGTTCCAGCGATCGACGTAAGCGAAGGCGATAACCTGCTTCAACGTCGGGGAGAGCACAGCAGAAGTGATGGTGCCGGCGTAGTTGCCGGAGGCGTCGTGAAGCTCAGCGCCTTCAGCCGGAACCTTCTTGCCTGAGATGGAGAGTCCTACCAGAACCTGGGTGGGCTCGGGCTGGTTGATCAGGGCATTGCGCCCGATGAACCGGCCCTTGGCCGGGCTAATCAGCGAGTGGTAGCCGGCCTCCAGCGGGGTGCGGGAGCGAGTGAGCTCCTTGCCGTACAGCGGCATGGCTGCTTCCAGGCGGAGCGTGTCACGACAAGCGATGCCACACGGGCGGACACCGAGGTCCTCCCCCTCTTCCAGCAGTGCGTTCCACACCGGCTCTGCCTTCTCTGAAGGCACAAACAATTCGAATCCGTCTTCACCGGTATAACCGGTTCGGGCGACGATTGCCTCCACACCAGCGACCTCCAAGGAGGTGCAAGAGTAGTAGCGCAGATCCTTGACCGTCTGACGAGCCTCTTCCGGAACGAGACGGCTAATCAGCTTCTTGGCCTTGGGGCCCTGAACTGCCAGCAGCGCGGTCTCGATGGAGTGGTCAGTAATCTCGACGTCATAGCCGCCGACGCGCTCCTCAAGAACAGCGAAGACGTCGTCGAGGTTTCCAGCATTCTGCACGAGCATGTACTCATCGACGCCCAGGCGGTACGCAATCAGATCGTCGATGATGCCGCCGTCCTCCTGGACGATCATCGTGTACTTCGCCTTACCAAGGGCGATCGGCTTCATCGCAGAGATCAGCGAATGCGCCAGGAACGACGGTGCATCCGGGCCGGACACGCGGATCTCGCCCATCTGGGTGAGGTCGAAGATGCCGACGGTCGAACGAACGGCCTCGTGCTCCTCCGCCTCAGAGGAGTAGAACTCGGGCACATCCCAGCCGCCGACTGAGGCCATCGTCGCACCGAGCTCCAGGTGTCGGTCATACAGATAGCTACGGCGATTGTTCACTGCAGAGTCGGACATGTCGGGTTGCCTCCTGGATAATTCACGGACCCCGGGGTGCAGGTTTCCGCATGCGTACGCTGTTTTCTCATCTACTCTATCGCCTGACGACAAACCGCACCCCGCCAGCAGCCCGGTGTAACGGGTGTTGGCGGGGTGCGGTGCACACGAATGTCAGGCGTGTCGGGGAGCCGATCTAGTGATCGACGGCTGCCTCGGTGCCGACGCCGGAGAGGGAACGAACTTCCATCTCGGCCTGGAGGTCGTCCAGGTTGTCGGGCTTGCCCAGGAAGGTGCAGATAATACCGGCGAGAACTGCCAGCGGGATGGAGACCAAGCCCGGGTTCGCCAGCGGGAAGATCGCGAAGTCTGCGCCGGCGATCATCGAGGTCTCGCGACCGGAAACGGTCGGAGAGAACGTGATGAGCACCAGGGCGGAGATCACACCGGTGTACATGGAGCCCAGGGCACCTGCGGTGTTGAAGCGCTTCCAGAAGAGGGAGAACAGAATCGTCGGAACGTTCGCAGAGGCTGCCACGGCGAAGGCCAGGGCGACCAGGAAGGCGACGTTCTGGCTCATGGCCAGGATGCCCAAGATGATGGAGATGATGCCCAGGACAACCACGGTGATACGGGAGACGCGGACCTGCTGCTCCTCCGTCGCGGTGCCCTTCTTGATGACTGCCTGGTAGATGTCCTGGCCGACAGATGCGGAGGCCGCGATGGCCAGACCGGCAACGACGGCGAGGACGGTGGCGAATGCCACGGCGGAGATCAGTGCCATGAAGATGTTGCCACCAACCTCAAGTGCCAGCAGCGGCACTGCGGAGTTCGTTCCGCCCGGCGCTCCGGTGATGCGCTCCGGACCGACCAGCGCTGCTGCGCCATAGCCGAGAATCAGGGTCATCAGGTAGAAAGCACCGATCAGGACGATTGCCCAGGTCACGGACTTGCGCGCTTCCTGTGCGGTCGGGACCGTGTAGAAGCGCATGAGCACGTGCGGCAGGCCAGCAACACCGAGGACGATGGCGATACCGAGCGAGATGAAGTCCAGCTTGGACGTCAGGGTGGCACCGTACTGGTGGCCAGCCATACCCATGTCTTCACCAGCGTTGGCCAGACCATCCGCGAGGTGACTCTCGTTAGCGGCCTCGACGAGTCCAACGAAGGAGAGGGTGTCGAAGTCAGCCTTGAGCTTGATGAACACCAGGACGGTCATGATGATCACACCACTGACCAAGAGGACGGCCTTGATCATCTGGACGTAGGTGGTGCCCTTCATGCCGCCGACGAGGACGTAGGCGATCATGACGGCACCGACGATGGCAACGACGCCGGCCTGTGCGCCGGTGTTCGTGATGTTAAGCAGAACTGCGACCAGCGAGCCGGCACCTGCCATCTGAGCGACCAGGTAGAAGATCGTCACCGCGAGGGTGGTGATCGACGCCGCGGTACGAACCGGACGCTGCTTCAGGCGGAAAGCCAGCACGTCAGCCATGGTGAACTGACCGACGTTACGCAGCGGCTCAGCGACCAGCAGCAGGGCGATCAGCCATGCCACGAAGAAGCCGATGGAGTAAAGGAATCCATCGTAACCATTCAGCGCAATCGCGCCGACGATACCGAGGAAGGAGGCTGCCGACAGGTAGTCACCTGCGATGGCGAGGCCGTTCTGGGTTCCGGAGAAGGATGCGCCACCGGTGTAAAACTCATCCGAGGAGCTCTTGGTGCCCGAGTTGGACACACGAGTGACGACGTACATCGTGATGGCGATGAACGCCACGAAGACCACGATGTTCAGTACCGGATTTCCGGTAGCCGCCTCTTCCTGGGCGAAAGTGAGGACGTTATTCATGGGTTACTTGCCCTCCTTGAGCTTCTGAGCGATCTGCCCGGATTCCATTTCCTCGCGGATGGCGGACTGCATCGGCTCAAGCTTCTTGTTGGCGAACTGGATGTACAGCCAGGTCACCAAGAAGGTCGTAACGAACTGCAGGATTCCCATCAGGATTCCGACGTTGTAGACAACCGCAATGCGGGTCGCCATGAAGTCCGGCGCAAAGGTGGCCAGAAGGACGAACAACAGGTACCAAAGCAGTCCTGCAATCGTCAGCGGGATGGTGAAGCTTCGGAAAGTCTTACGCAGCTTCTGGAACTGTTCGGTCCCCTGCACGTAGCGATATTCAGCGCCAGTTGGTTTGTGCCGGGTTCCCGGCGGATTTTGTGCGGTCACTTGTGTTCCCCTCCAGGTTGGTTAGCGGAACCTACATTTGGTCTCACGTACCGCGCCAGCGAATGAACACGCGCCCCACTCGGAACACGTTTCACTGCGGACCTGCGGCTTATGTGTGGCTCCAAAGTTACCTGCACCACACTCACGGCTGAAACAGATAACCCCCACAGCTCTCTCTAAGGTAACCCCGTTACCCCCACTCCATCCGCTGACCTGCAAAACCTCCCCTTATCGCAGTTACCCCCAAGCGACCACTGCTACCCCCGAAAACTTCCGAATTGCCCAAAAACGTCCGACAGTGCGCGATTCGAGACCGCCAGACGCTTATAAATTCATGTAATTTCTCAGGTCCTACTCAGAAGGGACGCAAACTCGGGTCCACGCCCTCTCGCGCGAAAGTCAGGCATGGAGTGCCTCCACCGCGATCGTGCCGCCTTGCGCACCCCCGCGCACGAGACTTAGAGACCCCGAAACCTCGGCTCTCGACGCTCCGAGCGCGCAACTGCAGCCTCCACTGCGTCCTCGGATGCCCAGACTTGCTCGTACAACGCCTTCTGCTCCAACGTCGGATCAATATGCGTCTCATCGTCGTTGAGGATCATCTTGTGGAACTTCAAGCTAAGGGGCGCGTACTGCGCAATTCGGTGAGCAACCTCGTCAGCGAGAGCTGACTCCCCTACATAGGATGCGAATCCGCAAGCGACGGCGTCGACAAGCTCCATTCGCTCTGCGCCAAGCAGAATAGTGCGGGCGCGGGCGCCACCGAGCAGCACGCGCGCACGGCGCACAGTCCATGGATCCACGGCAATACCCAGCTTCACCGGCGGCACCTGGAACCAACCGTTCTGCCCGACGACTCTCAAGTCCGCGGCCATCGACAACTGCATTCCCGCACCGACCGCCGGCCCCTGCACATCGGCGATGATGATCAACGGGCAGTCCTGCATCGCCCTAAGCATCCGCTCGAGCTGACCGTGGAACTCCGCATTATGGGCACCACCTAGGTCCGCGCCCGCACAGAAGGCGCGGCCCTCACCACGGATGATGATGGTCCGCGCCTCAGCCCGCTCCGGAGCATCTTCAACGGCGGTCGCAATCGCGTCACACACGGTGGGGGTCAACGAGTTGCGCTTGTGGTCCCGGTTGATGGTGATGACGATGACCGGACCGTCAATCGCCACCAGAACCTCGGAGGTCTGCTCAGGAAAAGTCATAGCTATAAAACTACCGGCCGGAGAGCCTGACAGGGGTCATTCCTCACCGAAATGACGAGGGTCGCCCCCGATCTGCGCTGAGCCGTCAGCCAGACCGTCGATCGCTGCCATCTGAGAATCATCAAGAACAATGTCAGCCGCGCCGAGATTTTCCGCCATTCGCTCCTTTGACTCCGACTTCGGAATGACCACGAGGCCACGCTGCATCTGCCAGCGCAGCACGACCTGGGCCGGAGTGCCGCCAGCCTCTTCTGCGACCCGCTTCACGACGTCGTCCTCAAACAACTGGCCCCGACCCAACGGTGCCCACGCGGCGGTGGCAATCCCACGCGCATTGTCATCGGCGATCTGGTCATTGTTGGGGTACTGCGGATGAGACTCGATCTGATTGAGCGCAGGCAAACTGCCCGGAAGCGCATCGAGCACCTCCGGGTAAAAATTCGCCACTCCCACGGAGTTAGTCGCCCCCTCAGAGCGGAGCTCCTTCAATACCTCGAAGGTTTCCACGAACTTTCCCAGCGACGGAACCGGCCAGTGCACCAAAAACAGGTCAACGTAACCGATGTCGAGCCTCTCCAGCGATGCGGTCGCGCCGCCACGGGCGAGCTCTTCCCCGTGATAGTTGTGCCAGATTTTGGTGGTCACGTACAGGTCTTCACGCTCGACGACGCCATCCTTGATCGCTTCCTTGATCGCCTGACCGACTCCACGTTCGTTCTTATAGAACGCAGCAGTGTCGATGTGGCGGTATCCCAAGTCGATGGCTTCGCGGACACACCTACGAGCGGTGGCTTCGTCCATTTTGTACGTCCCGAGTCCAATCTGCGGGATCTCGTATCCGTCATTGAGTGTGATTTTCGGGGAATTGTTCGTCATAGCTAACAGTGTGCGTTGAATGTGATCTAGGTCGCAACAAGGTATCGAACTACTTGACATCATGTTGTGTTTTCACAACACTTGGTTTCATGAGCCCAGTAAAACGGGGGCCAGAGCGGCCCATCCACAATCGAATCAGCGTGCTGCGCGCGGAGCGTGGGCTCAGTCGCGCTCAGCTCGCGGAGCACGTGTCAGTGAACCGACAGACAATCGGGGCACTCGAACGCGGCGACCACTACCCCAGCCTCGACCTCGCTTTCCGCATCTGCGAAGTCTTCGATGTACCGGTTGAGGCAGTGTTCTCCCGTACCGAGTTCACTCCGATGTCCGCCGCGCTGTACCGGAAGGATCAGCCATGAGTACCACCGACATGCTCGACCGCTGGCAGGCCCGGCGGGAGCGCAAACACTTGAAACAGATCGAGCAGATCCAGTCCATGCTGCCTAAGTGGCGCAATCAGAGAACGCGCCGCAAGCTCGTCGTGGCTTTGGTGATTTTGTTCGCGCTTTTCCCGGTGTTCGCGGCACTCATCTTTGTCGCGCTGATCGGTGACGGAACACTGTGGCTCGGGGCCCCGTGGCTCGTCGCCACTGTCGCTCTGGTCCTGTTGTGGACCTGTCTCAACATCACCATCGATGCAGTAGACAGCGCACCTGCCTCGCTTCTCGACGAATACGAACGCGCCCGCATGGAGAGCCTGCGCAGTCTCGCGTACCGGGCTTTTACTTGGGTCGGACTCCTATCAGTCCTTGGCCTGATTTTCGGAGGGACCTGGCTCATGGCTGCCCAGCCGGACTGGGCAAGGTTTGTCCCATATAGCGTCGGCATGTTCGGCCTAGGGATCTACCTCGTGCTGATTAGTTTTCCGTCACTCGTGATCGCGTGGACGATGCCGGATGACTGACACCACTGCCTGACCACCTACTTTCCACCAGACCATCTACTACAGAACGGATACCGACATGACCGGCCACAAGTTCGTCATCGACGGCCTGGAGAAGTCCTACGGGGAACGCAGAGTCCTTCAGGACATGACGCTCACCGTGCAACCGGGCGAAATCTACGGCTTCGTCGGCGCCAATGGTGCTGGCAAGACCACCACCATGCGCATCGCGCTGGGAGTTCTCGCCTCCGATGGTGGTGAAGTCCGCCTCGGCGACAAGCCAATGGACGACGCCACTCGCCGCACCGTCGGCTACATGCCCGAAGAACGCGGGCTGTACCCAAAGGACAAGATCGGCGACCAGCTCATCTACTTCGCACGGCTGCACGGACTCGACAAAGAGACCGCGAAGGCCAACAGCGAGAAGCTCCTGGAGACTCTCGGACTGTCTGACCGCATCAATGATCCGCTGGAGGCACTCTCCCTCGGCAACCAGCAGCGCGTGCAGTTGGCTGCAGCGCTGGTGCACGATCCAGTGCTGCTGGTCCTGGATGAGCCGTTCTCCGGCCTCGACCCCGTGGCCGTCCGCGTGATGTCCGGGGTCCTCCGAGAGCGCGCCGACCAAGGCGTGCCCGTGATCTTCTCGTCCCACCAGCTTGATCTGGTGGAGCGGCTCTGCGACCGAATCGGAATCATGCGAGACGGAAAGATGCTGGTGGAAGGGACCGTCGAGAAGCTCCAGTCTGGCGGCCCTCGCTTGCTGCGAGTCGATTGTCCGGACGCGCCCGCGGGCTGGGCCAATGGCCTTCCCGGTGTGGAATCCGTTGAATCCGACCACCGCAACCGGGATGTGCTGACAATGCACAAAAACCCGGACGGATCGATCAACCTCGAGGCCGAACAGGCCATTCTGCAGCACGCGATGAACTATGGCCCAGTCCGTGAGTTCTCGCCCGTTGCGGTTCCCTTGACCGAGCTCTACCAGGAAGTGGTGCAGTCATGACCCCCATGTTTCTGATCACCCGGCGCGAGTTCCGCGCCAACCTCCTCAAGAAGTCATCCCTGCTCACGATGATCATCTCGGTGATTCTCGTCGTCGGCGGTATCTTCGTCGCGGATTACTTCATTAATCGGGACTCCGATGAATCCGCCACTCAGGTTGCCGTGGTCGAAGAAGCCACGTTCTTGGAGCCGCTCACTGCAGATTCCCCGGCCGCAGATCAGCTGCCCGAAGTCATCGAGGTCGTTAACGCCTCTACCGATGACCAGGCGCGGTCCCTCGTTGAAGAGGGAGAAGTCAGCGCGGCTCTGCTCAGCGACCAGGACGGCCAGTGGACCCTCGTTGAATCCGGCGCCCCGTCTGCAACGATTGCTCCCATGATTCAGCAGGCACTTGTCTCTGCGATGCAATCCGAGGCTTTGGCTGAACAAGGTGTCGATCCGGCGCTGATGGACCAGGTCGCCGCTGGCGCCTTGCTGAATCAGGAGTCGCTTGAGGAAGAGAACATGTTCGCGGTCGTCGTGACCATCTTCGCTGCGGCCCTTTTGATGATGGCAGTCATGATGTTCGGCGGCGCTGTCGCGTACTCGGTCATCGAGGAAAAATCCTCACGCGTTGTCGAGATCATCCTGGCGACCGCGCGTCCCCTCGACTTGTTGATTGGCAAGATACTCGGCGCCGGCGCTGCCGGTCTCATCATGTTTACCGTTGTCATCAGCGCAGGCGCAGGAGCATTCTCCTTCACTAGTCTCTCGGACGGGGTGGAAATACCGTGGAGTGCATTAGCTCTGACAGTCCCATTCTTCCTCTTCGGCTATCTGTTCTTCGCTGCTCTATACGCAGCCGCGGCATCCTTGGTCAGCAGGATGGAAGACTTCAACGCGGTACAGATGCCGGTCCTCATCATCGCTTTCGCGACTTTCTATGTGCCGATTTTCGGCTGGAGTGCACTGGATTCCACGTTCATGACCGCAGCCGGCTGGATCCCGCCGGTCTCAATCGCCACTGCCCCGATGCAGGTAGCCGCGGGCAACATGTCCGTGGGACAGTCCATGATTGCGTTGGCGCTGCTAGCTATCGCCAGTGCACTGGTGGTCTGGCTAGCCTCGGTTATCTATCCGCGCAACGTCCTGCGCACCGGCAAGCCGGTGTCGTGGAAGGAAGCATTTAAGCGATGACTTCAGCCGATGGCGACCTACGGAAGAGCCCCAGTATGTCGCCCATGACCATTGCCGTCATTGTCTTCATGTTCGCGAACGCATTTTCTAGGATGATGTCTGATGACCTGACCGTGGGTTTGACAATTTCCATCGTCGCCTCGATTGCGGCCTACAACATCGCAAACTCGACTTTGGGAAATTCAGCCAAGGCACAACCGAACGATTAACTCACCGCACCACGTTGTAGACCAGCTTCTGGACTCCGTTGGCGAATCTCTCGCTTTCGGTCAGTTCCAGGAGCTGCTTGTCTTTGTCGGTGTCGCTCCACATGCTTTTGCCCGCTCCAAGCACGACGGGGAATACGAGCAGGTGGTACCGGTCGATCAGTCCTGCATCGGAAAGGTTCCGCGCCAGCGTTGCCGAGCCATGCACGATGATCGGGCCACCATCGCCCTCCCGGAGTTCACGCACCTCATCGAGGTCTCGCAGGATGGTCGTCTCGCCCCAATTGTCGACCAGATCCGCCGCGCCAAGCGAGGAAGACACCACGAACTTCGGCATCGCGTTGTAGCCGGGGAACTCATCCGTCATGGATGGCCAGACTTGTAAGAAAGACTCGTAAGAGATCCGCCCCAGCATCAATGCGGTGGCCTCGTTCTGCTCCCGCCCCTTGATCTCGTACGCCTCGGGGACGAACTCGATGTCCTGAAACGTCCAACCAGAGTTGCGGTAGCCCGGTTCTCCGCCGGGCCCTTCCACAACACCATCAATGGACATAAACGCTGTGTACACAATGGGTCTCATCGCAGACCTCCTCTGAGTTTCCACTCAGCATAACCAGCGCATCAGTGCTGGTCTAGGAATTTTCCGATCTGTTCGGCCGAGCCGTAGGAGGCTTGCGCGCCCTCGCCTGAGGCCGCATATGCCGCCACGGCCGACGCCAACCGCGCAGCGTCCGCAAGATCAACTCCGGCGGCAATGCCTGCCAGCAATGTGCCCATGTACGAGTCACCGCATCCAGTCGAATCGACCACGTTTGTCGGCGTCGGCGCGATCCGGTCAACCTCACCATCGCGGACGATAACTGAGCCTTCCGCACCCAGCGTCACCACCGTTGCGCCAATGCCGTAGCGACGGGCCAGCTCTTCGCCACCTGGCGCCGGTTCCAGATCGCCAACGAGCGCAGCGAGCTCGTGCTCATTGACGATCAGAACATCGACGCATTCAAGCAGCTCATCGGGCACCTCCATGATCGGCGACAGGTTAAACGCCACCGGCACACCCGCGCTTTTCGCAGTCCTGGCTGCCTTCAAGATCCCGTCCATCGGGATCTCCAGGCACAGGCCGAGGACACCGGCCTCCGCTATGACAGAGCTATGCTTCCCGACGTTCCCAGCCCCCACCTCACCATTCGCCCCCGCAGAAATCACGATGACATTCTCAGCCGAATCCTCCACGAGAATGACGGCGGTGCCAGTGGGGACCTCCACCTCTGCCAGCGCAGAGATATCCACCCCAGCGTCGACCAATGCTTCCTTCAAGACCTGCCCATTCGGATCAGCGCCGACGGCGCCGATCAATGCCACATCCGATCCCAACCGGGCGGCGCTGGCGGCCTGATTGGAGGACTTACCACCGGGCAGGATCGTCAGCGGACCACCGGCAACGGTCTGACCGGGCGTTGGCAAGTCTGAGACTCGCACTGTCAGATCTGCGTTTGCAGAACCCACCACGCAGACCCGCTGTCCATCCTGCAGTGCGGTGAGGGTGGTGTGGAGGAGGGAGACGTCGGGAAGCATCGTTGTGAACTACTTCGCGGCGCGGGAGGAGATCCGACCCATGAATTCAGAGAGGAAACGCTCCACGTCCACGCCGACCGCAACCTTCATGGTCTTCACCGGATCGTTGAGCTTCGTCTCGTCCGCGATGGTGCGGCCGCGGGTAGCGCCCTCAGTGTCGACCTTCATGCTGATGTCCAGGCACGTGACCAACGACGGATCGACGGCAACAGCGACGGCGAGCGGGTCATGCAGACCGCAGCCGCCCAGGTGCGGAGCCGTGGTGTCGTATGCGCGGATGTAGTAGTCAGTCATATCCGCGAGGAAGGTGCCAGCCTCGGTGCCGAGCTCGCGCCACTTCTTAGTCTCCTCGTAGGTGAGGAGGGTCTGCAGGGTCACGTCAAGGCCAATCATCGTGACGTCTGCGCCGGAGCGGAAAAGCTTGTCCGCAGCGTCCGGGTCCTGGTTGATGTTTGCCTCAGCCCACGGCGCGACGTTGCCGGGCACGGTCAGAGCGCCACCCATGATGACGATGCGGGCATTGTCGGCGAAGGACGGATCCTTCTCGATCGCTGCGGCGAGGTTGGTCATCGGGCCGGTAGCAACGATCACCAGGTCATCGCCGTGCTCCTTCACCGAATCGATGAGGAACTGCACAGCGTCACCGCTGTCGGAGTTCTCAACAGTGCGGGAGGCCTCAGCGACCGGTGCGCCTCCGATGCCATCCTCACCGTGGATGAAAGCGGAGATCTCCAGCACCTCAAAGCCGTCCTTCGTGGATGCGTGCGGGATGCCCGAGTACACCGGAACCTCCGGCAACCCCAGCAGCTCCAGCACAGACAGCGCATTGCGAACACCGGTCTCAACCAGGACATTTCCGTAGGTTCCGGTGACTCCGATCAGATCCACTTCCGGCGAACCGGCGGCGTAGGCGATAGCCAGGGCGTCATCGATACCCGTGTCCAGGTCAAGGATCATCTTCATGCTGTGAACTCCATACTTAGCGTGTGTTGTCATCGGCGGTGAACTCGTTCCCACGATAGTCGCCGGGCACTGCCATAGGGTGATGGACATGTCAGCGACACATGATCCGAGCACCGCACCGATCACTCCGGAGAAGGTGTCCGCGCGGGACATCCTGAGATCAGTCCTCGACCGCGGTTCCTTCATCCAGTGGGACACCCCAGAGCCCACCGCTGCCCGGGACCTTGACCCGGACTATGCCGACTCCCTCGCCCGGGCCAGTGAGAAGACAGGGCTGGACGAGTCGATCGTCTCCGGAGAGGGAACCGTGGACGGTCGCCGGGTAGCGGTGATCTGCTCGGAGTTTGGTTTCCTCGGCGGCTCCGTCGGTGCCGAGACTGCTCGTCGCCTCATCATCGCCATCGAACGCGCTACCGACGAAGGTCTGCCGCTCCTGCTCTCGCCCACCTCCGGCGGTACGCGGATGCAGGAGGGCACCCCGGCGTTTGCGATGATGATTTCGATCTCCGCTGCCGTCACTCGGCACAAAGACGCGCGGCTGCCGTTCCTGGTGTACCTGCGCAACCCCACCACCGGCGGTGTCATGGCGTCCTGGGGTTCGGCTGGCCACCTCACCTTCGCCCAGCCCGGTGCGCTGCTGGGATTCCTCGGCCCGCGTGTGGTGGAGATGGTCACCGGCGTCCCGATTCCGGATGGGGTTCAGACCGCCGAAAACCTCCAGGCACGCGGCATCATCGACGGGGTTATCTCCCCCAACGCTCTGCGCGGTGCGGTCCGGCAGACCGTCGATGTGCTCATGCCCACCGTCGAGCCGCACCCAGAAACTCAGTACATAAAAGCGCTTCCCGACGCCCGCAGCGCTTGGTCCTCCATCCTTCGCACCAGGGAACCTTCCCGTCCCAGTGGCGGAGACATCATCGCCTTGCTGGAGAAAGAGTCAGTACCGCTGTCGGGCACTGGCGATGGACACCGGGACGACACCATCAAGGCACGCCTGGCCCGGATCGCCGGTCAACCAGTGGTCATCATCGCCCAGGACCGTCACGCCCAGCTACCACTGGGTGAGGAACTGATGGGCCCGGGGGCTCTGAGGTTCGCCCAGCGCGCGATCCGCCTTGCGGAGAGTTTGTCCATCCCCGTCGTCACGGTGATCGACACCCCTGGCGCCGAATTGACCGTTGCCGCCGAGGAACGTGCCATGGCCGGCGAGATCGCCCGCACACTGACCTCGCTTCTCGACGCTGATGTCCCCTCCGTCTCCCTCATACTTGGCCAGGGCTGTGGTGGTGGCGCTCTGGCGCTGCTACCGGCAGACAAGGTCCTCGCGTTCCACGATGCGTGGCTGTCGCCGTTGCCTCCCGAGGGCGCCTCCGCAATCGTCTACCGGGATACCGAGCATGCGCCCGAGATGATGGAAGACCAGGGCGTCGCAGCAGAGGCGCTGGCTGCCTCCGGAGTAGTCGGGGTGCTCCTGGAAGAGCCAGACAATGTTGCGGAGCTACCCGAACGGGCACTTGAGGCCATCGCCACGGCCTTGATCGAACTCTCGGAGAACCCGGGAACCGCTGGCAGAGAAGGCCGATTGGATAGCTACCGAGCCTTCGCATTCCTCAGCTAGCTGACGGACCAGCCCACAACACAACACCCCGCCTGATCCGATGAGAATCGGAAGGGCGGGGTGAGTTGATCCCTGAGGTGCTCAGTATTAGCTGACGCCCAGCAGGTCGATCACGAAGACCAGGGTCTTGCCGGACAGAAAGTGTCCGCCACCGGCGGGGCCGTACGCCAGGTGCGGCGGGCAGACCAGCTTGCGGCGGCCGCCGACCTTCATGCCCGGGATGCCTTCCTGCCAACCGGCGACGAGACGGTTCAGCGGGAAGTTGATGGACTCGCCACGGTCCCAGGAAGCGTCGAACTGCTCGCCGGACTCGAACTCAACTCCGACATAGTGGACGTCGACAACGCAACCCGGGGTTGCTTCAGCGCCGTCACCGACGATGATGTCTTCGATGACCAGTTCCTCGGGGGCCGGGCCGGTCTGTGCTCCGATTTCGGGCTTGTTGCTCATGTGGTCTCCTTGACTTTGATGTGTCAGGCGCGGTCACCGCGTACCTGACGAGTGGTTGCACCGCTGGCGATTCTACCGGGGTCCGCATGCCCACAGCGCAGAAGCGGCCCCACACAGTGTGTGGGGCCGCTTCACAAACTGAGCGCTAAGGGCTCAGCGTGGAAAACTGGGTTTAGCGGTTCTCGATGGCGACGAACTCGCGATCGGTCTCGCCGGTGTAAATCTGGCGCGGGCGGTTGATCTTCGACGGCTCGCTGACCTGCTCGTTGAACTGGGAGATCCAGCCCGGCAGACGGCCGATGGCGAACAGCACGGTGAAGAAGTCCGTGGAGAAGCCCATCGCGCGGTAGATCAGGCCGGTGTAGAAGTCCACGTTCGGGTAGAGCTTGCGCTCAACGAAGTAGTCGTCCGCGAGGGCGATCTCCTCGAGCTTCATAGCCAGGTCGAGGAGGTTGTCGCCGCCGAGCAGCTCCAGGACCTCGTGAGCGGTCTTCTTACCGATGACTGCACGCGGGTCGTAGGACTTGTAAACGCGGTGTCCGAAGCCCATGAGGCGGACTCCGTCTTCCTTGTTCTTGACCTTGTTCATGAACTCGGTCGCGTCACCGTCGTGGTTGTTCTGGATGTCCTCGAGCATTTCCAGAACGGCCTGGTTGGCGCCGCCGTGCAGCGGGCCGGACAGTGCGTTGATGCCGCCGGCGATGGAGGCGAAGATGTTGGCTCCGGAGGAGGCAACCATGCGCACGGTGGAGGTGGAGCAGTTCTGCTCGTGGTCAGCGTGGACCAGCAGCAGCTTGTCCAGGGCGGTGACCAGCTGCGGGTCAGCCTCCTTGCCGAACATCATGTAGAGGAAGTTCTCGCGGTCGGTGAGCTCCGGCTTCGGGTCAACGAAGTCCAAGCCCTGGACTGCGCGGTATGCGTAAGCAGCGAGCTGCGGGAGCTGGGCCATTAGGACCTTGCCTGCACGGTCGCGTGCGTCGGCGTCTTCCGGCTCCAGGTCATCGCCGTGGTAAGCGGCGAGGAGGTTGACGGCTGCGGCCAGGGTGCCCATCGGGTGAGCGCCGACCGGAACGGTCTCGAATACCTTCTTGAAGTCCTCCGGAGCGTTGCCGACATCCTTCAGATCCTGCTCGAACTGGTCGAGCTGCGCCTGAGTCGGAAGCTCTCCGTTAAGAAGGAGGTAGTTGACCTCGTTGAAGGAGGCGTTCTCAGCCAGCGGCTCGATCGCGTATCCGCGGTGACGCAGGATGCCGTTGTCGCCGTCAATGAAGGTGATCTTCGATTCGGTGGCACCGGTTGCGGTGTAGCCCGGATCAAAGGTGACCAGTCCGGTGGTCGCCAGGAGCTTGCCCAGGGCAAAACCATCGTTACCTTCGGTGGCCTTGACGATGTCCATCTCAAACTCGCCACCGGGGTAGTGGAGAACGGCCTTGTTGTTGTCAGTAGCCACAGCTTCCCTTTCACTGGTTTTTCTGTCGTTCAGACACATCCGACTAGTGCCGGACCGCCGGTGTGTTAACCGACTGGGACCACACTTTGTTCGGCAGCTCGGCGGAACTGAGCCGCATGCCGGGCAGAGGCCCGATCCGGCCGGAGTGCTGTCATCCGATCTTCACAGCCTCAACCCTCAACTCAACCAACCGAACAGAGTGGATTGGGACACAGATTAGCAAAGAATGTGAGGGCCGCAACACCCCATCCCCTTCAGCCCCCGGCACCTCCACCCCGAAATATCAGGAGCCCGCCCACGACATTCAGATACGGGAAACCATACCCCCTGTTCACAGGGCAGGCTCTCGAAGGTCCGCCAATTCGCCAGCCGCACAGGCCGTAGGCGGCACCACTAATCCCCGAGTACCCCCATGTCTCGGCGAATCTCCTAGACAACAGTGGTCCATGCACGCGCGCCAGACCCCCTAACTTTACTACGCCTTCCACTGCCAGGCGCCCGTTTCAACACCGTTAAGTGTTGAAGTGAGCCATTGTTTGCGAACTTTGCGAATAAACAATCGGCCACACAGCCTCGTGACAGCTCTTCCAGACACTCGGCGCGGCGACACTTATCCCTTATCCAGACTCGTGTGCCGAAACTGCCTTATCTGACGGACTCTTCGGGGCTAAGATCAGACGGGGAGCGCGCCGCGCTCCCACTCCTGATCCCCCGACGAAAGGTTGCGCACCGACAATGAGCGCCGATTTCCCGAACTTGCCCGCAGAGCTCATCCCCGGCGACGGCCGCTTCGGTTGTGGACCGTCCAAGGTCCGCCCGGCCCAGATTCAGGCGATCGTCGATGGCGCCACCTCTGTCATGGGCACCTCGCACCGTCAGCCGGCGGTCAAGAACGTGGTGGGCGAGGTCCGGGACGGTCTGTCCGACTTCTTCTCTCTCCCGGACGGCTACGAGATGATCATGTCTCTCGGTGGCGCTACCGCATTCTGGGATGCCGCAACCTTCGGCCTGATCGAAAACAAGTCCGCACACCTGTCCTTCGGTGAGTTCTCCTCCAAGTTCGCCAAAGCCTCGAAGCAGGCTCCGTGGCTGGAGGCTCCCCAGGTCATCGAGTCCGAGCCGGGCACCGCACCGACTCCGGTCGCCGGCGAAGAGGGCGTGGACCTCATTGGCTGGGCACACAACGAGACCTCGACCGGTGCAATGGTCCCGGTCATCCGCCCGGAAGGCTCCGAAGGCCAGTTGGTTGCCATCGACGCGACCTCCGGCGCCGGCGGACTGCCCGTCGACATCTCGCAGGCAGATGCTTACTACTTCTCCCCGCAGAAGTGCTTCGCCTCTGACGGCGGCATCTGGCTCGCCGCAATGAGCCCGGCTGCCCTGGACCGCATCGCAAAGATCAACGCCTCTGACCGCTTCATCCCGGAGTTCCTCAACCTGCAGACTGCAGTGGATAACTCGCTGAAGAACCAGACCTACAACACCCCGGCCGTCGGCACCCTGCTGATGCTGGCAGACCAGGTCAAGTGGATGAACGAGAACGGTGGCCTGGACGGCATGGTCGCACGCACGACCGCATCCTCCTCGCACCTGTACGAGTGGGCTCAGAAGCGCGACGAGGCGTCGCCGTACGTCCAGGACGAGGCAACTCGTTCCCTGGTCGTGGGGACCATCGACTTCGACGATTCCATCGATGCCACCAAGATCGCCAAGATCCTGCGCGCCAACGGCATTCTGGACACCGAGCCGTACCGCAAGCTCGGACGCAACCAGCTTCGCATTGGTATGTTCCCGGCAATCGAGACCACCGACATCGAGCGCCTGACCGGTGCCGTCGACTGGATTCTCGACAACGGCCACGCCTCCGCGTAGCCCCAGACGCTGGTCTGCGGAGAAATTCAGCATTCCCGCCGCGCAGTGTTTTCGCCGGTCCAACCGCCGGTTAGCCGACACCCCCGTACACGCCGCGTGAGAATTCGCACGGTACGGGGGTTTTGTCGCATAAGCTGGCCCACACCGCTTGTTGATTCAGTCCTGAGGAGGAGCCCACATGCGTGAACTGTCGCCGATCCGCGCGGACGTCGAAGAGGGGTTCATCGTGTTGGCGCCTGATGATGCCCAGTTCGGTGAGGAGACCTACCGTCTGCGGATCACTGATGAATTGATCGACATGCTCACCGCCCCCTCACAGCCCGATGTCGCCACTAGCGAGTCGCGTGAGGGCGAGGAGTACCGTCTGCCTGACACCGACGGTGAACTAGCCGAGGTGCTCTCGGACGACATGATCGTGAACGTTGATGAGGTCGAAGACGACGACGCACCGCAGGAGGAGCCTGAACAGTCCCGTCCAGCGCCTCCGCGCCGACTGTTTTCTGCAGGACCGCTTCCCGACGTTGACGAGCCTGTCACCGTCGACATCGAGGACTCGCCAGAACCTGTCGATACCGACAATCTTATTGACGATGATTCCCAACCTGAGGCGCCGGCAGAGCCTGCCTTCGCGGCAATCGATACTCCTGAGCCAGAGCCAGAGGTCGCTCCGGAACCGATCGTCCAGGCCGTTCCGAAGCCGAAGTACGTCCTATCTCCCAGAGAGATCCAGGACCGCATCCGCAGTGGCGCGACCACTGAGGAATTGGTCGAGGAAACCGGCATGCAGTACAAGCGTGTCGACGCCTTCGCACACCCGGTGCTGGCAGACCGCGCCCGGATCGCCGAACAGGCTCGATCCTCCCATCCCCAGCGGGCCGATGGCCCGACGAAGCTGACCTTGTGGGAAGTACTGGCCACCGCATTCGCTGCTCGAGATCTGGATCTGCATGAGGCGACGTGGGATTCGCGTCGAGATGCCACCGGACAGTGGATTATCTCGGTGACATGGGCTGAAGATGGACACCTGAATGTCGCAGAGTGGAGCTACCACCAGGAGTCTCAGACGAAGGCAAGCACCCTCGCCCGCAACTCCGCAGCCGCCGACCTGATGGACCCCAACCCGCGGGCCATCCGCGGTGGGCTCTCTGCAGTGAGCAGCGATGCCACGCTCCCGATTCCAGTCATCCCTGAGCCTGTGGAGACCGAGGAATACGAAGAAGATGAGATGGAAGGCGTCGCCTTCGATCCTGATGATGAGGGAGAGCGTCCGCGGAAGAAGACCGTGATGCCGTCATGGGAGGACGTCCTGCTTGGCGTCCGGGTTCGGCCGAACGACCGGAAGTGAGCCATGGCGCTGATCACCGCGTGGTTCGTGTCGGGGCCCCTGTCTCCCGCCGAGATATTAAAACGCGAACCGGGCTACGACAGGGGATTTGGCAGAAAGTATCTGGCCCAACTCAATCCTCGGCTGCCGGTGACCCACATCGCGGATTTTCCGCTCAATAGGTCTTCCGCTGCCGGCCCTGGCGAGTTCTACATCGGTGGCTACGACGGGCTTGCCGTGGTGCAGACGATGCTCGACGACATCACGGACCTTTCGGAGGTCCCCGACCGCATCGGCCGTGGCATCGCAGCGACTGATCTCTACGTGATCGGCGAGGACCCCTCCACTGGTTGGGCGGCTTTTGCTCACTGGTCCGATGGCACGTTGGTGCGTAATTTCGCTGCGGATCAGACGCACCCGCAGATCGATGACGGCCTGCCGCTCTCCGCCGAGCGCCCGTTCTGGTCCGGCTCCCATCCCCCAGAAAATCCCCGCCCGGGGCTGCCGCTTCCCTTCGACCCGCCGGTACTCGCCCATGCGGTGGAGGCTGGTTGGTTGGGGTTCGATCCTCGTGATTCCGCTCCGGATATCCCCGTCAGTGCCTTTGCCATCGACGGCAGGTCCGCGCCGCGGGTTCCGTCTTTGCAGTCCACTCCGGCGGCCGAGCGTGCAGTGCCTGGTGGGTACGACGACTATGAAGCCTCCGAGGACTATTCGAAGTACGACGCTGAGCTCAGCGACCTCCCGCTACTGTCCGCACGCAATCGGATTCGTGCGGTTACCAGGGGCGCAATGTCCAATGCCCGGCAGGCGAACCGAAGGGTCCGCGCTGCCGGGCACCGGGCGTGGTCACGGGTCAATCGCCGTAACCGCTGACCCGCAGTTCACTCCGTCTGGGTTAGATCAGCTACCCAACTGACGCTGGCGCTCGTAGAAGCCCACCGCCGCTGAGGTGGCGACATTGAGACTGTCGGTTCCCTCGGCCATGGGGATCCGGGCCCGCACGTCGCAGGCACGCATTGCGTGTTCGGTCATCCCAGGGCCTTCTGCCCCAACGACGATCGCAATCTTCTCCACCGGAGCACCGGACTCATCGGACATTGCCTCCCACAGGGGAACCGAGCCCTCACCGGGGGTCATCGCGACAATCCGGAAGCCCTTCTCCTTCAACCCATCCAGGGAGCGCTGCCACGTGGTGGTGGTCCCCGGAAGGTGCGCGAACGGCAATCGCAATACATGGCCCATCGAGACTCGTACCGACCGCCGGTACAACGGATCAGCGCAGGCAGCACCAAAGAGCACGCCATCAATATCCATGCCCGCAGCATTGCGGAACAGCGAACCGATGTTCTCGTGATCTCCGACGCCCTCGAGGATCAGCAAGGTCTTCGCTCCGTCGACAACTTCATCGACGGTCTTCTCCGAGGCCCGATCAGCCACAGCAAGAAGTCCTCGGTGCATATCGAAACCAACGGCTGCGGCCATAGTGTCGCGGGTGACGGTGTAGAGGGGGACGTCGGGAAGCAGTTCTGGGTGTTTGTCTTTGAGCACCAACAGGCGCGACTCGGTTCCGACCACGCACCGCGTGGGGAACCTGGACTCCAGCAAGCGCGGGACGATCAGCATGCCCTCAGCGATAACCAGCCCCTTACCTCCAGGCAGGTCAGGGCGGTTATCAGAGCGGTTGAGGTCCCGAATGTCATCCAGCCGCGGGTCGGCCGGATCATCGATGCGGATCGGCTCGCTCATCACAGGCCAGTGAGGAAGTCGGTGACCGGATCCACCGCGAAATACACGAGGAACAGCGCGGCGATCACGTAGATCAGCGGGTGGACCGTGCGGCCCTTTCCGCTGAGCAGTGCCATCAGAGCGAAGGCGACGAAGCCTGCGCCGATACCGTTGGCGATGGAGTAGGTGAACGGCATGATCACGATCGTGAGGAACGCAGGCAGGGCGATCGTCATGTTCGAGAAGTCGATGTCACGGACCTGGCCCATCATCATGGCGCCGACGATGACCAGCACCGGGGCGGCGGCCTCGATCGGCACCATCTCGTAGAGCGGGGTGAAGAACATCGCCAGCAGGAACAGCACACCAGTGATGACGTTGGCCAGACCCGTGCGAGCACCGTCAACAATGCCGGCAGCGGAATCGACGAACACAGTGTTCGAGGAAGCCGAGGAAGCACCACCGACGACGGCGCCAGCGCCCTCAACAACCAGTGCACGCTTCATGTCCGGCAGGTTGCCGTCCTTATCTGCCATTCCGGCCTGCTTGGCCAGGCCGGTCATCGTGCCCATCGCGTCGAAGAAATTCGCGAGGACCAGGGTGAAGACCAGCATCGTGGCTGCGATGACACCGATGCGAGTGAACGCGCCGACCAGGTCGATGGCGCCGAGCAGGTGCAGGTCCGGCAGTCCACCGAAGGAGTCCGGGGTCTGCGGCACGGCGAGCGACCAACCGCTGGGGTTGGCTTCGCCGTCTTCGAAGGATGCACCGGAATCGGTGACCGCCTCCACGACCAGGGCGATGATCGTGTTAATCACGATGCCGATGAACAGGCCACCGCGGACGTTCTTCGCGACCAAGGCACCACAGATGAAGATGCCGAGGATGAAGACGAGCGTCGGCCATGAAGCGATCTGACCATCGATACCGAGCTGCACTGGGACGGTCGTGCCAGCCTCATCAGGCATCCGGCGGACCAGGCCACCGTCGACGAAACCGATCATTGCAATGAACAGGCCAATGCCCACGGCGATCGCGGCCTTCATCGAGGAAGGAATGGCATTGAACACGGCAGAGCGGAAACCCGTGACCGCGAGGATCACGATGATGATGCCGTTGAGCACCACCAAGCCCATGGCTTCTGGCCAGGTCAGGCCCTTGGTAGCGACGAATGTCACCGCGACCAGGGTGTTGATGCCGAGTCCGGCAGCCATACCGAAGGGATACTTGGCGAAAATACCGAACGCCAAAGTCATGACACCGGCGGCGAAGGCGGTCACTGCGGCAACCGGGGCGATGCCCAGGGTGTCACCGTTGATATCGGCGACAGTGCCGATAATCAGCGGGTTCAGCAGGATGATGTACGCCATCGCGAAGAACGTGACGACGCCGGCGCGGATCTCCGTGCCCGGGGTCGAACCGCGCTCAGTGATGTGGAAGTACCGATCCACCCATGACCGGTTCTCCGGGGCTGTCGGTGCAGCCACCGTCTTGTCGGCCGCGGCGTTGTCTCCCCCGGCGCTGTTGTTCTCGCTCACTTCGGCGATGCTCCCTACTCGATGCGGTCTTATGCCGTGTCGAGCCTGAACATCCTCAAGGCTGACACAGCTTACAGAAAGACAGAGTCGCACCCTGGAAGCAACCGAGCAAATAAGTTCAGCGCCGTTTACATACTGGCAACTAGGCAGGGCAATTGCGCCGGCTGCCCCTCATGACCATGACACCTATATCTGCCAGGTCGCGTTGGCTATTAGCGGGTAGCGCCGGGTCCCATTGACTGGACGTCTTCCCACACCTCTCGGTCGCTGATGCCTTCGCCGATGACCTCCGGTGTGGCCGAATGAGCGCCGCAGCCGTGACCGTGGTGGACCACGCTGCCGTCGAACGCCCACTCGTTAGTGCAGGCACCGTATTCCTCTCCAAGTGCGCCGGTCAACGGCACCATGAACGCGCAGGTCCCGCAGCATCGGATGGCCTCTCGGGCGAAGTCGCTGGAGGGCCCGGTCTCGGCCTCCGGGGCGCTCCAGCGGGTGGCGGCCTCGGACAAACCGACGTCGGACAGCTCTCGATCTTCCGGCGGCCCTGGCGTCAGCCGCGGGTCATCAGAGGACGGCGGCAGCAGGTCGCGAGGCCCGAGGTCCCCTGGAAGCAGGCGATCCTCATAGGGAACCCATTCGGGGGCCTTCAGTGCGCGGTCGCCGGGAACGAGCGCAACTTCGCTGACGGTGACATGGTCGCTGTCCTTCGCGCAGGCGACGACAACGTGCCACTCCCATCCGCGGTAGCCAGGGCGGTCCGCCTGGAACCGATGGACGGCGACACCTGGTTCGATGAGGTTTACGCCACTGTGGTCTCCAGCATCGCCCTCCCCCATGTCGTCAATGGCCTCGCGGGCGATGTCGATCGCTGGGCCACCAAGGACAGGACCATTCCCACCGCGGCCCCGTCGACGTCGGCGGCGGTTGGGTCGGTTCCGGGATTCACTCACGGCTCCCATTCTAGAATGTCTGCATGTCCGGCATTCGACCGCTCACCGCTCGCCCTCTTATCCCCGTCGTCATTGCGGGTGCGCTTTTGGTCTCCTGTGCAGACCAGCGGGCGTCACCGGATGTCGGGGACTCTGTTCCCCGCCTGAATATCGAGGTTCTCAGCGAGCAGCCGTTCGACGAGACGTCCTTTACTCAGGGCCTGGAGGTCGACGAGGACGGGTCATTGTTGGTTGGCACTGGTTTGGAGGGCGAGTCACGGATCTACCGAGTCGAAGAAGACGGACAGGTGACCGATTCGCATGGCCTCGACCCGGACCATTTCGGCGAAGGCATCACTCGCCACGGTGATTCGGTATGGCAGTTGACGTGGCAGAGCGGAGTCGCACTGGAGCGTGACGCGGTCACGCTCGAGGAGAAAAACCGCGTGCTTTACCACGGCGAGGGCTGGGGCATCTGTTCCTTCGACAACACCCTCGTCCATTCGGACGGCACTGACACCCTTCAGTTCAGAGATCCCGAGACTTTTGAAGTGACTGGCACCCGCTCAGTAACCTCCGCCGGCACACCGATCACACAAATCAATGAACTGGAGTGCGTGGAGACCCCGGAATCCGGCCGCGAGGTCTGGGCCAACATCTGGTACTCCGACGAGATCGTCCGAATCGACCCCGAAACGGGGGAAGTCACGGCAATCGCTGATGCGTCCGCACTGCGGGAAATGCTGCCGGACGGCGCCGAATCGACCGCTGACGTCCTCAATGGAATCGCACATATACCCGGCACAGACAGGTACTTCTTGACCGGCAAGCTGTGGCCGACGCTGTTCGAAGTGCGCTTCACTTCGGAAAATTCCCAAGGAAACACTCAGCCACCCCAATAATTTCACTCAGGCGCCGCCACTACACTGCAATCCGGTTGACTGACTTGCCGCAACGATGGGAGCCATTGATGGCGAAAGCCAAATCCAGAAAGCCGCTGATCCTCCTGGGGTTGATCGTCGGCATCGGAGTGCTCATCACTGGCGTGGCGTACTACACCTCACAGCTGCAGGAGCGGCCGATGGCCGACCCGTACGCAGAAACGATGACCGTCTCAATTGGTGACGAGCAGGTGGAGATCCTCCCGTACCGCGTGTGCGACATGTTCGAGAGCGACGGCTGCACCACCGACGAGGACAACATCGAGACGGTAACCCTCGAAAACGACCAGTACGCCGACGTCCAGGTGACCACGGAGGTTGCCTCCAACACGTGGACCCTCCAGCGGTTCTACGACGATGACTCCCGGAACCTCTCGACCACGCACCGTCCCGGTAGCACCGAGACCGAGAGCGTCCCCGGTTCGACTGAGGTCGCCGGTGAGCAGTCCCCGCTGGCGGTTGTAGAGGTATCTACCACTGTTGTTGGCCTCAATGAGGCTGGCGAGGAAACCACGTACGGAATCACGTGGTCCCTGGCCAATAGCAACGCAGCGCAGAACTCCGCCGGCGCTGAGACCTCGGACGAGTCGCAGAACGCCGCCAGCGAATAACTGGCGGCCAACGGGCTAGCGGTCGAGTTCCTTAGCTACCGCGCGGAGCACGTCCGCGGTTTGCCTTCCGATCTTCCGGTCCGGGAACCGACCGGCACGAAGGTCCTGCTGGACCCCAGCCTCGAGCATGGAAATCATGTCCGAGATCATCCCGTTGAGTTCTTCCGCATTGTGCTTTCGCGGAGCAGAACTTCCAGAGGATCCACCGGTGCCACCACCGCGCCGCGGAGTTGAGTCCTCCAAAATATCGATACGAAGTGCCTGCGGGCCGGGTCGCCCGTCCGCGAAGTCGTATTCGATTCGCTGCCCCTTGCGGAGTTCCTCCACACCGTCCGGAAGTACAGAACTTCCCACGTACACATCCTCGGCACCGGGGTTGGACACGAAGCCGAAACCGCGGTCCTTGTCGTACCACCTGATCTTGCCGATGGGCACCGTCATCACACCTTTCAACGGACTGAATTCGTCGGCGCCCACGGGTTATGGGCCAACCGAACCTGAACCGGATAGTTTAGCCGATCTGAGCGCAGCACCTCCGCGCCATACTGGCCTGGCGATTTGCCGAGAAGCCTTTGATAACGATCTGGAGTCGTTAACGGGGTAGAGGTCGAAGAATTCTCAGGATATACCCGATTATGGCTATGAACAGGCATTTCTGCGCAGGATCCGCAGCCAAAACGAGACTAAACCGAGATTCTCAGCAAGTTTTCATCGGGACAGCGTGACTATTCCGTTACAAACCGTTACGGTGGGTTTCGAAGCGCGGGACACCTCATCCTTTCGCCCAACCCCGTCCAGGGATGTGCACTGAGCCCGAGCAACGCAAAACTTCACAGGAACACCTGAACCGTGGACGGGGTCGGGGAAACCACCGGAGAGAGAAGCATCTGCCGAACTCCCCGGACTGGCCCCTCCGGGGGCCTCGGGGTGAAGATGGACCGTTCGCGGTCTGCCGGGCACCCCTTCCCGCCCGAACCCGACAGCTAACCCCGACGGCGAACTCCAAGAAATCAACGAGAAGGAAACCTCAGCACATGGCTCGTCACGCCAAGAAGAACCGCACCGTGTCCACCTCCGCCAAGGTCGCAGCCGCAGGCATCGCTCTCGGCGCCGGCGCCGCAATCCTGGCACCGACCGCCGGTGCAGCCCCGTACTCCGACTGGGACCGCCTCGCAGAGTGCGAGTCCGGTGGAAACTGGAGCATCAACACCGGTAACGGCTTCCACGGTGGACTTCAGTTCCACCCGCAGACCTGGACCGGTCACGGTGGCGGCGAGTTCGCCCCGACCGCAGACCAGGCATCCCGTGAGCAGCAGATCTGGGTTGCAGAGAAGGTCCTGGCTTCCCAGGGCTGGGGCGCATGGCCCTCCTGCTCCGCTCAGCTCGGCCTGAGCTCCGGCGTCACCGAGCGCCCGAAGCCGGGCACCGCTGAGGCTGCCACCTTCTCCGAGGCTGGCGACAACTCTGCTGCCGGCACCGAGCCCCTCGACATCCAGGGCCTGCTCTCCGGCGCTGACCTCGGCTCCGTCTCCGCTCTCCTGGATGCCACCAGCATCAAGGACCTGGACGGCACCTTCCAGAGCATCGCCGACGCTGCCAAGAGCGCAGGCCTGCCGGTTCCGGCTGAGGCCACCGACCTCTACAACCAGCTGCGCGCACAGTTCTAAGTCGCCGCGCATCGAGCGCATCGCAGTGAACGACAGCCCCCGAGCTTTTGCTCGGGGGCTGTTGCCTTTCTGCTGAAGGCCATCAATCTCTGATCCCAATCTCTATCCCTGAATACAAAACCGCCCCGACTCCGCAGTGGTGGAATCGGGGCGGTATTTACCAGGTTGACCGGAATGTCACCCCGGCCAGCTAAGAAACCTGGACCGGACGACTATTTGTTGATGACGGTGACCGGCTGCACGTACGACAGCGTGGCCGGGTCAACCGGGAATTCGATCTCACCGAACGGTGAGTCTGCGGCGGCGTAGCGCGCGAGGATTTCGGTGACTGCGTGGTCGCCGGGCTCAACTGCAGGCCAGCCCTGGGAAACGAAGGAATTCTTAGCTGATTTCGACATGGGTCCATCATCGCAGATCATCGTGTGAAAAGTCACCTCCCGGGGCGATTTCGGTGCGTCGGGGGCACTAACCTGGATCTCAACTATGGACTCCTCTTCTTCTTTCCCCCCATTTCGGACGTGGCTCACCTCCCGGGATGATGCGTATCTGACCGAATTGATGCGACATCGCCCCGATGTGGTGTCGCCACCTCCGAAGTCCACGGACGTCTTGGCTGCGCGTCTGCAGCTGCGGGTGTCAGTCCAGCGTGCACTGCCGAAATTGTCGGCGACTGCCCTGGCTGCATTGGAAGCCGCCGTCCGGCTCGGCGGAGACGACACTGCCGTGGCCGCAGAGTCGGTGGCCTCGATGGTGCGGGAGTCCTTGGCCGACGCAGCCGTCCCGTTGAAGGAACGACCGACCGTCGCGCACATTCGCGGGGCCATGGACGAACTTCGGCAGATGGGCCTCGTTTATGGCGATGGGCCCGGCGCGAGTGGTGCCTTCTCCGGTCGTGCCAGAAAGTCTGCGGCAACAGCCGAGAATGTTGACCACCTGATGGTTGCCGCGGGTGTGTGGGAGTCACTGCCTCCGGGGTGGCGGATTCTTCCGGATGCGAGTCAGCGGTCGCCGGAGGAGGTACGCGATGCGCTCGAGGGCACCGATGCGAAGCAGCGTCGGCTGTTGGGGACTCTCGTCGAATCTGGTGGACTGGGTACGACCAAGGACGCAGACCCGGCAGCGGATCCTTCCCTCCCAGTCCCCCGGTTGATCTCGTTGGGACTGCTGGACCGCGTGGACGATTCGACCGTGCGCCTTCCCTCCGTCGTCGCCGCGGTTTTGCGGGGTATTCCGCTGCCGTCGCTTCCGGTGCCCTTGCGCCCTCGTGAGCCCGAGACGGTTCCGGCTGACCGCGTTGATGAGAGGGCGGTCGGCAACGTCTTGGACCACATCCGTGGTGTGCGGGAGCTGCTGAGCGCTCTGGGTGACCGTCCCGCCGGCACAGTGAAGGACGGTTCTCTTGGTGTCCGGGAGCAACGCCGCTTGACCGAGGAGATGGGGCCGGAGCTGCCTCGGTATCTCGCCTCAGCATTGTCCGCAGGGTTGGTCGCGGTCGGCACTCCGAAGCCACTGCCGAAGAATGACACTGGTGGAGATTATCTCGCGCCCACTGAGGCTGCAGATACCTTCTTATCCGGCACCTCGGCACAGCAGTGGGCGATGCTCGTCAACGGTGTGTGGACCTCTGAGGAGTATCCAGCGGCGGTCCACGACGGCACGCATTTGCTGTCCCCAGAGTCGCGGCTGTCGGGATTGCCAGCGCTTCGAACCATGCTTTCCGACGTCCTGATCCCCACCGGCGACAACGCACTATCGGACCTTCGAGGGGAACTGGCCTTGCGTCGTCCCTTGTTGTCGATCCGGACTGGTGATGACCTACTGCAGGAGGTGCTCACGGAGCTGACTTCATTAGGCCTGGTCGTTACGTTGTCGTCGGGAGCGGTTGCTGCGACGACGGCGTGGCGGGCGGCTGTGGAGTTGGGGGATGAGGAGTACGTCGGGAAGCTAGGCACGTTGCTCCCCCAGCCTGCGACTTATCTGATTCCGCAGGCGGACCAAACGATTCTTGTGCCAGGCCCGGCGGAACCGGCGATGGGTGCGATGCTTGCGCGGTTTGCCGTGCTGGAGTCCCCGGGCATGGCAAGTGTTTATCGAGTGACGGAGGCTTCTGTGCGCGGCGCCCTCGATGCGGGTTCGTCCGCCGCGGAGATCCGCGATTTCCTGACCGAGCGGTCGATGGGCCCGGTGCCACAGTCGCTGACGTACTTGGTCGACGATGTTGCCCGCCGGCACGGGCTGCTGCGCGGCGGCCCCGCGATCAGCTACCTGAGATGTGACGACGCTGCGGCGCTGGCCGCAGTGATGGCCTCCCCGGACGCCGAGCATCTAGGGCTGCGCCGACTCGCCGATACCGTGGTCATTTCCCAGGTGCCATTAGCGCAGGTTATTGAGACCCTGCGCTCTGCCGGGCATCCGATCGTTGCCGAAGACGCCTCCGGGGCGACGCTTGATCTCTCCGATGCACCGAGCCGTGTTCCCGCGCCCCGACGCAGCCCAGCGCCCACCGGGCCGACTGTCGATGAGGCGCTGATCGCAAAGGCCGTCGACACGCTAACCCAAGGCGACCGGGCCTCCCAGCGCGAGGCCGAACCTAATTCCGATTCCCGGGCCTCTGGAGAGCAGGCGCAGGCATTGCTCCAACGAGCAGTGCGCTCCGGCTTGGATGTCACCGTCAGTTTCGTCGATCGCAATGGCACTGCCGGGGTCCGCCGGGTACGGCCGGTGACCGTTGGCGGTGGACAGGTCGACGCGATTGACCCTGCTAGCGGAAAAGTCCATCGATTCTTGTTGCACCGCATCACGGAGGTCGTACTGGAGCGGTAGCCGGTGCATAATGGTGGTTTCCCCTGAACGCACCTGGAAGGTGGATCTCCGTGGCATTCGGCGATGGCCCACTGATCGTCCAATCAGACAAGACCGTACTGCTGGAGACGGCACACGCGGACGCTGACGCCGCCCGTGCGGCTCTGGCCCCGTTCGCGGAACTCGAGCGTGCGCCTGAGCACGTGCACACCTACCGCATCACTCCCTTGGCTCTGTGGAACGCCCGCGCCGCGGGCCATGATGCCGAGCAGGTCGTCGATGTCTTGGAGCGGTTCTCCCGGTTCCCGGTCCCGCAACCGTTGCTTATCGACGTCGCCGACACCATGGACCGCTACGGCCGCTTGACCCTGGCCAAGCACCCGGCACACGGCTTGACGCTGGAGTCCTCGGACAAAGCTGTGCTTGCAGAGATCGTCCGGCACAAGAAGATCCGGCCGATGCTCGGCGAACAGATCGACCCCGACACCTGGACGGTGCATCCCTCCGAGCGTGGCCGCCTCAAACAAGAACTGCTGAAGGTCGGATGGCCTGCTCAGGACACCGCTGGCTATGTCGACGGCGAGGCTCACGCGATCGAATGGGTCAATGAGGAGCAGTGGGAACTGCGCCCCTATCAGCGCGAAGCTGCCGATACGTTCCGTGAAGGCGGCTCCGGAGTCGTGGTGCTCCCCTGTGGTGCCGGCAAGACCCTCGTGGGTGCAACGGCCATGGTCGACGCGGGACGTACCACCTTGATCCTCGTGACAAACACCGTCGCTGGTCGACAGTGGCGCGATGAACTCCTGCGATTCACCAGCCTCACCGAGGACGAGATCGGCGAGTACTCCGGCGAGAAGAAGGAGATCCGTCCTGTCACCATTGCCACCTACCAAGTGGTCACCCGCAAAACCAAGGGTGAATACCGTGCGCTGGAGCTGTTCGACTCCCGCGACTGGGGTCTGATCATTTACGACGAGGTTCACTTGCTGCCGGCTCCGGTGTTCCGCATGAGTGCCGACCTCCAGTCCCGTCGTCGCCTGGGATTGACGGCGACGCTGGTTCGCGAGGACGGACAGGAGGGTGATGTCTTCAGTCTCATCGGACCGAAGCGTTACGACGCCCCTTGGAAGGACATCGAGTCCCAAGGCTGGATCGCCCCCGCCGAGTGCATCGAGGTACGCTCGATGATGACCGACTCCGAGCGCATGGTCTACGCCACTGCTGAGCAGTCCGACAAGTACCGATTGGCTGCATGCGCTGCCACGAAGGTGCCGATCATCAAAGCTCTCGTCGAGAAGCACGCGGGTGAACAAACTCTGGTGATCGGTGCGTATCTCGATCAGCTGGAGGAATTGGGCAATGCTCTGGAGGTTCCGGTGATCGACGGATCCACCTCCAATAAAAAGCGCGAGGAGCTCTTCGCGCGGTTCCGCACCGGCGATTTAACGACCCTGGTGGTGTCCAAGGTGGCGAACTTCTCCATCGACCTCCCGGAGGCATCCGTCGCGATCCAGGTCTCGGGAACGTTCGGTTCTCGGCAAGAGGAAGCACAGCGTTTGGGTCGGCTGCTGCGCCCCAAGAGTGATGGTGGAGGTGCGGTGTTCTACTCAGTGGTCAGCCGCGACACACTAGATACTGAGTACGCCGCGCACCGTCAGCGCTTCCTCGCTGAGCAGGGCTACGCCTACCGGATCGCGGACGCAGACGAACTCCTCGGCCCGCCTCTGCCCGGCGATACCCCTTAGGAATAGAATCTGACCATGGCTGATTACCCAATTCCCGTTGACGACGCTCATGTCAAGGAATACAACGAGTACTTCCGACAGAAGAAGCAGCTGATGATCTCAGCAGTGCTCCTGGGTATCATTTCCGCAGGTGCTGGCGCCGCGACGCTGTACTTCGGTGGTGTCAGCCTGTGGCCGATCATCATCGCAGCGGTCCTGTTCCTCATTACCTTGTGCTGCATCGTCGCACTGATCAGCGTCCCGAAACAGATTGGTTCTGCAGAGAAGCTATATGCAGAGTGGCCGCTGGCTGCGACGATGGTCGCCCACGCAACTGACCGATCCCTGGTCATCATGTCCCTGGTGGAGACCGCCGCAGAACCCAACGTTGATTCCCGCCTGGCTTTGTCTATCCGGCCGGTAACGAAGCTCTACGGCACCAAGCGAGTGGTGGGCACGAGGGTGCCGTCCGTAGCTGTCGCCGGAAAGCACAAGGCCTCATCGATCCACTGGGACGAGATCACGCCGGTGCCGGTGTGCTGGGCAACCCCGGACAAGAAGGTCGTTGCCGAGATCGCGAAGGAGATTCCCGAGGGACGCTGGCAGGAACTTTCCCGCTACCTCAGCCGATGGGAAGAAGTAGGCCGCGCGCCCAACCGCCTGCTGCCGCTGGACAAGTTAAGTTAAGACCCTCGCTGCGTGGCAGTAAGTTCCCCGCTCAGTGGCATTTATGCCGGATTTTCGCTCCAAAGTGCAACTTTCCGAGGCACTCAATGCCACGCAGCGAGGGTCTTATCGACCTTATGATCTGCACATTTTCGTCACGTGACGAAATTCAGTGCAGGTCGGAGCCTCCCTCAAAGACGTCAACGCACCAAGGAACCAGAGGAAACTGAGTCCACCGAAGTGTTTACCGCTGACGTTCTCCGATAATCCCCGATCACTTCAGGTGGTCGGGGATTTCCGGCATGATGCCGGCCCCGGACTCGCGCAATTCTTCGTTGTCGCGGTCGATAGCGTCTTTGTCATAGTCACCGACCGGATCGGCAGCCAGTTCACGGGAGGTACCGGTTGACTCCAGGATTCTCCTGGCCAATTCGGTGAGCCTCCGGCGACGCTCGGCCGGCGGAATGACCTCATGGGTAGAAAGGAATGACTCCGCAGATGCCGGAATCGCCTTCTCTTCTGCGGCAGCCACTAGTTCGGTTCCTCCCGAGGTGACCGAATCATGAGTGCCAGTCTGAACATGAAAAGCGCCGATGCGGGAGAGGCGGTCGGCGGTCACGTCCGCACCAGGAAGTACTGGGTTTGTCACCGCGAACAGAGCTACCTCTGGGTCGGCGGCAAGGGCGGGCTGTGCAGAGGCATCATTGGCCCACAGCACGATCTTGTCCGAGTCGATCCCCTGGTGAGACTTCGCCCAGGTAAGTGCCTCCAGAATGTCGATGACGGCGGCGTCGGTGGAATGCTCCGGTCCCAATCGGTAGTCGAGGTCCACCACAATCGCACCGGAGCGCTCCGCGAGGGCAGCACAGTCCGGGGAAAAGATGTTCTCGCGGGCAACTCCGTCGCCTGCCCACCATGGACCGCCGTGCAGTGCGATCACGCAGGCGCCGGTCGGCTCCGATGGGGTAAAGACGGTAGCGGTGGTGATGTGGCCACCGGCCTGCAGTGCGATGTCCTCCCAGGAGGTCTCCGGCCGGAGGTATGCCACCATCGGCAGCATGTGATTGACACCGGCACCAAGTACGAGCATCGCAGCGTGGACGACGCTGTCATCGCGACGAGCCAGGACATCATTGACCCGGTCCCGCGCAGCCTGGATCTCCTCCTCCGGCGGTTCCATCGACGGTGCCTCGGAGAATGCCGTCACATGCTCCTCTAGATAATCGACGAGCTGGCGCAGCCGTCCCTCATCCGTGGTGACTGGGATGAAATCCCCCGAATGCTCGATGTTCGTCTCGTCCATGGTGATCAATTGTAGGGGGCAGCCCAGGCCGTAGTGTTGTCCCCATGGACAGCCCGCGCACCGATCGGAAAGACCGAACCGTCACCCGCCTCCGCCCCCTTGGCGAAACTGTGTTTTCCACGGTTGGAGCACTGGTCGTCAAGCACGGAGCCGCGAACCTCGGCCAGGGCAAACCTGACTATCCGGCCCCTCCGGTGGTCCTGGACGAGGCTCAGCGACAAATCGCCTCCGGTAACAACCAGTACGCCCCGCCTCGTGGTCTGCTCGCGCTGCGCGAAGCAGTGTGTTCCGACCGCAACGCCCGTCTTGGAGAAAACTGGAATGCCACCGATGAGTGCATCATCACTGTAGGTGCCACCGAAGCAATCGCCGCAACCATCCTGGGTCTCGTTGAACCCGGTGACAACGTCATCCTCATTGAGCCGTTCTACGACTCCTATCGCGCCGCAGTCGCCATGGCCGGCGCGACGTACACTTCCGTCCCGTTGCTTTGCGACGGCTCCAACTGGCACCTCGACCCAGTCGCCATCCGCGCAGCCATCACCGATGACACGACGATGATCATCTTGAACTCGCCCCACAATCCCACTGGAGCGGTATTCCCGGAAGAGGAGATACGGGAGGTGGCGGTGGACGTCGTGAAGCATGATCTTCTAGTTCTTTCTGACGAGGTGTACGAGCACCTGAACTTTGGCGCGGAGCACGAACACACCTCCATCGCGTCGCTGCCGGGGATGCGCGAGCGGACCGTGATCGCCTCCAGTGCCGGCAAAACGTTCAACCTCACTGGTTGGAAGGTCGGGTGGGCGCTCGGTGCTCCGGAGCTCATCGAGGCGGTCAGTGCCGCGAAGCAGTTCCTCTCGTTCGGCGGCGCGGCCCCGCTTGAGCCTGCCGTGATTAAGGGCTTCACTGAAAGCCCCGGCTGGCACGAGGAACTGCGGCAGATCCTGCGGGACAATCATTCGATGCTGATCACTCGGCTGCAGCAAATGGGTCTGACGGTGTATCCGGCCGATGCTGGGTATTTCGTTCTCATCGACGGCTCCCCAATCATCGATGCCGTCTCTTCGCTGCCGGCGGTCCAAGCTGCTGGGGTTCCGGTGACAAACGCTTTCGAGCTCTGCATGTGCATGCCGGAATTCACCGGAATTGGGGCAATCCCGGTGTCGTCGTTCGTCCATGACGACACTGACCCGCACTGGGCGAATCTACTGCGGATCAGTTTTTGTCAGAAACCTGAGTCGATTAACCGGGCGCTAGATGTGCTGGAAGAACTGCTGGAGTGATGGGATTCGTCACCTGTCCCGATCACGCCACTGGCTGAACCATTGAATAGTCCACACCAATGAGTACGCAAAAATAGCCACCGGGGAGATCAGCAGTGCGGCGACCGTTGGACCAATGCCCTGCTCTAAAGGGAAATCTTCCTCGATGTCTATACGCTTCACTCCATCAGCCTCAAACGCCTCGCCGAGAGCCTTCATCAACATCCGAGAATCCGAGCGGTGTCGGCGAACTCCAACAGCACGCATATGGAGTTTCAGGACCATGCAGTCTTTGGAGATGAAGACACGGCAATGCCGCACAAAGTCGAAGACCGCTATTGTCGCAGGGTCGTGCAGCCCCGGAGTCAGGTTCTGCATGTCCCCGGAGCGCTCAGAGAACAATTGTTCCCACGGAACCTTCCGACCTGCAAGTGCGGTCAATGCTCCATAGAGCTCCCTGGCACGATTCTCAATATGGTTACTTACCGGGACTTCCAATTGATGGACGGTAAGGCGTATTCCTACTTCACCATGATGAAAAAACTCCACATGCAGATGGGCATCTCGGTCATGCTCGACAACGTGGGTCGAAACTCCTCGTAGACTGCTGTGCATCCGGAACGCACTCCTGAGAACGTCCGGAGCGTGGTCCTTCAGTGCCGGAGAATCGCCACTGTAGAACATGGGCTGTGTCAAGGATTGTGGACAGGTCCTCGGTGATTTCTGGTGTGTCAGGCCGCCTCGGTTAGGTCCTCGGCGGCGGGATTGTGGGCGTCGGCCCATGCCTGGGCCGGGGTGCGGTAGCCCAGGCTGGAGTGCGGTCTTTGACGGTTGTAGAACACCTCGATGTACTCGGCGACGGCGAACCGTGCTCGGGCGCGGGTATGGAACACCTGCTGGTGGTACATCTCGTTTTTCAGGGTGGCGAAGAACGTCTCGGCGGCGGCGTTGTCCCAGCACACCCCGGTGCGGCCCATCGACTGCACGAACCCGTGCTGGGTGCAGTAGGTGACGAATTCGTCGGAGGTGTACTGAGACCCGTGGTCGGAGTGAAGTATTGCCCCTTCGGCGGCTTGGCCCTGCGTACGGGCCATTTCCAGGGCGTCGACGACCAGGCTGGCGCGCATGTGCTCAGCGGTCTGCCACCCGATCACCTTGCGCGTGGCCAGGTCGATCACGGTGGCCAGGTACAGCCACCCCTGGCCGGTGCGTAGGTAGGTGATGTCGCCGACCAGCGCCTCTCCCGGGCGGTGACTCTCGGGGGCGAAGTCGCGGCCCAGCTTGTCGGCGAAGACTTGGGCTTTCTCGTCCGGGACGGTGGTGCGTTTGTAGGCCTTGCGCTGGATCGCCGCCAGGCCGAGCTCGCGCATCAGGTCGGCCACGAGCCCCACCGAGGCCGGGTGCCCCTCGTCATTGAGAATGGCAGCGATGCGCCGGCACCCGGCAGTGCCGCGCTGCTTATGGAAAACGCGCTCGACCTCCATCTTCAGCGCTTCGCGGCGCGCCTGGGTGGCTGTAACCTGCCCGGCGCGGGCGCGCCACGCGTAGAACGACGAGCGGGCCACGCCGAGCTGGGCGCACATCCAGTCGATCGGAAAGTTCGCCTTCTCCGCCTCGATCAGGGCTGACTTCTCGTTCAGTCCTGCTCCCGGGCGAAGAAGGCCGCGGCTTTTTTTAGGAACTCATTTTCCATCTTCAGCTTGCGGTTCTGCTCCTCGAGCTCGGCCAGCCTGCCGTGGTCGGCCGGACTCATCGACGTGTCCGGCTCCGGATTGGCCTGCCGGTGCTTCTGAACCCAGTTGCCCAGGGTGCCCGGGTTGATCGCCAACTCCCCGGCCACCTCGGCAATCGAGCGGTCACTCTGCAGGACCAGCTGCACCGCCTCGGCCTTGAACTGCGGACTGAACTTCCGCCTCGAACTCGCTGCCATGATCTCGATCCTCTCGCCTCAAGAGGTTGTCCAAGATCTTTGATACACCCCAA
>NZ_ATYV01000010.1 GCF_000427865.1 Corynebacterium sputi DSM 45148 | reverse complement strand
GATATGCCTCGATCAGCTCGGCTTCGGTGATCGGGGTGTCTAACCACCGGTAATACGGCTGGCGGGCGAGCTTGAGGACCCGGCACGTCACCGTCACGGGGACCCCGTCACTGGCGAGCTCTTTCACGAGCGGGTACATCATTTTCCCGGCAAGTTCGCCTGCGACAAATACGCTGCAGCCCGACGCANGACCTCGTTCTCCTGCTCCAGAAGCCGGTTGCGCTTGCGTAGCTCCCGCAACTCGGCAGACTCCGTACTGGACTGTCCTGGCTTGATGCCTTCGTCGATATCAGCTTGGCGGAGCCACTTCTGCAAGGTCATCGGATGGATCCCGAAGTCCTGCGCGATCTGCTCGAGCGAGACACCGGACTCGCGATTCCGCGCGATGCGGACCACATCAGCACGGAACTCTTTCGGGTAAGGCTTAGGCACAGCAACATCCTTCCAGACCCACCCCGTCGGGGTAAGTCAGATCAGATGTCACCTAACCGTGCAGCAGTCCCGATCGTCATTGCCAGGCTGTGTGTGTTCATACCTGTCCTTGTCATCGAAAACCCGGTATTCGTAGTGGTGAAAGCGCGAAATCAATGATGGCGTTCGGTGGTGCATCTTCCGCAAGGTCGAACACCGCCCGCACGAGGCTTCCGTCAACGTTGACGTCGACATCGACAATTCTTTTCATCTCGGTCCCCTCGGTGAGTTCGACTGGAGGCTCATTGGTGGTGTCGGTGAGGATGGTGTCTGCAAGCGCATCAGGTTCGTCAGACAACGCGCAGACCACCGTCTGAACCACCTCGCCCGGATAGACGCCTATGGCGACCTGCCCGAATAGTGGGTTCGTTCCAGTCGCCTGCAGCCAGGACATGTCACGGGTATCAATGACCCGTGCGGCAACAGGGTCACCGAGGCAGGCGATGACTGCAGCGAAATCCTCATTGCGGAGAAGCGTCTCGTGCCCTTCAGGATGTTCATCAAGGCGTCCCATGTTCGCCTGTTCCTCGCCCATCAGGACCGAGCCATCGTTCGCTATCAGTTGGGTGGCGTACAGGTCACCGAGGAAGAAGTCCGCGCTGTCGTCATCGAAAACGAAGACGCCCTCCTCATCCGTCCACCCGGATGCTTCCGCTGCGGCCGCGATCGCGTCTGTGTCTTGGTTCCCTTCGACGAGAAACAGTGCGTCGCCGCCGAAACCAATCTGATAAAGAGTCTGCGCAGCCAACGTCTCAATACCGAGGATCTTGGACATTTCATCGCGCGAACGGGGCACACCGGCCGGCCCCAGGCCATAACCACTCATCTCGCTCCACCGGGGGTCCTCCACAGCAAGGTCCCGCAGCAGGGCTTGATTCCCGTAATAGACGTCGATCTTTTCCTGGAGTGCACCGGACAGTGCGGCGGTCGAATCTAACTGCTCTGCAAAGGCTCCCGACGGCCCCTCCCCGACCGGCAGCTCCCTCATCCTGTCCTGCGCCCCGGATTCTTCGGCTTCTTCGGATCCCTCGCCTGCACATGCGATCAGCATGGTCCACAGACTCATCACTGCTATAGCCGCGGCTGTGCGCCTGAGAATCAGGCCTTTCTCCGAATCCAGTCTGCTTCTTCGCATGGTGTCCGCTTGTCGTTCACCGGAAACCCGGCAGTCCCGGTCGGCGGGCCATTGTGATGAGGCTGTCCGCGTCGGTGTCTTCTGCATGCACGAACCGGGCCCGCACCAGATCACCATCTACCGATATCTCCACATCGACGATCCACTCCGAGAGCTTTTCGTCACTGGGGTTGTTGATCGTGTCGTTCTCCACGCTCAAGGCAATGTCCTCCGCCACCGCCTCTGGGTTGTTTGAGACCGCACACACCACTGCCGATGTGGCCTCGTCTTCCTCTCCTGCGAAAACTCCGACGGCTATGGGCCCCTCTGCTGCCGCGGTTCCCCGGTAGCCCGACCCGATCTCATCAGAATCAACGATTCGCCCAACATCAGGCTCCCCGAGGCAGGAGGTGATGGTGGAGTAGCTGGGGGTGCTAAGAAGTGAACCGTGTGCGCGAGGTTCTGCGGCAATTCTGGTCATATCCGAGTCTGGATGCCCGAGCATCACCGAATCACCGAGGAGTTTCACCTGCGCGGCGAACTGCAAGCCCTGCACCGCGTTGGGTGGGGGATCAATTTTCAGGATGTCGCCGTCTCGCATCCACCCATTCGCGATTGCAGTGTCGCTAATTTCCTCGGTGTCTTGGTTTCCCGCCACCAAAATCACCCGGTTGTCGTCGACCCCCACTGAAAACAGCGTGGTCGCCGCTAAGACGTCAACACCTGTCAGCTCTCTGACCTCTGCAGCGTTGTCTGTACCTGGGCCAAGCACTCCTGCCCCGAAGCCGTCGAGATACCCCCACGTGTCATCGACCGCCGCTGATTTCCTGACCGTGGACTGGTCTCCATAGAAGACATCGACGCTGTATAACCGGTCTCCCCGCTCCCTGTCAGTGTCTGCTGTTCGAACCAGCAGATCAGGGAAGGCCATCGCGGGTTCTTCCGTGGCGACGGCGGTCTGCCCCGCACAAGCCACCAGGGACATGGCAGTGCCAATGCCTACTGCGACCGAAACCCTCCGCATGACCATGCCACTCTCCACTTTCCCAGTGAAAACTACCGGTGCTAAGAGTTTATAGCGGCACAGTCATCCCCCGCCAAAGGCCACGTGCTGTCACAGCATGGAAAGAGCCACAGCCGTCGCCACTGCGTTGTTCAGCATGTGCAGGATAGTCGGCGCCCACATGCTCCGATTGACCCGCAGCAGAATGGCCATGGCGATGCCAAGGCAACTGATCATCACAACCGCTGCGGGCACCACGTGCATCAGGCCGAACAAGACACCAGAGATAATCACTGCGGCCGCGACGCCGACGCCCATTCCGAACTTCTTCCCGAAGCGCATCTCAAGCCAGGCGTACAAGAAACGTCGGAAAACGATTTCCTCCACCAACGGGAGAATGAACACTGCCAGCAAGATCACGCCGAACATCATCACCGGTCCGATCGCTGCGGTGTCACGAATGGCCTGACTGGTGTCCGCGTCCGGTTCACTGAGAAAGAGCGAGCCCAATGACGCCCCCACCATCAACACCACAATCCACGTCCCGGGTATCTGCCACACCATGTGCCAGCCAGTTTTTGGACGGACAAATCCGAGGTCAGACCACCGGTATTTCCGGATTTTAAGAATCCCGGCAACCATGGCGATCTGAATCAGCCCCACCACTGGGAGCACCCATCCGGCACCGTCTGCACCGAAATAGATCGCCATGAACACCACAGCAAGGCCGCCGATAGCCATCGACAAGGCGAAGGTGATGAACACTAAGAATGTATCCAGACCCGAGACCGGCCGCTCGAAAGTCGGCTTGTCTGTATCCGGGTCCACCGGTGGCTCTGAGACGGGATACGTCTGCTGCGGGTACAACGCCTGCTGAGGGCCCGTCGGTGTCAGCTGCGGATCAGGGCGCTGAGGGTGCCCAGCGAAGGGATCGTACGAGCCGGGGTTGTTCCGTTCCATGCCCGTAACGGTAACAACCTGCCCTATCTGTCAGTTACCTGCGTGGACGGAGTTTCGCATGGTCCGGCACTGGCGGAGACGGCAGCCACGAGACACCGTCTGGATCATGGCTGGTGTAGTTCGCGACGGTGCCGAAGCGGCTGTGCTCAGCCGATTCGTCGGAGTTCTCCCGGTTCCACTCCTCTTGCATCCCAACGACCTCCTCATGACTGCGCCCAATGAAATTCCAGAACATAATGATGGACTCATCAAGAGGCTCTCCACCGAGGAGAATGACACGGGTCCTGCCGCCTCCACCTGCCGTGATTCGGAGCTCCCCTGCACCCGGTGAGATGCACGCCAGTGCTGCTGGTTCCACGGTGAATTCGTCAGTCTCGTCCGTGTCACCGCTGTCGGTGTTCACCGGTTCAACCGTCACGGTCACCGCGGCATTGTCCGGGAGGATTCCGTATTCGAAGGTGGGGTCGAGGGGAAGGATGGCGGTGTTGGAGGCGTCGATAAGCAATTCGTGCAGGACTAGGCGGCTGTACACCGTGACGGGCGAGTTCTCGCCGAGGTATTCCACTTGTGTGCCCCAAGGCAGGTGGCGCGGTTCCGGCACGTAATTCTCGAAACTGCGGGGTGCGGTGTCGCGGTGGGCGCCAGGAAGTGCTGTCCACAGCTGCATCCCATGGAGGATCGTCGTGTCTGGGGTGGAGACTTCACTGTGGCTAATGCCGTGGCCTGCGGTCATGAGGTTGATCTCGCCGGGGCGGACCAGGCCACGGCCGCCGGCGCTGTCGTTGTGCTCGATTTCGCCGGTGAACAGCAGAGACACTGTTTGCAGTCCGGTATGGGGATGCGGGGCGACGTCCATGCCACCGTTAGCAGAGACCCGTTCAGGTCCGTAATGGTCAGAGAAACACCACGCTCCAATGAAGGAGCGTTCGCGGTGCGGGAGAGTACGTCGGACGGTCATTGCGCGCGGCCCGCCGAGGGGCACCTCCCGAGCGGACAGCACCTGGACGCCAGGTCCGGGGAAATCTGTCGGGTCAACGGCGGACGGATGATTGTTGGGGACGCCGGCTCCTGCAGGGGCCGGGATCAGTCGGGGCTGGACTGTGCTCATGCCTCTCCAGCCTATGCGCAACCGATCACCGGAAGTCTCTACTCCGCCCGGCGACGACCTTCCCGGACACCATCTCCTGCAGCGGCACGAGTTTGTCCGCCACCACCGTGACCGCACCGGAATTGTTTTGGATGATCCCGCGTACAGCGAGGGCGCGCTCTCGGGTACCGATCATGCGGTATCGCTTCCACAATCCTGGGGTGCACAACACGTTCATCAGCCCGGTCTCGTCCTCCATGCCGAGGAATACCACCCCAGCGGAGGTCTGTGGCCGCTGCCGGTGGGTGACGATGCCGCCGATCCAGCCGTGGGATCCGTCCGGAGCCTGCTTGAGCTGCGTCGCAGACAGCACCCCGGCGGCCTCCAATTCAGAGCGCAATGCCGCCACCGGGTACTCCCCTGGTGTCACGCCAGTGCCCGCCAGGTCCGCCGCTGCCAGCTCAAACTCGGACATGCCAGGCAGCGACGGCGCAGTCACGGCGGTCAGCCCCGGCAGCATGCCGTCGTTCTCCGTCGCGGCCACTCCGGCCGCCCACAATGCTTGTCTGCGGTCCATCCCCAGACATTCCACCGCCCCCGCCCGGGCCAGCGCCTCCACATGGGAGACCGAAAGCCCGGCCCGGCGCGATAGGTCAGCGATGTCGCGGAAGGAACCGTCGGCCTCCCGCGCTGCCACGATCCGCTTCGCTGCGTCCGACCCCAGGCTGGAGATCGACCCCAGGCCAAGCCGGATCCGCCCACCGGGACAGTTCGCTTCGACACCAGAGTCGTTGACACTAACCCCATCACAGGCGACTCCGTGCCGCCGCGCGTCAGCGCCCAGGGACTGTGGCGAGTAAAAACCCATCGGTTGCGCACGCAGCAGGGCTACGCAGAACTCCGCTGGGTAGTGGCACTTGAACCACGCGGAGAAGTACACGATTGAGGCGAAGGACTGCGCATGCGACTCGGGGAAACCGTAGGCGGCGAAGGCGACGATCTTGTCCCACAGCCGGTCCGCGACCTCGCCTTCGATGCCATTGGTGTCCGATAATCCGCTGATGAACCGGGCCCTCAGTTTCTCCATGCGGCTCACCGACCGCTTGGATCCCATCGCCCGGCGCAGCGAATCGGCCTCGGCGCCGGTGAATCCGGCGGCGTCGACGGCGATCTGCATCAGCTGCTCCTGGAACAGCGGGATGCCCAGAGTCTTGCCCAGTGCACCTTTCAGCACCGGGTGGTCGAACACAACCTCCTCCTCACCATTGCGCCGCCGGATATACGGGTGCACGCTGCCGCCCTGGATCGGGCCTGGCCGGATCAAGGCGACTTCCACCACCAGGTCGAAAAAAGTGCGTGGGCGCAGCCGCGGCAGCGTCGACAACTGAGCGCGGGACTCCACCTGGAACACGCCCACCGCGTCGGCGCGGCAGAGCATGTCATACACAGCAGGATCATCCACACCGATCTCCCATAACTCCACGCGCCGACCTTGGTGTTCCTCAATCAGGTCGATGCAGTGGTGCAGTGCCTCGAGCATGCCCAGTCCCAGTAGATCGAACTTCACCAGTCCCGCCGCGGCGCAGTCGTCTTTGTCCCACTGCAGAACGGAACGGTTCTCCATACGGGCCCACTCAATGGGCACGACATCGGCAATCGGCCGATCGCACAGCACCATGCCACCGGAGTGGATACCCAGGTGCCGCGGCTGTCCACGGAATTTCTCTGCCAGCTCAAGGACTTCCTCGGGAGGTTCGGTCACTTTGTTCACCCAGCCGTCGACCAAGCCGTCTGGCTGGCCCAGCGCCCGGGCAGCGTCACGCAATGCACCACGGCGCCGGTAGGTGATCACGTTGGCTACCTGCGCCGCCCGCCCGCGTCCATACGTGGAGTAGACGTGCTGGATCACCTCTTCACGACGCCCGGACTCGATATCCAGGTCAATATCCGGCGGTCCGGTGCGCTCTGAAGAGAGGAACCGCTCGAAAAGCAGCCCCGCACCGATCGGGTCAACGTTGGTGATCCCGAGGGCAAAACACACCACCGAGTTCGCCGCCGATCCACGCCCCTGCGCGATGATTCCGTTGACCCGACAGAACTCACAGATATCTCGCACGATCAGGAAATATCCGGGAAAACCCAGTCCAGCGATCACGTCCAGTTCGTGCCGAATTTGCTTCCCGACGTCCTCCGCCACCTCACCATCCGCCTCCTGCCCGTAGCGCCTCTCTGCACCTTCCCAGGTGAGCCTGCGCAACCAGGACTCCTCAGTCTCCCCTGCCGGAACATCGCAGCCAGGCAGGTTCGGGGCGATCAGGTCGAGGGTGAAGGCGCACTCCTCTGCCAGTGCGACAGTTGTCTCCACGACCCCAGGCAGATGCCGAGCCCGGGCATCCAATTCCGCCGGAGAGCGCAACCACCGACCACCCACAGGCGGGATCTTCCCCACATGCTCATCGAGTGAGTCCCGCTCGGCCAGTGCATGTTTGGCGCCCGCGGCCCGCGCATCCACGGGTGCGGCTGCGGTCGCTGCGGAGGTGATGATGCGGGGAAGACGGAAACGTCGGGAAGCATCTTCTAGTTCCCATTCATCATCAGCATCCGCCGGTTCCAGGCGGATGCGATGCTCTAGGACCACGCGGTCAGAACCGAACGCATCGATGAGTTCGGGCAGGTGCGGGATCCAGGTGGCATCCGCGAGCACGGTCCAGTGCCCATGCGCAGCCTCGCCAAGGCGCGCCAGCGACGGGTACACCACCACGTCCTTGTCACGGTGCGCCATGTGCGCGGCGGCGAGGGTCCGGCTGAGCCGCCGATATCCTTCCGGACCGCGGGCGAGCACCGTGAGCGGGGCATGCGGCAACGACAGCTCGGCACCGATGATTGTCTTCAGCCCGTACTCCGCTGCTGCCTCCGCGAACCGTGCCACACCATAGAACCCGTCCCGGTCTGCGATGCCGACTGTCTCCAGCCCCAAGCGCACCGCTTCCTCGACGATCGCCTCCGGGTCAGAGGCGCCATGCAGGAACGAATACGACGACCGGCAGTGCAGCTCTACCGTGCACGCTCCGCGCGAGCCCGGCGCCTGAGCCGCCGAACGCGGAGACTTCACTACCTCCCGGCGGAATCCGTTAAAACCCGTGCCCGGACGCAGCGTTCCCACTGACTGTCCAGAGAGGATTTTTTCCACCCGTGACCAGGACAGCGGCGCCTCTGAACGCGCTCCGCCTGCCTCTGCTCCCGGTGCACTACTGACCTTGTCCATCCTGCTGTCCTCCATGCGGCGGACCCTAACCACCACCACCGACATCATCGCACTTCTGTTCGAACATGTCGACAGTGAGAGTTACTCTTTCCTGTGCGCCGTTAGAACTGCTAACGTAAACCCACTTAAGAGACAGCTTGGTCTAGTTGCGTGCCCCACTCTCCGTTGGCGAACCGTCACGGCCGACAAGGGCACAGGCCACTTCACAGAGGAGAACCCTATGAACCTGCGACGCATCGGTGCGGCAGTCACCGCCATCGCACTGACCGCGGGCCTGGCCGCCTGCGGCTCCGACAACAACTCCGGAGAACCCCTCGCCGACGGTGCCACGATCCGCATCGGCACCACCGACCGCGAGAAGGAAGCCTGGAGCATCTTCGAGGAGAAGGTCGCCGCAGAAGGCATCGAGCTCGACGTGGTTGAGTTCGGCGACTACCCGTCGGTCAATCCGGCACTGGCTTCCGGACAGCTCGACGTGAACCTGTTCCAGCACATCCAGTACCTGGCTGAGTACAACGTCGGCAACAACGAGGACCTGGTTCCGGTCGGCTCCTCCGAGATCGTCCCGCTGGCCATCTTCTGGCAGGGCGGCGATTCCGTCGAGGAGATCCCCGAGGGCACCGAGGTCGCCATCCCGAATGACTCCTCCAACCAGGGCCGCGCCCTGAAGGTCCTGGAGTCCGCCGGCCTGATCGAGCTGAACACCGACAGCCTGACCCCGACCCCGCTGGACGTCAACACTGACGCTTCCACCGTCCAGGTCACCCCGGTCGACGCCGCCCAGACCCCGCGCGTCTACGAAGAGGGCAAGCCCGCCGTCATCAACAACTCCTTCCTGGATCGCGCCAACATCGACCCGCAGTCGGCGATCTTCGAGGACAACCCGAACGACGAGGCCGCTGAGCCGTACATCAACGTCTTCGTGACCACCCCGGTCAACCAGGACAACGAGGACATCCAGACCCTCGTCCGCCTGTGGCACGACCCGGAGGTCACCGAGGCTGTCGAGCGTGACTCCCGTGGCACCTCCGTCGCCGTCGAGCGCACCCCGGAGGACCTGCAGGAGATCCTCGACCGCACGGAGACCCAGCTCCGTGAGGACCCCGATGACGAGTAGTCGCGAAGGCCTCGAACCCCTCACCACCCCCGGCATGTCTGGGGCGACTGTGGAGTTCAGGCACGTCGACAAGGTCTTCAACGAGGGCAAAAAGGGTGAGGTCCGAGCTTTGTCGGACGTCTCCATATCCGTCGGCTCCGGGGAAATCCTCGGTGTCATCGGCTACTCCGGCGCGGGCAAGTCCACGCTGATCAGGTTGGTCAACGGCCTGGAGCAGCCCACCGCCGGTTCCGTCCTCATCGACGGCCGAGACATCGCCGGACTCAAGGAGAAGCAGCTCCGCCCGATCCGCCGAGAAATCGGCATGATCTTCCAGCACTTCAACCTGTTCCACTCCCGCTCGGTTGCTCGCAATGTCGAGTACCCGCTGGAGCTGGCTGGTATGTCCAAGAAGGACCGGCAGGCACGAGTCCAGGAACTGCTGGACTTCGTCGGGCTAGGCGACCGCGGCAAGGCCTATCCGGAGCAGCTCTCCGGCGGCCAGAAGCAACGTGTCGGCATCGCCCGCGCGCTTGCCTCGAACCCGCGTCTGCTGCTGGCGGACGAGGCCACCTCGGCTCTCGACCCGGAGACCACCGCCGGAGTCCTCGAACTCCTGCGAAAGGTCAACCGGGAGTTCGGTGTGACGATCGTGCTGATCACCCACCAGATGTCCGTGGTCCGTGCGATCGCGGACCGGGTAGTCATCATGGAAAACGGCTCCGTCGCCGATAGCGGCACGGTCCGGGAGATTTTCTCCAGCCCGTCGACTGCCACGGCACAGCGTTTCGCCGCGACCGCACTCGGGGATCGCCCGGAAGGCCGCGAGCTCGCCAGCATCCACGACGGTCGCGCAGGTGAACTGATCACCGTGCGGGTTGACGACTCTGTTCCGCTGACCCGCCTGATCCAGGACGCCTCCTCGCTTGGCGTCGAGGTCACAGTCGCCCATGGTTCGGTTGCGAACGTGCAGGCCCACGCCTTTGGTCGCCTCACCGTTCGTCTGACCGGACCTGGCGGCGGCCCGGCTGATCCCGCCGCGGTGCGGGAGCTGCTCACTTCCTGGAACACCTACACCGAGACGGAGGTGACTCGATGACCGCCAACACCACTGTGCTCGCCGCGGACACCAACTGGTCGATCATCGGCCCGAACATGCTTCGCGCGTTCGGCGACACGCTGTGGATGGTCACCGTCACGATGCTCTTCGCGGGCATCATCGGGCTGGCCTTCGGCATGCTCCTGTTCGTCACGAGGCGTTCGGGACTGCTGCCTTCTGGCCCGCTGAACACCTTCATCAACGTGTTGGTGAACTTCATCCGGCCAATCCCGTTCATCATCTTGGTGGCAGTGATGGGTCCGATCACGCTGATGGTTGTCGGCACCACTGTCGGCAGTAATGCGGCGATTTTCGTCATGATCATCGCCGCGTCGTTCGCCATTGCTCGCCTGGTCGAGCAGAACCTCATGGCCATCGATCCCGGTGTCATCGAGGCTGCTCGCGCGATGGGTGCGTCTCCGTGGCGAATCATCCGCACCGTGATCATTCCGGAGGCCCTCGGCCCGATGATCCTCGGCTACACCTTCGCGTTCATCGCGGTGGTGGATATGTCCGCTATGGCCGGTTATATCGGCGGCGGCGGCATCGGTGACTTCGCGATTGTTTACGGTTACCGCGCCTTCAACTGGGAGGTGACGATCGCAGCGACGATCCTCATCATCATCCTGGTGCAGGCCGCTCAGCTGCTGGGCAACTGGCTCTCGCGCAAGATTATGCGCCGCTAGTTACCGTCTGCAGATCGCCGTCCCGGTTCTTTCCGGGGCGGCGATTTTTGCTTCCCGACGTCCCCTTCCTCCACTCCCCCACTCAGCACTCCGGACCAGCACCAGCAGTCGCACTGTTCCCCTTCGGGGCCCGGTCGATCTCATGGACAGCGTCAGCGATCCACGCCTTCTTCGAGCCAGCGGAGTCCCCGCAGCTGCTAATGACACCCTCGATGACGGTTGTGACTAGCGTGACCTCAAACCGCCGGCCGTTACGCAGGGTTACGTGCACGATCTCGCCGTCTGGCTCACGGACGGCCGCGACATCGTCGAAACCCCACACTCCGGCCATCTCGCGCACCGCCAGTTCAGCGACCTGTCCCTTCGCCTCCCACACACCGCGGCCGCGGCACCCGGCTGGATCGAGCCTGCAATCAGCTGCCTCGCGGATGACGCGATCAGTCTCGGCGACGCTGATTCGCCCATAGGAGTAGTTCCACGGCAGCAGGATCATCGTCGGGGCGAAACGGTGCCCCTTGGAGTGGGAGGTCTCCCAGACACGATCTCCATGAATGTTGTGCAGTGCCTGCGCGACAGGCCGGCCCTTCACTGCACAGCACACGTCCCGCTTTCCATGTGTGCACACAAGAAGGAGCGGGTCGGTGGTGCGGGTGGCCCCGGGCGTCGGGAGGCCAAGACGAATATCGAGAGACAGCAGTTCCTCTACGTCTGTGACGGTGCGCTTTTCCATCCACGCGCCACCAGGCTGGTCCGGGGTGCAGTGTGCGATGTAGAGGACGGGGTCACCGTCCATGACTCGACCTTCGCGGCCGGGGCGGCGAATTAGCTGCAGCGCTCCGTCGCGCCCTTTGAGCCATTTCTTGATTCGGCCGGAGAGCTCTGTACCGAACACTCCACCATCGAGCACATCGTGACTCCAGGAGTCGGTGTTCTCTAGTGCTAGAAAGAGCGTCGCGGTCTTCGCGGAGCCGGCGAGGGGTTCACCGGGCACATCCGAGCATGCAGTAGGACCAGTGGCTGCACTTTGGCTGCGTCGGTTGACTAGTTCACTGGTGCGCCTGCGTCGACCCGGCGCCGGGGAATCGCAGTCGGCGGTGGTCCCCGCGTTGGCGGCCTCATTCAGCGCATCACTCATGAGCACAGTGTAATTGGGCAGGTGTGGTGTCAGTCGCGCTATCGACTGTGTTTCACGTTGATAACCTTCTGCCCCATCCGTTGCACAGCGGTACCTATCGCAATTACGGTCGAAGTATGAGCACCGCAACCCGTCCACGACGCGCATCGCGCACCGTATTCGCCCTCTCCGCGGCGACACTGCTGGCATTCGCGGCCGCGTGTTCCTCGGATAACTCCAATCAGCAGGACACGAGCCAGGACATGCGGTCGGCGTTCTCCTTCCGAGATGCCGAAGAAGGGGACGGCTCCGGCGGTGCCACCGAAACCGTCACCGAGACCGAAACCGCGACCGGCAGCCCCACCGCTACCGCAACTCTCGACCCAGACCCGGCTCCGACCGAGGACTTCTCCACCTCACCGCAGGAGAACTGGGATTACATGTCCGGCCTCTCGGTCACGGATGTCCGAGTCGGTTCCAATGACGGCTTCGACCGCGTGGTCTTTGAACTCGACGGCCCCGATGTCGGTTGGTTCGTCCGCTACGAGGACCCGCCGACTCAGATGGGCAGCGGTTACCCCATCGAGCACCCGGGTGACTCCGCGCTGATGGTCGACGTTCTCGGTATTGCGTACCCGTTCGACACCGAGCAGACCGTCGACCTGACAAACCGCTCGGTCAACCCCACCGGCACCGGCTCGATCCTGCGGGTCTCCGGCCACGGAATCTTCGAGGGACACGCACAGTTCCTTATCTCCGTTGACGGCGAGCAGCGTCCGTTCCGTGTCTTCGCACTGGAGGGACCGAACCGACTGGTGGTGGACGTACAGACGTCCTCCTAGCCGCGGTAGGCGAATTCGCCCGGTCTGGGTCGCGTTCACCCGCTCGATGCCTCGATCCGGGGTATCGGGCGGCTTACGATTGAGGGATGACCAGCCCGGCCCGTTCCCATCGCATGTCGCGAATCGTTCTTGCGGCCACCACGGCGTCCTTGCTCGCGTTCGGTACCGCATGTTCGGCGGACGGTCCCCTAGAGGCGCTCGGGTCCTTCATCCCCGGTGCCACCAACGAGGAGACCAACGAGGACGGTCTCACTGTCATCGCCGACGAGGACACCTGGACAGACGAGACAACCGTCGACCCAACCCAGGGCAGTTCCGGCGGTGGTTCCACCGCTAATCCGGGATCAATCACCGAGACCATCAATCCCTCGCGGCCGGAGGATCTCGGCTTCTCGACGCAAAACCAGTCCCACGACGACAGGTCTGGGCGGGAATCCATGGTCTCTATCCGCAGCGCCGGACATGCCGGGTACGACCGAGTGGTGATCGAGTTCTCTGGATCAGGCCAGGTGGGATGGTCAGCCGGGTACACCAGTGCGCCGTCGGATGGGGCCTCAGACGTGCCGATTTCCCATCCAGGTGACACCGCACTTCAGGTGAATCTCTATGGAATCACCTCGCCCTACGGCTCTGGATACCCAGACATCACTGACACCGGGGTGAATCCTCGGGATACCTCCGCGGTCGTTCAAGCCAAGGGTGACGGCTGGTGGGAGGGCTCCGTCCCGTTCGTCATCTCCCTCAGCGGTGGCGAGCGCCCATACCGGATCTTCTCCCTCAATGGGCCGCACCGCCTAGTGATCGACTTCCAGACCTAGCGGTAGGTTCCCTCGACCCGCCATCTGCCGGCGGACCCGATAAGCAGGTAGGCCTCCGGCCCGGAGCGGCCATCGACGCTGACCTGCAGCCGCGCCCCACGCCACGCATCCCCGCAGGACCACCAGCGCTCGTCGACCGGCCACGGCCCTGCCCAACCGGTCACGGGGAATCGGCCTCGGGGTGACACGAGGACGGCTGGATCTCCGGTGACAAAGCCACGCCCGGTCACCGCCACTGCGTGGCCGGAGGTGTCCTCCAGTTCCACATGGCCCTCCGCCGCGGTCACTGAATAAGTCACTGCCGGCGACGGCGCCGGGAGGGCTCCGGGCCACTCGCCCGCCGGTTGATCTGGGGCTGCTTCACCCACCGGCAGCGGCAGCACCCGCTCGGCAGGGCCACGACCTCCGACCGCTACGAGGTGCTGCACCGCGTCCGTCCCGAGCAGTCCTTGGATACGCACTGCCACCCGTTCGGCTCGTTCGGATGCCTCATCGACACCACCCCAGAGCGCATCGCGGATGACACCTGCCGGCACAGCGTCCAGCGGTTCCAGGACGATTTCGACAATGCCACGTCCAGGCTCTGCATCTTCGGAGTCCTCGTCAGGCCCATCACCGGCGATCGCCCGGGCCGACAGCCATCCATCGAGCTGCCACCGCACCCGGTCTGCCGTCGCCGCTTCGGTCAATGGCCCGGCGCACCGCCAGATTCTTGTCATTTCCGCACCGTCGTCCATGGTCACGGAGATGGAGAGGCGAGTAGAGGTCAGCGATGCGTCGTACAGCCGGGAGTGTGCCTCCGCGGCGAGGGAACGTGCCAGGAACGCGGCGACATCGACACGCGTGATCGGCTCTTCCGGCCGGTGGTGCACCGCCAGATCGCGGGGCACTCCACGAGGTGAGACCCGTCGTTCACCGTCTCCCCTAGCCAATCCATGCCAGCGAGCTCCTTCCACACCAAACCGGCTCGCGACGTCCCGTCCCGGCAGTGCCGCCACATCACCCAACGTGCGCAGACCCAGCTGATCCCATGTGCGCACCAATTCCTCGGGAAACTCCAGGGTCTCCTCCGCTGCGACCTCCCGCAGGGTGATCCCGGACAAGAACGTCCCAGAGGCGCCCTCCGGCACGACCACCCCGCGACGTGCCGCGAGAACCGCGGTCACCAAATCATCGGCGATGCCCGAAAAGGAGTCGGTGGCGGTGAGAGCGGTGGCGTCGATAAGCATCTCGAGGGCTTTGCCCTCCCCGCCGTAATAGCGCGTAGGCGGGCCCGCAGATACGGCGATCAGCCCCGGGCGCAGCGCCTCCACACCAGCGGAGACGTTCTCCACGGCGGCGAGCACCGGCTCGAAAAACTGCGCGTCTCGCACTGGATCCGCGGCGAACACCTGCAGCGAGGGACACCTCGCCTGCGCGTGACGACGCCTCTGTCCGCGCCCCACTCCACCCCGCCTGGCTGCAGCGTTGCAGGCAATGACCTGATTGTCCGCAACCACAGCCATCGGCACGGCAGTAGCCTCCGCAGGATCGTTCGCAATCTCTCCCTCAGCCAGCCGTGCTGCCTGCACCGGCCAGTCCGGCAGCCACAGGACGATGACCCGGCCACTCACCGCACGGCCCTCATCCGGACCGCAGGGGTCTCCACCACGCTGGCGTTCTCCGTGCCAACGCGCCACCGCGCCGATCGCTCCGGCGCACCGGAACGGCTCTGCACCACCGCACGAACCTGCAGGTCAACATCCCGAATTCGCCCGTTCCCGTGGCCAAGTCCGTGCACCTCCACCAGGGTGGAGGACAGCTTCCCGACGGCCCCAGGCCACGCCCCACCCACCGACACCAGAGCTGCAGAGGCCCGACGGAGCCGAGCTGCGACCGGACGTGCAAGAGAGGGCGAGGTGTCTCGGTTGCAGGCGGCAACGACAAGGTCCACTCCGTCTGCTGCGGTACCGATGATTTCCAGGGGATTCTCCCCAGGATCAGGCACCAGGAACAGTCGAGACAGATCCCCTCCACGCTCGACGACCGTGGCCGGGAGGAACTCTGACAGCCCGATCACTGCGACATGTCCGCCCTCTGCGGTGATCGCAGCGATGATCGCCGACATGAGCAACCCTGGGCGGTCCAATTCTGTTACTGCGCCACGCAGCAGTGTCCCGCCGAGAACATCCGACAGTTCCTCTGGCACCGGCAGCCGGCGTCCGTCAGTGAACATCTCCGAAACTCGCCCCGCGGCGCCGTCTGTGGCCTCCGGAGCTGCGTTCGTAATCCGGGAGATGCTCTTGCGCAGCACCGAAACGGCGGCGTCACGAGACATGCCGGACAGGTCTGGTACCGCCTCCATGACCACCTCCCATTATCGAACACTCGTTCCAATATGTCGCAGCCTAGCCTCGCCGCACACTGAAAGCAACAGAAAAGATGGCGCCTCACCCGGCGCCGTTTTCAGTGTGGAATGCTTGATTGATGACCGATGTCACACTGCCCCGCGTCCGCCCAGCAGCGGCCCTGACGGTGTCACTGGCAGTGGCGCTGTACGCGCTGCTCTGGGTCCAATCCGGCCGGATAACTGGGCGCTCGAGGTCACCTACGACGCAGCCCAGGACCACCGATGGTGGGTTCCGCTCTGGCATGGCCTGAGCCTCGTCTTCGCGCCGATGCTCCTACGAGTCTTGGTCCTGATCCCGGTGATACTGGAGCTCCGCCGTCACCGGACCCGAGTAGCGATCTTCCTCGCCGTCAGTGTCTGGGGCAGCGGCCTGGTCACCACCGCCGCCAAATTCCTGGCCGATCGGAACCGGCCCGAGACACAAATGGTCCAGGCCATGAACACGTCTTTCCCCTCCGGACATGCGCTTGGTGTGGCCGTGACGGTCGGCGCCCTAGTGGCCGTCTACGCACATGCCACCCACGGCGCCCGGCGAGTTCTCGCGGTTTCCGTGGGCGCGGCAGTGGTCGTGGCCATTGGCGTCGCCCGAGTGGCCCTCAACGTGCATCACCCCTACGACATCATCGCAGGCTGGGCATTGGCCTACGTGTGGCTGGCGCTATGCCTGTGGCTGATTCCCCCGTACCCATCGCCTGACCAGCGGGGGCGATAGACCGAAAGCACTCGGTTCCGCGAGACGAACTCAATCTCCGACAGCGCCTCCCCAACTTCGCCGTCATGGGCCACCTCCGTGGGTCCGCCGAGCACCTCAAACCGGAAGGCCGGAGTCTCAAACTCGTGATAGAGCGGACTGCGGGACAACCGTCCGAGAAGCAACGCACCCACGACTCGCAGTCGGGCCAGGCGCTTGCCGGTCTCAAGGATGCGGACGTCGAGAAGCCCATCATTGATCCCGATCCGGTCCACCGGAGCGAACCCGGTTGGCAGATACTTCGAGTTGCCCAGGAAAAACAGCGAGGTTTTTAGCGTCGTACCCTCATGCCGTATCTCGACGGCACGCCGGCTCTTCGACATCCGCCAAGCAGCCACCGCGGCCGCGAGCGGCTTGCCGATCTTCCCCTCATACTTCTCCCTAATCTCCACGAACTGGGGGTATGCGCCGATACTCGCGGCATTGAGCAGCACGGTGTCATCGTTCAGCGTGACGACGTCCACCTTCTCTAACGTGCCTGCACGCACCGCATCCATAGTTTTCCGCGGGGTGACACACCCCATCTGCTTAGCAAAGTAATTGAATGTCCCGCCCGGGAAGACCGCGAGAGGGGTGTCGGTGTCAATCGCGATCCCAGCAGCGGTAGCGACAGTCCCATCGCCTCCGCCGACGCCCAAGATCTCTGCCCTGCCAGCGGCGCTTTCCAGAACCTGCGCGATGTCATCGTCCGGAGTCAGCACGACAATCTCGGCCTTGGGCATCACCTTCTCTACCTGCTCGAGAATCCGCTCACCTGTTCCGCCTCCCGACGCAGGATTAACGACAAGAACAAGTCCTTCGCCGTCCTTACTCACAGGACCGTCAACGTAGGTGAGCTCAATGCGAGGCACATGCTTGGACACCGGAGGTGGCGCCAACTTCCCGCTGGCAAGCGCAATCGCAGCGCCCATACCCCACCCCACCACAACATCGCCTGGGTAGTGCGCACCGGTATACACGCGGGAGAACCCCACCATGCCGGCAAGCACTCCGAGGACAGCCCCCGCCGCCCGGTCTTCCATGCCGGCACCAACGGCGAAGGCAGCCGCGCTGGCAGAGTGCCCCGACGGGAACGAACTGGACTTCGGATACCGCTGGATCCGGCGCGCAAGAGGCACTGACGCATGTCCGGGCCGGGCGCGACTCCACGACCTCTTCGCCAGTTGGTTCACTAGGAGGCTCGTCACCGCCAGGCTGGCCAATCCCCTTCCAGCCGCCCGACGCAATGAACGCTTACCCGTTAGCGCCATCGCACCTGCGCAACCGAGCCACAGCTTCGAGTAGTTCGCCGAACGTGTCAGCCTCGGCAGGACCTCATCCAGGACCGGATTATCAGCTCCGGCGACAGAACGAAAAATCTCGTGGTCCAATTTCCGAACGGTAACCAACGCCTCATTTCGGCGTGTAAGCCAGTGTCGAATCTCCACAGTCCAGCCTTCCGCACAACCATCGTGTCCGTATCTAACCGTCTTGCCGATATTACCGACACTCCACCGTGCTGGTTCGGGACAAACCAGGCCCCACGACGCCAAAGGACCCGAATCCCACGATGGGGATCCGGGTCCACGACTGGAACAGCGCGGAAGTTACTCCGCGTTCTTGCCCTTCACATCCAAAACTACGTCGAATTCCAGCAGGTTCGCACCGGAGGCGACGGGCTTGCCGTGGTTACCGGAATGCGCAGCGCGGGCGTCGCCGTCACGCCATGCGTTGTAGGACTCCTCGTCAACCCAATGAGTGACGACGAAGTAGCGGTCCTCGCCCGCGGTCGGGCGCAGCAGCTGGAACCCCAGGAAGCCGGGCTGGTTCTCCACCGAGCCCGCACGTGCGCTGAAGCGGCGCTCCAGCTCTTCGCCGGCCTCTGCGGGGACGTTGATTGCGTTGATCTTGACGATGCTCATGGGCTCAGACTAGCCCGGCCACATCTAGTGCACAGTTTTTGACCTACAACAAACGTTACATTCACCGCGGAATTGTAATAGACATCACATCTGCAATTACGAGCGCCCATCGCTGATGCGGCAACCCGAAAACTACTATCTACACCGAAAAACATAGGAAGACAAACCTTTTGTCAAATGCGCTACATCAACACCGTTACCTGACGTGTACCCAAAACGGACTACCCCGCAATGGGGGCATTATCGACGCATTGAACGTACTTATAAGCATTGTCTCACCTTAGGGCGCGCGCCAATAAAAGGACGCACTTCAGGAATTCCCATCACCTCCAGAGGTTGCGTCGATAATTCGCGCAGATATATTCAGATCACAGGCGACGAAGGCTTACCTAACACCCCATCCAAGCTGAAAACCCCCACTGCAGGGGCTATTTCGCATGCCCAAAAGACTCGAACAGATCAGAGGAGAGTATTTAGTAATGATCACTTACGCATTCATCGCGGGGGCCGCCGCGGCCACTGCGATGACCCGCTTCTACACGAAGGAGCAGAAGCACCGGCAGCGCCTGGCGGATCTGGAGGTGAACATCCACGTCAACGGAATCCGTGGCAAGTCCACCGTCACCAGGATGCTCGGCGGAATGCTGCGTGAGTGTGACTACAACACGATCACCAAAACCACCGGCACCTATGCCTGCGTGATCTCCGGGGACGCTTCCGAGCACCCGATCAAGCGCATCGGACCTGCGAACATCAACGAGCAGTACCGGGTTGTCTCCAACAACGTCGACGTCAACACCGAGGCCGTTGTCTTCGAGTGCATGGCCGTGAAGCCGAAGTACCAGAAGATCTGCCAGGACGACATCCTGCGCTCCCCTCTCTCGATCATCACCAACGTCCGCCTGGATCACCAGGAGGACATGGGTGACACGCTGGAGGAGATCGCAGTCTCGCTGTCCTCGACCATCCCCCTTGGCGGCACCTGCATCACCGGTGAGCGCGATCCGAAAATCCTCAAGGTCCTCCGCGAGCAGGCAGAGAAGCGCCAGGCTCAGCTGATCGTCGCTGAGCGCACCGACGAGTCCGAACTGCTGGTCGGTCGCTTCGACTACCTACAGTTCGAGGAAAACGTTGCCGTGGCACTGGCTGTCGCAGATTTCCTCGGCTTGGACCGCACTACCGCGATCCACGGAATGGTCACCGCGACCCCGGACCCGGGCACCACCACCGTCACGGAGATTCACCCGGTGGGCCACGAGGCCGGCCTGTGGTGGGCGCCTATGTTCGCAGTCAACGACTGGGAGTCGACCCTCACGGTCTTCAACTCCGTTATGGCCAAGGTCCCCGACAACGCTCGCGTTGCCATCGCCATGAACAACCGCGCCGACCGTACCGACCGTGCTGAAATGTTCGTCGATCTGATCTCCACTGAGCTTCACGACGCCTCCGACCACATCATCCTCTACGGCGAGATTCAGGAGGCAGTCGCCCGTTCCCTGAACCGCTCGTCCGTCCCGGACGAGAAGGTGACGCTGACCTCCGATATCGAGCAGACCGACGGTGCAGCCCTGCTGTCCTGCGCCCGCAAGGCCGCAGGAGCCGAGGATCGGCCGCTCGTTGTCATCGGCCTGGCGAACATCCACACCGATGCTGCTGGCGCGATGCAGAGCTTCGTCGATAGCAACCGCCTCAAACTTGTCCCCTCTGCGTTCGCAGAGACCAAGCAGGAGCCGGCACTGTCCTCCTCGGGAGCCTCGATCTGATGTCAGACTTCGCTCTGCTGGACTACATCCACATCGCGTTCATTATCGGTGTGATTGTCAGCATCCTGTACTTCAGGCGGACCTTCGTGTCGCTGGGCGGTTCCATGACCATCGGATACCTCGCGGCGATGTTGCACAGTCCGATGGCGGTGCTGTTCACGGTGCTGGTGTCGCTGGGTAGTTGGGCGTTCATCCGATTCATCGTGCTGCGTTTCTGGCTTCCAGATCCCCGCCGAATCTTCTTCCTCGGCGTGGGTATCGGTATGGCACCGGGAATCATCTGGTTCATCGCGACCGGCATGGTCGCCGATGAGACAACACGGCTCCTCACTCTCGTCGGAGTCGTCGTCCCCGGCATGATCTGCCACAGCTTCGTCAAACAGGGTGTGGTCAAGACCCTGTTCCCGATGCTTCTCCTGACGATGCTTGTCGCTGCTGCGGCGTTGGTAATCACCTTCGCCACCTCGGTCTTGTTCAACCTGAACCTCACCGAGAACACCCTGATCATCGACGGTGAAACCAGCGGACAGTACTTCGCGCTGCTCGTGGTCTCCGTGATCATGGCGATGATGCTGCAGGAAGGCCTCATCCGGAACACGAAGCTGCGTACCGGCGGCTACGTGTCCGTGGGTGTTGTGATTGCAGCGGCAGCCAGCTTCACGCAGATTGTGATCTTGCTGCTGGCCACCACGATCTTGATGGCGATCTACATCCCGTTCTCCCGCAAGGTCCCGCTCTTCGGCAAGGACCGGTTCATGGTCCTGATCACCTTGTCCTTCGTTCTGGTCCTCGTGCTCGAAGCGGTGACCGTCGCGATCACCGGACAGAAGCTTCCGGGCACTGCGAACCTGGTCTTCTGTATCGTCCCGGCACTGATCGCTGGAGACGTCGTTCAGCACGGCGCTCGAAAGACTGCCTCGGGCATGGCGATCAGCGGCGTTGTCACCGGTATGGCAGTGGTTCCGATGTCACTCCTGCTGGCGTCCTAGCCCCCCCCCACACACACACCAAATGTCCCGACACCTTTTCAGGTGCCGGGACATTTGTGAGTTCGGGGCGGCCGCCAGGGCCTACGAGCTACTCGCTCACAACCCTGGCGGAACCCTGCCTCCGCGGGTCAGCGGCTGCTTCCACGGTGCCGTCCTCTCGGACCACAACTACAGATTCGCCACTGTCGAAACGGCCATTGGACGGGTCATGACCCCATCCTTCCAACCTGCGGACCAGCTCAGCAGTTTCGTGCCCCGCCTCCGGATCCGAGCCATCGACGTACATCCGGTTGCGTCCGAGCGCACCGTGATTAGGCATCGCGATCGCGTCCTGCGGTGCCAGGTTCCAATCGATGATTCCGAGCAACGCCTTGATCGTGTACGACGGGATCTTCTGACCACCAGGAGAACCTGCAGCAATGATCGTCTGGTCATTGTTGTCCCACGGGAACCACTGCTTCTTCAGCTCACCGTCATAGGCAACAACAGGGGCCATCGTCGTGCGCGGTTTCATACCCGCCTCACGAGCGTTGGGCTCCCCTTGATCTGCGCCGCCACTGAAGTTGTCCAGCGAGTTATTGAGGAAGAACCCGTGCACTGCGACTCCGCTGCCGAAGTCACGCTGCAGCGTCGTTGTCATTGACGCGACCCGCCCGTGGTCATCACGGACGGAAATATGCGAAGTGCCCTCGTCATCGGTTTCCTCATAATGCGAGGTGTCTGCCAGATCCGCAGGCGTAATTCGGCCCAGCACGTGCTTCTGTCGAATCATCTCCGCACCCTCGTCCAGTCGGCCGGGGTCGGTGACCAATTCTCGGTACCTCTCAGCGAGGTATTCATCGACCTGCTCGTCCATCCGCCAAGCATTGGCGTCCGCAAAGGCGATGCGCTGGGCCTCAATACTGAGGTGCGCTGCCGTCGAACGGGTTACCGGGCGGAATTCCTCGAAGTACGGCTCAAGCCTCTGCAGATCCAGTCGGTCGAGGATCCCCAGAGATTCCAAGACGATACCGACACCGCTGTTCGTGGCGTTGGCTCCGCATACCCGGAAGTCTTGATAATCACCGCACCATGCCTCATCAGCAGAGATGTCCGACTTCGTCCAGTCCTTTACGAGGCTCTCTGCGAACTCCGGAGAACCTCCGGCCTCGACGATGGCGTCATACGCCTCTTCGTCCTTCCCCGCCGTGCGCCTGGCCTTCAGACCACGCAGGAAATCTGCGTACTCGCCGTTGGTGAGGATGTCGCCGGGGGCGGGCATGTGACCGTCGTTAAGCAAGAACTCACCTGAACGACCGGGAGCAAACAGCTCCTCTCCACGCCAAGAGATCGACCGTGCGAGCCGGTCGCTGACGGCAAAGCCGTCTTCCGCAAGTTCTGCCGCCGGTTCCACCAAGTTCGACCACCCAGCCTGGCCGTGGTCGCGGTGGAGCTGCTGAAGCAGGTGACCGGTCTGCGGCACACCGATGCTCTCTGCAGGGTTCTCGGAATCACCAGCGGTTGCAGACGGAGCAAAGACCGTCGCGTCATACGAATCGACAGAACCGGTCAGTGGGTCGAGATAAGTGACCAAAGCGCCACCACCAAGACCCGATGACTGCGGCTCCACCAGTCCCAGCGTGAGCTGGACCGCAATGAGCGCGTCAGCTGCCGACCCGCCTTCGGCGAGAATGCGACAGCCGACCTGGGTCGCCTCGTAGTTCGGCGTGGACACGGCTATGGAACCGGCAGGTCCGCTTGCTGCGACCTCAGAGACCGGCGGCTCCCCTGCGCAGGCCGAAGCGGCCTCCTCAGCGGACATTGCTGATGGTGTAATCACCAAAAATGTCGCAGCGAGAAGGCCGCCAATACCTGCGGTGGCGACTATGCGCCGAAACCGGTACACGCGGGCACTTACTCCCACTCAATGGTTCCCGGCGGCTTGGACGTCACGTCCAGGACAACTCGGTTGACTTCCTGAACCTCATTAGTGATGCGGTTGGAGATGTGCGCCAGGACGTCGTAAGGCACACGAGTCCAGTCCGCGGTCATAGCGTCCTCGGACGAGACCGGGCGGAGCACGATCGGGTGGCCGTAGGTACGACCATCACCCTGGACACCAACGGAACGAACGTCCGCCAGCAGAACCACCGGGCACTGCCAGATGCTGTCATCCAGGCCAGCTGCGGTGATCTCTTCGCGGGCGATAGCGTCCGCCTTGCGCAGAGTATCCAGGCGGTCCTTGGACACGGCTCCGACGATGCGGATTCCCAGACCCGGGCCCGGGAACGGGTGGCGGCCAACGATGGTCTCCGGCAGTCCGAGCTTGCGACCGACGGCGCGGACCTCGTCCTTGAACAGGAGGCGGAGCGGCTCGACGAGCTCAAACTCGACATCATCCGGAAGTCCGCCAACATTGTGGTGGCTCTTGATGGTGGCGGTACCGGAGCCTCCACCGGACTCCACAACATCCGGGTACAGGGTGCCCTGAACCAGGAAGTCGACGGTCTCACCCTCGGGTGCGTCCTCCAGTGCCTTAGCGACGGCACGCTCGAAGGAACGGATGAACTCGCGGCCGATGACCTTGCGCTTAGCCTCCGGGTCAGTGACCCCATCGAGGTGCTCAAGGAATACAGCGGAATCATCTACCGTGATCAGCTTCGCGCCGATCGCAGCCTGGAAGTCCTGCTCGACCTGCTCGCGCTCGCCCTGGCGCAGCAGTCCGTGGTCAACGAAGACACAGGTGAGCTGGTCACCAATGGCACGCTGCACCAGGGCTGCGGCCACGGCGGAGTCCACGCCACCGGACAGTCCACAGATGGCGCGGCGATCGCCGACCTGCTCGCGAACCTGCTCGATGAGCTCCTCAGCGATGTTCGCAGCGGTCCAGTTCTGCTCCAGCTCCGCGATCTGAGTCAGGAACCGGGTCAGCACCTGCTGGCCGTACGGCGAGTGGTTGACCTCCGGGTGGTACTGCACACCGGCCATCTGACGCTCAGCACACTCGAAGGCCGCCACCGGGGCGCCCTTGGAGGTAGCAGTCACAGTGAAGCCTTCCGGAGCACGGTCCACGGAGTCACCGTGGGACATCCATGCCTGGTGCTGCTCCGGAATACCTGCGTGCAGGGTGCCGCCGTCGACCGTGATCTCGGTACGGCCGTACTCACGCTCACCGGTTGCTGCGACGGATCCGCCGAGCGCCTGCGTCATGGCCTGGAAGCCGTAGCAGATGCCGAAAACGGGAAGACCCAGCTCGAGGATCTCCGGGTCCAGCTTCGGGGCGCCGTCTGCGTACACCGACGACGGGCCACCGGAGAGAACCAGCGCTGCTGCGCCCTTCTCCCGGATCTCCTCCGGCGTAATGGTGTGCGGGACGACCTCGGAATAAATGTTGGCTTCGCGCACCCGTCGGGCGATCAGCTGCGCGTACTGCGCGCCGAAATCGACGACGAGAACGGGCTTGATTACCTGTTCAGTCACGCAGCCGATCTTAGCAGCCGGACTAGCTTCCACACGGAACGGCCAAAGTGCCGAGATGGCCTCGAAAAACAGTGACGGCGCCGACGTCACGGTGGGTACCGGACGTCGACGCCGCTGCAGTAAAGAATCCGCTTAGCGGACGGCCAACTGGACCTTCTGGAAGTCCTTCAGGTTGGTGTAACCGCACTTCGCCATCGCTCGGCGCAGACCACCGACGATGTTCTCTTCGCCGAACGGGTTGTCGGTCGGTCCGAAGAGGATTCGCTCCAGGCTGGTGACTTCACGCGGGCCAGCCTCACCGTAGATTGCGTCGACCTCGCCGCGCGGCAGTGCCGGGTGTGCAGCGACGGACGGCCAGTAGTTGCCGCGGCCTCCGGAGGACTCAGCCATTGCGAGGGGCTGGCCCAGGGAAACTGCGTCAGCGCCACAAGCGATTGCCTTGGCGACGTCACCGGCGGTGGCAAGGTGCGAGTCCGCGATGACGTGGACGTAGCGACCCTCGGTCTCATCAAGGTAGTCCAAGCGCGCTGCGGCGGCGTCAGCAATGGCCGTGGCCATGGGAACGTCGATGCCCAGCGCAGAGACGTTGGTGGTAGTGCCGGAGCCGACAATGACACCGGCAGCACCGGTACGCATCAGGTGCATCGCGGTGGTGTAATCCACCACGCCACCGGCGATGACCGGAGCATCCAGGGAACCGATGAACTCCTTGAGGTTCAGCGGCTCACCGTCGGAGTGGACGTGCTCAGCGGAGACCAGGGTTCCCTGGATTACCAGCAGGTCTAGGCCGGAGGAGATCAGCGTCGGTGCCAGTTCACGGGCGCGCTGCGGGGAGACTCGGACACCGAAGGTCACTCCGGAGTCGCGGACCTGAGCGATGCGCTCTGCAAGAAGGCCCTGGTCGATCGGGGCCGAGTGCAGCTCCTGCAGGACCTTATGGGCGGAAACACCCTGAGTGGTGCCCTCTAAAACCGCCGAGCGAACCTTGGACAGGGCGTCCTCGAGATCCGCGTGGCGGCCCCACAGGCCCTCAGCGTTGATGACCGGAAGTCCGCCGAATCGGCCGAACTCGACGGCCATATCCGGGGTGACGACTGCGTCGCTCGGGTGGGTCATGACCGGAATCTCGAACTGGTAGGCGTCGATGTTCCACGAGGTGTCCACCTCGTGCGACGACCTTGTCCGACGGGTCGGAACGATGTCGACCCGGTCGAGGCCGACGACCCTACGGGCGGAGCGCCCCATTCCGATGTTCACATGGTCCTGCATGCTGCTTGTCCTCGCTGCTCTGGCTCTGACGCTGGTTTAGCGCTGGAAGTAGTTGGGGGCTTCGACGGTCATCTGGATGTCGTGCGGGTGCGACTCGCGCAGACCTGCAGCGGTGATCTGGACGAACTTCGCCTCGTTCAGCTGCTCGATAGTTGCCGAACCGGTGTAGCCCATGGCAGCGCGGACGCCACCGATGAGCTGGTGGACGATCGCGTCCAGGTTGCCGCGGAACGGCACGCGTCCCTCGATGCCCTCCGGAACCAGCTTCTCCTCGGCCATCACGTCGCCCTGGAAGTAGCGGTCCTTGGAGAAGGAGCGCTTCTCACCGGTCAGGCCGCGGCCCTGCATCGCGCCGAGCGAGCCCATGCCTCGGTAGACCTTGTACTGCTTGCCGTTGACAACGACGGTCTCGCCCGGGGCTTCGGTGGTGCCGGCCAGGAGCGAGCCGAGCATGACGGTGGAAGCACCTGCTGCAAGAGCCTTAGCGATGTCACCGGAGAACTGCATACCGCCGTCGGCGATGATCGGAACGCCTGCCTTCTTTGCCGCCACAGCAGACTCCATGATGGCGGTGATCTGCGGGGCGCCAACACCTGCGACAACGCGAGTGGTGCAGATCGAGCCCGGGCCGATACCGACCTTGATCGCGTCTGCGCCGGCGTCGATCATTGCCTGAGCAGCGCCACGGGTAGCCAGGTTGCCGCCGATGATCTGAGCGCGGTCACCGAACTCCTTCTTCACGCGAGCAACCATCTCCAGCACACCGGAGTTGTGCGCGTGGGCGGTGTCCACGACTAGCACGTCGACACCAGCGTCGACCAGAGCGCCGGCACGCTGCCAGGAGTCGTCACCGGTACCGATTCCGGCGCCGACCAGGAGACGACCGGAGCCGTCCTTCGATGCGTCTGGGAACTGGTCCTGCTTGACGAAGTCCTTGACAGTAATCAGACCGGTCAGGCGGCCTTCGCCGTCGACGATCGGAAGCTTCTCGACCTTGTGTGTGCGCAGCAGGTGCAGTGCTGCATCGCCGGAGACACCCTGCTCGGCGACGATGAGCGGCATGGAAGTCATGACCTCGGAAACCTTGCGGTTCACGTCGGTCTCGAAGCGCATGTCGCGGTTGGTGCAAATACCAACAAGCTTGTGGTTCTCGTCAACGACCGGGAGGCCGGAGATGCGGTACTGCGCGCACATCGCATCGACTTCACCGATGGTGTCGTCCGGGGAGCAGGTCACCGGATCGGTGACCATGCCGGCCTCTGAGCGCTTCACGATCTCAACCTGACGCGCCTGATCCTCGGTGGAGAGGTTGCGGTGCAGGATGCCGATGCCGCCCTGTCGGGCCATGGCGATCGCCATGCGGGACTCGGTCACGGTGTCCATCGCTGCAGAGAGCAGCGGGGTCTTCAAACGGATCTCACGGGTCAGCTGCGATGAGGTATCCACTGCCGAGGGGATGACCTCAGACGCGTCCGGGATGAGAAGGACATCATCGAAGGTGAGCCCAACCAGAGGGATCTTCGAAGTGTCGTCTCCTCCGAGGCTGATACCGGTGGGATTGGTCATGAGCGAATGTCCTCCTGATTGCAGGGATCGACGGTCCCCGGCCCTGCCCGGGAACCGCTGGTCCCACTAGGGTAAACCCACGAGGTCACTTCGGGTAACTTGGGGCGTTTGAGCCGGCACTGATTCTCGATCTGTCCGTAGTCGGGGATTTGTCTGCCGTACTGGCGGGTATAAGTTTTACCTAACCTTCAGGCCAGCTACGGTGGAGCTTGTGAGCAAGGATTTCTGGTCGAGAATGCCGCGGGACCCTTTTGAGGGCGACCCGGATGACCCCGCGTCCCTGCTGGATCCGGTGGACTCCGTGGAGGAGTTCCCACCGCTGTCAGAGGAAGAGCGGGTGGAGGTCTCCGAAGACCTCACCGCTGTGCGTGCGTTCCGTGCTGCAATGGCACCGGACGGGTTCCTTGGCGTGTGCATGACCTGTGACGATTGCCAGGAAATGCACTTCTACACCTGGGACGTTTTGGAGGGCCACTACCTCACCTTGCTGCAGGGCAAGGAGTCCCCAGTCCACGAGCCGGAGTACGCCCCAGACGTGGAGCGGTACGTGCCGTGGGAGTACTGCGCCGGTTACACCGACGCGAAAACGCGCGGTCGCTCTTCTCGCTGGCCCTTCTAAGGCCAGCTACTCCCCTGCCGAATCGGGCTGGGGCTCGGACGGTTCGAGCGATCCGCCGCCATCGCCACCGTTACCCGGAGGCGGAGTGACCGTGGTGGTCTGAGTTTGGGTCTGTGTCTGTGTCTGCGTCTGGGTTTCCGTCAACGTCACTTCTCGGGTCACCGTAGAAGGCCGGTCGGTAGAAGTTATTACTGAGGTCGTGGTGTCGCGGACGGTCCGAGTTACCTCGACCTCGACTTCACGGATTCGCTCGGCAGAGCTGCGGACCTGCTCCTCGAACCGTCCCCGGTCCTCGGCATGCACCTGCAGCAGTAGCCTCTCGGCCATCGCCAGGAGCTCATTGGCACGATCCATGTCGCCATCATTGGCAGCATCATCGGCACTTGCCAGGGCGGAGGCCAACTGCACGTCGACGGTCTGCTCGCCCATCATTGCCTTGCGCACCGGCCACAGCGCGCTGTCTGGTTCTGCAGCCTGAATCAGGCCGACTCCGCCGAACAACATCACCGAGGCTGCCACTGCACCCATTGCTGCGCTGCCGAGCCTGCCGGGCGTAAACCGGTCTCGCAGGGAAATTACTTTCGCTTTGCGCTGGGGCTGTGCTGTCTCTTCCGGCTCGTCCCGGTTCTCTACTGATGGCAGTGCGGTGACGTTGTCTGCTCCGAAGTCTGCGGGAAGCTCCGGCACCGGAGGCATATCCTCCGAGAGCTCCGACGACAACGAGCGAAGGCCCTCTGCCAAGAATGCATCAGTGCCGTACGCACCGGAGCCGGTAGCCGAAGCGGACCCCTCCGACAGTGCAGTGAGGAAGGCGTCATCAATATCGACAGCCTGAACCGTGGGCATGATCCCGGTATCCTCCGGGTCACCCGTGGGCTGGCCGTCATGCCCTCCGGGCCTGCGGGGTGCCCCGCCGGAATCCGTCACTTCGCCTCCTCGGCTTGCTTCTCAAGAATTGAACGCATCTTGGACAGAGCCCGGTGCTGGGCAACTCGGACGGCGCCGGCACTGGCACCGACAATTTCTCCGGTTTCTTCAGCACTGAACCCCTCGAACACACGCAATATGATAATGTCGCGCGCTCTGTCACCGAGGGTATCGAGCAATTCGCGGATTTCGTTACCGTTAGCCGCCGAAATAACCGCATCCTCAGGGGAATCACCAGTGTCCTCGGTCTCCGGCACCTCTTCCACTGCCCAGGAGAGGTCTCGACCGCCGGAGCGGTAGGCGTCAATGACCTTGTGAGAGGCAATTCCATAAACGAAGGACATAAACGGGCGGCCGCGGTCTTGGTATCGGGGCAGAGCCGAAATCACCGCTAGGGCAACCTCTTGCGCCACGTCATTAGCAGACACGGAGCCGTTGCTCCCCAGTCGCATGCGGCAGTACCGTACGATCCTGGGGTGAACCTCTCGCAAAACACGCTCTGCGGCCCGGCGGTCGCCGGCGGCGGCGAGAGAAGCAAGTTCACTCAACTCCGTCTCATCCAGCATGTGCGCCTCTTCCACCACTTTCGCCCGCTCCCGGGAGTTCATCTCGCATTCGAGTCTAATCACATATCGGCGGGGTCCCGACCTGAAACGCAACCGAAGCACACATCCTAATACTCCGGGCTAACCGTCGACCCTTCTGCCACCGAAAGTGCCCTGTAAGCGCTTCCAGGGCCCAAAACTGCCATCAGAGCCAGAAAGTTTTCGTGAACTGTGCCCTTTGGTAGCTCAATGGCCTCCGATGATTTACCTGCGGTTCATCAACACCGGCGAAGATGTCACAGGTGCCGGGTTGAAGAGTTGACCCGGATCGTTTTCTGAAGGTGCAACGAAGGAGCACGGAACCTATGACCCAGGTTGATCATCTCCCCGGCCCGAACGCGGACCTGTGGGACTGGCAGTTGCACGGAACGTGCCGCGGCGAGGAATCTTCCGTCTTCTTCCATCCCGAGGGTGAGCGTGGCCGTGCCCGTGCATCTCGCGAAGCGCGAGCTAAGGCGATCTGCGGCGCCTGCCCGGTGCTCGCACAGTGCCGTGCCCACGCACTGGCTGTGGCCGAGCCTTACGGGATCTGGGGCGGCATGAGCGAGTCCGAGCGCAATGAGTACCTGCGGTCGGCCCCGCGCGGAGTTCGTCGGGCTCAGATGCGTTCCGCGGAGCGCCCGGTAGTCACCGTCGGCGCACGCTGAGCGACATACCGATAACAGAGGGACCCGGCAGAAAAATTCTGCCGGGTCCCTCTGTGTAATAGTCCAGCTCCGACACCTACCTCCAGGAGGTGGTAGGTGCAGGTCCAGGTGACTACTTGTTGTCTTCGCCCCAGCCTTCCGGCTTGTCGACGACGGAGACCTCAGTGGTCAGCAGCATCCGAGCGACGGACGTTGCATTGACCACTGCGGAGTGGGTGACCTTGACCGGGTCGATGATGCCGGCGCCGATAAGGTCGCCGTACTCGCCGGTCGCGGCGTTGTAGCCGTGGCCATTCTCCTGCTCGCGGATGTGCTCGACGATGACAGCACCGTCGACACCTGCGTTGGAGGCGATCCAGAACGCCGGGCGAACCAAGGCGCGCGCAACAGCGCGGACGCCCACGGCCTCGTCCTCGGTGGACTCCTTAGCCAGGGCCTCAAGCTCAGCGGCAATCTGAACCAGGACGGCACCGCCACCGGCGATAACGCCCTCCTGGACAGCAGCACGTGCAGCGTTGATGGCATCCTCGACGCGGAGCTTGCGCTCGTTGACCTCAGTCTCGGTGGCACCGCCGACCTTGATCACAGCAACGCCGCCGGAGAGCTTTGCGAGGCGCTCTTCGAGCTTCTCGCGGTCCCAGGTGGAGTCGGTGCGCTCAATCTCGGAGCGGATCTGACCGCGACGCTGCTCAACAGCGTCGGTGGAACCGGAACCGTCAACGATGACGGTCTCGTCCTTGGTCACGGTGATGCGACGGGCAGTGCCGAGCACCTCCAGTCCGGACTCCTTAAGGGACATTCCGAGGTCAGCGTTGACCACGGTGCCGTCAGTGACGACAGCCAGATCCTCGAGGAACTCCTTGCGACGGTCACCGAAGTACGGAGCCTTCACGGCTGCGACCTTCAGGGTCTTGCGCATGGCGTTGATGACCAAGGCGGACAGTGCCTCACCCTCGATGTCCTCGGCGATGATCAGAGTCGGCTTACCGGACTCGGCGATCTTCTCCAGGATCGGCAGGAAGTCCGGGAGGGAGGAGATCTTCTCGCGAACGAGGAGAATCTGCGCACCATCCAGGATGGCCTGCTGAGTGTCTGCGTCCGTCACGAAGTACGGGGACAGGTAGCCCTTGTCGAAGGAGATGCCCTCGGTGACGAGGAGCTCGTCAGACAGGGACTGGGACTCCTCGACAGAGACAACGCCATCCTTGCCGACCTTCTCCATGGCACCAGCGACCATTTCGCCGACCTGCTCGTCACGCGACGAGACGGTGGCGACCTGGGCGATAGCGGAGCTACCGGAGACCGGGGTGGCGCGCTCCAGGAGCAGCTCCACGGTCTTCTCGGAAGCAGCCTGGATGCCGCGGTTCAGGGCGATCGGGTTGGCACCGGCTGCGACGTTGCGCAGACCTTCGTGCACCAGAGCCTGCGCAAGCAGGGTGGCGGTGGTGGTGCCGTCACCGGCGATATCGTTCGTCTTCACCGCAACGGACTTGACCAGTTCGGAACCAATGTTCTCGAACGGGTCTTCCAGGGTGATGTCACGTGCGATGGTGACGCCGTCATTGGTGACCAACGGGCCACCGAATGCCTTGTCCAAGACCACGTTGCGGCCCTTGGGCCCAAGAGTGACCTTGACGGCATCAGCGAGGGTGTCGACGCCTCGCTTGAGACCCTCACGGGCCTCTTCGTTGAAAGCAATAAGCTTGGACATGGTGTCCTTGCTCCTTTAACTACTAGGCGTCAGCGGACTCGACAACAGCCAGGATGTCGCGCTGGCTGAGCAGCAGGTAGTCAACGCCGTCGTAACGCAGCTCGGTTCCGCCGTACTTAGAGAAGACGACAGTGTCGCCGACCTTGACGTCCATGGGGATGCGGTCGTCATCGTCGTGCCAGCGGCCCGGGCCGACGGCCACGACGGTGGCCTCCTGCGGCTTCTCCTTGGCGGAGTCCGGAATGACCAGGCCCGATGCGGTGGTGGTCTCTGCTTCGACGATCTGAACGAGGACTCGGTCCTCAAGCGGCTTGATGTTGACGTTCGCCACGATGAATGCCTCCATGTGTTCGTGTTCTTGTGCCGGTTGGCATGCCGTGCACAGCCGTCGTCGCGGGTGAACAACTGCGTGTCAAGCAACCGTGTCTGGCACTCTACCCCTGAGAGTGCCAACACTCAACGTGACCGGGTGCTAAAAGATTTGCTTCCCGACGCCCAGCTACACACCCACTAACGGCACCTCCACCGGCATCCCTGGATCGGTGGCACATTCATAGCCTGATGGCTGCGCGCCTGCGACGATGAGATGGGCGGCGAGCATGGCAATCATCGTCCCGTTGTCAGTACACAGCCTGGGTGAGGGTGTCAGGAGTGTGAGGCCGGAGGCGTCGCAACGCTCCTGTGCCAGCGCGCGCAGCCGCGAGTTCGCTGCCACGCCACCGCCAAGCAGCAAGGTGTCTGCGCCGACGTCCTTGGCAGCGCGGATCGCCTTCATCGTGAGGACATCGCACACTGCTTCCTGGAATGAGGCACAGAGGTCTACCAGGTCGACTTCATCGCCGTTCTTCTCTGCATTCTCGACGTACCGAGCCACGGCAGTTTTCAGACCTGAAAACGAGAAGTCATGGCGGGAGTCCTGCGGGCGGGTCATGCCGCGAGGAAAGGCGATTGCACGGGGATCGCCGTCTTTGGCCAGCCGGTCGATAACGGGGCCACCCGGGTAGCCGAGGCCAAGAAGCCGGGCGACCTTGTCGTAGGCCTCACCGGCGGCATCATCGAGAGTGGCGCCCATTTCTTCCATCGGCTCGCCGATGCCACGGACCCTCAGCAGCTGCGTGTGACCGCCGGAGACAAGCAGAGCGACCGCGTTAGACAGATCTGGGTCGCCTTCAACCATCGCACCGACTGCGACATGCCCGCCCAAATGGTTGACCCCAAAAAAGGGGACACCCCATGCTGCGGCATAAGCCTTTGCCCCCGCCGCCCCCACCAGCAGCGCACCTGCAAGACCTGGACCAACAGTCGCCGCGACGGCGTCTGGGGCGGTAATTCCGGCCGTGTCCAGCACGTTCCGGACCACCGGCCGGAGCGCCTCCAGGTGCGCCCGAGAGGCAATTTCCGGGACGACTCCACCGAATCGTGCATGCTCTTCCATCGATGACGCGACCGATTCGGCGAGTATCTCTACCTGAGGAAATGGGTCACCTCCGACGCGCGATGCATCCCACTCCACCCGTACGAGGGCAGCCCCGGTCTCATCACAGCTCGATTCAACCGCCAACAGTACGATTGAACGGCGATCAATTTCTACGGAATCCATGTCACGATAATAGGTCTGACCGGCCATATACCAATATTGTGTTTCGTTAGGCAATGAGAAATACCAAAAAGATAACGAACCAGTCACCAATTGTGGATGCAACAGCGCTATCCTTGTCGATGTGATTCCTAACCGCACCAGACACGGGAAGCGTCCTGGCCCCAAGCCGACGTTTCGTCTCGACGACGCGATCGACGCCGCGCTCGCCGAAGGCATCCGTGACTTCACCATTGGCGGCGTCGCAAAGCGGCTTAACGTTGCCCCGTCGGCCCTGTACCGGGTCGTCGCGGACCGCGACGCCCTCGTCCACGAGGCCATCCGCCGGATTCTGCAGGACTACAACCCTGCACCGGCTGATCTCCCTTGGCAGGATCAGGTTCGCCTGAACTCGGCCGAGCTCTGGATGATCGTCTCGCGCTACGAAGGCGTGTCCACGATCCTTCTGCTGGCACCGGATCTCTATGGTGTCATCAAGGACTTGGTCCACCAGGTGGTGAACAACTACGTCAATGTCGGACTCCCCTTGGATAAGGCACTGTTCGCCGTTGACACAGTCACCGAGATGATCCTCGTGGGTTCCGTTTCCTACGCAAGCCTCAAGGAGTACAGCTCGAACGAGTTCCGGAATGAATCCGGCGACCCGATCAAGCCAGTCTTCGGACACGACATCCGTCTGCACCTCCAGCGCAAGATAGATTTCGTGATCGCCGGCATCGAGCAGGATCTCCTGAAGTCCTACGAGCAGGTCCGCGCCGGTGGCACCTGGATCACCAGCGCGATCGAGGAGGCCGACGAAGCGGATGTTGTCACTGAGGCTGAACTCATCGAGGAAGCTGCGGAAGAGGCCGAGGGCTTCAACCGTTAAAGGTTCCGCTCCAGTGGTACTCGCGCATGCCCGGCTTCGGCCGGGCATGTCGCATATCTAGGCACGTACGGAGGGTCGCTTCATCGTCCAGGCATCAGCGCCGGACGGGCGGTAGTAGTTCTTCCGCAGACCAACTTTTTCGAACCCCAGAGACTCATACAGCCCGATTGCCGGTTCGTTGTCCACTCGAACCTCGAGGAAAACGTCTCCAGGTGCTTCATCTGCCGCAGCGAGAAGTGCCTCCACCAGTTTCCGGCCGAAACCATGGCCTTGCAGCGAGGGATCGATACCGACGGTGTGGATCTCGTACTCTGGTGCTCCCTCCGGGCCCAACCGGGTCACTCCCCCGTACCCACGGACACGGTCGGTGCTATCCACAAAACCAGCGTAAAAATTCGCGACGTTGGCCAATTCTGATCGGAAGGCTTCTGCGCTCCAGGGTCCGTCATCTTTGAAAAGGACCATCTCCAGTTCGGCGCAGGACTCGGAGGCGCCTGGTGACAAGCGCCCGAAGGTTAGGTCCGCGGCGTCCGTCACGAGCTCTCACCCGGGGAACGGAACTTCAGTGCTGCCGAGGGCTTCCGCGGTGTGGGCGGGACCGCGTCCGGCCTGCGCAGATACAGCGGTACCAGCGGAGCAGGCTCATCGGAACTTCGGATCTCCTCCAGAGCCGCACGCACGAGGCCTTCAGGAGTCGGGAAGGCAGCCTCTACCTCGATCGGTGCGCCGAATGCTTCGGCCACCTGCGTCGCGTGCTGCTCTGAACCGCGAATCACCGCGGGAGTGACCCCACCGGATTCGGCCGGCACGTCCGTGGCCTTCAATACTGCCGGGCCCCACACCCGTGCACCGTCAGCATATCGGGCTACGTAGACCTCGCGTCGACGAGCGTCAGTGACGACCAATGAGTCGCCGTCCGCCACCATCGAATCCAACGAGCAGACCCCATAGACGGGGATGCCCAGTGCGTCAGCGAACGCTGCAGCGGTGACCATGCCAACGCGCAGGCCGGTGAACGGCCCTGGCCCACAGCCGACGACAACAGCGTCCAGATCGGCCCGCGTCACTCCTGCTTCATCGAGGCACTCGACAATCAACGGAACCAAGACCTCGTTATGAGCCCTGGCATCCAAATAGCTGCGTCCGGCCAGGAGGGTGGGAAGTGTGTCGGTGGGGGCGTCGGGTAGCGAAACGATGCCCGTGGTGACCTGGGGCGTTGACGTATCGACAGCGAGAACGAGCATGGGCTACACCTTACGCCAGACGCACGCGGCGCCAGGTGACGGTACGGGAGTCATCCTCAGCCGACCGGTCCAGACTAACCAACAAGTGCGAATCTGAGAGTTGTTCGGCCAGCCCGCCGCCCCATTCGGCGACAACGGCGCAGAACTCCAAGTCGGTGTCCAGGTCGACGGATTCAAGAGCGTCAAGGAGGGCGTCTGGGTTGGAGTCGACCCCGTCAAGAAGCCGGTACAGGTCCACGTGAACCAACGGGCATGCGCCCGGCGCGGTGGGGTCGAGCGGACGGTGCTCGCGGGCAATGGTGAATGTCGGGGAGGTGACGCGGCCACGGACCTTCATCCCAGCGGCAATGCCCTGGGTAAGGGTGGTCTTCCCTGCGCCAAGTGGACCGTCGAGAATGACTAGGTCTCCAGCGCTGAGGGAGGCACCCAGTTCAGCACCAAAGGCTCGGGTGTCATCGGCGGTCATAAGGGTACGGATGCCGTGTGGAGGGAAAGTGTCCACGTAGTTCCTGTGCACGCGGTTGTGGGGCATGGTGACAATCTCGTAGTTGATCGTGCCGAGGGTTTCAGCAAGTTCGTCCGCGGTTGGGCCGCCATCGAGTCCGTTCCCGAAGATCACCGCTTCATCACCGGGATGAACGTGCTCATCAACCTCAACCACAAACTGGTCCATGCACACGCGCCCCACCTGGTCATACCGCCGTCTGCCGATGGATACCGAGCACCGACCGGACAGCGCGCGGGACATACCGTCGGCGTAACCGAAGGGCACCACGGCAACGTGGGTGTCCTCATCCGCGCTCCAGGAGCGGCCGTAACTAACGGCCTCTCCGGAGGGGAGGTCCTTCACCGAGACAACCCTTGCGGACAGCGTCATCGCCGGGCGCAATCCGTGGTCTAGTCCAGGGATGGGCTCCAGTCCATAGATGGCAATGCCTGGGCGGACGAGGTCAAAGGCGAGGTCCGGTCGCGTCAGAGTGGCAGCGGAGTTGGAGGCGTGGTTGACGGGCACCTCCAAGCCAGCCTCCCGTGCCTCAGTGATCGCAGACCGGAACCGTTCAGCCTGCATATCGATGCTCGGATCACCGATTGCATCTGCACTGGCGAAGTGCGTGAATAGGCCGGTGACGGTGACCGATTCCTGCGCCGCGACGATCGCGGGAAGCGTTTGGCTCCACTGACCGGAGGCATAGTTCAGGCCCTGCCTGCTCATACCGGTGTCGACTTTCACTGTGATCCGCGGTCGTCCGCCCTGCGCTGCGGCGACAACTGCCTCGAGGTGGTCGAGCGTCGCTACACCGAGATCAATATCTGCAGCAAGGGCGGCGGCCACGTCTTGGTCCGGTGTCCACAGCCACGCGAGGATCGGCGCTTCCACACCCGCCTCTCGCAGCGTCAGGGCTTCCTCCAAGGTGGTCACGCCAAGCTGATCTGCCCCTGCGCTCAGCGCTGCACGGGCAACTTCAACCATGCCGTGGTTGTACCCGTCCGCCTTCACCACGGCCATTACCTGCGGTGCATTCGAGATCTCCCGAATGCGACGGACGTTATGCCGGATCGCCGACAGATCGACGGTCGCAGCTAGTTGAACAGTGGCAGGAAGTGACATGTGATTCATACTGCCACTGCCGCCGTCGCGGGTCGGATTGCCTCCGCGATCAGCGAGGCAGAGGTCGGCGCTGGCCCGTATTCGGTCTGCGCCGCCACGTATGCGGCGGTCGCGTGGATGACGGTGGCAAGGACAACTGCTTCGAAGGACTTGCTTCCCGACGTCCCCATCCTCGCCACCCACGCCCCCGCCAGACCACTGAGCACATCTCCGGAACCTGGCGTTGCCGCCCAGGAACAGCCCGCGTCGACGACGGTTGTTGTTCCTTCGGGCGTGGTGATGACGGTGGAGCGGCCCTTGAGTAAAACGATGGCACCGAGGTCCGCAGCCATTGCACGAGTGTCGGTGATGGGATCTGCGGTGAGGTCCAGTGCCAGCGCTGCGGCGATTCTGGCGAACTCACCCTTGTGAGGGGTGAGGATCGTGGCGCCTTCCCTGCTGCGGATGCTCTCTACGAGATCTGGGTGGTTCGCCAGGAGGGTCAGTCCGTCGGCGTCAATGAGCACCGGCTCGGGTTTGGAGAGGATGTAGCGGAGCTCGGAGGCTGCGGCGGCGTCCGTGCCTCTGCCTGGCCCCACGACCCAGGCCTGACAGCGCCCAGAATCCTGGATCGTGTCATGGGCAACGACCTCCGGCAGTGCCCGCACCACTTCTTCCCGGCAGGACCCGATGTACCGAACCATCGCACTGGTTGCCCGCACCGCAGCGGTGGTGGTGAGCACTCCGGCTCCCGGGTACGTTGCGCTGCCAGCGCAGATCGACACCACTCCCCCGGTGTACTTGTCGTCCTCTGGGTCCGGCTCCAATCGCGGAACCTCAATGGGGTCTTCCAGTGCCCGGATGAGACTGACGGTGTCCTGCTCGCTGCCTCGGAGAATCTCACCCAGGCAGGGCTGTCCATCCAGACCGATATCGACGAGAGTCACTTCGCCACAGTGTGCGGACAACCCATGCGCGCGCCGAAGGCCACCGAAGGTGATGGTGTGATCTGCGCCGACGTGGGGTTCCGACGCAAGGCCAGTATCCGCCGCAATGCCTGAGGGAACATCAACGGCCAGGACTGGAACGCCAGCCTTGGATAGTGAGGCCACCGCGTCGGCTGCCTCGCCACGCAATGGACCGCTGCCTCCAATCCCGACGATCCCGTCAATTGCCAGTGCGTAGTCCGACAATTCATCCAGAGCGATGACCCGGCCGCCGGCCTCGCGGAAGGCCTCTAGTGCTGGTTCGTGGATTCGGTCCGAGCACAACACTGCGTCGACGAACCACGCCTCCATCTCATTGAGGATGTCCGCTCCGGCGTACAGGGCGTCACCGCCATTGCCACCGGACCCGACCAGCAACACCAATCGTGCCGATTCCCGAGTCACCAGCTCCAGAGCCTTTCGAGCCACTGAGGAGGCTGCGGTCCGCATGAGGGCGTCGGGAGTGGATTGGGCGTCGATAAGCGGCTGTTCTGCTTTTCTTATCGTGTCTGCGAGATAGAGCGGCTCCATGGCCGCCCAGGTTACTTATCTGTGGCGCGACGACCGACGATCGCGACGACAAGCGCGATCGACATACCTGCCACAGCGGTCAGGAGGATCGCTTCCGACCCACCCTCACCGAGAACACCTGGGAATCCTCCAATGCCTGCCTGCGCAAGTCCACCGGCGCCAGCACCAAGCGCGATACCGATATTGAATGCAGAGGAGGCCAGACCTGCGGCCGGTTCCATGAGCGTGCCCGCCGATTCCAGCACCCACGCCTGCGACACCACAGAGATGGCACCGCCGAACAGTCCCCACCCGATCATGACAAGCAGCGCCGACGTCGAGTTCGTGACCACCAGCGCCAGACCTGCCATACCGAGCAGCAAGCCAAGTGGCAGCAGGGTGACAGCCACGGACATATTCCGCTTCATGATCGGACCGGACAGGAAGTTGCCGAGCAGACCTGCCGCGCCGAAGACCAGGAGCATGACGCCCACTCCTTCAACCGACACCCCACCGAGATCCTGCAGCAGCGGCGAGGCATAGGTGTACGCCGTGAAGTGTGCGGTGACCATAAGGAACGTGAAGATCACGCCGTACCGCACGCCCGGCAGTCGCCAGGCCTTACCGAAGTCCCCAAAGCCGGTCCACGGTTCGCTGTAGACCTTCGGCACCGTCAGCAACACCGCGACGCCAATGACTGCAGCGAACGCACCACCGGCATAGAAGGAGCCCTGCCAGCCCAATGCCGACCCCAAGAAGGTAGACAGCGGCACGCCAAGGACCACCGCACCAGCGCTGCCGGAAAACGCGATGGTCAACGCGCGGGACAACTGGTCTTTAGAGGCGATTCGCACGACGGTGGCGCCGAGCAGCGACCAGAAGATACCGATCGCAAGGCCAACCAGGATGCGCGAGCCCAGGTACGTCGCGGTGTTCCACGACATCGCTGTGAGCACCGACGACAGAGCCGCGATGAGCAACGCAGAGCCAAGCACCGCACGACGATCGAACCGAGCGGTCACCCGCGGCGCCAGAATCGCGGCGACCGCAGCGAGCAGTCCCGGCACCGTGACACCGAGCCCGACCGCCCCGCGGCTGATCCCCATGTCATCAGAAACCAACGTCAACACGCCGATTGGCATTTGTTCCAGCGTCGTCATCGTGAAGATGCCCAGCGCGAGGACCACGATTGCGAACCACGGGGTGCCGTCCGAATCGCGCCGTGAACCCTCCAGGTTCTGCGGCTCCGGGGCACCTGTAGTGGTTGTCCCCGTGTCATTCGTGCGTGCGTTGTCGTCGCTCACCGTTCTCCATCTTCAGATAAGTCACATATGCGGTCGGCGCCTGATGCACCGCCGGAGAAGAGTACTCCTTTTCGACGGGAAGTGCTCACCTGTGTATTGGGTGGGCGTCGTTACGCATCTGTTCTCCCATTTCTGGTGTCCCCCAAAAGCGTTAACCCCATTCTTGATCGGCTTGCGCAACCTTTCCTCTGGGATAACACTGACAGTTTCGCGCGACGCCGTCGATTGCGCTCAACACTGCCTTCGCGCAGATCATCCGAAAGAACCGCCAGATGCCCAGACCCGTAGATTCCAGGACCACCTACATCCCCGCCCTGGACGGACTCCGCACCATCGCCGTGATGGCAGTGGTGGTCTACCACCTCAACTCCGAGTGGATCCCCGGTGGCCTCCTCGGTGTCGCGGTGTTCTTCACCCTCTCCGGATACTTGATCAGCACCAATCTCCTGCGGGCAAAGCAGAAGCACGGCAGTTTCAACCTGCGCACTTTCTGGTTAAGACGTTTCCGCAGGCTTGCCCCGGCGATGCTGCTCACCGTCGCTGCAGTGTTGTTGGTGACCGCACTGATCAGCCCGGGTGAGATGCTCAGTCGACTCGGCGAGGCCGCCAGCTCCGTCTTGTACGTGAACAACTGGTACGTGATCTTCCAAGAGAAGTCCTACTTCGACCAGTTCGCAGGCCTGGGCCCCCTTGACCACATGTGGTCGCTGTCAATCGAGGAACAGTTCTATCTGGTGTGGCCGCTGGTTCTGGCAGTGCTGTTCTTGGCATTCGGGCGGTTGGCTCGGGCTCGAGTTGTCATCGCCACGATGACGGTGCTGCTGGCGCTGGCCAGTTTCGGACTGATGCACGTTCTTTCCATCACCGATGCTGACGCCACCCGGATCTACGAGGGCACGGACACTCGCGCCGGTGGCCTGCTGCTCGGTGCTGTCCTGGCGATCGCCCTGATGGCCTCTTCCGGAACCCCGACCCGCCGGGTCGCAGAAATTTCCACTGGTGTTGGCATCACCGTGATCCTCGTCCTGATGGTTCTTCTTCCGGACCATTCACCGTTCCTGTTCAGTGGTGGTCTGCTGGTCCTGTCACTGACGACGATGGCAGTCATCTACGGCATCACAACCGGCGGCACCGTAATCGGCCGAGTCCTCGAAGTGGCTCCGATGCGCTGGATCGGTGAGCGTTCTTATGGCATCTATCTCTGGCATTTGCCGGTCATCGTGTTCCTGCCCGAGCAGCTCAATGAGAATCCGCTTGTGCGAAGCCTCGTCGTTATCGGGTTGTCCTTCTTCTTGGCCGCACTGTCCTGGACCTTGGTGGAGGATCCGATCCGTCACCACGGTGTCATCGAGCCGGTCCGCAACTGGGTTCGTTCGACCAGAGCAGCCCGTCGTGAACGACTCCCTGGCCCGGGTATCCCTCGCACAGTGCTGGCTGGTGCCACCGTGGTGCTGGTCTCGGTGAGTCTGATGGCGATCCCCCGGACAGTCACTGGAGACACCGTGCTCGTGGCCCAGGGCCAGACGATGGAGATTGATGCCGCTGCCGTCGACAAGGACGCTCTCGCTGACGCGAAGCAGAACGCGGGCCCCGCCGAAACGTCCTGCACGACAGTGGTGCACGTGGGCGACTCCACCTCGATCGGAATGTTCGCGGATTCGCAGCTGCCGGATCCTTCCGACAATGCAGTCCTGCGTTACCTCGAGGTCGGCGCCGAGGACGTGGTCACCTCCGTGTTCGGCGCCCGCGCCACCGCAGAAGGTTGGGAGAGCTATCCCAGTGCGGTCGCGTCGGTGACGGAGCTGATGAGCCAGGGCATGCCGGACGGTACTTGCTGGGTTATCGCCACCGGTGTCAACGATGCCGCCAACGAGGCCGTCGGCCACGGCTACCCGCACCCGGACCGGGTCGCCGCGATGCTCGAGGTACTGGAGGGCGAACAAATCCTCTGGGCCACTGCCTGGTCCGGGCTCAGCACCGGCCCGTGGGCGACCGACAACATGAAACCGTTCAATGATGCGCTGCGGGAAGCCATGGACGACAACCCGAACCTTTATCTCTTCGAGTGGGCCAAGGACGCGCAGGACAATTGGTTCCTCGAGTCCGACTTCATCCACTACAACTCCACTGGCAATGCGGAGCGCTCCGCCAGGTTCGCCGATGCTGTGGCACAGGCCTTCCCCGCACAGGGTGACGGACCGAAAGACCGCACCGTCTCTTCCGCCGATAGAGAGATAAAAACCTCTAAGGACTAGCTTCCCGACGTCCCTCTATCCACAAAAGCGCGGTCCGTACATACGGACCGCGCTTTTATGGTGTGCCATGAAGTGCCTGTCAGCTACTCCACGGTGACGGACTTCGCGAGGTTACGCGGCTTATCGATGTCCTCGGTACCGCACAGGCGCGCAATGTCGGCGGAGAGGAACTGCAACGGGATCGTCGACAGCAGCGGCTGCAGCAAAGTCGAGGTCGCCGGCAGCTCGATGAGGTAGTTGGCGTACGGCTTCACTGCCTCGTCGCCCTCCTCAGCGATGACGATTGTCTTAGCACCGCGGGCTCGAATCTCCTGGATGTTGGAGACGATCTTCGAGTGCAGTACCGGGCGACCACCCGGGGACGGCACGATGACGACGACCGGCAGGTCATCCTCGATCAGCGCGATCGGACCGTGCTTGAGCTCACCGGCCGGGAAACCCTCGGCGTGGATGTAAGCGAGCTCCTTGAGCTTCAGGGCGCCCTCTAGGGCGACCGGGAAGCCAACGTGGCGGCCGAGGAAGAGCATGGTCGGGATCGGACCGAGCTCTTCGGCGATCGCGGTGAACTGGTCGCTCATTGCGAGGACCTGCTCGATCTTCTCCGGGATAGCCTCCAGGTCCTCGTACTCACGGCCGATCTCGTCCGGGTACTTGGTGCCACGAGCCTGGGCCAAAGCCAGTCCCACGATGTAGTTCGCGGCGACCTGAGACAGGAAGGACTTGGTGGCAGCGACGCCGATTTCCGGGCCGGCGTGGGTGTACAGCACGGCGTCGGACTCACGGGGAATCTGCGCACCATTGGTGTTGCAGACAGCCAGGACGCGGGCGCCCTGAGTCTTTGCGTGCCGGACGGCCTCAAGGGTGTCCGCGGTCTCTCCGGACTGGGAGATCGCCACGACCAGTGTGCTGCGGTCCAGCACCGGGTCGCGGTAACGGAACTCGGAGGCCACCTCGATCTCAACGGGGATGCGTACCCAGTGCTCGATGGCGTACTTCGCCAGCAGGCCCGAGTGGTACGCGGTGCCACAGGCGACCACGAAGACCTTCTCGATGTCACGCAGATCCTGGTCGGTCATCCGCTGCTCGTCCAAAACGACACGGCCGTCGATGAAGTGACCCGCGAGGGTGTCACGAACGGCACCGGGCTGCTCGTGGATCTCCTTGATCATGAACGACTCGTAGCCGCCCTTTTCTGCGGCCTCAAGGTCCCAGTCAATGGTGAAGGGACGACCCTGTGATTCAGAGCCATCGAAGTTGAGGACCCGGTAGTTGTCGCGGGTGATGATGACGACGTTGTCCTGGCCCAGCTCTACTGCTTCCTTGGTGTAAGCAATAAACGCAGCAACATCAGAACCGAGGTACATGCCGTCCGCACCAACGCCGACGATCAGCGGGGTCGAGCGACGCGCAGCGACGATCTTGTCCGGGTGATCCGCGTGGGTGAAGAGCAAGGTGAAGGCACCCTCAAGACGGTTGAGCACGGACAGCGCCGCAGCCTCGAAGTCACCGGCGACACCGGCACCGTCTTCACCGTTGTAGGCACGTGCCAGCAGGTGGCAAGCGACCTCTGAGTCGGTCTCGGACGACAGCTCCACGCCAGCGTCCTCAAGCTCCGCGCGCAGCGGAGCGAAGTTTTCGATGATTCCGTTGTGGACGATCGCGACCTTGCCGTCATATGAGACGTGCGGGTGCGCGTTGCTGTCCGTCGGGCGTCCGTGGGTAGCCCATCGGGTGTGACCGATAGACGTAGAACCCTCGAACTTCTCTCGACCTACTACATCAAGCTGATTCTCCAGGTTGGCAAGTTTTCCCGCCTTCTTTTCGACGTTGACGCCGCCATGTCCGTCCAGGACAGCAATACCGGCGGAGTCATAACCCCGGTACTCCATCCTCCGGAGCGCGTCGACAGCGATGTCCAGCGCCGGACGGCGTCCCACATATCCAACAATTCCGCACATGCGGATAAGAGTACATTCCGTGTCTGGACCCGGCTCACGGCCTCAACCGATATGCTGGCAGAGTGGCGAATCTCAAGAAGCTTATGGCGACCGTTTCCAAGCCCGGCCCGCACCAGGTGCTGGTCGGCGACCTTTCCCATGCGGGTGTTCCCGGCAAGGTCTACACCCCGGAAAAGGGCAAGAACCTCCCGGCCATTGCGTGGGGGCACGATTGGCGTGAGCCGATCGAAAATTATCACCGCACGTTGCGCCACCTTGCTTCCTGGGGTTTCGCGGTAGCTGCCCCGTCCACCGAGACCGGTTTCGTCGCCGACCACCGTGGTCTGGCCGCTGACCTTGAGTCCGCGATGCAGATCCTTGCCGGCGTCCGCTTGGGCGGTGGGAACATCTCGATCCACCCGCAGCGCATCGGCGTTGCCGGCCACGGCATGGGCGCCGGCGCAGCGATTCTCGTCGCAGCCCAGCGACCGTCGACTACCGCTGGTGTCGCTGCGGTCTACCCTGCCGATGTGGCTCCCTCCCCGATCGTCGCGGCACGCTCGGTCACTGCCCCTGGCCTGATCCTTGCCCCGGGTGAGGACCAGTGGCTCGACCGCGGCTCACCGGCGGATATCGGAGCGAACTGGGCCGGCCCCCTTACCTATCGTGAGATGGACAAGTGCACTCAAGGTTCCTTCTCGGAGACTCCCATCGGCCGCCGACTGCTTGGACTCGGCACTTTCTCCAACTCGCACTGGCGCACCACCGTCGGTGTGTTGACCGGCTGGCTCCTGGCTACCGTCGCAGAAGAAGAGAAGTACTCCGCCTTTGTCAGCTCTGAGCCGCTCAAAGGCACCGCAGTGCGTGACGAGGACTGGCTCCAGGACGAGGCCTACACCGTCTCCTGACCGCGGTGACCTCCGGTCTGGAGCACCGCTTTAACCGCTCCAGACCGCTTCCCGACGTGTCCCTTCCCCGGCACCGGAAGAAACCGACTTCCCAACCCGTTTCGCTGTGCCCCAGACGCGCGTCGCGCCGACTTTTGCTTCGCTTCCTGTAATTCAGCCTTCGCCTTGGCGAGGGCTTTCGTCCATCTGGCATCCATGTCCCGTGCCGCCGCGTGATAGCGACGCTCTGCGATGTCGATCCGGTTCAGCGCACCGGTGTTGTCTGTAGATTCGTACGCCACCGTCACCACGCCCCAGCAGAAGGTGCCCGGACAGAGGGCTCTGCATCATCTTCGGATTCCTGTGGTTCAGGCTCCGGGTCAGGCTCCAGCGGAGCCACCGGAGTGGTCGTTTCCGGGGTCGTGGGCTGGGCGGACTCTGGTGCTGCCGTGTACTCCCCGCCTACTCCTGCTAACCCATCGATCTTCTTCGGCGGCGGAGGCGGCTCCGGCTCGTCAGCGAACTTCTCCTCGATAGACAACTCAGGTTCAGGCTCAGGCTCAGGCTCAGGCTCAGGCTCAGGCTCAGGCTCAGGCTCAGGACATGGTTCCGGCTCTGGCACACACTCGGAAGTAGGTTGCGGCGGGCATTCCGGCAGGCTCAGATCCAGTTGCCCAGAAACATCCACCGCCACCTTGCCGGCAATCTCTGCCACGGCAGCAACGCCACCGGCAATACTTCCTGCAATTCCGATACCGGCACCTATCAGTGCTTGTGCATCGACTCCAGCGGTGACGGTGGACTCGGGGCATGGCTCCTCTGGCGCTTCCGGAGGACAGTCTTCTTCCGGCTCAGGTACCGGCTTCTCCATCGGCTTCTTGCCTGGAGGAATTTCCGCCTCAGATACTCCGGCGGTGATGGTGGAGACGGGTTCCATCGGCTTCTTTCCTGCAGGCGGTTCTGGCTCTCTCGCCGGAGGGTGCGTCTCGGGGCATTCCTCTGGAAGGATCTCTGGCACGCATTCCAATTCTGCGACCGCGCATTCGAGTGACTCCTCTACGGTCGAATCTCGGTTGGCGATCACACCGTGAACTGCTGCCAACAACGAACCCACCACGCCCCCAGCGATGTCTGCAGCAACATCCACACTGATGAGGCCACGTGCGCTCGCCGACGCACATTCCTGCACCACCGGCAGCGCCTGCGAAACCATCGAGCCAATCGTGGAGTCACATTCGGAGATCACCGACGACGAGACAGAGGCTGCTTGGTTGAGCACTACACCTGCGGAAGCGACTTCTCCATCAAGATTCTGGCACCTACGATTAGCATCCACCGTCGCTTGACCTGCTACTCCTGGCGCTCCCGAACCCAGGCACGACACATCCAGCTGCGATTCTGGGATACCTGATTGGGCAGTCTTCTCTAGCGCTGAACTGACCTCCATCAGAGCGGTCTTATCGAACCCATCAACTGCCGAGGCAGCCGCGACAACATCGCTGCTGCGGTCCTTCATGACTGCTGATCGCCCGGCCTCCGCATTCAGACCGTCCGCGATGCCTGCCAGCGCAGGCAGTTCAGCCAGTCCACCGGCCACGAACCCCATCAGAGGCTGGCCTCATCGTTCGAAATCATTCCTCGCAGGATGTCGGCGCTAGCGCCATCTGACTGTCCTACAGACTGGAGTAAGTCAGATAGTGCCTGTCCGTGACTGCCAAAGCGGCTGGCCCCCTCATTGCCGAGATCACGAAGTCTATCGACGGCAACCTCTAGCCGAGTTCCGATGCCCCCAAACCCCTGCCCAACCGCAGTGGACGGCGCATTCGGTACATCACCCCAGCGCGACGTCCGCGATCGTGCGCTCTCTCTAATCCGTGCCACCAATCGTTCGGCGTCTTCGACCAGGATGTCGATGGTCTGCATGTTTAAGCCCCTCCCCGTGTGAAAGTCCTCTCAACTAGTTGGACGTAGCGAGACGCCAATCGGTTCCCGGAAATTTCGGAGGGAGGATCCTTAGGCACACAAAAACCGAGGAGTCCGATGTGGACTCCCCGGCTCAGTGTGGGAACGGCTAGCGGCGCACGTAGATTCGCTTGTCGCCCTCAACTCCGGCCCATGCGAACGAGCCCTTGCCTCGGAGCATTCCCTCTTCGCGGTTGGAGTAGTTGCCCTGGTCCTCGATGACGCGCTGCTGCGCGGCGTAGTAGGTGGCGTCGTCGAGCTGGACGCGGGTGTCCAGAATCTCCAGGTGCTCGTCGGCACGGATGTGCTTCTTGTATCCCTCAACGACACGACCGGTGAGGAACTCGGCGACACAGCCAGAGCCGTAGGAAGCGATGGCAACGCGCTTACCGGTCAGATCCTCATCGGTATCGAGCAGCGCCAGCAGACCGAAGTAGGCGGAGGCGGTGTAGCTGTTGCCGATGCGTCGGTTGTAGCCCAGGGTTGCGCCGATCTTTTCGTCGGCGGCTGCCTTGTCGATCTCGATACCGAGGCTCTCAGCCAATCCCAGGTGCGCTTTCTGAGCCATCTTGGTGAAGGGCTGGTGGTAGCTGAAGAAGTCGATGTCGTTGAAGTCCGAGCCACCGTTGGCCTGGTAGTCAGAAAATGCTCCGGCCACAGCCTCAACGTAGGCGCTGATGGAGAGCTTGCCCTCAACCAGTGCCTGGGCACGGTAGTTCGGGCGCCAGAAATCCATGACGTCCTTGGTGAAGACACCGTTGGCAGCGTCGAGCTCAATAACGCGCGGGTTGGCGGAAATAATCATCGCGACGGCGCCAGCACCCTGGGTCGGCTCAGCGGCCGAGTCAAGGTCGTAGCGGGCGATATCGGAGGCAATAACCAGCACGCGCTCCTTGGGATTGCGAGCAACGATCGCGCTGGCGAACTGCAGGGCCGCGGTAGCCGAGTAGCATGCCTGCTTCATCTCGACGGTACGAACGTTATTCGGCAGCCCGAGCAGTTCGTGCACGTAGACACCTGCAGCCTTGGACTGGTCAATGCCAGTCTCAGTAGCGAACATCAGGGTGCGCAGCCCCTCGGTTCCGCCACGCTCGATGAGCGGGAGCGCAGCGGCGGCAGCCATGGTCACCGGGTCTTCGTCTGCGGCGACAACGGACATCTGTTCCTGGCCGAGGCCCTTGTGGTACTTCGCCGGCTCAGTGCCGAGTCGCGGTGCGATGTCCGCGAGGTCGACACGGTAGGAACCCGTGGCGAAGGAGATGTCGTCGATACCGACCGATACACCGGCCACCTGGTTTGCTTCGCTCATCTGTACTTCCATTCTCACAACACGGCTCGGGCATGGGTTACCGGGCCTTCGGACAGCATTATTCCGACTCTACCGCCGATATTGATCGCGGTGAACGTTACCGGTATTTTACGAGGCTAACACTGTTCCGTCACTGAAGGAATACCTCTGGACATGCACAGAAGGCATTAAGAGAAGGCTGTGCGAGTTACTTTGCTGCGCGCTCGATGTTCACGTGCGTGTCCATGAGCTCACCTTCGTTGGTCTGCGCTGCCATCAGCGACAACTCGCCACACCACACCATGGATGCGCACAGAGCTGCCAGACGACGGGCGTTGTCACCCGGCTCGCGATCCTCCATGCAACCGATCTCGCGAAGGTTGTTCTCGACAAAGTCCAGTCCCTTGCCATTGCCCACCGAACCGACGATGAGGTTCGGCAGGGTGCAGGAGAAACGCACAGCGCCATCAACGTCCTCGACCTGGGTGATTCCCTGGGAACCTTCGACGATGTTCGCGGCGTCCTGACCGGTCGCCAGGTAGAACGCCAAGAGCATGTTGGCGTAGTGGGCGTTAGCCGACCGCAAAGAGCCAGCGAGGATGGATCCGACGAAGTTCTTGCGCTCGTTGAGCTCCACCAGCCGCTTTGAGGTGGTCCGCAGTCGATCGCGAACGATGTCCTCCGGGATCACGGCCTCGGCGATGATGTTTTTGCCACGGCCAAGGATGCCGTTCACGGCGGAGGTCTTTTTGTCGATGCAGAAGTTTCCGGAGATGGAGCCGTAACCGAGCTGCGGCATCTGCTCCATGAGGTAGGACATGAGGTTCTCAGCGGCGAGGGTCGCCATATTGTGGCCCGAAGCGTCACCGGAGGTGAACTCGAAACGGACGAAGAGAAGCCGACCGGAGATCTGCGTGTTGATGTCGATGAGCTTCGCGAAGCGGCTCGAGCGGCCTACAACCTCCTGAAGCTGCGGCATCCGGCCGAGAATCTCATCCCGCGCCACTACCGCAGAGGCTGCGGAGTCGAGAGTAAACAGCACAGAGCGAGTCATGCGCTCGTCGACGAGAGTGCAGGTGATGCCCCCCTCAATCATTCGGGAGATCTTCGCGCCACGTCCACAGGAGGGCCACAGCGGGGTCTCGTAGGTCGCCATCGGGACCTTGACCTCATCCTCCATGACGTTGCCGCTGACCCGGACCGGCCCAACCCAACTCAGGGGAATCGCTGCGTGGTCCAACGGGGCGTTGCTCATAGGGGTCTCCTCATATCATCGACGTTCCAACCTAGTTTAGGTTCCGCTACGGCCTGCGCGGGCACGGCCCTGCGTCCAATGGCTGGATCAGGTCCTCACGCCAGCGTGCCCGGATCTGGTCTTCGGCTTCTGGATCGCGCAGCCCGACCGCGATGCCGCAGTCGCCGCCGCCGGCGCCAGAGCTCTTGCCAGCGAATCCCTGCGAATCGGCACTGTCCGACAACGCTGCAAGCAGGGGCGTTTCAATGACCACTCCCCTGGCCTGCGCGTGCTTGCGCAGCACCACACGCATATCGCTGACCGCGGCCATGATCTCCTCTGGGTTCTCCAGGGAGCCCCATAGCCGGTCGGAGGCCGCCGTCGCGTCCTCCGCAAGGGATTCATACGTGCTTCCCGACGTCTTCCCCGCCGCCACCAGCTGCTCATCCGTCTTCACCGGACGTCCAGTCCATCCGATGAGGAAAGTCATGACCGCCGGCCAATCGGTGGATTCGAGAATGAGCCCGGGCCACTCTGCGGCGATCAGTTCATTGAGGTCACCGTCGGTGTCGACAGGCTCGGGACGGGAGTACAACACCAGTCCGCCAGCAGCACTGCACGCGATGTCACCGCTGCTGCCGAGGGCGCCCGCCCGTGCCGATGCCAGATACGCGGCCTTAAACAACTCGACCGGTCTCAGCGCGCAGTCATGTGCCTTCGTAATCGCATCAATGAGCGCCACCGTGACCGCTCCGCTGGAGCCGAGCCCATACTTGCGGCCGGTCTCTGGGTCGTCGAGATCTGACTCGATGGAGATCTCCAGTTCGCGCACGGAACCGGAGCGATGTGCGGCGACCTCGTAGCCAACCTGGACTGCGGAAGTGACGATGTCTGGGGAGTGTGGGGTGAGGAAAGTGAGGTGACCGTCGGGAAGCGATTCGTATTTACGCTTGTCAGCCCCCTCGGGTCCGAAGTGCGCAGAGCGCACGAAACCCGGGCCATCAGCACCTCGAACCGTTGCCGTGAGGAAACGGTCGACGCCGACGAGCACCGCGCGGGCACCCGGCGTCATCACCGCATATTCACCAGTGACGTAGAGCTTTCCGCAGGCAGCGCCCACATGAGGCTCAGTGGGCCACCCCATCAGACGAGGTACGCCGCAGGGCCGTGGCCGGAGACAAGCACGTCGATGTCACCGAACTCAGCGCGGAACCGTTCGGCGATGGTCTCGGCGTCGCCGGGGCGGCAGATGACTTTCACATTCGGGCCGGCGTCCATCGTGGCGTAGCACTCGGTGCCCTCCTCCCGCAGAGTGGCGACCAGGTCCAGAGCCGCGACAGAGTCTGCGTTCCAGTACCGCACTGGCGGCGTCGCGCCCAGCATCGAGGCGTGCATCCGCATAGCATTGGACTCTGCGAGCTGCCCGACGGCAGTAAAGTCAGCGGCCGCGATGGCATCCTTCATCTGCTCAATTTCACCCGGGACTGTCTCGACCCACGCCGGGAAGTACGGGGAGGTCTCGACGGTGTTCCGCATGGCTTCGCGGGAATCGATCTTTTTGCGACCGGGGCTGAGCACGGCGACGACCAGAGCTAGCTCCAGTCCCGAATCCGGCAATTCAACCGCATGGGAGGTCAGTTCATCCTCATCATCGCCGGGTAGCCATTCGACCAGTCCGCCGAAGATGGACCGGCACGCCGAACCAGAGCCACGACGAGCCAGCGCGGAGGCTTCCGAGGGGGTCTGTTCCAGTCCATAAGCGGCCGTGGCAGCCAGGGTCAGCGCAGCGAATCCGGAGGCCGAGGAGGCCAGGCCTGCCCCGGTCGGGATCTCATTGACGCTGACGACCGAGGCCTTGGGCAGGTTCTCTCCCCCGGCACGCTCCCGCACCAGATCGAGGAACCGGCGCACGCGGCTAACTTCCTTGTCATTCATCGGCTCACCATTGAGTTCACCGGTGTCCTCCGCGAGGGCGGGATCCAGGGTGACAGTGGTGGTCGTCGGCGCGATACCGAGAGTGAACGACAGCGACCCAGTCGCCGGCAGCTGCACCGCCGCGTCGCGCTTGCCCCAGTACTTAATGAGCGCAATATTCGGGTGCGCTACTGCGGTGGCGGTGCTCAATTGCGCTCCACTTCTACGGTCCAGGTGGCCACGCCATTGGCGTCGGTCATTGCTTGGCTGACCTTGTCGGCGATCTCTGCGTTCTCTGCGACAGCGAGGACACAGCCGCCGCAACCAGCACCGGTAATCTTCGCGCCAACAGCACCAGCTTCGCGGGCTGCCGCGACGAGTTCGCTGGTCGCCGGATGTCCAACGCCGAGCTCCTCCAGCGCCAGGTGTGCTGCGTCGAGGCAGGCGCCGAGGTTGGGGACGTCACCGTCGGTAAGCAATCGTTGAACGCCGCGCGTCAGTTCACCGAGCTGATTGAGCAGGTCCTCACCGCGAGCGGGGTCACGGTTGACGAAGCCGCGCACGCGCGCCACGGCATCCGAGGTGGCTCCACGGACACCCGTGTCACCGATGACAAGCCAGAACGGCTTCCCGACGTTCACCTCATGCGTCTCACCCTGATGGAACATCACCGGCACCCTCGAACGGGTGGCCATGGCATCCAGCCCACTGGGGTTGCCGTGCGCAACTCGCTCAGCAGTCTGGACGAGTTCAAAGCGCGTCTCCTCAGAGAGCTCCCCGCCGACGAAGGCACGAATGCCCTCGATAACGGCATGAGCCGCGGCGGCTGAACCGCCCAGGCCCGCGGCGGGCGGAATGCCGGAACGGATGCGGATGAGCACGCCCTCCTCCGGCTCATCGAACTCACGCAAAGCAACGCGCGCGGCCTCACCAAGAGGTGCAAGTCGCTCCGGAAGCTCGTCGATTCCGATGATGTCGCCATCGATGCCGAAACGGATCGGACCTTCTTCTGCGTCGACTCGGGCGACAGTCCTGATGGAGGTCACCGGCACTGCGATCGCAGGATGCCCGAAAACCACTGAGTGCTCGCCGATCAAAATCGACTTGGCATGGGCCTCGCCATAGGCGGTGCCGAATTCGGTGATGATCTCCGACTCATCCGGCAAATACCGCTGCAAGTCTCCTGCTCCCCCGACGATCCCGCGGGGAACATCAGAGATGCTGCTGAACGGTGCGAACCCGAGCATGTGCTCCGGGGTCGGCTGGCCGTCATCAAGGTTGTCCGGCACGGTCACTTCTGATCCCCTTCATCGACGACAACGTCCACTCCAGCTGCGGCCTGCGCCGCGTCCGCCGGTCCATCAATTCCCTCGACGCCCTCGATATCGAAGCCATACTTCGAGAATTTCTCCGATCCGATGCCCCACACGTGGTTGAACCACTGCGTGAACGGCTCGGTGGCGCGTCGCTCGGCGAGCGCCTGCGGGGTAAGGAGGACGATCTCGTCCACCTCGTCCGGGTTGAGATCAATGGTGTCCATGTCCACTCGTCCCGCGTACACGTGGTTGTACTCATGCTCCGAGAGACCGGTGCGCTCGTCGTCGACCTGGTAGATCACCACGCCTAGTTCCTCGAGATCATGCACCTTCGCCCCGAGTTCCTCGCCGGCGCGACGCTCTACGGCATCAACGACGGGCTCACCCGGCAGCGGGTGGGAGCAGGTGGCGTTGGTCAGCAACAGAGGCGAGTGGTACTTCGCCTTCGCCCGACGCTGCAGCAGCATCCGGCCTTCATCATCGAAGAGGAAGAGGGAGAACGCGCGGTGCAGGATGCCCGGCGGCACATGCGCCTCAAGCTTCCCGACGGCCCCCTGCACCACTCCATCCCGATCCACAACCTCGACAGGGATATCAGCTTCACCAGGGGCAAAACGCGCCTCGATGCTCGACATGTCCGGCGTATCCGGCACTACCAGTACCTTCTTCCATGAGACTGACTGAGCCGGACCGGCGAGCTGGGTATCTCACCGAATCCGGCGTCCTGAAGAGTGATTCTACGGGCCTCAGTTTATCCCGTGGAAATATTCGCTAGACCGAAGCGACAACTGCCGAAAGTCGGCCGGCGATTTTGCGAGCGGTCTCCGCGTCGGCGGCCTCGACCATCACGCGGAAAAGCTCCTCCGTACCGGAGGCACGCAGCAGCACACGACCGGTGTTGCCAAGCTCTTCTTCGGCAGCGGCAATAGCAGCCTTGACCTCGGGGTTATCGACGATGGCCGTCTTGTCCACGACCGGGACGTTGATGAGAGTCTGCGGCAGCACCTTCATCACGGAGGCCAATTCGGCCAGCGACTTACCGGTCTTGGCCATCTGTGCCATCAGGTACAGGCCGGTGAGAGTTCCGTCACCGGTGGTGGCGTGGTCCGGGATCACAATGTGGCCGGACTGTTCGCCGCCGAGCGAGTAATCGCCGGCGTTGAGGTCGGCGAGCACGTAGCGATCACCAACCTTGGTGGTGCGCAGATCGATGCCCTGCTCATCCATCGCGAGCTTCAGACCAAGGTTGGACATGACCGTGCCGACCAGTGTGTTGTGGTGCAGCAGTCCGGCTTCCTTCATCGCGACAGCCAGCACCGCCATGATCTGGTCACCGTCGATGATGTTGCCTTCGCTGTCCACGGCCAAGCAACGGTCAGCGTCACCGTCGTGGGACAGGCCCAGGTCCGCACCATGCTCCAGGACTGCACGCTGGGCGATCTCAATGTGGGTCGAGCCGCAATCAGCGTTGATGTTGTAAGAGTCCGGCTTGTCGTGGATTGCCACGACATCCGCACCAGCCGCGGCATACGCCATGGGGGCCGCCTCAGAGGCCGCGCCATTAGCGCAATCAACGACAACACGGATGCCATCGAGCTTCTGCGGAACCGCGTGCGCCAGGTGGATCAGGTAGCGATCCAATGCATCGGTGGCCTCTTCGAAGATGCGGCCGACTCCGGCACCGGTCGGACCGGTCTCGTCAAGTTCCAGGAGAGCGCGCTCGATCTCCTTCTCCACTGAGTCATCGAGCTTCGTGCCGCCGGATGCGAAGAACTTGATGCCGTTATCAGGCATCGGGTTGTGCGAGGCGGACACCATGACGCCAAGTTCAGCGCCGTACTCATCAGTCAGGAACGCCACACCGGGGGTCGGCAGCACGCCAACGCGCAGCACGTCCACGCCCTTCGACGCCAAGCCCGCCGACAATGCAGCGGCAAGCATCTCGCCAGAGACACGCGGGTCACGACCCACCACGGCGGTAGGACGACGCTTGGATGGATCCGAGCCACGGGTCAGCACCGTGGCTGCAGCAGCTCCGAGCTTCATCGCGAGCGGGACGGTGAGCGCCTGGTTGGCGAGCCCGCGAACACCATCGGTACCGAAAAGACGGGACATGTTCGGCTGTATCTCCTGGGTTGAGGAAGAGGGTCAACGGCTCATTGTGCCACTAGACCGCCCGGAAAACAGATCGAGCGCTATAGATCACGGGGAACTCTAAGGACGGATACACACCCGTGTCGCCGGAATCTCCTTGTCGCCGTCCACCCACTGCTGCAGGGCCGCCTCGATCGCATCGACATAGGTGGAGGCTCCATCCGGCGTTGGATGCACCCCATCCGGGTACAACGCCCACGAATTCGCTGCCGCGGTGCCACACCAGTCGGCGACGTAGACATTGTCGTATGTCTTCGCGGCATCCCTAACCTCCTCGACCGCATCGGGGATGTGCATCTCATCGCCCCATGGGTTGACCAGGATAATCACCCGATCGTCGCCGATCTGCTCGATGAGTCGGTCTAAGAGCGTCGGGTCCCCATATCCGGCGGCTGGACCATTGGTGCCAAAGCCCAGCACGACAAACGGATCAAGCGTGCCCGCCGTCTCCATCGAGACGATTATCTGCTCGGCCGCGATGTAGTGCCGGTTCACCTCCCCATCGGTGTAGACACCAGGGAACCGCTCGGCCAAAGCTTCCTGAGCCATCATCGTTACCGAATCGCCAATCACGGTGATTTGGTCTCATGTCGGCAACTCCCGGCCCAGATTGTCCAGTGAGTCAGCCTGCTCTGCTGCCTGCTCCGCCTCGATCGCGTTGAGTTGGCGCTGCAGCTCAGTTTCTTGTGGTCCAGTGACAATTCCCCATGAGCAGATGATGAGGAGGGTGAGGGGAAGGGTAAACGTCGTAAAGCGACGCAGTGCCGGGGCCTGTGGCCCCGCAAGGTCACTGAAGATCTCCTTGTATCCCTTGCGGCGGATTGGCGTCTCGATCCACTTGTAGGACCACGACGACAACGGCAACGAGATCACCACCGCGATGACCCCGGAGATCATCACTGTGTCTGGCAGTTCCGTGCGGCCGAGGAGTTCCACGAAAATAACGACGACGGGCCAATGCCACAGGTACAGGCTGAATGAGCGCTCGCCGAGCCAGCGCATCGGGCGGGTGTCGAAGAGCCTCGCGAGAGCGTTATCCCCTCGAATGCACACAAGGAGCACGATCGCAGTGAGAATCGATGCGGCGAGCAGTCCGCCTCGGTAGGTCACCGGTGCGGTGTCGCCCATCGTGAAGACTAAGAACAATAAGCCGAAGAAGGCGGCCACGCCGACGAGTGTCATCGACACCCTGCTCTTGAGAGGCCCTCAGTCAGCTGGCCAGCTGTCAGTGTCCGCAGAATTCGATGCCGTAGTCAGGACAAACGCGAGTCCTGCTCCAATCAGCAATCCAAAGGCGTGCGTGTCAGTGCCGTAGTACACCCGAGTCGGGTCGAGGTTCTCGTCGAAGTTCACCAGCATCCAATAGAACGACAGGGCCGCTAGCCCGAAAGACACCGATGCCCTTGCCCGACCAGAGCCGTTTGTGTATCCGCGTCGAGCAAGAACCGCCAGCAAGACGACGAAAAGCAACGGCCAGACGACATAGAACTGCTCTTCTACCGACAGCGACCAATAGTGAGCGAAGATCTGCACACCAGAGTCAGCGAAGTATGACTGAGAATCGGCGATCTGGAACCAGTTGTTCGCAAACAGCAACGTGCCCAGGAACTGGAGGCCAAGGCCGACCGCGGGATCACCTCCGACTAACGATGCGGCAGCGGTGCCTACAACGAGAACGACCAGTGCCGCCGGCACGATCCTGCGGAACCTGCGAAGCCAGAAGTCCTTGAGATCGACCCGGCCGGTGGTGACCTTTTCCCTGATCAGCAGTGATGTAATCAGGAACCCAGACAGCACGAAGAACACGTCGACGCCGAGGTAACCACCGGGCATGACATCCCCGAAGAAGTGATAGATCACCACCGCCAACACGGCGAAACCGCGCAGGCCATCTAACGCCGGTGCACGACGGACACCGCCGCGCTTACGCACGGGCTTCTTCGCAGTCATTAGCGCTGTCTCCGCCATCGCGTTCCCCATATCTGTCCCGGTTCCGCTGGCGATCACATGTCCGCGGAAGTAGTGCAACAGAGAGATATTACTTCCGCGAATCGCGATGAACTGGTCCACAATCGGGTGAACGACGCTGGTCAGCGCCCCCATCTTTTGGGTTCAGAGACAGAAATCGCCGGGGCTCAGGTCCTACAACACCCACTGAATCGGGGCCGGTGGCGCTCGCTGAACAACCCCCTGTCTACGTAGCCCGAAGACCCTGTAGTTGTTGCACAGCGAACTCGGATCTGCAACGGATATAGGGGGTTCGGCGCACGCTCAGAGGGCAGCGATGGTTCCGGCTGATTACGCTCCCTGAGCCAGCAGACCCAACGCCTTTTGTGGCTGGACAAGAAAAAACCACCCCGCACCGGAGAAACCGGTACGGGGTGGTTCGCCTCGACGCCACAGCGTAGAAGAGCAGATGCAGCGCAAGCGCTGCGTCCGATCAACGCTTGGAGTACTGCGGGGCGCGACGGGCCTTGTGCAGACCAGCCTTCTTGCGCTCGACGGCACGAGCGTCGCGGGTGAGGAAGCCAGCCTTCTTGAGTGCTGCGCGCTCCTCCGGGTTGAACTCGTTCAGAGCACGGGCGATAGCCAGACGCAGGGCGCCGGCCTGTCCGGAAGCTCCGCCACCGTGGATACGGGCGCGGACGTCGAACTGACCGTCACGCTCGAGCAGAACCAGGGGATCCTTGATCTCCTGCTGGTGCAGCTTGTTCGGGAAGTAATCCTCGATGTCGCGACCGTTGCAGGAGATCTCGCCGGTGCCGGCGGTCAGAACGACGCGGGCGACGGCGCGCTTACGACGACCGACGGTCTGGATCGGGTGATCCAGGGTGGCCGGCTCGACAGCGACGGTCTCTTCTTCAGCGGACTCTTCGACCAGGGCGTCACCGATGGTGGAGGTGAAGTCCTCGACGGCGGCGGCGGCAACTGCTTCGACGTCCTCGATCGTGGCCTCGGTGGCCTCAACCTGGTTCTCGACGTTTTCGTTCGTCACTGGGAAACCACCTTGATCTCGTAGTTCTCGGGCTGCTGACCGGCGTACGGGTGCTCAGCGCCAGCGAACACGTGCAGCTTCTTGAAGGAAGCGTCACTCAACTTGTTGTGCGGCATCATTCCGCGAATGGACTCTTCGAGCACACGCTGCGGGTTGACCTCGAGCGAACGGCCGAGGGTCATGGACTTCAGTCCACCCGGGAAGCCCGAGTGGCGGTAGCGCATCTCGCGGTCACGCTTGTTGGAGGAGATGTCAACCTTGTCGGCGTTGATGATGACGACGTGGTCGCCACAGTCAACATTAGGAGCGAAGTACGCCTTGCCCTTGCCGCGCAGCAGGCCGGCGGCATGGGTGGCGAGACGGCCGAGGCGCACGTCAGCGGCGTCAATGACGTACCACTTGCGCTCGATGTCACCGTCCTTGGGGTGGAAAGTAGCCATAGTGACTCCTTCGGTTTTGAAAGCAACTGCCGGCCGGCGCGCGCGCCATTCCGCCCCGGCGGCCGGTGGAGACCCGAGGAAGACGTGCATGCTCCGAGGGAGCACGCGCACACAAGTTGTTCAGTCTACAGACGGAACGCCACCAGGCAAAATCCCGCCTCTAGGCATACGAAAGCGCCCTCCCGAGGAAACGGATTCCCGGGGAAGGCGCCGGTTAGTCAGGACCAGGAAGCTGCGGCCTGGCGGTTGATCTCTGCCATGCGGTCGTTGCCATCACCTGCGGTACGAGCGATTGCTTCCAGGATCATGTTGAGTTCGGCTGCGGCGTTGTCCCAGCGCAGTTGCGCGTCCTGGTAGGCGGCCGAGGACTCGCCTTCCCACACTGCGGTCATCGGCTGGATACGGGCCTTGAGGTCGTCCAGCAGTCCGGTGATTCGAATCGAAGTGCTGCGGATGTCGTCTACGCCGGCGGCGATGCCACCGAACTGATAGCGGATTACGTCGGTCATTGTGTTGTCCCCCTGGTTGTTCTACAGATTCAGCAGACCGGCTCCACCGGCTGCGACCTGGTTGAAGGCTGCTGCGCCGGTGTCCTCGGCGCCGTCGAACGCGCGGGAGTTGCCGCGGATCGTCTCAGAAATGTCCGTCAACGCACCGGACAGCGAATGCGCGGCGGCATCCCATCGGGTGACCAACTCGTCAAAGGCCATCTTCGCCTGACCCTGCCACTGGCCGGCCATGCCGTCGACCGTTCCCCGCAGGCGGGTCAGCTCCCCCTGGACTTCCGCATTGACGCCGTCGACCTGACCGGCGGTGGTCATCATCGTGCTGGATTCGGTAGTGAACAATGACTCGGCCATCATTCCCCCTTCATGTCATGTGATGGTGCAAAAGCTTTCCTGCCCTTGCACCTAGTTAGACGTAACCAACACCCCTTCTGGTTCCCAGAAATTACGTCAGCCTCATTGAGACGACTGCCTCAGTGCACTGGGGTCGGACCTGCGGCACGATCGGACCGCGGTATTGGCAGCCCACGCTCAGTTGTCTGTCGTTCTCCATGCGGTGGTGCCAGATCACCACCGAACCGTCTTCCGGCCGCTCTTCGTGAACTATGAATCCGTCACCGTCGTGCTGCTCGGTCCTGATATATCCGATCTCCGGGTTGGTCTCGGCGATCTCGGTCAGTCCCACTTGGACGGCTTCTAGGTTGAGACCCTGTACTCGCTCCCCGACTGTTGCCAGGACTCTCATCGTTCCTCCGTCGTGAAGGACAAGCATCCCTTCGACAGCCTCTGGCACGACATCCCAGGTTGACGGCATTGTGAGCGCGAAGCCTTCGCCAGCACGTTCTGTCAGCTCCGGTCCAGGGCTTTCAGGGATGACTGTCTTCTCTTCAGCGACAACCACCGGTTCCTCCTCCTGCCCGGCTCGCTGGCTAATCTGCCAGGTCACGGCGCCAACCGCAGCGAGAACTGCTACTGCTGCCGCCGCGGTCAGTGCGCTGGTCCGGCTTCGTGGTTCGGGCTCGGCGCCGCGCATCCGGGCGCGGATCGCGTCAATACCAAGAGCATCTTCGACAGGTTCAGCGATCTGCTCCATCACCGGCGCAGCCCCGGACATTCCCTTACCTAGCAGGTGCACCGGAACTGGATAGGCGAGAAGCCCTCGCCGCCATAGGTCGGCAATCATTGGGTCCTTGAGCCCGGCTGCGACGATGAACTCGCAGTCATCTGGGTCGTCCCCGGTCTCCTCGAGGTATCCAAGGACAACGTCAGAGGGCCTCCCGTCATGGTGCAGCAGGGTTCCAGCGACGGTGCGTTCGGCGAAGTCCAACCTGGATATACAGACACGGCCAGCCTCTACTTCAACGAGGAAGCTCACGGAACGCGCTGGCTCTCCAAGTTCCAAGAGCGCCTCGGACACGCTCACCGCGGGCCGGCCCAAGAGGTCGAATCTGTGGTTACCCCAGTAGGACGGGACGATCACGAGCTCGGGGTCCCCGTGGACCTCGTCTCCTGCGGTCGAGCCCCACAGGTTCACGATCCTGTCATTTAGCAGCACGGTTCACCTCCAGCATCTGGACGACCCTTGGGGTGCCGCCGTGCTCCACCCAATGGCCCCGGCCAGGTGCCTGGTTGGTGGGGGTGATACCGAATAGGGGGCCGTCGTCACGCGTCCCTGACAGCACCATTGCCGCAGCGCCTGAGTCGCGCACCGCGGCGAGAAACGGTTCGTGCAGCGCGCGGATGGTTCCGCTGATTCGCCTCCCGACGATCACTCTCAACCCAATATCCACCGCATGCGGAATCAGCTCTGCCAGCGGCGCCAGCGGGTTCCCCGAAATTCCGCCGACGAGGTCTTGGTCATCGACAACAACAGTGACTTCCGGGCCCTCCCACCAATCACGCGCGGACAATTGTTCCGCGGTGATGTCTGGGCCGGGGAGGCGTGCGCGGAGGGCGTCGGCAAGCTCTTTTACCAGCGGTCCAGCAACGGTGGACGATCCTGCGTACCCCGCCAGCCGCTGCGACGGTACGTGCCCAAGCAGACTGCGGCGATAGTCGATGATCAGGAATTTCATCGTCGGGTGGCTGTCCAATAGCGTGTCGACGACAAGGGTCACCGCATTCGTACGCCCCGACCCAGACGCACCGACGATCACAAGATGCCGATCCTTGTCCGGACGGAAAAATACCGGAGCGAGCCGCTCCTCATCGAGTGCAATCGCGCCGGGATGGAGAGTGGCATCGATGTTCTCCGGCAGGAGCCTGAGCGGTTCCGCGTCCTTGTCGCCACGCGTGCGCGAGTGTGCGGCGATCCGATCAACATCCGCCGGAGTGGAATCAGCCACCAGCAGCGCCCGCCCACCAGCAACCAGTCCCCGACCTGGCGACTCCGGAACAAGTTTGGCTGCCTTCCGGTCGTACACCGAGTCGATGGCTTCGGCCTGTCGAAGTTCGATCCGTGAGCCCATGAGGTCGCGGACCGCGGGCCTCAGTTCGGTCCAGCGATGCGCGGACAACACCACATGCACGCCCACCGCGAGCCCGTCTGAAATGACACGTTGCACGCGATCAGCGAGATCCGGGTGGTCGGTGCGCAACGCAGGAAAACCATCGATGACAAGGACCAGGTCAGCCTCCCCTGCGTACCGCGCCTCCTCCACGGAGTGCCATCCGTTGTCTAGGTACGCGCGTTCGCGGTCATCGACTGCGATGGACACCTCAGCGATAGTTCGGGTGATCCGCGCGGTATCACCACGGTGGGCCACCGACCGCACATGTGGCAGGCGAGCTAGGTCCACCAGCGCAGCAGCACCGTAATCGATGATGAAGAACTGCAGCGACGCCGACGGAGTGGACCGGGCCAATGCCAGAACCAGGGTCCGCAGCGTCGTAGACTTCCCCGACCTCGGCGCACCCACCACAGCAAGGTGCCCACCAGCACCAGACAGGTCAACCACGTGGGAGCTCTGGCGCTGTTTCAGCGGGTCGTCGACGATGCCGACAGCAGCGGTCAGCCTGGCCCCCGGCGTCAAGGTCTCCAGTACAAGCGCATCCGGCAGCGGCGGCAGCCACACCCGGTGTGCACTGTGCGGAATGTGGTTCATCGCGGTGACCGTCGTCGATAGCAGCGTCCTGCCGGTCCCCTCCGTTGTCACCGACACTGGTACCTCAGGCACGCCAGCCGCGGTAAATTCCACGACCCTCGCCCGGTCCGTCCCTCCCATCGCGACAGCGCGGACTTGCTCCACCTGCCCGGACACATACGCCGCACGGAACTTCGTCGCCGCACCCGCATCGCTTTTCAGGTACCCCAGCCCAGGAATGGACGGCAGCAGATGCGCATCCGGAACGCCCAGCACCGCACGGGATTCGGCGGCGGAGAACGTCTTAAGGCCAATGCGATATGACAAATGACTGTCCAAACCTCGCAGCCGCCCCTCTTCCAGACGCTGCGACGCAAGCAATAGATGCACGTGCAAACTGCGCCCCAATCGCCCGATCGCCACGAACAACTCCGCAAACTCCGGACGCGCCGCCAACAGTTCAGAGAACTCATCCACCACGATCACCAGCGCCGGCAGCGGTTCCAGATCGTGGCGCCCGGCGCGCCGGGCTTCCTCGTAATCGCTCACATTCTTGTATGCCCCAGCCGCACGGAGCGCTTCTTGACGCCGAGTCATCTCACCGGAAAGTGCGTCATGCATGCGGTCGACGAGCACCAATTCATCGGACAGGTTGGTAATCACCGCGGAAACATGCGGCATCTCTTCCAGCCCAAGAAATGTCGCTCCACCCTTGAAATCCACGAGCACAAAGTTCAATTGCTCAGGCGGATGCGTCACCGCCATCGCCAACACCACACTGCGCAACAATTCGCTCTTTCCGCTGCCCGTCGCGCCAATGCAAAGTCCATGCGGTCCCACGCCGCCTTCGGCGGATTCTTTGATGTCGAGGTGGACCACGGAGCCGTCGTCACGCGATCCCACAGGAACCCGCAACCGGTCTCTGCCCCGCCGCACCGGCGGGTCCACGTGCAACGGAGGAGGCTCCAGGCCCAGCTCCACCAGCACCGCGTCTCGGTCGTCGCCCTTCTCCTCCCGCACGCTCCCGCGATGCTTCCCGACGCGCCGAGCCACCACCTCCGCACCCTCCACCGACAACCCATCCGCAGATGCGAAATCTTCATCCCCGGATGTAGTAGTGGCCACGATCCTGCCCGTCCGGACAGCGAGTGCGAGTCCGCTATTCACTGCGCGGTCCCACAATTCAGCAGAGATGTCACCGACCGCGATGACACATGTCCCCTCTCCTGTTGGTTGTCCTCCATCAACAATCTCGACGGTCAGGGTGGCGTCTCCAGGGCCGTGATGCGCCACCCATTTCAGCCACTCCCAGTGCGGCGATTCGGAGCATATTCGCACGTCATCAGGGGAATGCAACACGATCAACTGCGCCATCATCGCCCTGACCAGAGCCCGCGAATCTGCCGGATCTCCACCGATGGCCAGCACCGGAAAATCACTGAGCCGCACTGCGACCGGGAGCTCTGGCACCGTCCGCGAGGAGCGGATCACTCTTCTCAGCGCCACGGCACTGACGGGATCGAGCGTGTCCGGGGAGGCAATCTCTGGAGCCACTACAGGCGTGGCTGGGGATTGGACGCCGAGGCCGACACGGATTGCAGCGAAGTTGGCGTCGTCAAGCGATCTTTCCCAGAGGCGGTTGGTTGCCTCCAGCGGCCACAAGTCCGCTGGATCTGGGTGAATGTGGCGGAGCCTGCGGTGCTGGGCGCGAACCGAATCCGCGATGGAGGAGCGGATCTCAGTGAGGTGGCGAGCGTACTCGCGGCGGGATTTTCCCAGGTCCGAGGACTTCTTCGCCCCACCTCCCGACAGCATTGCCAAGGTGGACACCACCATCATGATCGGGAAAATAAAAGTCATCGGATTCCGCGCGGCGCCGGAGACGACCATAACTCCGACCATGCCCACAACCGCAACCAGCATCACCACCGGCAGAAGCGCCCTGACCAGCGGTATTTTCTCCGGTTCGGGCGCCTCCGGCGGTGGTTGCGGTGTGATCTCCCCCGGCATGATCTCCGGCGCGACAGAACTCTTCCCCATGGTTCCCCCTGTTTTCCCCGGAACGGCAGTTATCCACAATCCGCCCCGGATTCCCCTATTCCCGATGGACGTGACCGAGAGCATAAGTCAGCATGTGCTCGTGTGCCCGCCAAGCGGTGGGTTCCGGGGACAAGGGGGAAACATGATTGAACAGGCGATCCGCGTTCGGGTGGACATACCCGAGCGCGGTCGAATCGACGTGATGGCGCCAGCGCACGTGCCGGTGGCGGACCTGGTGCCGGAGATCCTCGACTTAGCCGCTAGCAATGGAATAGCCGACACCGATGGAAGGTGGCGGCTGCGTCTTCCAGGCGGAAGCACCGCGGATCCTATGTCCACGCTGGCGTCTCTTCAGGTCACTCACGGCGATCGACTGACTCTCGACGACGAGGCAGAAATCCTGCCTGAACCCATGATCACCGATGTTTCAGACGTCCTGGCCGATGGCTCAAACGGTGTCGGCGTCGTCGATGTCCCGGTGGCGTGCGGGATCTCCTCGATCGCCGTCGCGCCATTGGCGGTCGCGGTGTATCTATCCGCAGCAACCGCGCCGGTCTGGAGCGCAGGTGTCGCCGGCGTGTTGTCGCTAGCTGCGGCGGTCGCGTTGTTCGTCACTGTGTCGAGGGGTGCGCCCGTCTCTGTCCAAGGCGTTCTGTGTTGGCAGGTAGCGGTTCTCACGGGGACAGCAGGCATCGCAGTGGCTGGCACATCCCCTGAATCCTGGGAGTTCGCCGGTGGCCTGTCGCTAGGTTTGGTCATCGCTGCCGGATTGACCGGATGCACTGGAACCAAAATGGGGTCCGCGGCATGTGCTGCCGCAGCGTTCGGTGCATCTGTCGTTGCGGGGCTGCGCTTTTGGCTCGATGACCCAGGTGTCGTGTGGGCGCTGACGGTCACGGTGGGGCTGCTGTCTGTGGTCGCCGCCCCGACGGTCGCAGTCGCCTTCGCCCGGGTCCGTGTCCCCGCAGTGCCTGCCGCTGGCGAGCCATTTCCGAGCGACGGCCACACTACCGACCCTCATACTTCCGCTTCCCACGCCGGTTCACTCATCGATGGATACCTCACCGCCATCTCTGCCGTCACCGCTGTGGCCGCCTCGGCGGCGCTTCTGACAGAACCTTCCGGATGGACATACGCGCTGGTCAGCATGGCAATTGTGGTGATGGTGATCCAATCTCGCGGACACGCTCGCAAGGTGCCGTCTGCAGCGCTACTCACCGGCGCATCGGTGATCGTGATGGCAGCCGCCTGGCATTTTTGGACGCTCGGATGGTGGCCGGTCGCAATCATCCTCGTGCTTGTACCCGCCAGCTCCACAGCACTCGCGGCCCTCTCCGGAGACCGCATCACTCCGCTGACCAGACGCCTCATCGAGATCGCCGAAACCGCCGCCATCGCGGCAAGCATTCCGTTGGCTGCCGTCATCGCGGAGGTGCCCCGGCTTCTCCAGGCAGTGCTGTCATGAGGTGGTTCTTGCTAGTAGCCATCACCGTGTCACTCGTCGGCCTGCTGCTCGTCCCCACTCAGGTTCAGGCCCAGCCGACTCAGTGCCCCGAAACGGGATTGTCAGACCCTTCGCTTCTCGACGTCCCCTTCCCCCGCTCCGATTGGACCTCCACATGGGACTTCAGCCGGGGCGACGGTGTGACTGTCGCGGTGATCGACACAGGGGTCTCCCCACATCCGCGACTGCGCGAGGTCATCGACGGCGGCGATCTGGTGGATGGCTCCGGTGCTTTCCATGACTGCGACGCCCACGGTACTTTCGTCGCCGGCATCATCGCCGCTGAGCCGGGCGACGACTCGGTCTATGGAGTGGCTCCGGGCTCCTCGATCCTGTCGATCCGGCAGACCGCTGGTGAGGTGGGAAATCTCTCGTCGCTTGCGACAGCAATCGGATCAGCAGTGGAGGCCGGTGCTCGTGTCATCAACATCTCGACAGTGTCATGTTCACCTGGAGGCTCCCGGCCTGCAGGCTCTGATGAGGTCGAGGCCGCGATCTCCCACGCAGAATCACAAGGCGCTGTGGTGGTTTCCGCCGCTGGCAATATCTCCGAGGAATGTCCCGAGGGGTACATTTCCTGGCCCGCGGTACTGCCGGAGGTCCTCGCCGTAACCGCAGTCCAGAACTCGGACGGTCCAGGCTTCGCTGATACCTCCGCCGAAACCTGGGCTCTTACTGGTTCCTGGGTCGACGTGGCTGCTCATGGCGGTCCGGTAGTCGGGCTCGACCCGCGCAGCGAGATGATCGTCGATTCGGTCTATAGAGGAAGTACGCCGGGGCCGGTGGTCGGAACCAGTTTCGCGGCACCCGTCGTCGCAGGGACCGCTGCACTGATGATCTCCCGAGAACCAAGCCTCAGTCCCGTGGAGGTTCGAACCACAATCATCGACACTGCCTCTCCAGTTCCAGGTGCTGCCGGGGTCGGCGTTGGCGTCGTCGATCCTGTAGCTGCTCTAACGTGGCCTCGAACTACGGCACTCAACAATGGCGACATGGTTCCCGTAGCCGCCCCGAGTTCACCGATCCCTTCAGATCCTGTCCCCGGCCGACGTCTTTTATTCGTCGCCTCGACATCCGCCCTTACGGCCATCTTCTTCGCGATCGTGGTACTCATTGCCACGACAGTGCGACGACAATAATCCGACGTCAGCGGCAGAAAGACCACCTCCTAAATTCACCGGAAGTTCATATTTTCCCCTTGATCGCTATCGAACTAGCGTTCTATGATGGTGGCACAACACAACACAGAGGGGGGGGAGGAAATGCCATGGACGGGGACCTTGTCTTCAACGACTTCTACGCCAGCTTGAACGAGCAGTTCACCGATACTTCACACGAGGACTACTACTCATCTGTCTCCACCGGCATTTTCGGCGACCCACTGGCACCACCAGAGAACCCTTTTGACGACGCTGACGAGGTGTACACCCGTCTCGGCCGTGGCCGTTCCCGGCTCTCCGGAATCTTCGCCGAGGCACTTCGCGATGACGCTCCGCGCTACCTGCACGAAACGGCATGCGCGGCCGTTGCCGCTTCCCCATTGGCTCTTTCCGAATCTCATCTCCGCATCGCTACTTACTGCACCCCATCCGACATTGAGGAGGACATCAACGCACTGGCCGAACGCACCAAGATGGCATTGGGACTTAGCCGCTCCCAGACCCGCTCTTACATCCGTATCGGCATCATGCTGCGCCGACTTCCTCGCATTGCTGAGGTTCTTCGGGCTCGCGCATTCCTGCCACTGGAGTACCTGCAGGGACTCGCCCGCTGTGTCGAGCCCCTGGCCGAAGAGTTCCTCTCCGACGTCGAGTTCGGCCTGCTTCCGCTGATCACCCCTAGTGAAGACGGTGAGGTGCTGCCGGGATTCCGTACCTTCTACAACCAGGTTCAGCATCTCGTCGCCATCTTGGATCCGCCGGTACGCCCAAAGAACCTTGACCAGACCACCCTCGGGGACCTCCCCAGTGAAGGCATCGGTATCCAGTCTGACCTGCATACCTCGTACATGACTGCGGTACTGGACAAGGCGCGGGCAGTGGAGTTCATGGCGGCATTGGAAGAGATCGCGAAGGCTAAGAAGTGCTCTCTGCCCGATGCCCTGACCTACATGGTCCACGGCACCGCTGAAGTGAAGGTGTGCTTGAACCTCTACCTCCCTGCTTTCGGTTCAGGTCCCGGATACATGACCCAAACCGGACCACTCAGTGACATCGCAACCAAGGGGTTCCTGGCAAAGGTGGCATCAATGCGAGTGATTGGTGACAGCACCGTGGAGGCTTACGCACCTACCGACGCGCAGCGTGCCTTCGTCATGGCTCGTGACGGAACCTGCCGATTCCCCGGCTGCGAGGTGACCGCTGACCTCTGCGAAATCGACCACATCCACGAATACGACCACGACAATCCCAACGAAGGAGGCCCCACCGACACTGAGAACCTGCACTGCCTGTGCTCACGGCACCACATGATGAAGACCGCGGGTCTCTTCGGAGTTACCCGCTACTCCGACAGTCGTGAGGTATACCGCTCCGTCAAGGGCGGGCCGGAGGCTGCCTCGATGCCGGCCGGACCTGCAGCGAGACTTGGTCGAGTGACCGTCGCGCAGAACTTGCAGCGTTCGGTGTCCTCTCTGCGTGCTCACAACGACAAGCGCAAGTCCTTCATGGATGAGTGCATGGAGGCAGTGACCGCCGCCGAGGTCCGCGAAGCGATGGCAGAAGAGATCAAGACTGCAGTTGCACAAGCCAAGCGTGCCGGTCGACTAATTGGACGGAAGCGAGCATTCGAGGACCTGAGTGGCGAACCAATCGTCCCCGACCTCAGCGAATCCTCCGAAGTCATCGACGAAGCCGAACGAGTCGCCCGAATCATGTGCGATCCGGTTTTCGCCGCTGGTGAGGCTGCTGCGGATGCCGCTGAAGTGGTACTCGACCGATACTCCCAGCTGCTATTTGCCGAACAGATGGAGGAATACGAACAACTACAGAATGAGGAGAGTGAGTTTTACGCCCGCGCAGTCGTCGAGGGAAACTTCGGCGCAGTCTTTGAACCTGGTGCCGACATGATGGACGAAGTAATCCCGTTCTAATCACGAAGGCTGCAGTGCCGCGTCCCGGTTCAACTCCGGCCCCTCAGGCAGCGCCGAGATTCCGCTCCACGGCAATTCTGGTGGCACAGTGAATCCCAATGCCTGCAGTGCAGAAGAGTCTTCGACTCTATGCCTCACCCCGGACGACGACACCACGTGGAGTCCATCCCGGGTCCGGATAGCAACGGTGGTGCCGGGTCCGAGGTAGCCGGAAAGGGAGATGGGGGCGTCGGGAAGCATGGGGTAAGCGACGATGTCGCCAGCGGCGACGGAGTCACGAGTAGCCGTGACGGTCTCGCCTGCGTCGACGCAGAGCCAGCCGCTAGCATCCGACCAGGTGGGAACGGCCGACGGCAAAGAGCCAAGGTCCACCGCCGGGGCAACGGGAATGGCAGCGAGAGTCCGTTCATCGGCGGAGTGCATGCCCGAGCCGGAAGCGAGGACGAGGGCAGCGGTCTCGGGAATGTCGACGGCTCCGCCTTGCCTTGCGACTAGATATCTACCGCCGACATCGGCGACATTGCCGACTCGATCGAACGGCACCGCGAAACCCGTCGGCTCTCCGATCGCGCCTACCTCAGGGATTGCGACCGGCGGGCGTTCGGGAATGATGCGCAGCAGATCAGTCCCGACGGGGCGGATTGGAGCGGACCCGAGACCGAGCGCTCGGGCGATGACCGGGTCACGCGGATCGATGCTGGCACGACGGCCGTCGGCAAGAAGCCAGTGTTGCCCACCGTGGGTGAGGATCGTGGCCTCCGCCATCGAGGTGCCCGCGGGTTCGGTGCGAAGTCGGACGAGGACGGTGTCAACCTCACCATCGGACACTTGCTCACAGACACCCACGGTGGGCGTCTCACCAAACGACTCCCCTGCCCCGGCAGGAACCGGCGGTGCATTGTCGATGCCGATGGCCGGTCCGTGTCGCCAACGGTCCAGCGCGTCTTCGCGAATGGCAGACGGTGACTCGGCGCGCCCGAGGATGAGTCTGGCTGAGGCGAGGTTGCTCACCGGATGGACGGTGTCATCGATGCGAACGTACAGAGAACCGGTGTCGCGAACGAGGAGGACAGCGGCGTCATCGGCAGCGGCGGCACTGGGTCGGAAAACTCCAAGAAGCACGGAACCTGCGGCGAGCAAGACGGTGAGCACCACACCCACAGCCACCGCGCGGTTCCGGGCAGCAAGCGGGTCATGGAACATGGCCGAATCAGCGCGGACGAGGGCGTGCTCAACCCTCCGGACCAGGAATCGATGCCCGCTGACTTGAGCAGGCGTGGTCGGTGTTCTCGGCATTGGAAAGTCCCCCCGGACGCTGTCGCAATCGAATGCACTGCACCTTAACCCTGCCGGTGTTAGCCTGCAGCCCGGGCGGCAGAGAGGGGACCCAGTGGGGATTCTGACGGTGGTGGGATGTGCTTCAGTCGGGACGGCGGCCTGGCATGTGCCGGTGCGGGGGCGGTCACTGCGGGAAAGGATGAATCCCGCGCCGCGACCGGGGACAGTTGTGGGGATCCGGCTGCATCCGACGAAGGAGCAGCGACTTCATCCGGCGGAACTCGATGCAATTTTGAGGGAGGCTCCTGGTGAGGTCGAATCGCTTGTGCTAACGCGGATCGCGCCGCCCGCGAAGGGTGAGTTTGTGCATTCGTACCGGACGGTTGCGGACAGACTCGGGGTTGACCATCACGGGTGGACCCACGTCATCGTGTCTGGTGCTGAGCGTCCGGAACGACTTCGAGAATTCCTCAGTCACAGATTTGGTTGTCTGGGAATTCGATCTCGTCCGTTGTCCGGCGACGAGCTTCAATCACAGGGATCTGTCGTGGGAGCCCTGCGCAGGAGAGGAAGTAATCCCCATTTGCGCAGGACCGCTGGGTGGTCTGGACCTGCTGAGGGTGTGACGATCGAACCGGTGCCAATGCAGGTGATCGGGATCTGTGCGTCAGGGTCAGCGTTCTGTTTGCCACTTGTGACCACACCCAAGGTGGTGCTGTCCGGGCATCCCGGCGACGCCGAGCGCATGTTGATTACGGCGCTTGCCACCGGAGTTCGAACAGGCTTATCGACGCTCCGGCCCGGACGCTTCGCCACCCTTCAGCAGCGAGGTGCACGGATAGTGACGCCGGGAATGCACCGCGAATTCGATCTCATCCTGGAGGATCTGGGACAACGGAGAAGCCGGAATGCCGCACCTCATGGTTCAGGTGGAGTGCAATTGGTCGACCCGGCGCATTCAACGCAGGAAGTGCAGCCGAACACCGGGTTCCTTACCATCACGACCGGGACTCATACGTGGACCGTCACCCGGGATTCCGGGGAGTCCACGGTGTTCAGGCCGGTTTAATTGGCGCCGAGGAGACCGCGAAGATCGTCGAGGGCTCCGGGCTCGTCGCCGACCTCGGTGTCGGCCTCGGGATCAGTGGCGTTCACCGGCTCTGGGGCGGATGCACCGGTCACATTGCCGTTGTCGATGGTGACGGAGCCTTCCGGTCCATCGCAGGTCACAGTTGCGGGGCCGCCAGCGAGGCAGGAGAAACCGAAGGCAGAAAGACGCTGGTTGGTCTCCAGGACCCTGGGTTGCTCAGAGCCGCCGGGGAAGGTCAGAGCCTGGTAAGTCACGGACTCACCGGTGAAGGCCACCGAGTTAGCGGGGGCTTCCTGGCCGTCAGCGCCTTCGACCATGGGGGCGTTGACGATGTTGGCCTCACAGCTCAGGTAGTTGGTCGCACCCAGCTGGTTGAAAACACACTGAGTGGAGCCGTCTGCAAGAACGAACTGGCGGGCGTTCGGGGCGTCAGAGGGGGTGTAGTCCGCCTCATCCACGTCAACGATGGTGTTGGACTCCACGGCGGCTTCAGTGTCCTCCGACTCGGAGGTCGTCGGTGACGCAGAGGTGCTCGAGGTCGTCTCCGGGGCGGGAGCGCCGTTGTTGTTGTCGTCGGTTGAACAGCCGGCGAGAACGAGCATCGCTACACCGACGGGGACCATTAACTTCAGGGCACGCATGGGAATTCACCCTACGCTTGTTCGCTCTGGAAATGTCGCGGAACACAGCGGGTACATCAGCTCTCAGGAGGCGCTAAGGCTTCCGGATCAGCGAATGGTTTCGGAACATACGGCGGATCCGCCTGGTCTGAAGGTCGTTGCACCAGCGGGTATGTCAGCGGGCTGGTGCCAGGGATGAACACGTAGGGATCATCGGCGTCAGAGTCTGACGATGATGCGAGACCGACCTCGGATCGTGTCGGGAGTGTTCCCATTGGGATGGGCGACTCCTCCCGCATGCGTTCGATGGCGTCAACACTCACCAGTCGGTTCACTGCCACAATCCCAACATTGTCGTCTCGGTACACCGGCGTGGTGCCTGGGGCGTTCCACACGCCGTCGTGAATCGGCCAGTAATACTCCTGATTGCCCCAGATATTTGGAGGCGAGATGACAAAGAAGGCAACGTCGAGGTTCTCGACGGCCTCGTCGACGGTGTTGCGTTCCCAAGCGGCGTCGGGACCATTGCCGGCACCAATCTTGTCTGCATGCCAATTAATGAGGTTCGTGTCCGATTCCAGGTCCACGTCTGGCCACTGGAAATGGTGAAAAATCGATGGCAGTCCGGTTCGCGCGTACAGCCAGGCTGTGCCTTGTTCAGGGATGCCCCAGGTGTTGTGGCGCCAGGCCTCGGGCTGCTCGGCCAGCCAGTCCATCGCCTCCATGTCCGCGAAATCGACGACTCGGGGCGTGTAGAGACTCTCGAAGGCGAACTCCCTCGTATGGTGCTGTTGCTGCGTCGCCCACGGAGCCGCGAAGGAAGCCACCGCTACAGAGACCACCACTGCCACGACCGAATTCCACGGCTCCCATTTGCGGACCGGGCCCATACACACGAGCCGGATGACCACCGCTACGGCGATACCCGCTCCCGCGCTGTACATCAGAGCCACCGGCATGATCAGGCGGTGCGGGGTGGCGTAGTGCATGTCCGCGTAATACGACAAGAGGTCACCGCCAAACCCTTCGATCGGGAGGATTCCGTGCACGGTAGTGACGAGGAACAACGCCAGTGCCGCCAGTGGCCACAATGCCCAACGCCATAACAGTGCAAAGGCAAGTCCCACTAGGCCGGCAATCAGCACTGGGTAGACGACAGGATCTTCGCTGGCGTGTCTAGTCATCATCTGGAAGGCATCCAGCCAGGACTGTCCGCGGTCGTCGGTCACGGCATTGACTTCAAAGTCCTGAATCGCTTCACCTTGGCCATAGCGAACGAGCACCTGCAATGACGGGATCAACGCCGACAATGCAAGCAGGCCTGGAATTAGCATTAGAGCCAGGTCACGAAGTCGACTTTTTACTCGGCCGAGCTCTGGTCGGGCAGGACGCCACAGTTGTAGGAGCAACCAGTAGGCGGCGACGAAGACCACGACGATCGACAACGCCGCCAGATGCACCTGCGCCACGCCATAGAGCGCGAGGACCGCTGCGAAGATTCGGACCGGTTGATACGGAATGTTCACGAACAACGCGAAGGTGACCGGAGCAAGAGATAAGGCCACGACGTAAGGCCAGGCGCCGACGCCGAAGCCGGTGAGATAGAGCGTCGGGAGTGCGGCTGATGCGATCGCAGCGAAACCGGCCGCCAGAGAACGGGTCAGTCCCGCGCGACGGATCATCATCCACGCGAGCACCGCAGCGGCCAGTGGCAGCGTCACCGCAGTGATGGCCATACCGGTGAGGTTCATCGTGCCGATCACCGAATCACCAGTGATCTCGCCGAGAGTCGCAGCAAAGGTATGCCACCCGGTTGGGTAGAAGATCGGCCAACCAGTCTCGTAGTTCTGGAGCTCACCCATGTGCGTCGGGGATGCGACGCCGCTTTCCTGGATGTACCTGATCACTGAGCCATGCCAGTTCGGGTCCCACGTCTGCGGGATCATGTCGAGGGTGTCGTCGCCCTTACGCAGATTCCATACGGGCAGGAAGTTGGCCCCGGCACCGATGATGACGCCAATCAGTGCGGGTAGCGCGATGAGGGCGTCGTAAAGCGTGGCTTTTACGGGCTTGTGCTTTACGACGCCCCCAGCCACCAACCGCCACCCCACAGCCGCGAGCAGCAGCACCAACCACACAACCGCGACAGACACGATGGTGAAGTCGATGCCGATAAGACCCAACACAGAGGCGGCGATGGCGCCGGTGGCGAGGGTCAGCGCCGGGCCAGCGGCGAGCGCCCACCCGGTCCGGAGACCAGAAACGAATCCGAGGATTGCTCCGGGGATGACCAGCAGGAGGAGAAGAACGACGAGGGATCCGATCATGGCGTTACCCGTGGAACCTCGGGTTGCCCTCCGGGCAGCCCTTTCCTACGGCACGGTCCTCCTCACCGGGTAGAACTCGGATGCCGCGGGTTGCTTCCGCTCGGGCGGCTAACTCCGAGTCTGCTGGATAATCCACGCCCGACAGTGCCAAACCACACGCCGGAGCAACGGGTACGAGCGGGGACCTAGAACGTTCCTCTAATAGGCTTTCGGTGAACCCGGGATCGCGGCGTCCCTCCGCGGTTGCGAGGCAGGCGCCGACGAGAGAACGCACCATCGACCAGCAGAACGCGTCTGCGGTTACCTTCGCGACGTACAGTTCCGGTTCCTGCGCAGTTGACACGTCGACCCATTCGAAACGCTGCAGATCGCGGACAGTGGTGGCGTTTTCCCGGGGCTTGCAGAAGGCGGCGAAGTCGTTGAGGCCGATGAGGGCGGAGGCGGCGTCGTTAAGCGAATCCACATGCACCTTGCGGTGGTGGTGCGCGGTGTCCCTGGCGCGAATAGGAAGCGGACCGCCGTCTGCGGTGGAGACGCGGTACTCATAATGGCGGCGAAGAGCCGAGAAACGGGCGTCGAAGCCCTCGGGTGCGATCTGGCAGGCGTGGACCCGGACGTCGTTGGGCAACATGCGACCTAAGCGACGCACCAAACGGGTGGGGTCGCCCGCGATAGAGCGGTCATTGAGACCCTCAGGGTCGATGTCGCAGTGAGCGGTCTGCTGCAGTGCGTGGACCCCGGCGTCGGTTCGACCAGCCACGGTTAAGCGGACGGGCTGGCGCAAAACCCGAGACAGCGAGTCTTCCAGGATGCCCTGGACAGTTCTCAGCCCGGACCCGGGCTGGGCAGCCCAACCGTGGAAATCGGTTCCGTCGTAGGCGAGATCAAGTCGAAGGCGAATCACCCGGCCAGAATACCGCCCCCTGAAACGGGTGAACCCCGAGCCCGGTCAAAAACCGGGCCCGGGGTTCAATTCCGGGTTAGCGAATTACTTCGCGTCAGCCTCTTCAGCCTCGGCAGCTGCCTCAGCGTCGGTGCTCTCGTCAGCCTCAACCTCCGGAGCCTCCTCTGCAGCTGCTTCCTGGGAAGCGGCGGCGCGGGCGGCACGGTTGGCCTCAGCGGAGACGGTCTCCTCATCGACCAGTGCGATGAGGGAGATGGGTGCGTTGTCGCCCTTACGGTTACCCAACTTGATGATGCGGGTGTAGCCGCCGTCGCGATCGGCGAACTTCGGGCCGATCTCGTCGAACAGCACCTGGATGCTGTAGTTGTCGTTCAGCAGCTTCGCTGCATTGCGGCGGTCCGCGAGGGTGCCGCGACGAGCCTTGGTGATCAGCTTCTCTGCGTACGGACGCAGCAGCTTGGCCTTGGCATCGGTGGTCTTGATCTGGCCGTTCTCGAACAGCTGCTTGGCCAGGTTGGCCAAGATCTTCCTCTGGTGGGAAGCGGAGCCGCCGAGACGGGCGCCCTTCTTGGGCTGGGGCATGATATCTCCTCGTGAGTTATGAAATCGCGGGGTCTACTCGGAGTAGCCCTCATCGTTCCCGTCGGACCACTCAACACCGAACTCGTCGCCAGCGGCGGCGGACGGGTTGAAGCTGTCCGGAGAGTCCTTCAGCGCCAGGCCGAGCTCAGCAAGCTTCTCCTTGACCTCAGTGATCGACTTGTCACCGAAGTTGCGGATGTCCAGCAGGTCGGACTCGGTGCGCGCTGCCAGCTGACCGACGGTGTCGATCTGCTCACGCTTCAGGCAGTTGTAGGAGCGCATGGAGAATTCCAGGTCCTCGATCGGGGTCGCGTACACGGCGACGTCCTCGGCCTCCATCGGCGAGGGTCCGATCTCGATGCCTTCCGCGGCCTCATTGAGTTCGCGGGCCAGGCCGAAGAGCTCCACCAGGGTCTTACCTGCGGACGCCAGGGCGTCGCGGGCAGTGATGGAATTCTTGGTCTCGACATCGATGATCAGCTTGTCGAAGTCCGTGCGCTGTTCGACACGGGTTGCCTCGACCTTGTAGCTGACCTTTAGGACCGGGGAGTAGATCTGGTCGACCGGAATACGGCCGATCTCTCCACCGGTGTTGAGCTGGGCCGGGACGTAGCCACGGCCACGCTCGACAACCATCTCGATCTCCAGGCGACCCTGCTCATTCAGAGTGGCGATGTGGTGATCCGGGTTATGGATCTCCACGCCAGCCGGGCACTCGATGTCCGCGGCGGTGACGGCACCCTCTCCCTCACGACGGAGGTAGACGGTAGCCGGCTCGTCAAACTCGGAGCTAAGGACCAGGCCCTTGATGTTTAGGATGATGTCAGAGACGTCTTCCTTCACACCGGTGATGGTGGTGAACTCGTGGAGAACACCATCGATACGGATGCTGGTCACCGCTGCGCCCGGGATGGACGACAGCAGGGTGCGACGCAGCGAGTTGCCGAGGGTGTAGCCGAAACCCGGCTCCAGCGGTTCGATGGTGAACCGGGAGCGGGAGGAGTCGATGTACTCCTCGGTCAACGCGGGGCGCTGTGAAATGAGCATGTGTGGAAATCCTCCGTGTGGCGACCGCTATTTGACGCCGTAGGGAAAAGGGAACGAAAGAGAGAAGCTTACTTCGAGTAGAGCTCGACGATGAGCTGCTCCTGCAGCGGGATGTCGATCTGAGCGCGCTCCGGTGCCTGGTGAACCAGGATGCGGAGGGACTCCGGAACAACCTGCAGCCAGGCCGGGACGACAGCGTCGACCAGGGTCTCCTGGGCCTCGGCGAACCAGTTCATCTTCGTGGACTTCTCACGGACATCGATGATGTCGTACTGGGAAACCTGGAAGGACGGAACGTTGATCTTCTTGCCGTTGACCGTGAAGTGGCCGTGGGAGACCAGCTGACGTGCCTGACGGCGGGTGCGTGCGAGACCAGCGCGGTAGACAACGTTGTCCAGGCGGGTCTCGAGCAGGATCACGAGGTTGTCGCCGGTCTTGCCTGCGCGACGGGTTGCCTCAGCGTAGTAGCGACGGAACTGCTTCTCCATGACGCCGTAGGTGAAGCGAGCCTTCTGCTTCTCCTGCAGCTGGAGGAGGTACTCCGACTCCTTGATGCGAGCGCGGCCTGCCTGCCCCGGGGGGTAGGGACGACGCTCGAAGTTCATGTCTCCGCCGATGAGGTCTACGCGCAGACGACGGGACTTACGGGTTGCGGGACCGGTGTAACGGGCCATAATTTATCTCCTAGCCTTCCGTTTAGACGCGACGACGCTTCGGCGGACGGCAACCGTTAAACGGCTGCGGCGTCACGTCGGAGATCGAGCTGACCTCGAGGCCGGCGGCCTGGAGGGAGCGGATGGCGGTCTCGCGGCCCGAACCCGGGCCCTTGACGAAAACGTCAACCTTCTTCATGCCGTGCTCCTGAGCCTTGCGGGCTGCGGACTCGGCGGCCATCTGCGCTGCGAACGGCGTGGACTTGCGAGAGCCCTTGAAACCGACGTGGCCTGAGGAGGCCCAGGAGATGACAGCACCCTTCGGGTCCGTGATGGACACGATGGTGTTGTTGAAGGTGGACTTGATGTATGCGTGGCCCTGGGCCACGTTCTTCTTGACTACGCGGCGGCCGGTACGGCGGCCGCGAGCGGACTTCTGAGCTGCCATGTCTTACTTCTTCTTTCCGGCGATCGTCTTCTTCGGGCCCTTGCGGGTACGCGCGTTGGTCTTGGTGCGCTGTCCGCGGACAGGCATTCCACGACGGTGGCGCAGACCCTGGTAGCAGCCGATCTCGATCTTGCGACGGATGTCGGCCTGAACCTCGCGGCGAAGGTCACCCTCCACCTTCCAGGTGGACTCGATGACGTCACGCAGAGCAGAAACCTGCTCGTCGGTCAGATTGTCGGTACGGAGATCCGGGGAGATTCCGGTCTTCTCCAGCAGCTCCTCGGCACGGGCGGGACCAATGCCGTAGATGTAGGTGAGAGCGACCTCCATGCGCTTGTTGCGCGGCAGGTCAACTCCAGCAAGGCGTGCCATGTGGCATTTCCTTCCGGTTGGTGCGGTGGTTTCCTCCAGTGCCTTCCCCTGATGCCGGTCTCGCCGGCTCCCGGACGGATGCCGGGACGGTACGAGACCATTGGCGGGGCTCCGGCCACCGTTGCCGGAGGTAACTCACATGCGGACGCGCAAAAGCGCCTCCCCATGCCAGGACAGTGGAGGTGAGTGTCTTACTTGTAGCGGTAGACGATTCGCCCGCGCTCGAGGTCGTACGGAGAAAGCTCGACGACAACTCGGTCCTCGGGGAGGATGCGGATGTAGTGCTGGCGCATCTTTCCGCTGATGTGGGCGAGCACCTTGTGCCCGTTATCCAGTTCCACTCGGAACATTGCGTTCGGCAGGGGCTCGACGACGCGGCCCTCTACCTCGATGGCGCCTTCCTTCTTAGCCATATCCTCCACGTTTCCCCGGCGCTTCAAGCCAGTTGGGTGATGTCTTGCTACACAGGTTCAGTAGCCGCGTTCCCTCGATGAGGGGACACGTATCCTGTACCAGCGTTCCACGTTACACCCGACCTGGGATTTCTCCAAACTCCGCGGCCCGACGACTCCGTCACACTAGCTACCGATTGTCGGACTGCTCCTGTGCGGAGATCTGGGCGTCGTCAAGCGAGCTTCCTTCAAGCTCCTTGAGGCGGAACTTACCGTCCTCCTCGCCGCCAAGATCACCCTTGGCCATCTTGTTCACGGTCATGGCGATTGCTCCGTCACCGGTGACGTTGCAAGCGGTACCAAAGGAATCGATCGCAATGTAGGCGGCGATCATGAGGGCGATCTGGGATTCGTCGAAGCCCAACTGCGCCTGCAGCACGCCGACAGCAGCCATAATCGCGCCACCCGGCACGCCCGGAGCTGCAACCATCATCACGCCGAGCATGAAGATGAAGCCCAGTGCCTGACCAACGGTCACCGGAATGTCGTCCATGTACGCGATAGAGAAGGCGAACAGACTGATCTTCATCATCGAACCGGACAGGTGCACCGCAGCGGACAGTGGAACCACGAAGCCGGCGACGGACTTGCTGACCCCGTTGCTCTCCACACAGCTCAGCGTGACCGGGATGGTAGCGGCAGAGGAAGAGGTGCCCAGTGCCGTGAAGTAGGCGGGCATCATGCCCTTGAGAGCAGTGAAAGGGTTCTTACCCGCATAGATTCCCGCGGCGCTGAATTGCAGGACCAGGACCAAGAATGTCATGACCGTCGCCAGGAGCAGGACCTTGACGAACATCGACAGCGTCTCGACGAGGTTGCCATTCATGCCCATCGACAAGAACATGCCGAAGATGAAGAACGGCAGCAGCGGGATCACGAACTTGGCCACGACGAGCATGATGACGTCGCGGAATTCCACGGCAGCCTTCTGTAGCGTCTCGGACTTGACGTACGCCATGGACAAACCAACGGCGAAGGCCAGCAGCAGCGCGGTCATAATCTCAAACGGAGCAGGCATCTCAATCGAGAAGTACGGCTCGAGCTCACCGGCACCGATATCAACGGCGTCGCCGACACCCTGGTCCCCAAGCAGCGTCGGGTACAAAGCCATAGACACGCCATAAGCGATGAGGCCGGAGATCACCGTCGACGCATACGCGATACCGGTGGTGACACCCAGCCATTTACCGGCACCCTTGCCCAGCGCAGAGATCGCCGGAGTGATCAGAGCGAAAATCAGCACCGGAACGAAGAAGCCCAGGAAGCTACTGAACAGCCCGTTGAAGGTGACGAAGACCTTGGCCAGCCACTCCGGGAAGAAAAGGCTGCAGACGATGCCGAGGAGAATCGCCATGATGATCCAGAAGAGCAGCGACTGGGTTATGCGTTTGAGGTTCATGCGTTCCTTGGGAAGTAGTTACGGGCGCGGGGTGAGGATTCGGGGTCCGGCTGCGGTGGCCGCGACCGTGTGCTCCCAGTGTGCGGAGGGTCGACCGTTGGCGGAAACGACAGTCCAGTCGTCGTCGAGGACGAAGCTCTCCGTCTCTCCGCCGAGGATCAGCATCGGCTCGATGGCCAGTACAGAGCCTTCGACAATGTGCTCCCCCTTGCCCGGCTTGCCCTCATTGGGCAGGAAGGGGTCCATGTGCATCTCGCGTCCGATCGCGTGTCCGCCATAATCGGCAACGATGCCCAGCTCAATGCCGTGGCGAAGTTCGGCCGCAGCGGTGGCGACCTCGAGTGCGTGACTGATGTCCGTCAGTCGGTTACCCGGAACCATCGCCGCGATACCTGCGTCGAGGACCTCTGCAGTTGAAAGATTGAGCTTCCCGACGTCCTCAGCCAACTCCCCCACACCGAACGACCAGGCGGAATCACCGTGCCATCCATCGAGAATTGCTCCGCAGTCCACTGAGACCAGGTCTCCCTCAGCGAGAACGAGTTCGCTGGACGGGATGCCGTGAACGACGACCTTGTTCACCGAGCAGCAGATCGACCCGGGGAAACCCTCGTATCCGAGGAAGGACGGAACACCGCCAGCTCCGATAATGATCTGGTGGGCGACGTCATTGAGATCCTGGGTCGTCACCCCGGGGCCAACAGCGTCCTTCACGGCCACTAGTGCCCTGCCGACGAGCTCGCCCGCCGCCTGCATCGCGTCCAGCTCACCCGGGGTTCGGGCGGGGACGGTCTTTGATTTACGTCGGAACAGACTCACAGGCGGTCAGAATACTCCGAAAATCCCGACATACTTAATCGTTCCCAAGTAAAGCGACGATCCCCGCTCCACGGTGTGGGGCGGGGATCGTCGGGAAGCAGGGTCTACTTGAGACCGTTGATGCCTTCCAGGGCGCGCTCGTTAATCTCCTCAACGGAGCCCTCAGCCTGAACGGTGACAATGGAGCCGGCGTAGTAATCCAGCAGCGGTGCCGTCTCGGTCTCGTAGACGCGCATGCGGTTACGAATGACGTCCTCGGTGTCGTCCGCGCGGCCACGGGCCAGCATGCGGTCGACGACAACGTCCTCAGAGACGTCGAACTGCACGACTCCGTCAGCCTCCAAACCGAGGCCCGAGAGGATGCGCTTGAGCTCGTCGGCCTGCGGCACGGTGCGCGGGAAGCCGTCGAGGAGGAAGCCGTCCTTGGCGTCCTCATCCTGCAGGCGGGACTCGACCATGCGGACAGTCACGTCATCAGGAACGAGGTTGCCGGCGTCGATGTAGGACTTTGCCTCCAGACCGAGCGGGGTTCCTTCGCCGATGTTGGCGCGGAACAGGTCACCGGTGGAGATGTGGGGGACGCCCAGCTTCTCGGACAGGATGGCGGCCTGAGTGCCCTTACCGGCACCGGGAGGACCAACAAGAATAAGTCGCATTACTTCAAGAACCCTTCGTAGTTGCGTTGCATCATCTGGCTTTCAATCTGCTTCACCGTCGTCAGCGACACGCTCACGAGAATCAGCAGTGCGGTACCACCGAACATTCCGGCCATAGAGCCGGAGCCTCCGCCGAGACCCATATCGAGCGCCAAGTTTGGCAGGACAGCGATGAGGCCGAGATACGTGGATCCAACGACCAGCAGTCGGGTCATGACGTACCCGAGGTACTGGGCGGTCGGTCGACCCGGACGGTAGCCCGGAATGAATCCACCGTACTTCTTCATGTTCTCAGCCTGGTCGTCGGGCGAGTACTGAACCGAAACGTAGAAGAAGGAGAAGAACACGATCAGTGCGAAGAAGCCGAGGATGTACTGCCAGCTCGACGGGTTCGTGAGGTACTGGACCACGTTCTGCTGCCACCAGCTATCCAGGTTCTCCTGGTTCTCACCGGACTGGACGATCTGAGTGATCAGCACCGGCACGTAGATCAACGACGATGCGAAGATCACCGGGATAACGCCGGCCTGGTTGACCTTCAGCGGCAGGTAGGTGGAGGTGCCGCCGTACTGGCGACGTCCGACCATGCGCTTGGCGTACTGCACCGGGATACGGCGCTGCCCCTGCTCAATGAAGATGACGAAGACGATGACAGCAAACACTGCAGCCATAACGACAGCGAACACCAGCGGGCCTGAGGACTCCCAGATGCTCACGCCCATGGATGGCATCTGAGCAGCGATACCAGCGAAGATCATCAAAGACATTCCGTTGCCGACGCCGCGCTCAGTGACGAGCTCACCCATCCACATGACCAGGACTGCACCTGAGGTGAGGACCATGACCATTACGGCCATGTCCCAGACTCCAGCGCCCTCGATAAGGAGGGACTGGTTACCGCCGAGCAGACCACCGTTCTGAGCCATCGCGACGATGCCGGCAGACTGCAGGAGCGCCAGGGCGACAGTCAGGTACCTGGTGTACTGCGTCATCTTGCCCTGACCGGACTGCCCCTCCTTCTTCAGCTGCTCGAAGTGTGGAATCACCACGGTGAGCAGCTGCACAATGATCGACGCCGTGATGTACGGCATGATGCCGATACCGAAGACGGCGATCTGAAGCAGCGCTCCACCCGAAAACAGGTTGATCAGGTTATAGACGCTGGACTGGTCCTGCGTCACGGCCTCGAGCCGCGAGGCGACGACGTTGTAGTCGACACCCGGGGTCGGGATCTGCGCACCGATGCGGTACAGAATAACCATGCCCACTGTGAACAGGATCTTCTTCCGCAGGTCGACGTCACGAAATGCCGCCAGGAATCCGGTTGGCACGTGCATCCTCCTGAAAAGCCGGGCACGCGGACGCACGCCAGCAATATAACGAATTAATCAAACTAATGAGATCGGGCCAAGTCTAGCAGCGAGTGGCGCATAGGTACGCCTCACACCCGGGCTGTGGCTCCGGTTCACCGGATTCGGATCGTTATCGATCCGTAAGGCGGAGAACTCCAGAGGCCATCATCACCGGCTCAGCGGCCCACGTCAACCGAAAAACAGGTGGTATCGCCCACGGCGAACATGGCAAAAGCGCCCCTTCCCGATTGGGAAGGGGCGCTCAGGGCCTGTCAGAGAGACTTACGCCTCGTTGACGGAGCCGCCTGCAGCCTCGATCTTCGACTTCGCAGAGCCGGAGAACTTGGTTGCGGTGACGTTGACAGCAACGGTGATGTCACCGGAGCCGAGAACCTTCACCGGCTGCTTCGGGCGCACAGCGCCCTTAGCGACGAGGGTCTCGACGGTAACGTCGCCACCCTCCGGGAACAGACGAGCCAGATCCGCGACGTTGACAACCTGGTAGGTGATCTTCGCCGGGTTCTTGAAGCCGCGCAGCTTCGGCAGACGCATCTGTAGCGGCATCTGGCCACCTTCGAATGCGGCCGAAACCTGCTTGCGGGCCTTGGTGCCCTTGGTGCCGCGACCAGCGGTCTTACCCTTGGATGCCTCACCGCGACCAACGCGGGTCTTGGCCTTCTTCGCGCCCGGTGCCGGGGCGAGATCGTGGAGCTTAATGGGTTCGCTCATGTTTACCTACTCCCCCGCCACTTCTTCGACCTCGACCATGTGGCGTACGACCAGGATCTGACCGCGAACGACCGGGGTGTCCGGGCGAACGACGGACTGGTGGATACGCTTCAGACCGAGAGAGCGCAGCGAGTCCTTCTGCTTCTGCTTGGTACCCGCGGTGCCGCGGGTCTGAGTGATCTTCAGAGCCATGATTTACGCTCCCTGACCTGCGCGAGCGCGCAGCATACCGGCCGGAGCAACCTCTTCAAGGGTCTTGCCGCGGCGAGCCGCGATTTCCTCCGGACGCACCAGCTGCTTGAGAGCAGCAACGGTGGCGTGGACGACGTTGATGTGGTTGTCGGAGCCGAGCGACTTCGACAGGATGTCCTGGACGCCAGCGGCTTCCAGGATCGGGCGGACTGCGCCGCCGGCGATGACACCGGTACCCGGTGCTGCCGGACGGAGCATGACGACGCCTGCGGCTGCCTCACCCTGGACCGGGTGCGGGATGGATCCGCCGATCATCGGAACGCGGAAGAAGTTCTTACGAGCTTCCTCTGCACCCTTCTGAATCGCTGCGGGAACTTCCTTGGCCTTGCCGTAGCCGACGCCGACCATGCCCTGACCGTCACCGACGATCACGAGAGCGGTGAAGGAGAAGCGACGGCCGCCCTTCTGAACCTTCGACACGCGGTTGATGGTGACGACGCGCTCGATGTACTGCGAGCGCTCGTCCTGCTGCTGACGGCGGTTATCGCGGTCGCGTCCGCCGCCGCGGCGGTTGTTGTTTCCGGCGGAGCCACGTCCGCCATCGCGCTGTTCGCGTTCCGACATCACGCGTTCCTTCCGTTGAGGGTGTTGATCATCATTAGAACTTCAGACCACCTTCGCGAGCGGCGTCGGCCAGTGCGGCGACGCGGCCGTGGTACTGGTAGCCACCACGGTCGAAGACGACCTGCTCGATGCCGGCCTCCTTCGCGCGGGCAGCGATCAGCTCGCCGACCTTGATGCCGCGGGTCTTCTTGTCACCCTCGATGGAGCGGAACTCCGGCTCGACGGTGGAAGCTGCAGCCAGGGTACGACCGACGGTGTCGTCGATGACCTGTGCACTGATGTGGCGGGAAGAACGGTGGATGACCAGACGCGGGGTCTGCTCGGTGCCGCGGATCTTCTTGCGCAGACGTGCGTGACGGCGGTTGCGGGCGATGCGGCGGCGAGTGGAAATGTCCTTGCCGACCGGAGTGCGCTTTTCGTTGTTGCTCATTACTTACCCGTCTTTCCGACCTTGCGACGGACCTGCTCGCCCTCGTAGCGGATGCCCTTACCCTTGTACGGGTCGTCCTTCCGCAGACGACGGATGTTGGCGGCGATCTGTCCAACCTGCTGCTTGTCGATGCCCGAGACGGACAGCTTGGTGTTGCCGTCGACCTCGAAGGTGATGCCTTCCGGAGCCTTGATCAGGACCGGGTGGGAGTAACCCAGAGCGAACTCCAGGTCGCTGCCCTTCTTGACGACGCGGTAGCCGACACCGAAGATCTGCATCTTGATGGTGTAGCCCTCGGTGACGCCAACGACCATGTTGTTCACGAGGGAACGGGACAGGCCGTGCAGGGAGCGGTTGGTGCGGTGGTCATCCGGACGAGCAACGACAATCTCGTTCTCTTCCTGGGTGACGCTGATGGGAGCCGGAACGGCGACAGAAAGCTCACCCTTCGGGCCCTTGACGGTGACATCCTGGCCGGAGATCGTCGCAGTGACGCTCGAGGGCAGGACGACCGGGTTCTTACCGATACGTGACATTGGTCAGAATCCCCCTTTACCAGACGTAGGCGAGGACTTCCCCGCCCACCTTCTTATCGGTGGCCTGACGATCAGTCAGCAGACCCTGAGACGTGGAGATGATCGCCACGCCCAGGCCGCCCAGGACCTTCGGCAGGTTGGTGGACTTCGCGTAAACGCGGAGGCCCGGCTTGGAGATACGGCGGATGCCTGCGAGCGAACGCTCACGGGACGGGCCGTACTTGAGGGTCAGGGTCAGGTTCTTGCCGACCTTGGCATCCTCAACGGTGAAATCCTCGATGTAGCCTTCCTGCTTCAGGATCTCGGCAATGTTTGCCTTGATCTTGGAGGACGGCATCGACACGGTGCCGTGGAACGCGTTGTTAGCGTTACGCACGCGCGACAGCATGTCGGCGATGGGATCAGTCATGGTCATGTTGGTGACCGTTTCCTTTCTCGCCACGGTTCCCTACCCACCCCTGGCGTCTCAATCTGGACACCGATGCGTGATCCGCTCGATTTGCGGGCTGCTCAGCGCCAGCGGAATTCAGTAATTCCGGTGGCTCGCCACCCTGTGACGCGCGGGACGCTGTGAGGCGGGGGGCCTTCAGCAAAGTTGACGTTGTACTGCCGCTTCTCTCAGCGCGCATGCGAAATGCGCTGCTATAGAAGCAGACCGTTTGAGGCTACCAGCATCTGCAGTGTTCTCCAAAGCGTCAATTATGCGATCTACGTGACATTTTGGACCGTCACCGGGAGGCGGCGTTCTCCAACGCGTCAGCGATCTGACCGAGTACCCATTCACGGGACACCGCAGACTGGTCCGCCAACGCTGCCGCGACGGCGGAGCCGTTCTCCACGACCGCGCCGGAGCGCACCTGCGGAAGGTTCTGGTACCCCGGAATCGCGTGGACGGCGTCGAGTCGGTCGCCGGCGTCGAGAACCATGAAGTCCACTGAGAGGTCACCAATCCGCTCTTTACGGATGACCGCACGCCCGTCTTCAACCGATGCTGCCCGAACTGACATTGAGGTCGGAGTCTTCATTCCCAGTTCAGAGAAGAATCTGGCCGCAGGATGGGAATCATCGAGGGAGACTCTGAAGGCTCCACCCCAGTGACGCGCCAGGACAGCGGTGCTGCCAGACAGTCCACTATTCGAATCACGGGCGGCCTCCATGCGGCGATGATCCTTAACGATCACGTCCGCAGCCGCAGCCTCGGCGTCGAAGATCTGGCCGAGTTGCATGAGCTGTTCGCTCCATGCCTTCTCATCAGGCGCAGGTCCGGAAGTGAGGGTGGGGGCGATGTCAGAGAGGGCGTCGTAAAGCTCCTCTCCATGCACTGAACGACCCCCAACGATCAGGTCCGGGTTCGACTCCTCGACCTCATCGGCGGAGATCCTCGGAACATCCTCGAGCATATCCTCACGCCACTGCGCAGGGTGATCACCTGGAAATTCGATGACAGCGACCGGGGTGACGCCCAACGAGACAAGATTATCCACCGCCGAACCAAAAGCGACAACTCTCTCAGGATTCATCGGATAATGGGCCGCCTGCGTGGTGTGCCCAGTGGCCGCGCACCCAGTCAGGGCGAGCGCAGCAGTGAGAGCGCACGCCAGTCCCCTGGCGTGAAAAATCGCTCTCATGTTCCCCCTTGAAAACACTGGTCAGGCTAATTCAGACTCAGCACATTATCTTATTGTGGCTAGGTCAACCAAAGTGGTCATCCCCTCTGATCTCGCTTGCTGACTTTTCCCACGCCAGTGAGGGGGAACTCACTAACTATGTTGACCACATCCGGGACGGCGAACGACGCGGCCCCGGATTCACGGACAAATTTGCGCAGTGCAGAAGGTGTCGGCGCCGGGCCGTCGTACGTGCCAGGCTCGCGAAGGATGACGAGCGCCCTGATTTTTTCGCCGAGAACCTCATCTGGGTCTCCGACCACCGACACGTCATGGACAGCGCGATGGCGCAGGAGAGAATTCTCCACCACCTCCGGGGCAACCTTTTCTCCACCACGGTTAATCTGGTCCTTCGCCCGGCCGACGACGGTGATATTGCCGTTGGCGTCGATCTCCACTAGGTCGCCTGTGACGTAGAAGCCGTCCGACGTGAAGGAGGCGGCGTTCGCCTCTGGATTCCGGTGGTACCGGCGGATTGTGTACGGCCCCCGCGTCTGGAGTTGCCCTTGGTCACCAACTCGGATCTCGTCGTAAGGACTCATGGGAGTTCCCTGAGTGGTGGCCACAACCTCCGCCGGATCATCCAACTTCGTGTAATTCACCAGCCCTTCGGCCATCCCGAACACCTGCTGCAGCGCACAACCAAGTTCCGGACGCACTCGACTGGCCGCCGTCGCACTGAGCTTCGCGCCGCCAACCCACAGAGTCCGCAGCGACTCCAGCCCCTCGGCAGGTCGCTCAGCGTTCAAAAGTCCAAGAAGAAGCGGCGGGACCAGAGCCATGTGCGTGACCTGATGCCGGGCGACCATGCGCCGCACTGCGCTCGGAGAAGGATCCGGCACAAACACGATCGATGCCCCGACCTGAACTGCACCGAGGATGCCCGGCGAACTCATCGTGAAATTGTGCGAAGCCGGCAACACCACTGCCAGCACGTCCCCTTCCTGCAGGTCACACACATCAATGCTTGCTCGCACTGAGTACAGGTAATCGTCATGTGTGCGCGGAATTAGCTTTGGAACTCCAGTGGTCCCCCCTGACAACTGGAGGAAGGAGAGTTCGTGGGATTGGACGTCGGGAAGCAAAGGATTTTCCTGGGGCGCACAGGACCAGGGGTCCGGCGCGTCGACGTCGACGGCGAGCTGCACGACCTCGGACATCACCTCCGCCAGGCCGGTGAGCACACGGGACATATGCCGGTTGGGGCGGGCGGGACCGATGTGGTGCCGGGCCGGGTCGGTGCGCGCGAAATGGGCGACTTCGTCGCAGCCGTGGGCTGCCAATGCGAAGACCGGAATCGCACCCAGGCGCCAAATGGCGAAGATAGTCTCCAGGTAGGCGACGGAGTTCGGCAGTTGCACGATCACGCCGTCGCCGCGGCCGATCCCATGGCGCGACAACGTAGCGGCAGCCTTATTGACCTGCGCATCTAACTCGTTCCGGGTCAGAGACCGGTGCTGGTCAGAGGCGGCTGGAGCGTCACCAAACCTGGCGACTGCGCGCGCGAGGAGCGCCTGGTGCGTATCCCCAGTCCATGCCCCACACGCCCGATAGGCGTCGGCCTCTGCCTCTGTCATGCCGTTCGCGAGAACTCCGGTGTCATCCAGCGACGCCATGAGCGCGTTGACCGTGACTGTCATGCCCACTCCTCGTAGTTAGGCAACCCTGCGGCTCATTAGGGTAGCGTAATCTACATTGATGGAACTATGTCGAATTAAGGAGATACATGTCTGACAGCTTTCGTGCGGAACTCACCGGAAAAGTCGCCGAACTTCTCGGCGTCGCCCCGGCCGCCGTAAACCCCACCGAAGAACTTGCTGACCACGGACTGGACTCGGTCCGAATGATGGAGGTTCTCGAATGGGCACGCAGCCGCGGACGGGACGCCGACTTCGCAGACCTGCTGGAAGACACCACTCTCGATGCGTGGGTCGACCTGTTCCGACCGACCGACGGAGAGTGACCCGGTGCATTGCCTGGTTACCGGCGCCGCCGGTGGGATCGGAGCGGCCATCGTCGACTCACTCGAGCAGTCCGGCCATGCTGTCACCGCTTGGGACCTCGACGATGTCGACGTAACTGACGCGAAGGCTGTGTCTGCCGCAGTCGCCGAACTGGAACGCTTCACAGGCCCAGTCGATGCCCTCGTTCATGCCGCCGGAATACTGCTTCCCGACGCCTCCCTCTCCCCCGATTCCCTCGCCCTCCACCGGTCAATATCGGTGAACTTCTTTGGCGTGGTGAATGTCTGCTCGGCCGTGGCGGAGAAGATGACCTCTCGCGGAGACGGTGCCATCGTGGTCGTATCGTCGAACGCGGCGTCGGTCCCGAGGGCCGGAATGGCGGCGTACGGGGCATCGAAGGCTGCTGCGACATCATGGACCAAAACCCTGGCTCTGGAGTGCGCGCCGCAGGGCGTTCGTGTGAACGTGGTGTCCCCTGGATCGACCGACACGCCGATGCTTCACGGATTGGCGGATGAGGCCGGATCGATCGCCGGCGACGCTGATCTGTACCGACTAGGAATTCCGCTGCGCCGGATCGCAGATCCCTATGACGTAGCCGGAGCGTGCGCGTTCTTGCTCTCCCCCGCCGCGCGGCACATCACAATGCACGATCTGCGCGTAGACGGAGGGGCCACGCTGGACGCCTAGCGGACCGCGGCCGGCTCTGGTTGCGGCACCGTGACGGACGGGCGGCTGGCTGCCACCCCACGGGAGAGACACACCGCCAGGTGCACCAGCAGCAACCCGAGCAACGCCAGGCTCAGTACGTCGAACCACGCTGAAGCGGTGGCGACGGACATCTGGTGCGCTCCCAACCCGAGTACTCCGACCGGGAAGGTCGAGCCCCACCATGCCGGTGTGTACCCGGCGCCACGCAGGCAGGCGCGGGTGAAGATGACGGCGGCAAAGAGGAACATCGGGACCGCGAGAGCGAACGCGATATACCCGTAGGTAGTTCCAGCGCCGAGCAATAGTGCTACGACCGTGGACTGGCCAAGGATGCCGAGGGGAATCCACGTAGTACCGGCAAAAGCATCCGGCACAGACGTGCGCTTTCGTGTCAGTGCCACATAGACGACGAGGAAAACGATCGGCGCAGTTAGTCCACTGAGAATCGCCATCGCCCCAGAGAGCTCCCACACGATGATGGAGAGTTCCTGCGACAACACCTCAGCGCGGGCGAGCTGAAGTCCAGAGGCTGCCGCCACCATCGGCGCAACCGTCGGCAATCCCCACAGGAATGTCGGAGGTCCAACGAAATGCTGCAATTGACGTGCACATACGGTGAGCGCGAGGGGCACCGCGAGGAACCACGCCACAGTCTGGAAGGCCCATACCCCTGTCACAGATGTCCATGCCGCCCCGAGTGAGACAAGCCCCATCGAGACCATCGCCCACGGCGCCATGAAGGCACGGCCGAAGCCCGGGTTACGCAACTTCACCCAGCCGACAATCAACGCAGCCGCGAGAACGGTTGCACCAAGTAGGAACATCCAGCTCAACAACCAGAGCCCGTGGACACCGCTGAGCACGGCGGCTACGGACACGCCCATTACACTGCCAGCCCACGCAGGGCCTGCAGGTGGGAGCTTGTCCGTGATCATGACTGTGACAGTAGATGGCGAAAGCCCCGGTGAGGTCATCGCGGAAACCGTGGGGGGTACAATGATTACGTGTACCCCAAGATTCCTGACGTCCCTCAGGTCGAAGCCATGCTCGCCGTCGACCGCCACGGCTCAATGTCCGCAGCGGCCCGCGCCCTGGGTGTGCCGCAGCAAACTGTGTCGACGCGGGTCTCGCAGGCGGAGCGGATTCTCGGCGTCCCAGTTTTCCGGCGTTCCCCGTACGGCACCGTCGCTACGGAGCAAGGCCGTGCGCTTCTCGACGCCTCATCCCACTTCCTCAACTCCGCATCCACATTCGCCCGAGTAGTACTGGAGCAGCGAGGAGCCCTCGGGTCTCATAGATTCCCGGTAGCCGTTTCCAACACTGTTGCGGAGATGTATTTTCCGGCTTGGGCTGCGACCTTTCACCGGCTGCATCCGGAGTCACAGATCGCAATGATCCAGGGCAATAGCTCCCAGGTACGCACGATGGTGTCTTCTGGCGAAGTCCAGCTGGGCATTGTCGAAGGCGGTGCGACCCTGCATGGCCTAGAGGAAGTCCCCCTCGGCACTGATGAGTTGATCTTGGTCGTTCCCACCGAACATCCATGGGCCGGCCGGGACGTGACCGCCGATGAGCTGCGCGGCGAGCCGCTGGTCGTTCGTGAGCCTGGATCTGGTTCTCGCGAGGTAATTACAACCGTTCTTGGAGATCTGGCTGAACCTGCAGGCGAGTTCGGGTCATTGTCCGCGCAACGCTCTGCGATTGCTCAACTCGGATCCCCCGGGATCATTGCCGCAGACGCTGTGGCTGATCACATCGAACTAGGTCGCCTCGTGCAGGTCAACACTCCGGGGCTGTCGTTCGAACGGCCCCTCACTGCAGTGCGTCTGCGCCGCGCCGGTGACAATGCCGACGCGGATGCTCTGATCGCAATCGCTCGGGACAATCCACCTGTGTAGACGCGAAAACACCGCCACGGTAGAAACCGTGGCGGTGTTAGTCGTGGCGAACTAGAGGTTCGCTGCGACGATCTTGCCCATTTCGATCATGCCGTTGACCGACGGGTGGTTGGTCATCGGACCCATTGCGGGGTCCTGGAAACCAACGACCCAGCGGTCCTCGTTGCTCGGGTTACAAGAGCCGTGGCCCTTGGAAGCCTCGTAGATGTCGATGAACTCCGAGCCGGTGGCCTGCGCAGCATGCTGAATGTTGTTGCGGAAGCCCTCCTGGATGCCGTTGGAGCCCGGGGTCGGGATCGGGTTGACCATGCCATCGAAGTTGACCAGGCAGAGCTCCTCATCCTGGCTGGCGTACTCCGGGTAGGACAGCAGGGTGACAGTTGCCTCCGGAGCGGCATTCTGAACGCGCTGCTTCACATCGGAGATGATGTTGACGAAGGTGTCGGTGGTCGGCACGTTCGGTCCGCCAACGAATCCGGCGGAGTCAATCCACTGTGCAGCGTCCATGCCGCCGTACATGAGGACGACGTCTTCGGTGCCCGGTCCAATGTCGCCGTACGCGATAGCGGACTCGACGTAGGCCTGGAGCTGAACGATCGGCATACCGCCGGTGCCGTTGCAGGACCAGTCGCCGACGGTCTTATTCAGTTCCTTGCCGGCGGTCTTCGGCCAGCTGTCAACGGAGGTGGAGCAGTTGGTGGTCCAGACGGTCTGACCGTCTTCCAGCACCCACTCGCCGTTCTTGCCGGCGTTAGCGGTGAAGGAGTCGCCGAATGCGACGAGCTGCTTCGAGCCGTCGCCGGTGGAACCGGTGGCCTCGGTCAGAGCGCCGACACCGTCGCCGATTGCGTCACCGACCGGGGTCAGGGGGTTGGCGATAGCCACGCCGGCGCCCAGGCCGACTACGGCAAGAGCAGCCACGGCGGTGGTGCGCATGGAGCGTGAGAGCTTCTTCATAAGTTTAAGTACCTCGCAGGATGGCGTCGTTAGCAAGTCGAGACATTCGGGCGGATCCCCTCCCAATAACGAACAGGAGAGTATCAGGTTCTTTAGAGGAGGTCTCAGGGTTTCTATCGCCCTACGTACGAAACCGTTACGGTTCCATAACGTGATGACGAGATTACGATAGCGCAGTTCAGCATGCATGCACAGCGGAAAATCCCAGTTCGCATTTCCGTAATCGGGGCCGCCGTGTCTGATCCGTTACCGTTTCAGGGTTTTGGGCATTAAATATGCTGCTAGAAGTTCACAGACGATATATACATAATCGCAAAACTACTGTGGTCGATGACACGAAGGCCCGCGAGATTCACCCGTCGGACCAGAGCACACGCCCCGCCTATCCGGGGGTAAGCGCATCAGCGGCGAATCACTTCCACTTCCTGACCCGGAGGACCGGAAAGAACCTGCGGTTTGGGGGTAACGGGCCCCTCTGGTTGATCTCCTGGGCGACCGACCAACGGGTAGTCATCCTCATCAGCACCCGGGTGGAAGATGTACGGGGTGTTTGCATCGGGGTCGCCGGCGTCTGCGAGCCCAACTTCCTGACGGGTCGGCAAGCTTCCGAGCTGCTCCGGAGACTCCGCCCGCATCCGCTCGATCGCCTCGTCTGGAATCACTCCATTAATGGCGACGATTCCGACGTCACCATCGAGGTACACCGGCGTTGTTCCCGGAGCGTTCCAGACTCCGTCATGGATAGACCAGAAGTACTCTTCTTCACTCCAGAGGTTCGGAGGTGAGATCAGGATGAATCCCACATCCAGATCGCGGACAGACTCGTCAATCGTGTTGAGTTCCCACTGTTCCTCGGGGCTAGCACCGGCGCCGATCTTGTCCGCGTGCCAGTAGATGTTGTTCGTCGCCGACTCATCCGCCACGTTAGGCCACTGGAAGTGCGTGAAAATCGAGGGCAATCCAGTCCACGGATACAACCAGGCCATGCCCTGGTTCGGGTTGTTGTAGGTGTTGTGCTCCCACGCTTCCGGCTGGGCAGCCAGCCAATCCATCGCACGAACGTCGGCCTCGTCGATCAACCACGGATCGTAGGTGTTGCCGAACGCGAAGATCCGGCTTTCTTGCGGCTGCTGTGCCGCCCATGGGGTGACAACGGCGGCCACAAGTGCCGCAACGATGACCGCGGCGACAGAGTTCTTCGGGTCCCAACTGCGAACCGCACCACCGGCGAGGAGCCAGAGCAGCACCGCAACGGCCACTCCAGCACCGGCTGCATAGAAAAAGGCAACCGGCATAATCAATCGGTGCGGCATGGAGTAGTGCAGCTCTCCATATACAGCGAGCAACGACCCGGTCAATCCTCCGAACGGCAACATCGCGTTGACCGTGAAGAACAGGAGCAGGATCATCGTCACTGCGGCCCACACTCCGCGGCGCCACAAGAGAATGATGGTCAGGCCAATCAGCCCCAGGATGATGACGGGCCAGACCGGCGGATCCTCGCTGGCGTGCCGCGTGAGCATGAGCAACACGTCTCGCCAAGCCTCCGACCGCGTAACCTCCTCGGTTCCGTCGAAACCAACCGAATCTTCAGCCTGACCGGACCGGATCATCACCAGCAGCTGCGGAGCGAGAATCACCATTGCAAGCAGGCCCGGCACCACCATCAGGGTGAAGTCGGCAATGCGCGAACGCACCGGATTCCACAATCGGTAGAAAACCCAATAAATTCCGGCCAGAAGAACCAGGACTGGAAGTGCAGCCAGGTGCACTTGGGCAGCACCAACAACTCCGAAGGCCACTGCAAAGAGACGGCGCGGGTGATGTGGCACGGTAACAAGAAGCGCGAGCAGCATCGGAACCAGAGATAGCGCCACCGCGTACGGCCAAGCACCAACTCCGAAACTGACGCTATAAAGAACCGGCAGCGCCGAGGAGAAGATAGCCGCGAATCCTGCTGCCAATGCTCGGATCAGACCAGGCCTGTCAACGAGCATCCATGCAAGTGCCGCTGCGCCAACCGGGATCGTTACTGCAGTGATCACCATGGCGGCAAGGTTCATCGTCGTCGTCGGTGAATTGCCTGTGATGTCACCGGTCAGCGCTGCGAAGCTGTGCCACGCCAGCGGATAGAAGTTCGCTGCCTGGCTTTCGTAATTAAATAGCTGCCCGGTCTGTGTCGGGGAGGCGATCCCGGTCTCTTGAATCCACCTAATGACGGATCCATGCCAGTTCGCATCCCAGAGCTGCGGGATCGTGTCTTGATTGACGTCGCCGGCACGCTGCCTCCACACGGGGATGAAGTTCGCTGCTGCACCTAACAACACACCGATCGGAGCCGGCGCTACCGTGATCCGCTGCCGCCAGCGTGGGGCGGCCGGGCCTTCGGCCGTCTGCCACATCCCATCATTAGCATCGGCGACGTTCTTTTTCGCAGAGCGCACACAGAGCACCCTCCACCCGAACGCCACAGCGATCAACACCAGGCAGGCTATAGCACTGGTGAGGAGATTGAAGGGCACGCCGATCCAATAGAGGCCGGCGCCGGCTAGTCCACAAACGGCGAAGGTAAGGGCTGGGGCCACAGCGAGTGCCCACCAGATCCGAAGTCCGGACACCATTCCGATGATCACTCCGGGCAGGTACAGGACCGCCAGCAGGATCAACATGGATCCGAGCAACGGAATCAACTCCTCGACATAGGGGGAATGCCAATTAAGGCTAGGTTAACGCGATAGGGCAGCAAAAATCCCCGCACCGAAAACGGTGCGGGGATTAAGCGACCAAACGTCTACTTCTTGAACGGGAAGCCGAGCTCGCGCAGCAGTGCGCGGCCCTCGTCATCGTTCGTTGCGGTGGTGACGATGGTGATGTCCATACCACGGGGACGATCGATCTGGTCGATGTCGATCTCGTAGAACATGGACTGCTCGGACAGGCCGAACGTGTAGTTGCCGTGGCCGTCGAACTGACGGTCCGAGAGGCCGCGGAAGTCGCGGATACGCGGAAGAGCAACGGTCAGCGTGCGGTCGAGGAACTCCCACATGCGGTCGCCACGGAGGGTGACCTTCGCACCGATGGGCATGCCCTCACGGAGTTTGAAGTTTGCGATGGAGTTCTTCGCGCGACGCAGCTGCGGCTTCTGACCCGTGATGAGGGTCAGGTCGTGCAGTGCACCGTTGATCTGCTTGGAGTCACGAGCAGCCTCGCCGACGCCCATGTTCACGACGACCTTGACGACGCCGGGAATCTGCATGACGTTCTCGTAGCTGAACTCGTTCTGCAGGCTCTCGCGGATCTCGGAGCGGTAGCGCGTCTTGAGACGCGGGGTGTAGTTGTCGCTCATGATCAGATGTCCTTCCCGGTACGGCGAGAGATACGAACCTTCTTGCCGTCCTCGTCGAAGCGGTAGCCGACGCGGGTCGGGGTGCCGTCCTCATCAACCAACATGACGTTGGAGATGTGGATCGGGGCCTCCTGCGTAACGATGCCGCCGGAGGAGGCACCGCGCTCTGCTGCAGAGTCGGCAACATGCTTCTTGATGCGGTTGACGCCCTCAACGAGGACCTTGTCACGGGTGGGGTACGCCTCGATGACGTTGCCCTTAGCACCCTTGTCCGGGCCAGAGATGACCAGCACGGTATCGCCCTTGCGGATCTTCAACTAAATCACCTCCGGTGCGAGAGACACGATCTTCATGAACTTCTTGTCGCGCAGCTCACGGGCAACGGGCCCGAAGATGCGGGTGCCGCGCGGCTCGCCGTCCGGCTTGATGATGACGGCTGCGTTCTCGTCGAAGCCGATGTAGGAGCCGTCCGGACGACGGGTCTCCTTCTTGGTGCGGACGACAACAGCCTTGACGATTTCGCCGGACTTGATGTTTCCACCCGGGGTGGCTTCCTTGACGGTGGCCACGATGACATCGCCGATACCGGCGAAACGTCGGGTCGAGCCGCCGAGCACGCGGATGCACAGGATTTCCCTAGCACCGGTGTTGTCGGCGACGCGCAGACGCGATTCCTGCTGAATCACTGCGGTTCTCCTTGACCTGGTTCTTCTTTGTGTGGACAGATTTCCGTCCTGACCACACTCGGTCTGATGGTTGCGCCGAAACGCAACCTTGCCATTATTACACCGTCCCGGCTCAGACCTCAAATATGTGATGCACGAGTCTTTGCTTCCCGACGTTTTTGTCCACAGCCATTCCCGTCAGCACTCGATCAGCCATCGCACCGAGGCAACTGGATTAGGAAAGGCAGGACCTTGCGCGACGTCGGAGAGCATCGGCAGCACCAATCGCGGGCAGGCCCCGAGGAGTTCGAGTCCGTCGCCGAGGTGGTCCTCGACTGACTGAGCGCTGATGGCACTATCTCTTGGCAGGCAATGTCGCACGATATCGCGGGCTGCCGGAGTAAAGAGGTCGAGGAACCACAGAGGCTGAGCACCACTTGCATCAATAGCGAGGTCGCACGTCACCGTCATCGGGCCCGCCGCAGCAGCCACTCCTGCAAGCACTGAACCGTCCGGGCGTGACCAGTTCGACGTGGTCGACGTCCATTCGCAGTAACTGATCGATCACAGCTCCGGCTGTTTCCCCGCCTCCAACCACTAGAACGCGGTGGAATTTTCGCTCCCGACCCATCGCTGCGAGCCGCCAGAAGCCGGCGGGGCCGATGAGCTTGCCGCTGTCGTCGGGAAGCGTTGGAGCACCTGAACCGGAGCCAGTGACCATGAGCGAGCCTGTAACCAACGTCGAGCAACCATCAACGGAACCGAGCTTGAGGGACCACTCCCCGCCCTTGACGTCGACTTCCATTACTTCTGCCCACACCACCGTGAGGTCAGCGCGATCGACCACCCAGCCGAGGTAGTCGTGCCATTGCCGATGGGTCGGGGATGGACGACCGCGGTCGACCCAGTCACCCAATCGACCCGTCGCAGCCAGGTAGGCATTCTATGAGTACGCCTGCACGGCGCGGTCAACCTCGGGATCTGCAGAGTTATAGGGGAACCCCACATCCTTCTCCGGCGATGTACCCAGCCTGTGCCGTCCGTCCGTCCAGCCACCAGCGGCAGTCCAGTTGGCGCCGGGACCTAGCCGGTCAATCAGCACCACCGATCGGGACGGGCGGCCTGCCGCTGCGCTTAGTTTCGCGCGCAGTGCCGTTGCAATTCCTTTAGGGCCCGCGCCGATCACCGCAAGGTCCGCCTTCTCTAGGGCAGTCACGTCGTTCAATCCTTTCGATGTAGTCATCGGAAATTCCATCACCCAACAGCAAGTTACGCAAGGCTAAGCTAAGGCATGACCGTCGCGTTAAGTTACTGACAGGAGACAACATGACTCTCACCCGCACTGCCCACCCAGATCTGCCGCGCGAAATCGTCGACGTACCGGACGCATTCTTCGAGGTCGGCCCCATCCCACTCCCAGAGCTCAGCGGTGATTTCCGGATGGAGCGCATCGAGAACGACTCACCAAATATCGCGCACGTGGCGGAGTGGATGAATCGCCCACATCTCGCCCAGGCGTGGGAGTTCCCTAATCCGGAGGAATGGTGGGCCCTCCGAATCGCCGCACAAAATGCCGGCGACTATTCCGTTCCGGTGATGCTTTCGGTGAAGGGTGTGCCGACGGCGTACTTCGAGCTCTACCGCCCAGGTCGCGACGCCATCGGCGCCACCTATGAGCCACTCCCCCATGACCTCGGCGTCCACGTGGGTTTCGGCGACGCGAATGACACTGGCAAGGGAACTGCCAGCCTCATCCTGGCGGTGGCTCTGGCGGAGCTGGCCAAGATCGCACCTGAGTGTCAGCGCATCATCTTCGACCCGGACCACCGGAACCTCCACGCTCGCCGGGCGGCGAAGAAGCTCGGCGCCAGCGATTGTGGACTGCACACGGTCAATGACCGCACATTCAATCTCTTGATCGTCACTCGTGAGGCAAACGACCAGGCGGATGCGGCAATCGACGAGCCGCTTCCGCTCTGATCAGAAGTTGCACTCTGCGCGGGCAGACTGGGCCAGCGCGCAGAGGCTGTCATTCGACATCTTCCAGAAACCATCGATGGCGTAATACGCCATGTCGATTTCCTTGGTGCCGTAGCCGCTCAGTTCCGCTTCGAGGATTGCGCACATCGTCGTTCCATCCTCATAGACGGAGCCGTCGAGGATCCGCCACTTGTAGATGAGGGAGAACGTGTTCAGGCGCGAGGAGATCTGGCGCACGACCGGGACTCCGTCGTAGCCAGCCTCAAGGCTGTTCGCGATCTCCTCATCCGAGGTGGAGTCCGCTAGCAGGTACTGCATGTGACTTTGCAATGAACCAGCGTCCATCTGGGGTGGCATGTCGGAACTGGCGTCGACGGTGTCGTCGACTGAGTCGACCGCCATGACGGTCTCTTCATCGCTTCCCGACGCAGAGCTCCTCTGCCCTCCACCTGCACCTCCCGATTCGCTCCCGGCGGTACCGCGAGCTTCGCTCGCACCAGTAGAACCAGTGCGCTGGGCCGCCCGCTGAGTGCTGTTGGCAGCCGCCCCGTTACTGGTATCTCCACCAGCATTGCCCTGATCAGCCATGAGCTGAGCTTGGGTCACGGCGGACGAGGTGATCGAAGCGCTGTAATGCATGACGCCGAAGGCACCCATCATCAACACCAAGCCGGTAGCCAGGGTCGAGACACCCATCGCCACGGTGACCGTGGGCCAGTTGACCTTGCCGCGCTTGGCGGGCTTGGCCTCCTCGGTGGTGTCCTCCGAGGTGTAGTCGTAACTGTCGTCGCTCATCGTGCGTTGTCCTCTGCTGAGTGGGAATGAACCAGGAATGCAGCGACAGCGCCCCATCCTGAGGGTTGAACTGAATCGACCACGTAGCCGGCCAGACCTGCTGCTGTCACAAGGTCTCGGCGGGTGGGCACCGCAGTTCCGTCGAGGCACAGCCGTCCCAGGTCCTCGGCGTATTCATGGTCTTCATCACCGGTCTCTGCGAGAATCTTGGTAACCACGATGACCTGGTCAGAGGTGGCAGCCGCCAGAACTCCAGCCACGTCGCCGTCGGAGGCAATTGCGAACGGGTCGAGAATCACCGAGGCCGTGCCTGCAGGAAGCTGCTCGCCTTGGATCCACGGCGACACCGAAGCACGGGCCTGGCGATCCTCGCCAACATCCCGCACCTGGCGCCCCGCCGCGGCTCCGACGATCTGCACCCTCAGGCCGGGGTGCCTGCGCAAAAGTTCATCGGCGAAGACACCGGCGCCTGAGCCAAGCACCACATAGGTCTCACCGTCAGTCGGCGAGACCATTGGTGCCAGAGCCGGAGCGATCCACATCGCCCGGCCGGATTCTTGGTCGGAGAGGTCCTCGGTGAGGGATGAGTCAGCGTCGAGAAGCGAATCCCATGTCTTTCCGGTCGCTCCGACCGGAACGGGACCGCCAGTACGCAGTGCCTCTGCGATACCCGTCATCGCCAGGGACTTGTAGACGGCGGGACCATTGACGTACTGCATCATCCGCGCGTCAAGAGAGGCGACCGTGCGCCCCAGGGATCCGACGTCCATGAATCGTGGCCACTGGGGAGGAGATCGCGCATTTGCCAATCAAATGAGCGGACATATCCCCACCCCCACCCCCTGATACGGACATTGCAGAAAGCAACACATCCCGTTCGGGAACATAGATAGAAGTTCAGGGCACATCACATAGCAACCATTACCCCACGTCTGGCCACATAAAAGGCATAAAATACAAATAATTATATGGCTGAGATGAAATGTCGCGCCTTGACAGTAATCAATGGCGCAAATAGCCCCCTATTACCCCCGCCACCGTAAATTGCGCCGTGAACAGCAGCAATAATAGGTACCGTTATTAGTGACCCAGTCGGAACGTTTCGTCTTAAGGAGCTAAATATTAAGAAGATTTTCGCACCCATTGCCTTGGGCTCTGCCGCTCTCCTTCTCGTCGCTTGTGGTGACGATGGCAACAACAACACCACCACAAACAACGCAACCGAGACCACGCAGACCACCACCGAAGTCGACGGCACTGAGGAGACCGAGACTGAAGAGGTCGTCGAAGGTGTCGGCATGACCGCCGCCATCGACGCAGCGCTGGCTGACGAGCCGGGCGAGGTCGTGCACGCCGAGGAGACCGACGACAAGTACCACGTCCATGTTCGCCCGGCAGAGGGCGACAATGCCGTCGAGGTCGAGGTCAACCGCGAGACGGGCGAGGTCGAGGAGAAGCGCGACCGCGACCTCTCCGAGCACGAGCGTGAGGCAACCGCCGTCACCGCAGCCCAGGCGGTCGAGACCGCCGAGGGTGAGGTGGAAGGCAACGTCCACCGCGTCGAGCTGACGGAGGACCACGATCGTGACGCCGCAGAGACCGACGACGAGGGGCACCATGACAGCGTCCGCGTCTGGGAGGTCACCGTCCAGGATGCAGCCGATGATGACCGCCATGAGGTCGTCCACATCGATGCTGAAACCGGCGAAGTTCTCGAGGTCACCCGCTAGGGCGCACCTGCTAGTCGCCACCAGGCGATATGACTACGCTCCGGTGAGCTGTCTCCAGATGTGGAGATAGACACCGGGGCGTTTTTCATGGCAATGCCACCTCAACCTATGCAGGAGGCACGGCCCCGCGGTCAGCCTGCGCCCACATCTCGTTCACCCAGTCGCGCTGACAGGAACCAGCGAGAAATGGTGGATACGAGGGGGCTGCACATCGAAGCGCTGTGGCGGCAGGGCCACTCCCGACACCTGCGTCATCCCGATAAAAGGGACTTGATTCAACAGGTACCGACCCCACACAGAACGGCCCAGCACAAGAAGAACTATCGCATTGAACCGGATCGTGCTCCACGTGTACCTCCCCGAGGTTTGCTTAATGCTACTGGTTTATCGATGCATACATCACAAACGCGCTTACTACATATTAGGCTACGTTCACTTGACGTCAAGAGTTGCCCCTAAGTTATTCGGTTTAAGGTTCTGACCGTCGAAACGCTCTGCCCGTGCGCGAATGCCGAGCCAAAAGGCCGCGCATTTAAATACCTTGTAATTACGCTAGCGCGATTCACAGTGAAAAGAGTTGCATATGCCGCCATTTCACGAATAGAAAAGTACGTCAATTCGTCGCACTTCGAGGCTTCACAGAACAACGAATGAGCCAGAGTCACCCTATTTCAGGGGGTCGCCATACGATGATGGTTGGACCTCGCGTGCCTATCCTGCGTCAGAGGGTACACAACTCATCTCGCGAAGGTGGGCTGTTAGCCGTGCACAAGGACCCGGCCCGTGGCCTCCAAAGGCCTTCAAGCTGCCGCTGACGGCGACCAGGATCACACAAGCCCCCAAAATTCCGGTATCCATGGGGTCACGGTACGTGCAATTAGAAGGAGAACCTAGTGACATCCTGGCGCTCGAAAAAAATGCTTATCCCGGCCCTTTTAGGTGCCTCCACACTGGTCTTGACAGCCTGTGGCAATGACGGCAGCGGAGGCGAAACGGCTTCCGCTCAGCCAGAAAACACTGCGACCACAACGGTCACCGAGACTTCCGCAGACGACACAGGAACAGACACCGCCTCAGCGGACGAAGCACTCTCGGCGGCAGACGTGGTGGAAGCAGCTTTGGAGGAGGTTCCAGGTGACGCAGTCGGTCTGAGCATGGACCGCGAAGACGGAGATGCAGAAGTCACCGTGTTGAGGGAAGACGGCACCGGCGCCGAGGTCGAAGTAGACCTCGCCAACGGATCCATCCTGCAGGTGCGGGAGGAGAGCCTCGACAATGACGAGCAGCCTGCACCCACAGTGAGCATCATCGAGGCGATGGACACTGCCCTGGGTGAGGTAGACGGCACTGTGGACGATGCAGACCTGAGCACCAACTTTGGGGACCGGGTATGGGAGATCACGGTCGTGGACACTGACAATCGCGAGCAGGAGGTGAAGATCGACGCAGAGACTGGCGACGTTATCGGCGTCGAACGCGACTAGAGACTCACTACACTCCCCAAGACGCACAAGAACGCCCATCCCCGAAGGGATGGGCGTTCTTGTTGTCAGATCAAGGTGTGATCCGGCATCAACTAGTGGAAACTAGCGAGCCTTCTCAACGACCTCGACGAGACGGAAGTGCTTGTCCTTAGACAGCGGACGGCACTCTTCGATACGAACGAGGTCGCCGATGCCGGCTTCCCCGGTCTCGTCATGTGCCTTCACCTTGGAGTTGCGGCGCATGATCTTGCCGTAGAGGGCGTGCTGCTTGCGGTCCTCGAGTTCGACAACGATGGTCTTCTGCATCTTGTCGGACACGACGTAACCGGTGCGAACCTTACGGGCGCCAGCCTCGGTCTTATTCATGTTCTCCTCGCTCATGCTGCATCACCGTCGGTGGGTGCGGCGGACAGGCCGAGCTCGCGCTCGCGGATGACCGTGTAGATGCGGGCGATATCCTTGCGGACCACGCCGAGACGGCGGTTGTTGGTCAGCTGACCCGTCGCCATCTGGAAACGGAGGTTGAACAGCTCTTCCTTGGACTCCTTGAGCTTTGCGCCCAGGTCGTCAAGGTCGAGTGAGCGCAGCTCGTGCGCGGGAATTCCGTTCGACATCAGTACTGATCCTCCTTCCGAACAATTCGGGTCTTGACCGGCAGCTTAGCGCCGGCACGCTTGAGTGCCTCGAAGGCCATCTTCTCGTCCGGGTAGGACATTTCGAAGAGGATGCGGCCGGGGCGGACGTTTGCGACCCACTTCTCGACCGGGCCCTTACCGGAACCCATACGCACGCCGAGCGGCTTCTGGGTCAACGGACGATCCGGGTAAACCTGGATCCAGACCTTGCCACCACGCTTAACGTGGCGGTTGATGGCGATACGGCAGGCTTCGATCTGGCGGTTGGTGATGTACGCCGGCTCCAGGGCCTGAAGGCCGTAGTCGCCGAAGGTCACACGGTTGCCGCCCTTGGAAAGGCCTGAGCGGTGGGGACGGTGCTGGCGACGGTACTTGACGCGCTTCGGCATCAACATATTGTCTAGCCCTCCTTCTTCTCAGAGGCGCGCTGGCGACGCGGGCCACCGCGGCGGTTGTTGCCGCCACGACGGTCATTGCGACGACCGCGGTCGTTGCCAGCGTTGATCTCGGACTCACGGCGGCCACCGATGACGTCACCCTTGTAAATCCACACCTTGACGCCGATGGCGCCGAAAGTGGTGTGGGCCTCGTGGGTGCCGTAGTCGATCTCCGCACGCAGGGTGTGCAGCGGGACGCGACCCTCGTGGTAGCGCTCGGTGCGGCCCATCTCGGCACCGCCGAGACGACCGGAGCACACAACCTTGATGCCCTTGACCTGCGGCTGACGCATGGCGGACTGAATCGCCTTACGCATCGCACGACGGAAGGCAACACGGTTGGTGAGCTGCTCGGCGATAGACTGAGCGACGAGCTTGGCGTCAGCGTCAACGTTCTTGACCTCAAGAATGTTGAGCTGGACCTGCTTGGCGGTCAGCTTCTCGAGCTTCGCACGGATCTTGTCGGCCTCGGCGCCACGACGACCGATCACGATGCCCGGGCGGGCGGTGTGAATGTCGACGCGAACCCGGTCACGGGTGCGCTCGATGACGACGTTGGAGATGCCTGCGCGCTCCATGCCGGTGGACAGAAGATCGCGGATCTTGATGTCCTCGGCAACGTAGTCTGCGTACTGCTTGTCGGCGTACCAGCGGGAGCGCCAATCGGACGAAATTCCCAGCCGGAGGCCGTGGGGTTGAATCTTCTGGCCCACTACTGAGCACTTCCCTTCTGGCTCTCGACGACCACGGTGATGTGGCTCGTGCGCTTGCGGACGTGGAAGGCTCGACCCTGAGCACGCGGACGGAACCGCTTCATGGTCGGGCCTTCGTCGGCCCAGCACTCCGAGACGACCAGCGTGCGCGGGTCGAGATCGAAGTTGTTCTCCGCGTTAGCAGCAGCAGAAGCGACGACCTTGGCGATCGGCTCGGAAGCCGACTGCGGGGCGTACTCCAGAATCGCAAGTGCGTCAGAGACAGACTTGCCGCGGATGGTGTCCAGCACGCGGCGAGCCTTCAGCGAAGAGGTGCGGACGAAACGCGCGGTGGCGCGGGCAGAGGTGACGGTTTCGCTCATGGCTATCGACGTCCCTTCTTGTCGTCCTTGATGTGACCCTTGAAGGTCTTGGTCGGGGCGAACTCGCCCAACTTGTGGCCGACCATGGAGTCATCCACGAACACCGGCACGTGCTTGCGACCGTCGTGGACGGCGAAGGTGTGACCGATGAAGTCGGGAAGAATCGTGGAACGGCGGGACCAGGTCTTGATGACCTGCTTGGTGCCCTTTTCGTTCTGAGCGTCGACCTTCGCAAGGAGGTGCTCATCGACGAACGGGCCCTTTTTGAGGCTACGTGGCATTCTCTGTTCCCTCCTTAGCGCTTCTTGTTCTTGTTGGTACGACGACGACGAACGATCATGCGGTTGCTCGAAGCCTTCGGGCGACGGGTGCGGCCTTCCTTCTGGCCCCACGGCGACACCGGGTGGCGACCACCGGAGGTGCGGCCTTCGCCACCACCGTGCGGGTGATCAACCGGGTTCATGACGACACCGCGAACGGTCGGGCGCCAGCCCTTCCAACGCATACGGCCAGCCTTGCCCCAGCGGATGTTGATCTGGTCCTGGTTTCCGACCTCACCGACGGTGGCACGGCAGCGCGCGTCAACACGGCGAATCTCGGTGGACGGCATACGCAGGATTGCGTACTTGCCTTCCTTACCCAGGAGCTGGATCGAGGTACCGGCAGAACGTGCGAGCTGAGCGCCGGCGCCCGGCTTCAGCTCGACGCAGTGAATGGTGGTACCAGTCGGGATGTTGCGAAGCGGAAGGTTGTTGCCAACCTTGATGTCCGCGTTCGCACCGGACTCGACGATGGTGCCCTGCTTCAGGTTGCGCGGTGCCACGATGTAGCGCTTTTCACCGTCTGCGTAGTGAAGCAGCGCGATGTTGGCGGTACGGTTCGGGTCGTACTCGATGTGAGCGACCTTGGCGGTGATGCCGTCCTTGTCATTACGACGGAAGTCGATGACGCGGTAACGGCGCTTGTGTCCACCGCCCTTGTGACGGGTGGTGATGTGACCGTGAACGTTGCGTCCACCGGTCTTCGACAGCGGGCGGAGCAGAGACTTCTCCGGAGTGGAGCGAGTGATCTCGCTGAACTCGGAGACGGAGCTCTGGCGGCGACCCGGCGTAGTCGGCTTGTACTTACGAATAGCCATGCTGTTGCTCTTCCTTTAACTTCCTCGTCGGCTCGCCCTTAGGCAGCCGAACCGCCGAAGATGTCGATGGGATCGCTGCCAGCTGCGAGAGTCACGTAAGCGCGCTTGGTGGCCTTGCGACGACCGAAACCGGTGCGGGAGCGCTTGCGCTTGCCCTCACGGTTGACGGTGTTGACGCCGGCGACCTTGACGCCGAAGATCTCCTGGACCGCGATCTTGATCTGGGTCTTGTTCGCGTCGGGGGAGACGAGGAACGTGTAAACGTTCTGCTCCATCTGTCCGTAGGACTTCTCCGACACGACCGGGGCGAGAATGATGTCCCGGGGATCAGCGATGGTGGCCATTACTTCTCCTCTTCCGAGCCGGTGGCACGGGCGATGAAGGTGTTCAGCGCCTGGACAGCGAAGACGACGTCGTCGGCCTTCAGCACGTCGTAGGTGTTGAGCTGATCCTCAGACAGTGCGTGCACGTTCGGCAGGTTGTTGACGCTCTTCCATGCGGTGACGTCTTCGCGGGGAAGAACGACCAGCACGGACTTGCGGTCAGTGATGCGCTCGATGAAGGAGCGTGCCGACTTGGTCGACGGAGTCTGGCCGGTGACGAGCTCCTCAACCACGTGAATGCGGTTGTGGGTAGCGCGGTCGGTCAGGGCACCGCGCAGAGCGGCAGCCTTCATCTTCTTCGGGGTGCGCTGCGAGTAGTCGCGCGGAACGCGACCATGGGCAACGCCACCGCCGGACCAGATCGGGGAACGAGTCGAACCGTGACGAGCACGGCCGGTTCCCTTCTGGCGCCACGGCTTGCGACCGCCACCACGGACTTCGCCGCGGGTCTTGGTCTTGTGCGTTCCCTGTCGTGCGGCAGCCAGCTGGCCAACGACGACCTGGTGCATCAGAGCGGTCGACACCTCAGCGGCGAACACCTCTGCAGGCAGCTCGACGGAGCCGTTGACGTCGCCGGAAGCGGTCTGTACGTCCAACTTCAGGTTGGTCATGCGTGAGCACCACCCTTCACAGCAGTCTTGACAACCAGGAGGCCGCCGCGGACGCCCGGAACCGCACCCTTGATCAGGATGAGGTTGGAGTCTGCGTCGATCTTCTGGATCTTCAGGTTCTGGGTAGTGACGCGGTCATTACCCATACGGCCGGCCATGCGCTTGCCCTTGAAGACACGTGCCGGGGTGGCGCAGGCGCCAATACCACCGACGCGACGGTGCGCGGCCTGGTTACCGTGGGAGGCACCCTGACCGGAGAAGCCGTGACGCTTCATAGCACCGGCAAAGCCCTTGCCCTTGGAGGTGCCGGTCACGTCGACGAACTCAATGTCGCCGAAGGAGTCGACACCCACGGTCTGGCCAACCTCGTAGGAGGAAGCATCCGCGGTGCGGATCTCCGCGACGTAACGACGCGGGGTAACTTCAGCCTTCTTGAAGTGGCCTGCCTCCGGCTGATTGACCTTACGGGGGTCAATCTCGCCGTAGGCGATCTGGACGGCGTCATAGCCGTCATTGTCCTTGGTGCGAACCTGGGTTACGACACACGGCCCGGCTTCGACGACGGTGACCGGGATAACCCGGTTCTCCTCGTCGAAGACCTGGGTCATGCCGAGCTTGGTGCCCAGGATGCCCTTGATCTCGATTTCACTCATGTTCTAGTCTCCGCTGCGTTTGCCCAGGCTCACTGAATGTTGACGTCGACGCTCGCCGGAAGGTCGATGCGCATAAGCGCGTCGACGGTCTTCGGCGTCGGGTCGAGAATGTCGATGAGGCGCTTGTGAGTGCGCATCTCGAAATGCTCCCGCGAGTCCTTGTACTTGTGCGGCGAGCGGATGACGCAGTACACGTTCTTCTCGGTGGGCAACGGCACGGGGCCGACCACGCGAGCGCCCGTACGGGTGACCGTCTCGACGATCTTGCGCGCAGATGCGTCGATCGCCTCGTGGTCGTAGGCCTTGAGCCTGATGCGGATCTTCTGTCCCGCCACGCTTGTCCTCTCTTCGGTCACGCGCCCCTTCGGGCGGTTCCCTTTATTGTCAACCTGTCGCCGGTCTCTATGGCCAGCGCCAGCCGATGGCTTGTTATGTGCTCCGTGTGGTGCGGTACGTCATCATCCATGGCGCTACAGCGCCGTGGTGAGAGGACGAACCACGTGCCGCGATCCTGAGATCTCGGTTACGTCTGCTCGTATAACTCGCCGGGAGGGACAATTCCCCCGCGTGGGGGCTCCTCGCCTACTGCCGCTGTTTATTTGCCATGAACGATTCCGGTACCCGCGGCCGGGCGTGTCGCACGCCCTACCGCGCAGAAAGTCTGATCACCCCACGAAAGATGGAATGAACTTGACCGTCCATGCTCACTTCACCATCGTCGCGCCCGTCTTCATCTTTGCCGGTTCCCGTAGGCCTGACATGACTCGGCAACGCGCCGTGTTAAAGCAACCCTGGTATTTAATCACGCCCCGCCCACACTTTTCAAACCTTTTCTCCCCGGGCGACACAGATCACATATTCAGCGCCCCAACCACTCCCGAGGGTCCCCTCCCCTTAAGCTCTTACGCAACGTCTAGTTTTTAACTTTAGCCTTAGCTAAGTTTCATCCTGCTCTCGTCTGCGCTCAGAAGGCCGAACGCGAGTCATCCATGTCCGTATACCCCGAGAAGCGGGAACTTCATGACGACAACACTCACCGCCGAGGCCAAACAACAGGCAGCGTTGAGGAAAAGCCCTTCCCTATATCGCCGGCGTGCATTGGGCCTGCTGGGCATTCTGGCGACTCTCGTTCTCGTCTGCCTCGCCAGCCTGGCGTTCGGCGCTAATCCACTGCCCTTTGACGCGGTGTGGAGTGGCATGCCTAACCGGGACAACTCAGAGGCATCCATCATCGTGTGGGACATGCGCATCCCACGCACCATCACCGCTCTTATTGTCGGAGCCGCGTTTGGTGTCGCGGGCGCGCTCATCCAAGCCTTAACCCGCAACCCCCTGGCAGACCCAGGCATCCTTGGTGTCAACGCCGGTGCCGGATTCGCCGTGACAGTTGGTATCGGAATCTTCGGGATTGGCAGTATCTCCGGGTATATCTGGTTCGCCTTCATCGGGGCAGCTGCCGCGACTGTCATCGTCTACATGATCGGCATCGCCGCCGGTGGCAATGCCAACCCAATCACGCTGGTACTGGCCGGTGTGGCCCTCGCGGCTGTGCTCGGCGGCGTCACCACATTCCTGACGCTGATCGACCCGGACACGTTCGAAGCCGTGCGCAACTGGAACCTCGGCTCGGTGGCCCGCACCTCCATCAGCGATACCGCATCCGTTGCACCGTTCCTCATTGCCGGATTGATCATCGCGATCCTGCTCTCAGGATCTCTGAACTCAATCGCACTCGGTGATGACCTCGCAGCTTCGCTCGGCACAAAGGTCGGGCGCACCCGCGTATTCGGCATCATCGCCGTCACCCTGCTGGCCGGCGGTGGCACAGCGCTCACCGGCGGTATCGGCTTCGTCGGTCTGATGATCCCGCACGTCGTGCGCTGGGTCGTCGGCCCCGACCAACGCTGGATCATCTTGTACTCGGCGCTCGCAGCTCCGGCGCTGGTCGTCGCAGCCGACATCCTCGGCCGCGTGATCGCGCGGCCCGGCGAGATCGAAGTGGGCATCGTCATCGCCATCATCGGTGCACCTGTGCTCATCGCCCTGGTTCGACGCAAGAAGGCGAGTGGCCTCTGATGACTACCTCAACAACCGGTACCGGGACCTCTACCCCGGACGCGACTTCCTCCGTTGACTTTGGGTATGGGAGCAGAAAGGTGCGCGTCGGGAAGCTGTCTTTACGCATTCCCGTACGTGTGATCGTGGTGTCCGCGATCCTTCTTTTCATCGGGATTGGCTCGTCCATCGTCGCGATCACTCTCGGTGACTACCCGCTCAGTCTGGGCGATGTCCTTGCCGCCTTGGTCGGCCAGGGCGAAAAGTTCCACCAATTGATTGTCCGTGAGTGGCGACTTCCGGTCGCGATCGCTGCAGTGCTGTTCGGCGCTCTCCTCGGCATCGGCGGCGCGATCTTCCAGTCGCTGACCCGCAACCCGCTGGGATCCCCGGACGTGATCGGTTTTGACGCAGGTTCGTACACCGCCGTCGTGCTGATCATCCTCGTTGTCGGCAGCACCCAGTACTGGTCGATCGCCGGTGCTGCAATCATCGGCGGCATTATTACTGCCTTCGCTGTTTACGTGCTGGCGTGGAACAAAGGTGTGCAGGGATTCCGGCTGATCATCGTCGGTATTGCTATCTCCGCGATGCTGAACTCTTTCAATGCGTACCTGATCACCAGGGCAAACGTGGAAGATGCCATGGTCGTCGGGTTCTGGGGCGCAGGCTCCATCCACCGCGTGTCCTGGGCGTCGCTGATTCCCTCGATGATCATCGCCGCGGTCATTGTGGTCTGCGCGATGCTGTTGTCCCGCTCCCTGCAGTTCATGGAGATGGGCGACGACGCAGCGACGACCCTGGGATTTAAGGTCAACCCGCGTCGCCTGGCCCTTATGGTCACCGGCGTGGCCACCACCGCACTGGTCACTGCCGCCGCCGGCCCGATTAGCTTCATCGCGCTCATCGCGCCGCAGATCGTCCGCCGACTGACCAGGACCCCAGGCGTGAGCCTCTTGCCTGCCGCCTGCATGGGCGCGGCACTGCTGAACATCGCCCACCTCGCCTCGCTGGTCATCGCCAGCTTCTACCGCACAATCCCAGTCGGACTGCTGACCGTCTCCATCGGCGGTTGCTACATGATCTGGCTGCTCATCCGTGAAGCACGCCGTCAGTACAACACCGGCACGATCCGTTAGAAGGACATCCCTCTCATGACAACCTCCACTCCCCCGCGGTCGTCCCGTCTCCAGATGGATGATGCGACGATCGGTTACGACAAGCGCACCATCTCGACTGGTCTGACCGTCCAAATCCCGGACAATTCCTTCACTGCGATCATCGGCCCCAATGGCTGCGGTAACTCCACGATGCTGCGTGGATTCTCGCGTGTGCTCAAGCCGTCGGGAGGCTCAGTACTTCTCGACGGTAAGAACGTCGGCGATTACAAGCCCAAGGAACTGGCTCGCGAACTTGGGCTACTCCCCCAGACGTCCATCGCACCGGACGGCATTCGCGTCGCTGACCTGGTCGCCCGTGGCCGCGCTCCGTACCAGAACCTGGTCCAGCAGTGGCGCGAGTCCGACGAATACGCAGTCGCTCGGGCCTTGGCCGCAACTAGGCTGACGGAGCTGTCCTCACGCCTGGTCGATGAGCTCTCCGGCGGTCAGCGCCAGCGCGTGTGGGTCGCCATGCTGCTGGCTCAGCAGACCCCGATCATGCTTCTCGACGAACCGACGACCTACCTGGACATCGCCCACCAGTACGAGTTGATGGAAATTCTCCGGAGCTTCCACGAGGGCGGCAAGACCATCGTCACCGTGCTGCACGACCTCAATCAGGCGGCTCGGTACGCCAACCACCTCATCGTCATGAAGGACGGCGAGGTCGTCACCACCGGAGCTCCCCAGGACGTGCTCACCGCGGAACTGATCCACGACGTCTTCGGACTCCCGGCGATCATCACCCCGGATCCGGTGATGGGCACCCCAACCGTCGTACCGCTGGACCCCCGTACCGCCACGATCGATCCGCCGACCGCCGCTGGCGATCCCGACTAACACCACCTAGGAGACACATTCATGGCACGCAGCCTGCGTCCGATCCAGATCCTGCCGATCACCACCCGGTTCCTGGAGGTGATCAGGACCGAGGCAGTAACTCCCGGGATGCAGCGCGTGACCCTCGGCGGCGAGCAGCTGAAGGCTCACACCGCCGAGAATGGTTTCCCCGTACAGCAGTTCATCTCTGACGGTTTTGATGATGAGTTCAAGGTTCTCATCAAGCATCCCGACGTGGACGTGGCCGTCGGCCCGACTCAGGCAGACGGGGTCCTCAACTGGCCGCGAGGCGACAAGCACATGCTCCTGCGTACGTACACGGTCCGGGATTGGCGCACAGACGCCGGTGATCACGGCGAGTTGGACGTGGACTTCGTGGTGCACGGAGTCGGCCCAGCGACATCGTGAGCGCGCAAGGCAGCTCCCGGTGACGTCATGCAGATTGCAGGACCGAAGTCCTGCGCCACTCACCCATAGGGAGCCGTCTGGACCCTGGTCATCGGTGACGAGACCGCGCTTCCCGCCATCGGCCGGTGGCTGGAGCAGTGGCCCGCCGGCGCGCGCGGCAAGGTCTTCATTGAGGTTGAGCAGGATGAGCACCGCCAGGATCTGACGGTGCCTGAGGGCGTGGAGCTCACGTGGCTAGTGCGCCACGGAGCTGAGGCTGGCACCACCACTTTGCTTTACGACGCTCTCCTCGCCACCGGCGAATTCCTCGTCATGGACATCCCCCAGTCTGCTGCCGCAGCATTGGCTGACGCGCTTACCTTGCAGCGCGAATCCGATGTCGCGCTCAATGACGTTCCGCTGACCACGGTCGACCCACATCAGTTGCGCTCACACGTCGCAGTGTTGCCGCACCGGCCTGGCATTTTTGCTGGAACCGTTGGGAGCAACGCCAGCGCCGATCTCGCAGTTGCCGAGGCCGCGCTTGAGGTCGCCGCCGTGTCTGAACTGCCCGTTGATACCCAGGTCGGAGACGGCGCAACAGAACTGTCCGGTGGTCAAAGGCGACGCATCGCCTTGGCCCGCGGCATCGCCGCCGAGCCTCCGGTTCTTGTTCTTCTTGATCCCACCACTTCCGTTGACGCGGTGACCGAGGCGCTCATCGCGGAGCGGCTGTACGAGCGTCGACGAGGACTCACAACCATCGTCATCACCTCAGCACCGGCGTTCCGTGCGATCGCCGACCGAGTGATCGGGGAAGATTCATAACCAACCAACTTCCCGTCGCCGGCCCCCGCCGAGTCTTCGCCTGCCTATGGGCATTACTGCGCGGACGCCGTCTGGCTATGGCTGGCGTACTCGCCATTTTCCTCCTGGAGGCTGCCACCGCACTGGTCGTCCCTCTCGTGATCGGCCGCGTCGTGGACGAGATCCTCGACGAATCCGCCGTAACCGTCGACTTCTGGTGGCTGGTTGCCGCTCTCGTCGGCGCCGCGGTCGGAGCAGGCCTGTTCACCTGGGCGGGATTCGTGCTGCTGGCTCGCATCATGGAGTCCGTCATCGCGGACCTGCGCGAGGACTTCGTGGACTCCGCACTCTCGCTGCCCCGCTCCCGCGTGGAAGAGGCTGGCACCGGAGACGTAGTGACCCGCGCTTCCGACGACATCGCCAAGATTTCTCAGTCTCTCCCGGACGTGGTGCCGCAGGTGTTTGTCTCGATCTTCACCATCATCCTGATCGCCGCGACCGCAGCGAGCCTGAACTGGCGTTTCTTCCTCGCATTCTTAGTGATCATTCCCCTCTACGCACTGACTATCCGCTGGTACGCGCACAATGCGCCGCAGGTCTATCGCACTCAGCGTGAGGTTGAGTCGGTCCGCGGACAACACATTCTGGGGACCTTCGACAATCTGGACACCGTCGTTGCCCTTGGTACCAACGAGAAGCAGATGGATCGGATAGCTGATTCCTCCTGGCAGAAAGTGCGCTGGTCCATGCGTGCCCGTATCATGCAGAACCGCCTGTGGGGTCGAATCAACGCAGCCCAAGGCATCGGACTTCTCACGGTGCTCACTGTCGGTGTGTGGCTGGCGACCGAAAACATCGCGACCGCCGGTGCTGTTACCACCGCAGCCTTGCTCTTCCAGCGGATCATCGCTCCACTGCAGGCGTTGCTCATGGTGATGGACCAGCTGCAGGCAGCGCTGGCAGCGCTCGGTCGACTAGTCGGTGTGATCGATATGCGAGAGCAAGAATCTGAGCCACCGGCATCTGAATCCTTCATCTCCCTCGACGGCGTCACCTTCACCTATCCGTCTGCCCCCTCGCCTGCGCTGCGCGACGTCTCTGTGTTGCTCAACCCCGGCGAGACCGTGGCGGTGGTGGGCTCCAGCGGATCCGGAAAGTCGACGCTGGCCTCGTTGATCGCCGGTGTTTCCGCACCGACCTCTGGCACGCTGCACCGTGGGGTGCCGGCCGAATCCGTCGCGACTCTGACCCAAGAGACCCACATCTTCATCGGCACTGTACGAGAGAACCTCGCCCTCGCAGCCCCGACGGCAATCACACCCTCGCCCCAGCCCAAGCCCAGCACCTGGCGTTGGCACGGGCCCTCCTCCGCGACCCGGAGGTTGTGATTCTCGACGAAGCCACCGCGGACACCGATACCGCTGATGCAGGGCTTCTCGACCGGGCATCCAACGTCGTCACCACCGACCGCTGTGCTCTCGTGATCGCTCACCGGCTGTCTCAGAGCTCCACCGCTGACCGCATCATCGTGCTCGAGGATGGCGTCATCGCCGAACAGGGCACCCATGACGATCTTGTCTCCGCCGCCGGTGCGTATGGGCGCCTGTGGACGGCGTGGTCAGCGTCGTAAAGCATTTCTTGTCATTTCCCCACTGGAAGGAAAAACATTGAAGGTTCTCTCTCCGCGCAAGGCCATGCTGGCCTGCGCACTCGCCGCAGCCACCGTACTTGCGGCCTGCTCCTCCGATTCCGCTGATGTTGAGGCGGCCGATGGCTTCCGCACAGTCGTCGACTCAGAGGGCACCGAAGTGGAAGTCCCCGAAGACCCCCAGCGAGTCATCGCCCTAAACTTCTCCGCAACACAGTCCGTTCTCGATCTAGGAGTCACTCTCGTCGGACAGGGCGCCTACCGCCCCGGTCTGCTGCCAGAAGGTCGTGAGACGGAGCTCGACAACGTCCCTATCGTTCTCGACGATGAAAAACCCAACATCGAAGAGATCGCCTCTCTTGAGCCAGACCTGATCCTCATCCCCAACGTTTTCGACAGTGCCGTCAACGATCAACTCCGTGAGATCGCCCCCTCCTACGTCTACTCCCATGGAAGTGAGAAGCGCGGCGACTGGCAGAACCGCGTCTCCGAGGTAGCCGACGCCATCAACCACACCGAAGAGGCCGAGCAGCTCGACGCTGACTTCCAGGCCCGTCAGTCTGAGATCGCAGAGTCCTACGCAGAGGTCCTCGAGGAGTACTCCTTCGGAATCGTCGGCTCTTACAACCCGCAGGAGTTCTACGCCATGGGCTCCACGAGCATGGTCGGTGAGATCCTCACCCCGATCGGCGTGCGTTGGTCCGAGGACGAAGACGCTGCTGTCGCCGACGCCCCCGGCGCCGAGAACACATTCTCTTTCGAAGAACTCGGCTCAGTACTCGGCGACGCAGATGTACTGCTGTACTCCACGAACCTTCTTGGTGAGACCGACGAACTCATCGATGCGCTCCTGGCCAACTCCCTGTTTGAGTCCCTGCCCGCCGCCGAGAATGACCGTTTGTTCCCATGGGGCAAGATGACCGTTGCCGGCTACACGGACGCTTTCTATTCCCTCGATCAGTTCGAGGCTGCCCTGGAGGACCTGCAGAATAGGTAGCCCGCCCCCTCTGGTTGACTCTGCCCCCATTTCGTTTTGCCCCGTTTCCACTCTGCCTCCTTTTCGCGATTACACTCAGCCCCACAGACGCCGCTGACCTGCACCTTCGCGTTTCAGTCATCATTGATGGATATTCAAAAGAGGTATCTGTGTTACCGGGAGAAAATGAAAAGGGGGCAGAGTGCTGCACGTGGGATTGCGTACGGAGGTCGCGGGTTAACCAATGGGGTCACTCCAGGACTTCGATACGCTTTACGACGCCAAAAGTCCCCACACCTCCATCTGCCTTCCGCAGAGCGAGCTCCTCCCCTACCTCGCCGACAATGATCTTCTTCCAGCGATACCGAACCGGCTCGACCTCCCGCAGACTCACAGAGAAGTGCGTTAACCCATGGTCCAGCAGGGCTGTGTCTCCGCCCTCGAATACGAGGTAGAAGACCTGATCCCCCACCGACGTTCGTGTCATTCCTGTGAGGGGTGGTGGGGAGTGAGGGCTGGGGGCGTCGTTAAGCAGGGTGATTCTCGAAACCACCCCAAGGCGATGGTCGGTGCCGCCGGCATCGACGACCGTCAGCGGGGAACCCACCCGGCAAGTGCGGATGCGCTCATAGGTCCAGACCCCCGGCTGAGAATTCGCCTCCGGGCGCCGCACGCTGACCCGGACCGGGTCGACCGTAATGCGGTATGCCGGGGATTCGGTCTCCACGACATATCTGGCGGAGATGACATTCGCCGCCGCCGGACCTGCCGGTGCATTCTGAGCCCCCTCAATCGAATACCCGGAGATCCCCGACGGATTATCCCGACGCATTTCTTGTAGTTCCTGCACAAGCACCGCGTCGTCGGTGCCCCAGCCGATACCGCGGGTCTCAAGCATCGCGAACAACGTTGACAAGGACAGGTCCGGCTGGGCCTCCCAGGTCGCGCGCAATTCGTCGAGAACTGGCGCGATGCGAGTGGGATCGTTCATAGATAGTCAGTCTAGGGGTCGGACGAAACGGGCAGACTCCCCGTGCTCCAGAGCGACGCGAATGCGACCAAACATGTCCTCATTCAGTCCGGATGTTTCCAGTTCACTGATCGGGCACCACCATGCGCGGGTGTTCTCGCCATCTGCCGGGTACGGATTTTCATCGGGGCTATCGACGCGGCAACGAAATACGATGTCGAGGTACTGCGCGCGGTCGCCGTTGACGTGGGCCGCGGGTGGGAGTGCACGCACTGAGACAAGGGCCTCGGCGACGGCAGTAATGCCCGCTTCCTCTGCGACCTCACGTTCGGCGGCGGCCGAGGGTTGCTCACCGGGGTCGACGATGCCGGTCACCGGGGTCACCATGCCATTGTCTGCCCGCTCAACGAGGAGAACGTACTCTCCACGGACCACAACGGCTGTAACTCCAGTAAGACAGAGCATCTCGTGACCGATTTTCTCGCGAAGCGCCAGGATGAAGTCGGGAGTTGCCATGGGCCTACCCTACAAGTGGCAGCTTTCTCGCCTACCTGCGGAACTAAGGGCAAGTGCCCCGCCACCGCCCTCTCAACGTAGGGCCTTCACCCTGTACTCGTTGCACTTCGATCTCGGATCAGCAACGTACAGAGGGTGCGTGAGGTACGAACAGAGGGCAATGGGCAGACTCCTGGTGCCGGGGGCGTGCCCAGACATAAAAAGAGAGCCACTCCCCGAAAACGGGAAGTGGCTCTCTTTAGCCTTGGGAGATTCTTGCGAACTCCCTGTCACCACCTAGACCGCGAAAGGTCCGGGCAGTTAGAGCACCAGATTTACTTGGTGATCTTGGTGACGCGGCCGGCGCCGACGGTACGGCCACCCTCGCGGATAGCGAAACGCAGGCCCTCGTCCATTGCGACCGGCTGGATCAGCGTGACGGACATGTCAACGTTGTCTCCCGGCATGACCATCTCGACACCCTCCGGCAGCTTCACGACGCCGGTGACGTCGGTGGTGCGGAAGTAGAACTGCGGACGGTAGTTGTCGAAGAACGGGGTGTGGCGGCCGCCCTCATCCTTGGACAGGATGTAGACGGAGCCCTCGAACTCGGTGTGCGGGGTGTAAGCGCCCGGCTTCGCGATGATCTGGCCGCGCTCGATGTCCTCGCGCTTGGTGCCGCGGAGCAGCAGACCACAGTTGTCGCCAGCCTCAGTGTAGTCGAGAAGCTTACGGAACATCTCGATACCGGTGACGGTGGTCTTCTGGGACTTCTCCTTGATGCCGAGGATCTCGACCTCGTCATTGACGTTCAGGGAGCCACGCTCAACACGACCGGTGGCAACGGTGCCACGGCCGGTGATGGTGAAGATGTCCTCGATCGGCATCAGGAACGGCTTGTCGTTCTCACGAACCGGGTCCGGAACGTTGTCGTCGACAGCCTGCATGAGCTCGACGATGGCCTCGGACCACTTGTCGTCGCCCTCGAGAGCCTTCAGAGCGGAGATGTGGACGATCGGAGCTTCTTCGTCGTAGTCCTGCTCGCCGAGCAGCTCGCGGATCTCCATCTCGACCAGCTCGATGATTTCCTCATCGTCAACCATGTCGCACTTGTTCAGTGCAACGAGGATGTAAGGAACGCCAACCTGGCGAGCCAGGAGAACGTGCTCGCGGGTCTGCGGCATCGGGCCGTCGGTGGCGGCGACAACGAGGATCGCGCCGTCCATCTGAGCAGCACCGGTGATCATGTTCTTGATGTAGTCGGCGTGGCCCGGAGCGTCGACGTGTGCGTAGTGACGCTTCTCGGTCTCGTACTCAACGTGGGAGACGTTGATCGTGATGCCACGCTCCTTCTCCTCCGGCGCCTTATCAATGGCGTCGAAAGCGAAAGACTCGTTCAGGTCCGGGTACTTGTCAGCCAGAACCTTGGTGATGGCAGCCGTGGTGGTGGTCTTGCCGTGGTCGACGTGACCGATGGTGCCGATGTTAACGTGCGGCTTCGTACGCTCGAACTTCGCCTTCGCCACTGTAGTCCTCCTGGACGTCATGGTGGCTACGACTTTCGCAGCCACGGTTTTGTGGTGCCCGCGCACCTTCAACCCCTTGGCCACACGGGCCACAGACCTAACGATCATCGGGAAAAAAACGTGCGTGGACAGATTTACTGTGCCAGTTTCCCAATACTAGGGATGTCACAGGTTCATTTCAAACTGAACATCCAAAGCAGGGGACGTCCCCACCCAGCTGGGCTGACTGGGGGGCCGGAGTAACGGCCGGCTTGCACACCACTTCTATCAAGTGGTGCACAGCGAGCCGTCACTCATCCCGCCTGACAAGGGCTTTCGCTCAAGCCAGTTGGAGTAAGTGACGCGCTCCACGTCTAAGACCCTGCCTGGAGGCAGAGATCCATGTGACGGGAATCGCATGCTTGCGCGCAGGTCCAGGACAGATCCAGGAACTAGGTTCCCGGCACTGCCCCGGCTTCCAGACCCGTTGAGAGCCCCGGAGAGCGGCGCTATTAGGCGCCGGTGCGCTCTGCGATGATCTCGGTCGCCACGGAGGAGGGAACCTCACCGTAGGAGTCGAAGATCATCGAGTAGTTGGCGCGGCCCTGGGTCTTGGAACGCAGGTCGCCAACGTAGCCGAACATTTCGGACAGCGGGACCTTAGCCTTGACCAGCTTGGCGCCGGCGCGGTCTTCCATGGACTGGACCTGGCCACGGCGAGAGTTCACGTCGCCGATGACCTCACCCATGTACTCCTCCGGAGTGGTGATCTCGACAGCCATGAGCGGCTCGAGCAGGACCGGCTTCGCCTTGGCGACGCCTTCCTTCAGAGCCTGGGAGCCGGCGATCTTGAACGCCATTTCCGAGGAGTCGACGTCGTGGTACTGACCATCGATCAGGGTGGCCTTGACGTTCACCAGCGGGTAGCCGGCGAGGAAGCCGTACTGCATTGCGTCCTGAACACCAGCGTCAACCGACGGGATATACTCACGCGGGATACGGCCACCGGTGACGGCGTTGACGAACTTGTAGGTGGCGGACTCGCCCTCTTCAAGCTCCGAAGCCTCCGGTGCGTACGGCTCGAATGCCATGATCACCTTAGCGAACTGACCGGAACCACCGGTCTGCTTCTTGTGGGTGAACTCGACCTTCTCAACCGGCTTGCGGATGGTCTCGCGGTACGCAACCTGCGGAGCACCAACGTTGGCCTCAACCTTGAACTCGCGCTTCATGCGGTCGACGAAGACGTCGAGGTGCAGCTCGCCCATACCACCGATGATGGTCTGGCCGGTCTCGTCGTCGAGGTTGACCGTGAAGGTCGGGTCCTCTTCGGTGAGACGCTGAATCGCGGTACCGAGCTTCTCCTGGTCGGCCTTCGACTTCGGCTCGATGGAGACCTTGATGACCGGCTCCGGGAAGGACATGGACTCGAGGACGATCGGAGCATCCTGTGCGGAGAGGGTGTCACCGGTGGTGGTGTCCTTCAGTCCGATGAATGCGTAGATGTTGCCTGCGAGAGCCTCGTCGACCGGGTTCTCCTTGTTGGCGTGCATCTGGAAGAGCTTTCCGATGCGCTCCTTCTTGCCCTTGGTTGCGTTGAGGACCTGCTGGCCCGGCTCAACGCGACCGGAGTAAACGCGCACGAAGGTGAGCTTGCCGAAGAACGGGTGAGCAGCGATCTTGAACGCCAGAGCCGAGAACGGCTCGGAAGCGGACGGCTGACGGGTCAGCTCGACCTCTTCGTTGCCCATCTCGTGGCCGTGGACCTCGCCGACGTCCAGCGGGGTCGGGAGGTAATCAACGACTGCGTCGAGCAGCGGCTGAACGCCCTTGTTCTTGTAGGCGGTGCCACAGAGAACCGGGTAGATCTCGGAGTTGACGGTCATCTTGCGGATGCCGGCCTTGAGCTCCTCGATGGTGAGTTCCTCGCCACCGAAGTACTTCTCCATGAGCTCTTCGTCAGACTCAGCAACGGTCTCGACGAGCTTCTCGCGGTACTCTGCAGCACGATCGCGCAGCTCTTCCGGGATCTCCTCGATGGTTGCCTCTGCCCCGGTCTCAACCTTGCCGCGCCAGGTGATGGCCTGCATGTTGATCAGATCGACGACGCCGTCGAAGTCATCCTCGACGCCGATCGGGAGCTGCATGACCAGCGGCTTAGCGCCGAGGCGCTCGACGATGGTGTCAACGGTGTAGTAGAAGTCAGCGCCCAGCTTGTCCATCTTGTTGACGAAGCAAATACGCGGGACGTCGTACTTCTCAGCCTGACGCCAGACCTGCTCGGACTGGGGCTCAACGCCCTCCTTGCCGTCGAAGACGGCGACAGCGCCATCGAGAACACGCAGGGAACGCTCGACCTCGACGGTGAAGTCGACGTGACCCGGGGTGTCGATGATGTTGATCTGCTTGTCGCCCCAGAAACAGGTGACGGCGGCAGACGTAATCGTGATGCCGCGCTCCTTCTCCTGCTCCATCCAGTCAGTGGTGGACGCGCCATCGTGCGTCTCGCCGACCTTGCGGTTGATACCCGTGTAGAACAGGATGCGCTCGGTCGTGGTGGTCTTACCGGCATCGATGTGTGCCATGATGCCGATATTGCGGACCTCGTTCAGGTCCTTCTTGACGGGAAGTGCATCTGCCACTTTATCCCCAACTCATTTCGGGTCGTCGGCGTCACGAGGACCCGAGATGATCGGGTCCACTCGAACGCCTGGTTGCGTTACTTGGTGTATCTTGCCACCGATTCAGCCCGGTGGCTCAGCGTACCGTCAGCCGATTCCGACCCCATGAGGGGGATTCAGCCGACGCTTTCCACGTAACTACCAGCGGTAGTGGGCGAAGGCACGGTTGGCCTCGGCCATCTTGTGGGTGTCCTCGCGACGCTTCACGGAAGCGCCCAGGCCGTTGGATGCGTCGAGGATCTCGTTAGCGAGACGCTCGATCATGGTGTTCTCGCGGCGCTGACGGGAGAACATCAGCAGCCAGCGCAGTGCCAGGGTGTTGGCGCGGCCCGGACGGACCTCAACCGGAACCTGGTAGGTGGCGCCACCGACACGACGGGAGCGGACCTCGAGGGCCGGCTTCACGTTCTCCAGTGCGCGCTTCAGGGTGAGAACCGGGTCGGTGCCGGTCTTCTCGCGGGTGATCTCCAGTGCACCGTAGACGATGCGCTCTGCGGTGGCCTTCTTGCCGTCCAGGAGAACCTTGTTGACCAGCTGGGTTACGAGCGGGGAGCCGTAAACCGGGTCGTTGACGATGGGACGCTTCGGGGCGGGACCCTTACGAGGCATTCTTACTTCTCCTTCTTCGCGCCGTAGCGGGAACGGGCCTGCTTGCGGTCCTTGACACCCTGGGTGTCGAGGGATCCACGGACGATCTTGTAGCGGACACCCGGAAGGTCCCTCACACGACCACCGCGGACGAGCACCATCGAGTGCTCCTGCAGGTTGTGGCCTTCGCCCGGGATGTATGCGGAAACTTCGATTCCGGAGGTCAGGCGAACACGCGCGACCTTACGGAGAGCGGAGTTCGGCTTCTTCGGGGTGGTGGTGTACACGCGGGTGCACACGCCACGACGCTGGGGGGAACCCTTCAGCGCGGCGGTCGAAGTCGCCTTCTTCTTGTCGTGGCGGCCCTTACGGACCAGCTGCTGGATAGTTGGCATGAACCGACTTTCTTCTGGTTAGACCAGCGCACCCGACCTCCCGGCCACGTGCAGGTCTGCATCGTTTCTCCTGACACCCGCATCAATGAAACCTGCTGATCACAGCATGTTTCAGAACGCGCGAAACCCAGTCAGCCGCTCTCGCTGGCCTACCGGGTGATGTCTGACATTCCCAAACACTCTTGGGACTAATGATCAAGCCTAACCCATTCACGCCCTCAGGACAAAGAGGCATACAGCACACTGCCTGCGATTTCAGTCATGTCCAGGGTCTGCGAGTCGAGGTGGGCGATTCAGTCTCGTTCGGACGGTAGACTCGCTCCGGTGAACCATGATGTCGATTCCGCCGGTACCGGCTCCTCTGCCGCGCGCGTAGCGACGGTGGAGTCTGTCCTGGCTCACCTTGATTCTGCCGAAGTGGACCTGTCCTGCGGGGAGCTCGATCAGCGCCTTCGCGATGCGGTGTCGACTCTGCGCCCCTCAGAGCCGTTCCCTGGGGATCGTCGCGAACTGGAGTTGCTTGGCGATCTGTACGAACGCCTGGGCCTGAATTCCTTGGTCTCCGACCCGGAAGCGGCCGCAATCGACCTCTACCGGGCAGCCGTCGTGGGGCTGCTGCGCGGGGACGCGGACCTTCGCCTGCGCTGTCTGGAGATCTCCGCAGACGTCCACCGCGCCGCCGGCAATATCGAGGAAGCGGCCACTGACTACCGCGCCGTCGCCGCGGCCTACGCCGAGTCGGATCCCGCCCGCGCTGAGGCCCTGCTGATGGAGGCCGCTTCTCTTGGCGAGGTCATGTTCGATGACGCGCCTCTCGAAACTGCGCTTCCCGACGCCCCCCTCCCCTCCACCGAGTTCTTCTCCGAACCGGACCTGAACTCGGTAGTCGAGGAACCTGAACCCATCGAGGACGACTCCACTGACACCTCAGGCGACGCAACTGCGGAGCAGGAGCAGGTCTACTCCCCCGATCCAGAATCGATATTGGCGGTGCTGGATGTAGGGATGGATACGTCGGGAAGCACGACCGTTGCGCACCAGGCTGCGTCGGAGCTGTACGCAGAACTGCTTGCCGATGTCGCTGCGATGGCAGACCCGGCGAACAAAGCCGCAGCCGGGACCGCAATTTCCGAGACCTTCGACCAGCACTGGACCGCAGTCTTCGATACCGCCTTGGAGAACATCGCCGCCGGTTCCGTCCACGAGGCGGACTGGAGATTCCGCTACCTGATCGAGGCCCATGGATTCCCGGATGGGCCGGGGGACGACCTCATCGGCCGGTGTTGGCTGGGCCGGGTGCAGTTGTGCCTGCCGTCGTCGCCGACGCTTCGCAATGTCGTGGTCGAAGCGGCGAACTTCATCACATCGATCAGTTCGCCGGTACTGCGGGCAAACCTGGCCTCGGAACTGGCGGGGTTACTCAACCGGGTTCCTGGGCCCGAGCGCATCCGCAAGCAGTTGCTCGACGGTGCAGAGGCGGACTTCCGTTCTGTTGGCAATGAGGTGGAGGTCCTGCGCTGCCGCCTGGCCAAGGCAATGGACTTGGCCTTCGCCGGAAATTACCGGGAGGCTCACGACCGGTTCACGGACATCTCTGCCCGTGCCCGCCAGGTCCGGGATCTTCCGCTGTACTCGGACGCATTGCTCAACCTTGGCCGGTCCTGGGCATTCGCAGGTCGGCCTGATGGTGCGGTGGACTGCTTCGACCGCGTGCTGAAGCACTTCCCCGCGCAGAACCTCCATGACGCCCGGGAAGCAGAGGCCTACGGAAAGCTCGCGCTGGAACGAGGCCGAGTTATGGCGAAGTCGGATCTGCCGCAGCCTGAACCGGGTGAGACGTCCCAGAAATACTTCCAGATCGCCTATGACACCTTCAGCCGCTTCGATCTGACCGACCTCGCCGAGACCGCCAGAAGCCGACTCCAGCGGTAAGTCGCCCCGATCTAGCGGAATAGTCCCCGTTCAGCGAGCTGCCACAGCACCGGATCAAGAACCCGGAACGGGGCAATGCCGCTGCGGTGCAGGTGCGATCCCTGCGGGGCGGCGCCGAGCGCAGAGGTCGCGAAGAACCGGTAGGCGCTCGACGGCTGACCGTTATACCGAGAGTCGATCGTGTAGACGAGGCGCTGCGCTTGCAGCCACATCAGCATGCTGCGGATCTCGATGTTCAGCAGATCCTGGTCGACTCGGTTGTAGGTGAAGCCAGTGTCGCGCCGGTACGCGGCACCGTAGTTGCCCATCATGCGGGCCCACTTGGCGTCGGGGACCTCTTCCAGTTTCTGGAGGGTGTCGAACTTCGACAGCGTGATCGCCAGGTTCGGGCGCGCCTGCCCGAGGATGCGGAAGAGGTTGTCCAGCACCTTCACCGGATCGCCACCGAGCTGGTGCTCCGGGATGATGCCCTGCAGGTAATTGCGGATCTGTGAGACCTTCAGCGGATCGAAGAGGAACACCACCTCATCGGCATCGCGGAAGAACTCTAGGTCAGAGACATCATCCGGCGGGGACTCCAGGTCCTCACCGGCAACGTCTCGCAGTACCAGGAACCACGGCCGGGTTCCGTGTCCGTCGCCAAGGTCCCAGTCACCAAGGTTGAAAATCAGCGGATCGCGCTGATAAGCGTCGGCGGCCGCGTGGCTGGGAGTCGGCGGCATTAGGCCCATTTTCTCGAAGAGGGGTTCCTCGTAATGCTCGCGGTAGCGCTCCTCGGTCGAGGCGTCGGCAGGCACTACGACCCGGCCGTGCTTCTCCGCCAACTGCTGGAGCTGCTTGACCAGGACCGCGATGTACAGGCTCTTTCCTGAAGCACGTGCGCCAGCCATCGCGATACACACGGATCCGGAGTTCGCCCAGCCCTGGGGCAGGTCGCGTCCGGTGTACTCGCTCTGTGCCGCCGTAGGGTCCGACAAGGGCTTGAAGGTCCACGGGCACCGAGTCACCGCGGAGTAGGTGGTGGGGGTGGTCATGCGTGGTTCTCCTTGGCGGTGTTCCGGGTTGCGGCGACGACGGCGTCGACGATCTCACCAATGGCGTCGTGGCGCTTTGTCTCCAAGGACGCTCGGACATTCTCGTCGACAGTGACGACCATCGGGTGGCGCGGCCGCGGCTGATTGCCGAGGACCAGCGAAACGGCATTTGAGGTGCCCTCGACGACTGCGGCCGGAGCCGAGTCCGAGATGACAAACGTCAGCGCTGCCCTGCCGCTGCCGATGTTCTCACCGCCACCGATTCGGCGTATGGCTTCGGCGGAGGCGGCTGTCACTGCGTCGGGAAGCGCTGCAGGTCCTGCGAGGACTGATTCGGAGCCGTCCGTCACCAGCGTGACGGTTCCTCCGGAGCAGGCGATGCTCGCCGCTCCCACGACGATGCTCACCGCGGTATCGAGATGTTCACGAACCGCGGGAACGGACATCGACGCAGAACGATCCAGGTGCAGCCGCAATGCCAGTCCCGAGGGCGGGTGCACACCCTGGGAGTCGAATGCCGAGCGCAATGCAGCACCGACGGTCGACGCGGGGCCCTCCAGGTTCGTTTCGTTTCCGGTAGCGGCCCGGACGTTGAGGAGTGCGCCTTGCAAGGAGACGGTGCCAGCGGCCGCTTCGGATCTACCGTCGAGTGAGATCGGCGGGAGCTCCACACCTTCGGCGGCGTCGGTGCCCGGCCGTCCCCTGCTCAGCACTATCTGTGCCGAGGCGCCGGGGCCGAATTCTCCACCCCGAGCAGGAGCGACCAACAACCGCAGGTCACCGGTAACTTGGAGGACTTTGACCGTCGCTGCATCAACCTGGTTGAGCTGCGCCTGGCCGTCAACGACCAGGCGCACCGGCTCTCCGGTACCCAGAGCGTGGGCCCTGATCTGGAACATGCCGGTGGCAGGCATCGTGATCGCACCACCGGGGTTCAAGGACTTCATGACCATTGTGTTCCCTACTTCCTGTCCGTGTTCCGGCCGGTGAGCCGGTCACTGCAGCGGCCGTGTTCTCTGCGCCTGCGGTCCCTGGGGTCAGCGTCCTCCGACGGGAGCAGTTGCATCACTGCCCGGCCGATCTGGAGCACCACCTCCGGCACTCCGTCGTAGTTTTCTGTGTGTTGTTCGCGGAAGTCCGGACGCTGATGAGAGACGATTCCAGCGCTAATCCGAGCGATTTCTTCCAATCGCTCCGGCCCGATCGCACGGTAGCGCCACCACGGCAGTACCAGCGCCAACTGGCTCGCCGGTTCCACCAACTGCGTCGCGGCTCCCATTGCGAGAATGGCGTTTTGCGCATGCAGCAACTGCGGATCGCGGTCCGCTCCCTCTCGCAAGAGGATCTCGAAGGACCGGCCGAGCATCTCTGGCTCGGTCGTACCGGGCCAAATCTCCCGTGACCAGAAGCCCCACCAATCGAGCCTGGGGTACTGGGCGATCTTTGAGAGTTCTTCGTCGGAGACTCGGCGCAGCTCCACGTCAACGATGTCGGTGACACACTCCTCGCTTCCCGAGGTCTCCTGCCACCTCATCCCTCCCACCTCCTCAACGGGGAGATTGTGGGATGCATCGGGGGTGTCGAACAGCCAGTGCCACGGTCCCTCGGTGAGGAGGTGGCGGTCTTCTTGACGGAGGTAGTCCACCGCTGAACGGATGATGTCAGCTAGGCGCTCGGATGGCTCAGGAATCAATGACTGCAATGAGTTGAGTCCGAAGGCGACGGTAATGCCGGGGATGGCCAACCGGTTCGCCCGCGATTCCTGAAGGGGTGCCGCTTCCGCGGGCTGATCCAGGGATCCCCAGTCGTCGGCAGGGTCACCGCCCCATCCCTCTACCTCGTGGTTCGTGCGGTGGACCGGCTCTGAATCTCCCCACGGATTGTCGTCGACTGGCTCGTCTGCTGTCGTTGCTCCGGAGATCTCTCCCAATGCCATTGCCGCCATTAATGCGGCTTCTCTGCCGTGGCAGCAGAAGTCCATTGGTGCGCTGGAGGTGTTCTCAGCAATGCGAGTGCTGGCAAGGTCCTTCAGCCCAAGCCAGTCAGACAACTCCGGAGCCATCCCGTCCCCGCTGCGCAGCAGATCCGCGAACGACGGCGATTCGGTCAGCAGCTTACCGATCATGGTCCGCACGGCCTGCTCCGGAATTCGCGTGGAGTTCGCCAAGGAGATGGGATCGTGTAGCACCAAGTCAGCCAGGCCCGCTTGTAACAAGGCCGGCACGACGGTGTCAGTGGCCTGTGCAGGCAGGGCGCCGGTCTTCGCGAGCACGTCCAACCGATTAACCGTCTGCACTGGTCGGCTATCGCTGGCTGCTGCGCTCAGAACATCCTGCAAAAAAGCCCGCAGGTCGTCTTTTGTGAGGAGGGCGGAAAGGTTGATGGGGACGTCGTCACGCGAAAAGAGTTCGAGCAACGCATCGCTAGCTTCCTGCTGAAGCTGCCGCTCGCGGATCACTGGGATCGCCACCGACCAGGGGCGCTCCGGAGTCGCTGGAATGAGGTCAGGATCCCGGGACTCGTGGCGCGTATATGCCCACAACTGCACTAAGGCGGACCAGGCGGACGCGGGGATCTCGTCGGTGGAGGTACGGGTCGGGGTGCCTCGGTAGGTACCGATTTCCGGTTCCCGGGTCAGGTCGATGACCAGTGCACCAGGGAACTCGCGCGCCTCATTGAGGTCGTAGCCGGGCACGTTCACTACCCGGTAACCGTGCTCGTGGGCGCGGCGCAGACTCCTCGCACGTTCCATGGTGGACCAGGTCAGGTCGGTGGCGCCCTCTGGAGTAGAGACGGCGCACATCGCGGCGATCAGCAGCCCGGCGCGATGGCGGTCACCAGCGAGGACGACGAACCGTCCAGCCTCAACACCATCCAACAGACCGATGAGCAGAGACTGCAGATCGATGTCCTCGACCTCCTGCAGGCGATCCCATACCGCCGAGACATCTGCTGCCTGACCGGGGACGGGAACCTGCGCCGTGCCGGGGGACGACAAAGTAGCGTTGACTTCGCGAGCTCCAAACGGGAACTGCACTGACGGGCTGTCGAGAAACCCTGCCGGGTTGATTCCGGAAGTGTGGGTCCCAGAGGCGCGAAACACCCACACGCGGGAGAAGACATTGCCGGCCCTACCGGTGGAGTCCTCACCTGCGGGCGCGGAGGTCCACAGCACGTGGTCAGTGCCCCACGGAGCCAGGGACCACGCGATGCGCTTGGGCAGCGCCTTGATTTCCTGCGCGGAGGCGTACTTCGGCACCGGGTCAGCGGAGTCCAAGCGGGTGGGCACCCACTCGATCAGGCTGCGCAGTTCCGCATCGGTGAGATCACCGGCGCGTTCGCCGACGCTCCAACCTCCAGTAGCCCCGGCGCGGCTGAAGGAGGCGTAGGTGAACATTGAGGTTCCGGTCATGCCTGTCCCTCCGGGAGAACCAGTTTGAGCAGGCTGCCGGCAGCGTCGTCGGTGACGATGCGGCGGGAGTGACCAACGGCCCAGGCGTCGTCCGACAATGGCGCGTCATCCTCAACGATGAAGAGGCGCAGCCACTGCGGGTTCTGACCGATACGGCGGACCTCATCAATCGGCACGATCCATGGCTGGCGACCTGCGGCGATCTGCGTCGGATCCTCGCCTTGAGTCGGCGGCGGGCCGGCGGGCAGCGTGGTCGGGGTAATCAACTCGCCGATCTCGTTAAATCCGGGCTGTTGGCCGGGCGTCATTGGCTGGATACCCACCACACCTGCACCCTGGTCCTGCTTGTCCTCGATGCACAAAGGGAAACGCTCTGGGTGGTGGACCAACTGGAACCGCGGCGGGTTCTGGTCATCCCTGCCCACGCACCACAGGTGCACGATCATGCCCTGCGGCGTCGCCCTTAGCTGGTAGCGGTAGTGGCGCAGTCCCCGGTAGTGCAGGACCGTCTCGTTGGCGGTGGTTTCCTCGCCGCGGTAGATGCTGCGCGGGGTGAGAATCACGGTCTGCCCCAGTGGATCGAGGTTGAGCCGGACGCCACCGGTGCGGCGGTATTCGTCCTCGTCGATCTCGGCGCGATGGGTGCGGTGGGAGCGATCCTCACTGCCGAGGGAAGCAGTCTCGATCTTCACCATCGTCGCCCCAGCGGGCCATTCGAAGGTGATCAACTGCTCTTCGGTGCGCTCAATAAGCGTGGCGTTGCGGATCGTGTCCACTCGCTGCAGGACGCTGGTGCTGCCAACTTCCGCCATGCCATCGACGATCGTCACCGGGGTGATATGCACCTCGTCCCACTCGTCTGGCCACATTGCCTTGTGGTCCACCTGGCTGTCTGCCGGCTGCTCCTCCTCCACGGTGCGGGCTTCGGCGAGCGCTTCATCGCGGGCGAGAGCCTCCACAGGAACCGGCGCGAACGACAAGTCCGCTGCCGGTGCCCGGTTGCTCAAGTACACGCGGACGACTCCCGCACGGGGCGCAAACCACGACAGGAAGATGCGCTCGGAACCGTCAATGTCCTGGCCGTGAGCGCAGCTCTCCAGTTCAGTTTTGGTCAGCTCTGCGGGAACAGACACCTCATGCACGGCGCCGCGGGTGCCTACCTGAAGCTCGCCACGGAACTTCACCACCGGCAAGACCATGTAGCGCATCGTGGCGCCAGGAACTGCTCGGTGCTCAAAACTCTTGTACGTCACCCCACCGTGAATGCGGTACTCCGGAGAGTTGGCACGGCCGCGGTCTCCCTTACCGCTGCCGTAGACGCGAATCTCCTCGTAGCCAGGCACGATCTCCCAACTGCCTTCTACCACGCCCTGAGAAACCTCAAGGCTGACACCGGGTACCGGGAAAATGCAGATGTCTTCGCCAATGAGAGTCGGCTGGGAATCCAGCGTGGAACGCATATCGCTCCCGACGTTCATCCACACCTGATAATGCCGAAACGCCACCCCGGTCGGGGCGTCCTCCTCGTACCCCTCAGACACGATCGACACCATCAATTCACCCGCCTCCGGGGACTGATCGGTCTCTCCGTCAGAGGCAACCACTCGGTACACCACGAACGCGTCATCCTCGACCCATGTCGGCCGATCCCAGGTCACCTCAACGGTCGACCGGTCGCCGATCTCTCGGTGGCGCACCTTCACCGTGTCTTCGCCAGCGCCGGTATTGCCGAAGTCGTACGGCGCGAAATAGTCCGTGGTGAAGTTTGGGATGATCTTGCTGCGGTCCATAACCGACATCGCGGCACTGCCTCCGGCTAGACCCGCGAACTGCGCAGCCACCGGATCCAGCCCTGCGTGCTGGGGGTGTACATCGTCTTGCTTTACGACGTCCTCCTCAACCACTTCCCCCTCAATCACCTCATCCGGAACATCCATCGGCTGGGATGGGGCGGCATGGGACGGAGCCGTGTGTGAGAACGTCCGCTCGGTCGAGGACGTGGCGAACTGCGTCCCCTGTTCCGACTGCGACGGGCTCACGTGTGGTGCAGCCTGGGTGTCAGCAGGTTCGGGAGCCGCATGGGCACCGCCGGTGGTGGAGTTGCTCTCCGAGGATGCGTCCGTGGAGGTAGCGATCAGGCGTCGGTGGATCACCCCGGCGAGCTTCTTGTACTGCGCAGGAAGGCTCCTGCGGATCTTCTCCTCAGTGGGGTTATCCATGCGGATGATCCCCTTGAGGATGACCTCCGGGACCGCCCGGATCTGCTCCAGTTCGTCTGGCTGATCGGAGTGCGATGTCATCTTGTTCCTTATCCGGGTCACTCTGGACGGTGGTGCTTACCGGCGTCGGGGAAACCCCATCCGGCAGAGTCGGTCGACGGTTCGCCCCAGGATGGGGATGTCGGGGGCGCCTTCGGGGCGTCGGGAGCAGCTGGCACGTCAGTGGAATACGGCGACGGCGCTTCCCACGGATCGCTAGCGGGCTGGGTCTCGGCCGGGCCGAGATTCCAACTCGGCGCTTCCGGCAGTGACGGAACACCATCATCGGTGTCCTGACCGGATGCGCTGAGATTGCCACCGTAGGTGGAGCGTCCTACCTGAACGTGGGTCATTGACTGCGAAAGCGTCGAGAAGGTTCCCGCGTCCGCGGACGGCTGCCGGTAGACGGTGGTCATCTCCGGGTCGACTGCGGTGCCGCCGGTGCGTGCGCCCGCAGCAGAGAGAGCCCACTCGGCGAAGACGTCATTGGCATCGCCTTCGATACCCTGGAACAGCTCGGTGGAGGTCACCGGTCGTTGCTGACCGTCCTCCCAGACCTGAAGTTTCGTTCGCAGACCTGCAGCGGTCGGGTCCGTCGAGAGGCTCCGCAATGCCTCGGACCATGCCTCATCTGCCACTCCCGAGCGGCGCACATCAGAGCGCAACGCCCGATCCTTCAGTCGGACCAGCGGGGAGTTTCCGTCGCCACGCTTTCCGTAGAGGTCAGAGGGGTTCTCTGCGAGGTACTCATTGCGTACTCGAGCCTCATGCAAACCCGACTCCAGCAGCGAGTCGAACGAGACCTGTGCCCAGTTCGGCTGGAACACAGTGTCGCGAAGAGTGTTGACGGCGGAGTTGATGTCCTGCTCGTCAGGAGTTGCTTCAGCCAAGACGGTGGACCTAGGCATTCCCGCATGCGGGATGGAGAGAGGCGTCGAGGTATCCAGGTCATCGCCGAACGGACGCGAGACCGCCCGCGCGATAAATGCGCTCCAACACTGGTGCTGGAAGTAGGCCTGAGTTGCTGCCTCCATAGAGACCACCGACCCGCTGAAGTTCCGCTCGGCGGTGTCGACCTGGTTCTCCAACAGGGTGATCCATGCAGTGCGGTCGTGTTCTTCCCGCTTGGCCTTGGCGAAGACGTTCATTTGGACGATGAGGATCACCACCGTCGTCAGGAAGATTCCAGACAAGCCCCAACCCCAGTGCAGTCCGGCCCAGCGCTCCCCGGTGCCGCTAGTGACAGCGTTGTACAGCCACCCCGGGGGAATCCGGTAACCAAAGGGTCCGCCGCCACCGAAGCAGAAGTAGCCAATGATGATGACAAGTCCTGCCCACAGTGCAGTCAACCAGCGGAGGGTCTTACGCAGACGAGCCTCATTGCCGGTGTCGGCACCTGAGACCTGCTCCAGTTCACCCCGCAGTTTCGCGAGGGTTTCAGCGCTTTCGCGGAGGGAACGCTGGGCATCGTCGACGATGCCCATGAGTCCCTCAGCCACGCGCCAGGAGTAACTCCGGGACTGCTTGTCCCGCCACTGATTGAACCGTCCACGCAGTTCCATGACTGAGCGGTCGGTGGTCTGCCGGGAGGCGTATTCCAGTGCGTTGGCGTAGGCGCGGGCGCCGTACGGGTCGGACGGTTCCACGGTCCCGGATGCCAGACGGTCACCGAGAAGTTCATTGAGAATCGGGTGGGAGCCGTCAAAAGAATCGGAGACATCACCGGCGATGAGATACGGCGCGGAGACAATCATCGGGTTGTCACGGTTATCCACCGGACCGATCTGACCTTGCCGGGGAGTGCCGTCCGCCAGGGTCAGCGCGGTGCTGACGTACAGACGCCACAGTCCCGGGGCCTCCGGAGGTGCCTCTAGGCGCAGCCCTTCCTCAGGAGTAGCGATATGGGCGATGCTGTTGCGTACCGAGCCCGATGCCTGCGCTAGCCCTTCCATCGTGACCGCTGGACTGCTGCCGTCGTAGCGCCCGCAGACGACATCAACGGCGGACTTCTCGCCGTACAAGGTGCGCTGCACCGCGCGGGCGAAGGTTCGCTGGACGCGCACGGTCTGATTACCGGGAATGTCCGCCGGGTTCGTGAACGCATTGCGGAAGAAGTACTTCAGGAACGTGGTGAAGGCCTTCCAGCCCTGCACCTGCTGTGCCCTCTGCTGCGGAAGTTCCGCTGGCTGATGCACCAGGTCCCGGTACGCCTGATCCAGGAATCGGCGGCTGACGGCCTCGGTGATCTTGTCGTCATCCCCAGTCGCGATGACTCGGGTGTGATCCGAGCGGAGCGGCTGAGGCATCCGCTCGTTGACGTCTAAGGTCCGTCGACGGGCCTCGGCCTCAACCACGGTTGTGTCCACGCGGCGGTGGAACACGCGGATCAAACGGACGTTGCCCGGCTCGCCGGTGCTCATCGGCCCATCGGAACCGTCTAGCAACGGTGCCCGATCGGCACCTGCCCACAGACCAGCGAGGCTGGCCAGAGCCGGCGCCGCGTATTCGGCCAGTTCATCAGGACCATCTGAGCGGTACTTGCGCTCGCGCGAACCTGCGGATGATTCAGCGTCCTCTGGAGACAACACCAGCGTCGCGCACCCTGGGATCGCCACGGGAGCCTGTGCCGGCAATGGCAGTCGCGGCAGATACAGGTGGAAACGACGAACCGGCTCCGTCAGAGCCTTGTCGATCTCATTGGTCCACCTAGTCAGGGAGAAGACGTTGAGCGTCGATCCCTGTGCGCCTGGTTCATCCAGGGCAATTAGCATCACGCGGCCGCCAGCGGCAGTGCGCAGTGCATCGGCGACGCCCCGACGAATGATGACAACTCCATCGGTCTCGTCGTGGTCGATCACCTCCATCTCCGCGGCAGGGTCAGCCAGGTCCACCCAGTGGAACCGGGACACCAAGCCCAGCGTCGCCAGGTCGATGAGGTTCGACCGGACGGCGTGGGCACCGGGGCCGCTGCCGAGGAGAATCGTCGTATCGGTCATCAGAGCATTCCTTCACCGAACTGAGGGAGCTGTGGCGTTGCGTCCACGTTCTCCGAGGGAGAGGACCAGGAGGGGCCATCTCCGGGAACGCCACCCTGGTTGCCCTGGGCGACGGGATTCTGCGCAACCTGCTTGGCCTCATCGAGCTTGATCAGCAGGTCGTGGAGCATCTTGTCCACGTCATCCGCCAGATCCCGGTACATCGGCATCTTTGAAGCAACACGGCGGTCCGTGACGTTCGCGAAAGGCTTGGCCTCAACAGAGGCGCCCGGCAACGTCGAATGCCCAGAGGCACGCACGAAGTTCGCGGCGTACCCGACGGTCCCCTGCAGCAGCTTCTTAGCCGCCTCGTACCTCTCGTCAATGGTCGTTCCATGACGGGTGGTGCCGGTCTGCGGGTCCTTGCCGTCGCGAAGCCAATTCGCGAGGTTCACCACAGCAGCGTGGGTCAATACTCCGGTGGTCGGACCGGTACGGCCCGTGTCATACAGCTCGCGCAACAGGCGGTAGGGGCGCAGCGAATCACCAATCCGACCGCCGGAGGGCACCGACTGGATCTGCGCGTACGCCAAGAGGATTGACTCCAGCACCGCCGGCAACCAGTCCTGGGTGCCGAAGAATTTCTGCGGCGGAGTCAGCATCGGGCTGGGGAACGCGACCCATTCTCGGTTGCCCTCGTCCCAGATATGAACAGTTGCCTCGCTGCTTCCCTGGTTCGCGATGTACACGTGACCGGTGAGCATGCCGACGTGCCAGCCGGCGACCATCGCCTCGCGCTCGACATCGGTCATCGGCAGGGCAGCCGGCAGCGGACGGGCGCGTCGCTGCGACCAGAAACTGGTGCTGTTGCGGCCGCGTGAGGACCAATCCCGAGCGATGTGCGGGAACAGCGAACTGAACACCACTGGCGAGTAGTTCGGGTACGAGCCGAATACGTCGATGCTGAAGACCTTGCGGTCAGTGGTGCACGCAGAGTCGAAGGTGTTCAACGTGGTGGAGTCGCGGGTGGTATTCGCCTCGATGATGGCGCGCAGCTCATCCTTCGCAGCGAGAGCCTCGAAGGGAATCTCGGAGAAGTTGTAGTGGTACTCCTCCTTGCCGGCTCCGTAGACCAAACCGAGCATTTCGGTGTTCACCGCAGCCAGGGGACGGGCCAGGGCGAGCACCGACTGGAATGCGTTGCGCAGGCGTTCGACGCGAGCGGCGTGCTCGGCGTCGTTGGCGGCGTGGCTGCGCTCCAGGTAACTACGCAGGTCCACCTCGATGAAGTTCGCGAACGGCTTCGCCGGGCGGTGCACCCACATGCGGGAGCGCTCAATCAGGTCCTCCGGGCGCAACTTAATGTCGAAGTTCGCCGGGCGCGACTCGCGCCTCTCCCCTCCCCTGGAGGTCGGCAGAGTCAGGTGCTTGGAGATCCAGCCGGTCCGGTTGCCCGGGCGCTGGCCATTCGAGGGCGGACATACCGTGTTCTGGGGCGCTTTCTGGCTGCCCTGGGTGTCCCATTCGCCGTTGACGATTTCGCGCACCGCGGTCGAAATCGCTTCATCGAGGGTCCGCAGGTCAGGGACGGTGACGCGCATCGTTTCTTGCAGCTGCACCTCATAATCGGAAGCGAACTTGTCGGTATTGGAGATGACGATCTCGTTCGCCGATCCCCGGAACCGATCGTTGATCTTCTCCTCGCCGTCGCGCGGCCACGCGGTCGGCTCGTCCGTCGCAACGTCCGCGAGGTTCACCGATGCGTCCTTCTGGTCCGCTGCGCGGTCCAGGTCTGCATGCAAAGCGCTTAACGACGCCTGCAGCCGACCCAACACATTCACCCGGAAATCCTCCAGGATCTGCCGCAGTCGGCGGGCGACCTCAACGAGGAAGTAGTCGCGGAATCCCCCACTGAAGCTGCCGATGATCTCTTGGAGGATCGGCCCGGAGTTCTTCACCTGCGCCTTGGTGCCAAGCTCGCGCAGCTTCTGGTCATAGAAAGGGTTGCGGGCCATGGGGTCGAGCCCGGCGCGAGAATCAATCAATTGACCGAGGGTCGGCTCCATCGACTCGTGGATCTGCTCAGAGAGGTACCGAACGGAGGCCTCCACGTACGGGATTCCGTAGCGGGCGAGGTCCTGCTCCACCGAACCAATAAAGCGGTCTGCCATTTCATCGGCGTACGCGTGGACGGTGTCGTAGGCGCCATTGCGCAGCGCCTCCTCGACCCCGGGAGTCGCCTGGGAACGGCGGCCCTCAATCATGTCTGCCCACTCATTGGAGCGCTGTCCATCACCGTTCGGGAAGATGACCGAGAGCTGCCTTTGAGATTCTTGCACGGCGGGGTTGCCATGCCCGGAGAAAATCCGACCAACCCAATCCGCCATAGCATTCTGGTCAAACTGCGGTCCGAGGTTTTGGGGGTAGAGGGAGTTGGTAAGGAACGTCGGGAAGCGTTCTCTGAGGCGCTTTTGAAGCTGTTCCTGACCGGTGGATTCGTCACCCTTTTCCATGTGCCCGTGCAGAAGTTTGTCGAAGGAAGAGCGAGCCAGGCGCTGCGCCGAGTACTCCGCGTACCGGTCGCGGCCCATCGAGAGCTGCGCGAATCCCATCGAGCCCCACGGGACGCCGTCCCACGAGGAGGTGCCCCAACCCAGGACCGAGCGGTCGCCTTCTTGGGAGCCGGTGTTGGCCAAGGTGTAGGACTTGAAGTCGATGGAGGCCTTCTCTGAGGCCATCAGTGCCGCAAGCGCGCGGGCGAGGCCACGGTAGACCGAATTCGCAGAGCCATCACCAAACCGCGAACCCTGACCGCCCATGCGGGCGCCAATCGGGAACAGTCGACCAAAGGTGACGTCCTGCGGGCTGGCCTGCAGACCAGTAGCGCGGAAAATCTCACGGTCATGGGAGGCGCCAGCGCCGACCTGAGCCGCAAAAGCCTCACCGAACATTGCCAGCGAGTTGGCCCAGGCGCCCTGCATCTTGTCCGCAGAAATGTTGCCGAAGATCTCTGGGGTCACCATAAACACAGCGGTGTGCGCCGGCTTGACCAGCGGCATCGTGGACAGGAGCCTTGCGACGTCAAAAGCCATCGACGCACCCGAACCACCTGCCATCGAACCGACGACGAGCACGACCGGCTGATCATCCGAGTGATCTGCCCATTGGCCGGTGATCTGGTAGTTGAGGTGGTTGAGCTCCTCGTTCGTCTCCACCAGAGTCAAGCGGTTGACCGCCTCAGTCAGACCTGCGTGGATCTTGCCTAGGTCACCGATGGTGAGCATGCGACCGATGCCGCGGTACTGACCAGCGCCATCAGAAATGGGAGTGTTGAGCTGCTCTGGCTGACGAGGCGCCCAGGTAGCGATCTCTCCCAATGCACCGGCCTGACCGAGCTGCTGCGAGAGCCCCTGGTCAAAGTGGTTGTAGTGCATCTGGCTGCCGATGCTGATGTACTGGCCGCCGGTCTGCTGCACGTTCGCCAGGCCGTCCGGACCCTTTTCAGAGACGATCGGCACGTCGATCGTGACAAACTGCCAGGCGGCCGGAAGCTCCGACCGCTCCGGATCGATCTGCCTCAAGTACGCCTTGAGCTGATCGATCATGTAAGCCTGAGTCTTCGCACCGGAACCGCCACAACCGACTACCAGGTACTTCTGCATTCGTATCCCCTAATTCTCTGGATGAAACTCGGATTACCTTGTCGGCGGCTACCGGGGCCCGAACCCCTGGTCCGGGGAGCCAAAGCCCCCGAAACCGTCGCCGTCTTCGCGTCCACGGTTCTCACCATATCCGGTGCCCCAGCCCTCAGAGGTCCCAGAACCGGGGTCACTTGCACCGAAGCTACCTGCTCCGGAGCCGAATCCCTGCCCTCCGGAGCCTGGGGTGTCCGGGGTGCCCCATTGTGCGGGGCCCGGCGGTGTGGAGTCCGACTGAGCTCCGGTGGGCTCGGCTGCGGAAGCGTTCTTGGGTGCCTTGCGGTCAGAGCGCTTTCCTCGTCCGCCCGAGGTTCCCGATGGGCCGGTGCCGGATCCGGTTGGGTGCTCCACCGCCTGGCGGGTCAACTGCTCGATGAGGCCAGCCGCATCCAAGCACACCGCGTCCACCATCTTCGCCAGCTGCTCGCGGGTTACGTTCTCCGCCGGAGCCAACACCACTGTGATCTGGTCATGTCGCACGGGGTCCATCGTGATGAACCAGTGGTTGTGCACTCCCAGCGGCAGGCGTGCCGAGGTTCCGGACGTCGCCGCATTATCCGCGATCGACATCGGATGCTGCGCGACGGCCACCGCCGGGCTGAACGGGCTGAGCCCGAGCTTCACTGCAACTCGGTTGCCCGCCAGATCAATAGATTTTCCATTTGAGACGGTGCGCGGGGCTTTCGCGAACTCTTCGAAGGAGACGTCGAACTCGCCGCCACGGTCCGTGCGCAGGACCCTGCCTCCGTCGGTCTTCACCGGGATTGCCATGGCGTTGATGCCAGGGGTCTTCGGGATGCGGCCGGTGAGGGCCTTCATCGCGTACATGACTCCCAGCGGAATGAGCAGTGCCGTCAACAGCAGCACGACGAACGCGACACCAAAGGTTCCGGCATCAACGACGGAGCGGACATTGCCGCGCAACCCGACGTTCGTCTCTCCCACTCCGGCATCATCAATGCCCTCCCACTGAACCGGGATGGACTGATTCAAGATGGGAGTGTCTGCCGGCTGCTCCAAAGTGAAGGTCACCGGCAGAGTTCCGTCACCGGCAGACAATGCCGATTCCGGAGAATTGTGCGGAGATGAGTAAGCGACCTGAACTCCATTCATGTCCAGCACGCCGTCCTCGACCCACACCGACCCTGGCTCCCCGACGGGAATGTCGATAGTTGTCTCAGTGCCTGCAATCGTCACGTCGACCGCGTTCGGCAAACTCGGCTGATTCGCCGGAGTTACTGACACATCCTTGGTGAACAGCAACGGGGTCAGCGGAGTGCCAGGAACGTCCCCGAAGTCCGCGGTGGTGATGTCCACTCGCAGACTCAGGACACCAGATACCTGACCAAGCACGTTATCGAGGGGAACCTGTGCGGTTCCTTCAGAGATATTCATCGGAACTGGGCCGAGGGGAATCTCTGCCCCGTCGTTGCCAAGGACAGTGGCGAAAAGGTTCGCCTGACCGTCGAAACGCTGGGTTTGTCCTTCGCGGTTCAACAGGCTGACCTCGATAGTGTCCTGATTCGAGTAAGAGAGGAAGCCGTTCTCGCCACTGTTGTTCACGGCGATTCGCAGACCCGGGGAGACGTCAACCGACATGCGGTACGACGCATCGCCTGCTGGGTTCGCGAGCCGATAGCCAAAGGCCCACTCGCCAGCCCAATCTCCTTCGTTGAGCATCCTGAGGTCGAAGACACCGTCGAAGGTCTCGTTGCCCTCGACAACTACCTCCGTGGCCCCAATCTGGTTCGGGCCCGGCTCCAGGACATGCTCCTGTCCATCAGGAGAAATCAGCATCGGGCTGGCCCCGGCAAACGCGGAGGTGTCACCGCCATCCGGGACCGCGCCGAGCTTCACCTCGGTAATGGAGTTGTCCAAGACGAAGGAGCGGGTCTCCCCCATCGGGACGTCGTTCTGAATGAAGGATGCTCCTTGAGGAACCATCCGTCGGAAAGCGGAAAGAAGTGCGCCAGCATCACCAGCATCGATGTGGGCGCCATTCGCACCGAGGCCCGAGCATTCGGTCCCCTGGGAGATCTGCGGCAGCGTCTGGCGCATCTCAGTGGTCTCGCCGGCATCCGTGGAGGCCAGGCCGACCGTGAACACCTGCACACCGTCCGCGCGCAGCCGCGCTACCGGACCATCCGGGCGGCACACGTCCGCCATGATCGCGCCGGTGTCCGCTCCGCTTTCCACTGTCGGAGCACCATCGGAGAAAAACAGCACGCTGCGGCAGTCCGCCGAATCCGTGCCGAACTCGTTGGCTGCGCCGTCAAGGGCTTGCGGGTAGTCGGTGTACAGGTCGTCATCGCGGTTCTCGAAGGCGCCGATTGTGCCGTCGACGTTCGTGCCATCACCGGAACGGGAGACCTCAGTCCAGCCACCGTCGGCCGGGTAATAGGTCTCGCCGAAGCCCGACACCGCTAGGCGCACAGAGGCACCGTAGTCGTCGGCGTAATCGGCCATCGACCGCGCGAAGTCCAAAGCGGCGTCCACACGCAGCGCATCCGGGTCATTCGACTCGTCGGTGTGGTTGCCAGCCAAGGAACCAGACTGGTCCATCACGATGAGGATGTCCGCCGTCGGAGAGTCGCTACCCTCCTGGTTCGCTCCCTGCAGACACGCAGCGAAGTTGTCAAAGGCCTGCTCATTTACTGGGATCGGTCCGTCGACTCCCTGAGCCGCAGCCGTCCCTGCTCCCAGCGCTCCGATCGTCCCAGCCACCCCGGCTGCTGTCACGAGCCCCACGGCCCGCCGGAAAAGTCCGCTCATCGCTGAACTCCGATCCACTGCGCTAACGCCACAGCCGTGAGAATCACACCGAGCAAACCGATCGCGACCGACGCGCGATAGAGGTACACCTGCCCAATCGTTCCGATGTATGGCCCGGCCGCCTGTCTTTTCGTGTCCTCAGTGACGTGGACTCCAAGCAATACGAAGCTCAGGATTCCGGCGAGGAACCAGCCGATTCCCGCGGTCACCGGACGCAGCGAATCTGAATATGCCGTGGCAAACAGCGTGTAGCCGCCCAACAGCAGCCCCACGATCGCGGTCACCGCAGCTGCGATGACCCAACCCCATGGGCCGGTAGCGGTAGCAGTTGGCTGCGGCTCGGAGAAGTCCGGCACCTTCGGCGCCGTAGAACCATCGTCAAGGGCAAATCCGCTTGACGACGTCCCCTTCTCCCCACCACCAAACCCTCCCGACGGAGAGGCTGAGAAACCCGAGCCGCCAGACCCAAAACCCGGGCTGCTACCAGCGGTGCTTCCTAATCCGTCACCGAAACCCGGCGCCCCGGAATCATCCGACGGAAATCCGCCGAACGAACCCGGGCCGCCGCCCTGGTTGTCGTTCCTCGAGTTCACTTCCGACGACTCCTCATTAGCTAGGGGTGAAGGTTCCCAGTTTACCTAGCATCGTAGTTCAGCCACAGGTCCGGGCAAGGACTCCCCTGCTAGCCGTGCCACCAAAATTGGGGGCATTGCCGGCGGCTCCGCTTCGGTAAAATTTGCTGGTCACACCATGATTCGACAAATTCGAAGCGGAGAGCCGCGTGAACCAGCCAGGCAACAACTTCGACGAGTGGGCTCAGCCCTCACCTCCGGACACTGCGTATCTCCCTCCGCAAGGCGGACCGGCCCCTCAAGCGGCGCCGGTTAGCCCTGAGCCGGCGCCGCCGGCCGGAGCGAATTCCCCCCAGTACGGAGCGCAGTCTTTCGCGTACCCGCCCAATGGTGGTGGGCAGCCTCCGGGACAGCCGCCAGTGGCTGGTTACCCTCCGCCGGGGATGTACCCCCCACAGCAGCCCGAGCCGAAGAAGAAGTCCAACGTCGTGCTCGTCGTACTTGCGATCATCCTCGGGCTCGTGCTCATTGCCGTGTTGATCTGGGCTTTCTTCCAGATTCGTGGTGGCGAGGAGGATTCCTTCGCCGCGGAGCCGCTCGAGGTCGTCGCCGCCGAAGACTCCTTCCAAGACGAACCTGCGGTGGCTGTTGAAACAGTCGACGAACCGGCCCCAGCACCTGCCTCCGCACCAAGTTCCTCAGATCTGAGCCAGTACGGGTTCCCTGCCGGGACCTCCTGCCCTTCCGGTGAATCAGTTCGGTTCGTCACTGAATCCACTGATGGGACCGTCCGGGCCGCGATCTGTGAGAACAGCAGCGGGAGCCTTACCTACAGGGGATATACGACGGGCAATGGGCTCTCTCCCGTGTTGAGTGCCTTTCAATACAGCATGACGTACCAGGCGACCAACGGATCTACGACCTACAACATTGGTCCAGACCGCATCAAGGCCAGCAATGCGGGTAACGGACTACTGGACACTGCTGCACGCCAGATCGGGCCTTAAAGCCGCAGAGGCGAAGCGGGGACCCTGACTGCGCGGAACTAACACCTCGCGCGGTGGCAACGGATTACCCGCAGAGTGGCAGAAATCGGCGTTCTGACGCCCTAAATTGCCACGCAGCGAGGAAGTCACTGCCACGGCAGGAGGGTCTCGGTCTGGTGAGGGCTGAGGATTGGAGGCTGGGGGCGTCGGGAAGCAAAAAACGCCGACCGCCACCCCCTCCCGCGTGAACGGGTGAGAGAGGCGGTCGACGTGGTTCGGTCACCTGGGTGGGTGAAACCTAGTCGTCGTACTGCGGGATGTCATCCAGCGGAACCGCACGACCGACCGGAGCGGCACCGTAAGCGTCCTCCGCACCGTAGATATCCTCGCCGAGCGAGGTGAACGGTGCAGCAGCTGCGCGAGCAGCCTCCTCGGTGGGCTCAACCGCGATGTTGCGGTAACGGGCAATACCCGTACCGGCCGGGATGAGCTTACCAATGATGACGTTCTCCTTCAGGCCGATGAGCTTGTCGGAGCGCTTGTTGATCGCAGCGTCAGTAAGCACGCGGGTCGTCTCCTGGAAGGAGGCGGCCGAGAGCCAGGAATCCGTAGCCAGGGAGGCCTTGGTGATTCCCATGATCTCCTGACGCATGTGAGCACCCTTGCCACCGCTCTGAATCGCCTCGCGAGACGCGGTCTTAGCCTCCGCGTGCTCGACGAGAGATCCCGGCAGGAAGCTGGTGTCACCGGAATCGATAACCGTGACACGACGCATCATCTGACGGACGATGACCTCGATGTGCTTGTCGTGGATGGCCACACCCTGATCACGGTAAACGCCCTGGACCTCTTCAATGAGGTGGCGCTGCACACCGGTCGCACCGCGGGTCTCGAGGACCTCGTGCGGATCGGCGGCACCCTTGATCAGCTGGAAGCCACGCTCGACGTGGTCACCGTCGCGCAGGGTACGGGTGCGGCCACCGATGGTGACCTCAGCCAGACCCTGACGCTTGGACAGCTTGTCGTAGACGATCTCGTCCGAGCCATCATCCGGGATGATGGTCAGGGAGTAGAAGTGATCGTCCTCGTCGAGCTGCACGCGGCCGGCGGCCTTGGCAAGCGGAGCGACGTTCTTCGGCACACGCGCCTCGAACAGCTCCTGAACTCGCGGCAGACCACCGGTGATGTCGCCACCGACACCACCCTGGTGGAACGTACGCATGGTCAGCTGGGTACCCGGCTCACCAATGGACTGCGCGGCGACGATGCCGACAGCTTCTCCGATGTCGACGAGCTTGCCCGTAGCCATGGAACGGCCGTAACAGGTCGCACACACACCGGTCGGGGTGGTGCACTTCATGACCGAGCGGACCTTCACCTTGCTGGCACCGCGCTCAATGAGGAACGTGACGTCCTCTTCGTGCAGGTCGGTGCCCTTGGCGAGCAGCACGTTGCCATCGGCGTCGACGACGTCCGAGGACAGGTAACGAGCCATAGCCGAGGTCTCGGCGTAGGGGTTACGAACGAGCTGATCGGTCGGCTCACCGGCAGCGTCGAGAGCGTAGGAGGCGAGCTCCACCTCGATGCCGTCGTTGGTAGCGCAGTCTTCCTCGCGGACGATGACGTCCTGCGCCACATCCACCAGACGACGGGTCAAGTAACCCGAGTCAGCGGTACGCAGAGCGGTATCGGCCAGGCCCTTACGGGAACCGTGCGAGTTGTTGAAGTACTCCAGGACGGACAGACCTTCGCGGAAGGAGGTCTTGATCGGGCGAGTGATGTACTCACCACGCGGGTTCGTCACCATGCCCTTCATGCCTGCCAGCGAGTGGATCTGGCCCATGTTTCCGGCCGCGCCCGACTTCACGATCATCGGAATCGGGTTGTCATCCGGGTACAGAGCCTCAACCTTCTGACCAACCTCAGCCGTAGCGGCCTTCCACAGGTTGACCAGAGACTCGTGGCGCTCCGCACTGGAGAGCTTGCCGCGGCGGAACTTCTTCTCCACCGTCTCGGCCTTCTGCTCGTAGGAGTCCAGGAGCTCAGCCTTGTTCGGGAGAACCAGCACGTCAGCCATGGTGATGGTGACGCCCGAGCGAGTAGCCCAGTAGAAACCGGTGTCCTTGAGCTTGTCGACGGTCTGAGCGACGGTGATCATCGGGTACTTGGCAGCCAAGTCGTTGATGATCGCAGCCTGCGGCTTCTTCGCCATGACGCCTTCGACGTACGGGTAGTTCCACGGCAGCAGCTCGTTGAACAGAACGCGGCCGAGAGTCGTGACCGTGGTCCACTCCTCGCCCTTGTTCCAGCCATCCGGGAAGTGCTCCGCCTCGATCTCCGCGGTCGGGCGGAGGTGCGAAATGCGAACCTTAATCGGGGACTGCAGACCGATGGTGCCGCGGTCGAAGGCCATGATGGCCTCGGACGGGTTGGTGTACACGCCCTCTTCCGGATGATCCTCGGTTGCCGGCTTGTACGAGCCCGGCAGCTCCGGCTTCTTCAGAGTCAGGAAGTACAGACCGGTCACCATGTCCAGACGCGGCATAGCCAGCGGCTTACCGGACGCCGGGGACAGGATGTTGTTCGAGGAGAGCATCAGGATGCGAGCCTCTGCCTGTGCTTCGGAGGACAGCGGCAGGTGAACTGCCATCTGGTCACCATCGAAGTCGGCGTTGAAGGCCTCACAGGCCAGCGGGTGCAGCTGGATGGCCTTACCCTCAACGAGCACGGGCTCGAAGGCTTGGATACCCAGGCGGTGCAGGGTCGGTGCACGGTTGAGCAGCACTGGGTGGCCGGTGATGACGTCGTCAAGCACGTCCCACACCTCGGGACGCTGACGCTCCACCATCCGCTTAGCGGACTTGATGTTCTGCGCGTACGACTTAGCGACGAGCTCCTTCATGACGAACGGCTTGAACAGCTCAAGCGCCATGAGCTTCGGCAGACCACACTGGTGCAGCTTCAGCTGCGGACCAACGATGATCACGGAACGACCGGAGTAGTCGACTCGCTTACCGAGGAGGTTCTGGCGGAAGCGCCCCTGCTTGCCCTTGAGCAGATCGGACAGCGACTTCAGCGGACGGTTGCCCGGTCCGGTGACCGGACGGCCACGACGACCGTTGTCGAACAGTGCGTCGACGGACTCCTGCAGCATGCGCTTCTCGTTGTTCACGATGATCTCGGGTGCACCGAGGTCGATCATGCGCTTGAGGCGGTTGTTGCGGTTGATCACACGGCGGTAGAGGTCGTTGAGGTCAGAGGTCGCAAAGCGGCCGCCGTCGAGCTGGACCATCGGACGCAGCTCCGGCGGGATCACCGGAATGCAGTCGAGGACCATCGCGGCCGGGTCGTTGCCCGACTGCAGGAACGCAGCGACAACCTTCAGGCGCTTGAGAGCACGGAGCTTCTTCTGGCCCTTGCCGTCACGAATGATGGTGCGCAGCTCATCGGCCTCAGCGGCCAGGTCGCAGTTGCGGATGAGGGTCTGAATTGCTTCAGCGCCCATGCCGCCGGTGAAGTAGTCCTCGAAGCGATCGACGAGCTCGGTGTAGATGCTCTCGTCGACGATCATCTGCTTCGGCTCGAGCTTCTCGAAGGTGGTCCAGATCTCGTCGAGACGATCCAGCTCACGCTGCGCACGCTCGCGGATGTGGCGCATTTCGCGGTCAGCCGCGTTCTGCGCCTTCTTGCGGGCGTCGGCCTTGGCGCCGGCAGCCTCAAGCTCGGACAGGTCCTGCTCCAGAACCTGGGCACGCTCAGCCAGCTCCTGGTCGCGGTCATCCTCGACGAGCTTCTTGTCGACGAGCATGTCGGCACGCAGGGTCTCCAGATCCGCGTGACGCTCCTCGTTGTCGACCGAGGTGATGATGTTCGCTGCGAAGTAGATGATCTTCTCGAGATCTTTCGGAGCGAGGTCGAGCAGGTAGCCCAGGCGGGACGGAACGCCCTTGAAGTACCAGATGTGGGTCACCGGAGCGGCGAGCTCGATGTGGCCCATGCGCTCACGACGGACCTTGGCCTTGGTCACCTCGACGCCGCAGCGTTCGCAGATGATGCCCTTGAAGCGGACTCGCTTGTACTTTCCGCAGGCGCACTCCCAGTCCCGGGTGGGACCGAAGATACGCTCGCAGAACAGGCCGTCCTTTTCCGGCTTCAGGGTGCGGTAGTTAATGGTCTCCGGCTTCTTGACCTCGCCCTTGGACCAACGACGGATGTCGTCGGCAGTGGCGAGCCCGATACGAAGCTCATCGAAGTTGTTGACGTCGAGCACCTGTTATTCCCTTTCCCCCGCGATCTTCTCGTGCTGCGGGAGTTTCATGCTGGTGTGCGTGACTGTGGATTTCTTTTTCTGTGTGCGGGGAGGGCCCCGACGCGACCCTGCCGGTTAGGCGGAGTCTGCGTCGGTGCGCTCGTCGCGGGACAGGTTGATGCCCAGGGAGGCCGTGGCGTGGTCCAGTTCGTCATCGTCGGTGGTGCCGAGTTCCATCGGCACACCGTCAGCGGACAGAACCTCGACGTTCAGACACAGCGACTGGAGCTCCTTCAGGAGAACCTTGAAGGACTCGGGGATACCCGGATCCGGGATGTTATCGCCCTTAACGATGGCTTCGTAGACCTTGACTCGACCGACCACGTCATCCGACTTGATGGTGAGCAGCTCCTGCAGGGTGTAAGCGGCGCCGTATGCCTGCATCGCCCACACCTCCATCTCACCGAAGCGCTGACCACCGAACTGGGCCTTACCGCCCAGCGGCTGCTGCGTAATCATCGAGTACGGACCGGTGGAACGAGCGTGGATCTTCTCGTCGACCAGGTGGTGGAGCTTCAGCATGTACATGTAGCCCACCGACACCGGGAACGGGAACGGCTCGCCGGAACGGCCGTCGAAGAGACGTGCCTTTCCGTCGCCGTCAACCAGCACCTCGCCGTCGCGGTTCGGGAGCGACGAGCTCAGCAGGCCGGCGAGCTCCTCGTTCTCCGCACCATCGAACACCGGGGTAGAAACCAGGGAGTCAGACGGGACGTCCAGGAGCTCGGACGGCAGGCGCTTGGCCCAATCCGGATCGCCCTCGACGGCCCAACCGGCCTTGGCCAGCCAACCGAGGTGAACCTCGAGGACCTGACCGATGTTCATACGACGCGGAACACCGTGGGTGTTCAGGATGATGTCGACCGGAGTTCCGTCCGGGAGGAACGGCATGTCCTCCTGCGGCAGGATCTTGCCAATAACACCCTTGTTGCCGTGGCGGCCGGCCATCTTGTCGCCGTCCTGGATCTTGCGCTTCTGAGCGACGTAGACGCGGATCATCTCGTTGACGCCCGGCGACAGATCGTCGTCATCCTCTCGGGAGAACACGCGGACACCGATGACCTTGCCGGACTCACCGTGCGGCACGCGCATGGAGGTGTCGCGAACCTCGCGGGACTTCTCTCCGAAGATCGCACGGAGGAGTCGCTCCTCCGGGGTCAGCTCGGTCTCACCCTTCGGGGTGACCTTACCGACGAGGATGTCGCCGTCACGGACGTCAGCACCGATGCGGACGATGCCGCGCTCGTCGAGGTCCTTGAGCATGTCCTCGCCGACGTTCGGGATCTCACGAGTGATCTCTTCCGGTCCCAGCTTGGTGTCGCGGGCGTCGATCTCGTGCTCCTCGATGTGAATCGAGGTCAGGACGTCGTCTTCAACCAGGCGCTGGTTGAGGATGATGGCGTCCTCGTAGTTGTGGCCTTCCCACGGCATGAACGCAACCAGGAGGTTACGGCCGAGGGACATTTCACCGTTGTGGGTACCCGGGCCGTCAGCGATGACCTGGCCTTCTTCAACCCGATCGCCGGTGGTGACCAGCGGGGTCTGGTTGTAGCAGGTGCCCTGGTTGGTGCGCTCGAACTTGCGCAGGATGAACGTGTGGCGCTGACCCTCGTCGTCCATGATGGTGACGAAGTCTGCGGACACGGTCTCCACGACGCCCGAGCAGGGGGCGATGATGAGGTCACCGGAGTCGTACGCTGCGCGACGCTCCATACCGGTACCGACGAACGGTGCCTCGGCACGCATCAGCGGCACAGCCTGCTTCTGCATGTTGGCGCCCATCAGGGCACGGTTGGCGTCGTCGTGCTCGAGGAACGGAATCATCGCGGTACCGACGGAGACCATCTGACGCGGGGACACGTCCATGTAGTCAATCTCGGAAGCCGGGACGACCTCAACGTCTCCACCCTTGATTCGCACAGCAAGGGTTTCGGCGGTGAAGTGGCCGTCAGCGTCGACAGGCGAGTTTGCCTGGGCGACGACGTAACGGTCCTCTTCGTCAGCGGTGAGGTAGTCGACCTGATCGGTGACGGTGCCGTCGACAACGCGACGGTACGGGGTCTCAATGAAGCCGAACGGGTTCACACGGGCGTAGACCGACAGGTTGCCGATCAGACCAATGTTCGGACCCTCAGGGGTCTCAATCGGGCACATACGGCCGTAGTGCGAAGCGTGGACGTCTCGCACCTCCAGGCCGGCGCGCTCACGAGACAGACCGCCCGGTCCCAGTGCGGACAGACGACGCTTGTGCGTCAGGCCCGACAGAGAGTTGTTCTGGTCCATGAACTGCGAGAGCTGCGAGGTTCCGAAGAACTCGCGGATCGCGGCAGAGATCGGACGAACGTTGATCAGGGTGGTCGGCTGAATCGACTCGACGTCCTGCGTGGTCATGCGCTCGCGAACGACGCGCTCCATGCGGGACAGGCCGACTCGGACCTGGTTCTGGATCAGCTCACCGACGGTACGCAGACGACGGTTACCGAAGTGGTCGATGTCGTCGACCTCAACCGGAACCTCGATGCCGGCCGGGGAATCCATCGTCTTGTCACCGTCGTGCAGGCGCACGAGGTACTCGATCGCGGTAGCGATGTCCTGCTCGGTGAGGGTCATCTCACCGGAGCCATCGTTAGCCAGGCCGAGCTTACGGTTGACCTTGTAACGACCGACGCGAGCCAGGTCGTAGCGGCGCGGGCGGAAGAAGTTGTTCTCCAGCAGGGCCAGTGCGGACTCGCGCGTCGGCGGCTCGCCCGGACGCTGCTTGCGGTAGATCTCCAGCAGAGCCTCGTCGGTGTTCGCGACACCGTCGTTCTCCAGGGTGGACATCATGATCTCGGAGAAGCCGAAGCGCTCCTTAATCTCCTCGGTGGTCCAGCCGAATGCCTTCAGCAGGACGGTCACCGGCTGGCGACGCTTGCGGTCGATGCGGACGCCAACGGTGTCGCGCTTATCGACGTCGAACTCCAGCCACGCACCGCGCGACGGGATGATCTTCACCGAGTGCAGCGGGCGCTCGGTCGACTTGTCGATGCTCTCGTCGAAGTAGACGCCCGGGGAACGGACGAGCTGCGAGACGACGACACGCTCGGTGCCGTTGACAATGAAGGTTCCCTTGTCCGTCATGATCGGGAAATCGCCGATGAAGACGGTCTGGGACTTAATTTCACCGGTTTCCCGGTTAACGAACTCAGCCGTGACGTACAGCGGAGCCGAGTAATTGATGTCCTTGTCCTTGCACTCGTCCACCGTGTTCTTCACGGAGTCGAACCACGGATCGGACAGGGTGAGGGACATCTTTCCGGAATAGTCCTCGATCGGAGAAAGCTCCGCGAGAATTTCCTCGAGGCCACTCTTCGGGTCGGCCTCGTTCGGAGCCTCTTCGGCGCGACGCTCGCGCCACTCCGGGGTGCCGACGAGCCATGAGAAGGAATCGAGCTGAAGATCGAGCAGACCCGGAACAGGGATCGGTTCGCTAATCTTTGCGAACGAGTACCTCTTCGAAGCTCCGGGAATACCTGCCACTGCCTTGGTCTGGCGGGAGACTGCCAAGATGCGTCCTTCCAGCACCTCACGCGGAGCGGGGTCACGCCACGCGGTCGCGACGCCCCCTAATTCCGCTCGGTTGTAAGCGTATAAACTGCAGGAACAGGAATGCGTACGTTCAGCCTCCGGACGAGAACCTGAGCAGGCGAAATACCGCCTACCGGGGATACATCAATCGGAGTTAGAGACACTACGACACACCTAATTCCAGCGCAACAGCTCATGTTATATGAAACAGGGTCGCGTGTCTACTAGGTGTCGGTGGTCACAGGCAAATCAGCCCCGTGGTTCGCGTGCGGGGCGTAGAGCCCCGAACAAACCGGCCGCCGTCAAGATAGCACCGATTGCCGCCAATGCAATGCCCAGCGGTCGAACATTCGTCACGTCTCCGACTTCCAGAGCCTGTTCCAGCAGGTCATCCTGGTTAGCCTGAGTCATCTCGCCTTCGAACAAAAGTGCTGTACCGAGACGTTCCCCGTCTTCACTTTCCCACCGCGCGTCGATATCTTCGGCGATGTTGACGATCATTCCGGACTCCGGCTCGATCAACCAGTCACGTGTCGCGGAGTACATCAGGTCCCCCTCCACGGCCTCGTCTCCCTCACCCGGAAACTGAGCGCTGGTGTAGAGAGCGCCATACAGTTCGGCGACGTTCACGTCTTCAACCGTCTGACGGAACGACAGCAGGCGGTGGCCGTCTCGCTCCTGAGATCCGGTGAATTCGGCGTCCACGCTCTGCCTCAGCGCGTCTTCAAACGCCGGGTACGTCTCTTCCTGGGTATCGGCCGGGAATTTCACCCAGTTGCCGCCCATCTCCACCTCAACGGGGACGCCCATGGGCTGATCCAAAAGCCTCGCTGGGCCCGTCGGGAGGCCTGTGAGCCGGTCCACGGTGAACGTCCACGTCTGAGCCTGCACCAGGCCATCCAAGACGTTGCCGGACTGTTCCTCCCCCGGGCGCGTCATCGACGCGCCCACGCGCAGCGACATGGTGTCCTTGTCGGAGGGCTCAATCACCTCGGCATGGAACTGTCGCCGTACCGGACCCTCAACTTCTTCACGGAAGCCGTCTTCTCCAATTCGGGATGTCACGGCCGAATCTGACTCCATCACGAAGGTCGTATCCGGCAGATCAAGAGGTACCCTGGGCTGCTGATCGGTGATCCTGGGCAGCACCGAACCAATGACGAGGAGGGCTGCGCCGAGGCCGAGAACCAGCACAGAAATAAGTTGGGTACGTGACAGCATGGATATAACTCTAGCGACTGTCAGCTGCCGTCGGACCCGTCACCACGCAGTTGCCGCACAGCCCGCAGTCTGGGTACGGCAAAACCCCGCGCCGGACCGGAGAAATTCCGGAACAGCACGGGGTTTGGTCACCGGCACGCGGCCGGCATACACCGACAGAAAGTCGGTGAATCCTCTTACTTGAGGGAAACCTTGGCGCCAGCCTCTTCGAGCTTGGTCTTGGCAGCCTCAGCGTCGTCCTTGTTTGCACCCTCGATGATGGCCTTCGGTGCGCCCTCGACGAGCTCCTTGGCTTCCTTCAGGCCCAGGCCGGAGACGAGCTCGCGGACAGCCTTGATGACGCCGATCTTCTTGGCGCCGGCGTCCTCGAGGACGACGTCGAACTCGGTCTGCTCTTCAGCAGCGGCACCTGCGTCAGCGCCACCTGCAGCGGCGACAGCAACCGGAGCTGCAGCGGTGACGTCGAACTCCTCCTCGAAGGCCTTCTTGAACTCGGTCAGCTCGACGAGGGTCATCTCCTGGAATGCCTCGAGCAGCTCAGCGGTGGTGAACTTAGCCATGTGAATCTCCTAAATGGAATGTGCGGCGAACGCGCCGCGGTACGTACGGGGTGTGTGTTGGCCGAAGCCGGCTCTACTGCTTCTTCTCCTCGAGGGCCGCAGCAAGGCGGGCCACCGAAGCGGTCGGAGCGTCGAGCAGGCCGGCGACGTTCGCCAGAACGCCATTGAAAGCACCAGCAAGCTTTGCAAGCGTGGTCTCGCGGTTGTCCATCTCCGCGAGGGCATCAAACTGAGCAGCGTCGATAGCGACGCCGTCAACGTGGCCGCCCTTGATCACGAGGTTCTGGTTGTCCTTAGCGAACTTCTTGAGCTTCTTCGCGACATCGACAGACTCGCCGCTAATGAAAGCGACAGCCGTCGGGCCGTTCAGGTGCTCGTCCAGGCCCTCGACGCCCGCCTCTGCTGCGGCGAGCTTGATCATGGTGTTCTTGGCGACGGAGTACTGAGCGTCTTCGCCCAGGGTACGGCGCAGCTCAGAGATGGCACCGACGGAAAGACCGCGGTAATCGGTGAGAACGGTCGCGTTAGCGGAATCGAACTTTTCCTTCAGCTCTGCAACTGCAGCGCGCTTGGAGTCATTGACTGCCATGTACTTCGCCTCCTTCCTGATGGTCGTGGGAACCGCCAGTAGGGCTGACACACAATAAACGCCCCGACGCAGTAGGCGTCAGGGCGTCATCTTCAGCACGTCCGCAGCACACCCGAGGGCGGCGCTCGACAACGCGAAGATCATGCTCCAGTCCTACCTGCGTGGGCCGCCAACTGAATGTTGGCCTTCACCTTCGCTGTGCGAAGGGACCGACGGTCTTCGGTGAAACTTGAGTCTCCACGAAACCTTCAAGCATTTTTGCTTTACGACGTCGTGGTCAAACTTCTTCCCACACCCTACACACGGACCCGGCCTGGACAAAATTGCCGTCCGTCGATACGTGAAAACCCGATGAACAGGTCGGATCTTCGGCCTATCGTCATGGCATGAGCAGCAGCAACGCAGATTCCAACCGCGAGCGTCACAAGAAGTTTCTTCCGGCCTTCATCCACTCTCACAAGCATCCCAATGCCATGCCTTTGGGCGTAAACGATTGGGACACCACATTGGAGGACGGCCAAGTTCCCGTCGTCCTGGTCCACGGCACCTGGATGAACTCCTATTGCACCTGGGCGGACATTGCCCCGCTTCTCGTCGAGAACGGCCACCGGGTCTTCGCCACGAACTACGGCAAGGATGCTGACAGCTATGTCTCCCGAGCCCGGGCGGTCTATGCCAGCGACGGCATCCTCCAATCGCAGGTCGAACTCGCCGCGTTCATCAACAAAGTCCTAGAGGATACTGGCGCCCAGCAGGTCGATCTCATTGGCCATTCGCAGGGCGGTGCTCAGGTAGTGCTTTACGCAAACCTCTCTTCCCGCAAGGGCGAGCCGGATCCTTCCACTGGCAAGCGCCTGCCGAAAGTTCGCAATGCCATCGGCATCTCCTCCTCCCACCAAGGCACGACCCTGAGTGGCATCGCGACGCTTGGAAACTGGATTGAGAAGCGAGTCTCTATCCGCGGTTACGCGAAGAAGTTCGTCGGCCAGTGCGCGGTGGATCAGATGATCGACTCGGATTTCATCGTCGACAGCGTCGCCGACCTAGGCCCAGCCGCTGGTGTGAAGCACACGATGATCACAACGCGTTACGACGAAGTCGTCACCCCCTACCACTCCGGATTCCTCGGCACACCCGACCCGGAATCACCGTACGACCACTCGGACACCGAGGTCATCAACCACTGCGTCCAAGACCACGGAAACTCGCGGGACTTCAGCGACCACCTCTCAATCCTCTACTCCCCGCGCACCGCAGAGATCCTCCTCGACACCCTTTCGGGCGACCCTTCCAGACTCCGCCGGCCGACAGCCCGCGGCTTCGTAGTGCCGCTCCTCGGAAAAATCGGCTAGTTCCTCACCTGACGAGTCGGCCGCGAGGTCGTCGTCGGCCCTACCTGACGGCGCCTCCGTGCCACTCCGCCCCCTTTTCGTTTTAGCCGGATGTCACAGATACCCCTAAAGAGTTTGATTCTAAATCGGAGCGACTCCCCTACCTGCACATATACGACAGGCGATAATCCAGGAAGGGGGTTTTGTGCCAGCGCACCGAAATGAATGAACTGAACCCCAAAAGTTAAAGAGACGTAGTTAACACGATACTGAGTCGAACCTCCACGCAATGCTTTGTCGGTACTCCACCGGTGACATTGCGCCGAGCTTTTCTTGAATCCGCTGGTAGTTGTACCAACGCATGTACTGATCAATCTCCAGCGCCAGCTGATCAATGCTGCTGAAGTCCCGGCCGACGAACATCTCCTGCTTCAGATGGCCGAAAAAGCACTCCATCGGCGAATTATCCAAACAGTTGCCCCGCCTAGACATCGACTGCACGATCCCGGCT
>NZ_ATYV01000009.1 GCF_000427865.1 Corynebacterium sputi DSM 45148 | reverse complement strand
GGACTGTGCGCAGTCAGGGCAGGTGTTGCTCGCGGACACGGGTGTGGCGTCGATGATGGTGATGTTTCCGGCGTCGGCGGCACCGGTGATCGTCAGGCCGATCTCGGCGGTCCGGCAGATGGTGTCGGCGACGAGGTTGCCAGTAGTAGGCTGCACAGTAGGGTCCTGGTTCGGTTGGATGGAAGCGTCGTAACTCTCATCTTGTACCGGCCAGGACCCCTATATGTTGTGCCACCCCGAACCCCACCCCGCGGTCAACTACGCACTCCGAAACGTGAAGAGCCCCTTTACTAGACACCGAGGCGCTTGTGAGCTGGCATCGCACAGCCTGCCGTGTCTTGCTCGCACTGTCCTCGGGTTCGGCTGACTGGATCACAGGACCTGCGCGCATCCCGCGAGTCATTGACAAAATGCCCTGAGCCCCGAAAAAAGAGTTTCTGGGCCCGTCGACCAAATACCAACCTCGACCGGCCGCAGCCCCAAAGCGCGAGTAGCGAAGCCGCAAGATCGGCTTCCCTCCAGGTCACCAACCCACAAATACTTCAACCTTATAATCACGTTGGAAAAACTAGATCAGGTACAACAGCAACCAGATATGAGCCTAAGAGTGATTTCATTGGGCTGAATATGCCCCTAGTACGGCTCAAGCCGCCGGAGCAGCCGGCAAAATCTGGGGTCACGGAAAGATGCAGGTTAGTCCCCATCGCACAGATGGGAACTCTCAGTAATCACCATCAAAACTAGTCGCACTGCCAGTTTTAACGCTCGAAAACACCGGGAAATCATAGGCAACATCGTCTCTTTTAGAGACCAACGAGAACGTTCCCTTACCCACGCCAGTACGGAACGAGCCTACGGTCGTACCATCGATGATGACAGAAGAATGCTCGCCAGAAGTGACGATCCTAAGAGTATGTGTTGGCGAAGCGACCAGGTCACCATAGTCGACAAGTGTGCCACCGTTAAAAATAGAGTAGCGAGAATAGGAAGCGTAGACCAACAAACCATGTGCCTCGGAGTTCTCCTTGACAGATAGTCCAGCAAAAATGCTCGGCGTCAGCGCGTTCGCCGTCGCAGATACGGAATAGTCATCCCACCCCGAGGCTCTCTGAGCAGCCCAAAAAGCCTTAGAATAGAGCAACGTGTCTGCCTCAAACTGAAAACCATCGCCGCGTCGCAGCCGGTCGAAATCAACGGGGGCTACAGCGTACCTAGATCCTTGAAACCACGAGTCATCTAACGTAAGAGCATCATAACTACCGACGGGGATCGACTGGGTCTGGTACAGCATATCGATGAAGTCGGAAGTGGAATGCTCAGAGGTGATCTCAAGGCGTTCAAGAACATCAGGGTTTGAGTCGAGATCAGAGAGAACAGGTAACGGGTTTCGACGATTCGTAAAAACCGCATTGAACGAGTCAACCTGTGTATCGACGGCAACCTTGTGAAAAGAATCATCCTTGGTATCAGCAGCGCTTGGAGTAGAAAAAGGGAAAGAAAACTGCGTCGCAGGCTCTAATCCATTGTCCTGAAATAAACGATCTAACGAATCGTTGTCGGAAGAAACACGTTCGCTAAACTCAGTGTCACTTTCAACAATACCGTTCGATACGCCTCTGTGTGCATACGCAGGAACCTCTCCGCTGCCACCATCAACTCTATGATGGAAATCAAACGAGTGAGACTGAAAACTCCAGCGACCAGAGCCTTGCATTTTTCTAATCTTAGGCCAATTCAGATAGTAGGGTTGATATTCGCCAATGTACGCACCAATCAAAAAGGACGTTGCAGTAAACCCGAGCTTCTCTAAGATCGGATCAGCATACTCGTATAAACCTGATGTGCCGTCGTCAAAAGTCAAATAAAAACTCTTCTGGGACGGGACGAAATCGCCTTGCAGGTACGAATCGAATTCCGCTGCGGTCATCGACGTATAACCCCACCTATGAAGAACCTCCATCTGATCCTGAAACGACGAAGGCGTAATGGTGTAAATACTCGAGCTGCTCTCGACGGACGGATCGTCACTATCAGGACGAATGTCATGATAGCTCAACACAATCGGTTCAGCCACGGCCCCGTCGATCTCAGATATCCCGCCTAGAGAATCCATGTGCTGAAGAGCCTCCCCTGAAAGAGTCCCCTCCGGGGGCGATGACCTGAAACCGACAGTTCGCTCCCAGTCCCAGAAGAAGTACGCAGAGAAGAAAGTTGCTCCGATTATTAGGATCGTCAATAGCCTAAAAGACGATGTCAAAAAAAATGATAGTATTTTCTTGCCCATGCATAGCTCCACTAAAATTATTCACAAAACATTATGCTAGAATATTAGTCCCCTGCTGAGAACAAAAACATAGTTGACAACCAAAATGACGACGAAAAGCACTACTAATAGGACTCTTGTAATTCTAGCTAGTCCACTTGCGTAAAATTTATCCGTGCCGTTCGAGGCGCGCTTCTTCCGATGATGTCCCATAGATTTTTATAACGTCCTTGACCACACGCCGCGCCGGATCGTCAGGAGCGCATAGGGCAAAAGCCACGACAGGATCAGTGAGGATACTAATCCCATGAAAATTCTGTACACCCACCTGTTTGACCCAGGGTTTTCATAAGCAAATGCAGCGGCCCACATAGTTCCTTTAAGAATAACCCCACACAGGTACAATGCAGTCAAAAGCCACAGTCCCATCAGCGGAGCCCACACAAGGTGCAAAGCTGCCATGGCCGGCGCAGCCAGCACCCACACACAGTGCCCATAGAACAAGATCGACGGCACTAGCCCACGTCTGAACATGAATAATCCAGTGAACAAGAGATTTCTAATGAAACTCTTCTTCCACCGGATCTGCTGCTTCAAAAAAGCCTGCATGGATTCTGGTACAACAGTCCACACTTTCGCCGAGTGCACATAACCCACCTGCCAGCGTCGTTCTGGATAATCCTGACCAGCGACGAAGTCATCCTCCGAGTATTTCGCTTTGAGTCGAGAACCAACCCAACGCTGACCAAGGACATATCCTGTTAACTGCCTATCGGTGGCAAAACGAAACTCCTCGCCAAGAAAAGTGTCATATTGCCATGCTGGAAAATAGTTCCACACAGCCTCTTTCCGGAACACCGCCAGCGGCCCTGACACACATGTCACTGACCCTACCGATGACTCTGCGGCTTTAACCACACGGAATGAACCCTCGTACCACGCGTCCTGGATTCTGGTGAGCAGAGTGCTGTCGGCGTTTAACGCCCGCGCATGACCAGAAACAGCCCCAAGTCGCGGATCCATAATCAGAGCATCGACACAGCGGCTAACCGCATCTGGAGCAAGAACACAATCCGAGTCAGTAAAAGCCAAAACTCTTCCGCTAGACTGTTCCACTCCTTGAACAAGTGCCTTCTTCTTCCCGACGTTAATCGGACTTGCTATTAAAACAAAGTCGTAAATCTCCTGAAGCTCCCGAAGTCTTTCCGTGGTTCCATCGGTTGAACAGTCATCAATGACAACGACCTCCATTTTGTCGTAGCTTTGCCCGACGAGCGAGCTCACACACCGGTCGATGACGTCGATTTCGTTCATTACTGCAACAAGCAGTGTCACGCGCGGATTAGTTTCAAGAGAAGGAAATGTATTCCGATGTCGTTTTTTGACACTAGACTCAATCGATGGGTCCGAATAGAAGCCAAAAGCAAGTATAAAGTTAAAGATCGTTGCCGACAGGACACTTACGCCATAGATCGCTATCACCGGCCCCTGAAAAATGGGCGGTAGGCGCATTGCTAAGAACACAATCATAGGCAACGTCGCTAGGACAATGAGGAGAACTTTTCCTGCGGACCTGGCAGACGGATCCGAGAGCAGGATGTCTCGCCTTCTTCTCGAGTGGGCTCCCCATTTTTTAGAATCGATGAACGCAGCTGACCCCTCCGGAGGAGATATCTGTTCACCTGGCAAAGCCAATTCACTTTTAACGGCAACCGCCTGCGTTTCAGATTGCATGAGATATCAGGGGTGAGGTCGTTGAAAAAAGAGCATCTACTACGGGCCTGGAGAACTTGCGCCAGTCCTCATGAGTCTCCCCTTCGTGCAAAGTATGAACTAGAATCACATCTGCTTCTGCTGCGACCTCTGATGGTGACTTCTCGAATGTTAGGCCGTCGACGGTTACAGTCTCAACGTGCGCATCACTATAAGTCACAGTGCATCCTTGGGACGCCAGTTCGCCCATAATCACCAATGCTGGCGATTCGCGTACGTCCGAAACATTCGGCTTGAACGCAACTCCGGCAACATGAACATGTGCTTTGGCAATTGGTGTTCCACTGTCATTCAACGCGTCCCGGATCATTCGGACTATTCGCAGCGGGCGCGCCGAAATTGAGTTCATGGTGGCCTCAACAATGGGAGCCTGCAGGTGCTTCTTTTTCATGCCCCACAGTAGGTACTCAGGATCGCAGGGAATGCAATGGCCACCGACGCCTGGGCCGGGTGTAAATTTCATGAAGCCATATGGTTTCGACGCTGCCGCACCGATGATTTCTGATATGTCCAGTCCATACTCGATGGCCATGTCAGAAAATTCATTTACGAATGATATGTTCACTGCTCTGAATGTGTTTTCCAGAAGCTTGGTTGTCTCCGCGGCCTCGAGCGAAGAGACATGATGAAGGGTTAACGATGTTTCGCCCAGCACCGTCGCTGCATGCGTCGCACACTCGTTAGTGAAGCCGCCGAGAACACGTGGCGTCAGCCTGGGGTCGTGGCCCGTTACCCCTGGGTCGATACGCTCGGGCGAGTACGCCACGTAGACATCCTCGCCTACCGTGAACCCAAGACGCTGTAGCGGTTCGACAAACATCTCCTTTGTGCACCCAACGTAAGTGGTGGAGGTAACAATGATGGTTTGTCCTGGTCGCACAGAAGCAACTACCGCATCTCGTGCGGACCGAAGCGCTCTCAGGTCAGGTGTTCGGTGTTCATCAACCGGTGTTGGCACACACACAATGACCGTCTCGACCTCATGTAGCACTGCTGGATCGGAGCTCAACTCCAAATCACCGCTTGACAGCAATCCGTCAATTAGCCGCCTTCGATCAGGTGAGAGATCGACACGGTTTTCGTGAATCATATCTAGCCTTTTCGCGGAGATGTCGAAGCCAACAACTGTGTTGTTTTCGCTCCTGGCCAGGTCAATCGCGGTAGGCAAACCTACGTAGCCGAGCCCAATGATTCCGATGCGATGGCGGTTGCTGTGTAGGGACATGCGAGGTTGACCTTCATTCACGATCCGAGGGGGCAGTGCACCAGCCTCAAACGACGCGAGCGACACCTTATGTGACATGTCCATAATTACACTGTCAGTGCGGTTTCTCTAAATCAGCTCCCCAAAGTTCTTCCTAGGGCACCAATTTGGGGGCACTTCACCTTCTTTCGAAACGGCCCGAACTGCTGGGTTAGCCCATCCTCGTGCTAGGTGTGCGGTCCGCCCCGGGCCGCGACGCGTTCGAGAGTCAGATCATCTCCGGCATCGTCCTGGCCGGTCTCGGTCTGGTAGTCATCATCGAGCAGATCCATGCGACACTCTGGTGAGCACTCGCCCAACGCTAATGGTGTTCCCCAGCACAGAGTTCCACTCCAGCTCAGATGCATCGGGGTTGCGGACCGCATGATCCCGGTAACGCGGCACACACATATGACAGTTTCAACTGTCATATGTGCTATAAAGTGCATATGGCAAGAGATGACCAATTGTTGTTCGCCGACCAGATCGGACAGTTCTACACAGAACACTTGAATTTTTCGCCCGTTGCAGGGCGGATGCTCGGCTACCTTGCGGTGTGTGACCGGCCAGCGCAGTCGATCAATGAGCTCGCTGAGGCTTTGTTAGTCAGTCGCAGCGCGATTGTTCAGGCCGTGACGGCATTGCAGACACGCGGCCTAGTGCAGCGCTCACGCTCACGCGGAGATCGCGTCGACAAGATCACCGCCGTGATCGATGCATCCACTTTTGAAGATGACCTTGATGCCCTCGGATACGCAGACCAGGCGGTGTTGCTGCGTCAAGGATCAGCGATGCTGGAGGAGCGGGACCCTCGACGGCAGGGGCTGGACGACATCGCTGACTTCTACGAGTTTGTCGGCGCACGGCTCCCGGCGCTCAAAGCCGATTGGCAAAGACAGCGAAGTGCCTCTTCCCATGCTGGTCAAACGTCGTGACCGTGTCCTTGGCCCTGATGATCGTCGGGCTTGCACTACTTGACAGCACTAGTTTTGGGACCTCGCTTCTGCCGCTGTGGTTACTGCTTTTACCCGGCCGCATCCAGCTTGGGCGAATAGCCTGCTACTTGCTCACACTTGGCTTGTCCTACTTCATCGCCGGAGTGCTGCTAGCACTGGGTGCTGAGCGCCTGCTCGATGACTGGGGAGCTCTACTGCTTGAGCTCCCACATCATTCTTTGGCCGCGATACAAATCACGGTAGGGCTGGTAGTACTTGGCGCTGGCGGGCTGATGCTTGCCAAGGGCAAATCGTCACCAAAACAACCCTCCACCGGGGCGCTACTGCGCTGGCGTAAGCAAGCCATGACCGCAGGGTCATCCGCCGCTCTGATCAGACTGGCAGTGCTAGCTTTCGCAGTGGAGTTCGTCACGATGGTGCCCTATCTTGCCGTGATCGGATTGCTCAGCACCACGGAGCTCTCGTTTTCCGCAATTACTGCGTGGATCGCTGTGTACTGCGCCATCATGATCGCCCCTGCCGCTATCGCGACATTTGTTCGAATCCATGCACATGAACGCGTGGGTCCAACGCTTGGACGGCTCGACGCTTGGCTTTCCCGCAACGGCCCCATCATCAGCGGCGCTACACTCACCCTGATTGGAACCGTGGCCATCGCTAACGCAACGATACGCATTGCCTCCTGAGAATACTCACGCATAGATAGCCGCACAAAACAACACGACGCAGACCAAGCGACAACGACGCTTCGAAATCTCACCTGCTTCTCGGAAGAGTAGTAACACCCTACTGAGACGGTACGATGTTGTCATGCCCAGAATTGGTACTTTGCTCGGGCTCGCCGGCCGGCCGGAGGCTCAGGTGCAGATCATGCGCCAGGGAGCAAAGAACACCAGGGTGCGCCAGCAAGTGAGTATCGGGCACCGAGCTGTGTGGGATACCGAGGACACGATCGTTCCTTCACAGTGGGTTCTCGATGATGGTGGTGCGCTGTGGGACAAGCACCGTGAAAATCCTAAGGGCGCTACGTGGCTGTCGGTCCACGGCCAGCCGCAAGGCCGATTGCTGATTCATCAGGTGTATAAAACGGTGGTCAAAGCCAAGCTGCACCTCGGGGATGACACGTGGTCTCATGTAGAGGGCTTTCAACCTGATGCGGTGCTGTTTGATGGCGGGCTTAGGTGGGGTCTGCGGCCACCGCTAGGGGCAGATCAGGGCGATGCTGAACAGCACGCCTGCGACACTGTGTCAAGCCCCGGGTTTTGTAGAGGATGTTCTGAGTCAGGCATTGTGCTGTTCCCTTCCGGCGGAGGGCTCCTCCACCGGTTCCTTAATGTGCGGCTGGTACATGAAAGGACGCTAAGCAGCACAAACGGTGTCGAGAACTATTGAGAGGAGTGTTTTACACCGGGTTCACACCAGGCAATCTGGTTGCACAATGAGAAAAGCCCCGGCAACACGATGGATTCGTGGCCGGAGCACGTCGCCGTTCGGGGAAGAGAACTGACGACCGAATGAAGTCGTTGAAATCGCCGAAAAAGTTACCTCGCGGCAGCAGGCTCGGGCAGTTCCATGCCGCGCTCAGCCATCACTGCACGCAACCGAGTGGGGTAATCGGTGATGATGCCGTCCACGCCGGCGTCGATCTGCTCGTGCATCGTGGATTCCTCATTAATCGTCCACGGCACGACCCGAAGGCCCGCTTCGTGAGCCCGCGCGATGAACTCGGCAGTGGCGGTCGGCTGATAGTCGACATCATCCGGGTTCGAGCCATACGGGATGGCGTGGGACGGGGACAATACCTGGACGTCGAGCTGCCGCGCGGCAGCGACCGGATCTCCGCCGACCTCATCGAAATCGACCGGGCCGGACCACGGCGTACCCGAATGCCAGGTGGTCTCATCCCACAGCAGCACCAACGGCATATTGGCATCGCGCTCTCGCACCAGCGGCAGTGAACGCCAGTCGAAGGACTGAATCATCGAGCGCTCTGCCACCCCCGAGGATTCGATCTGCGACATCACCGCGTCGACGAACACCTCCGGCTCACGGGAGCGCTCCTTATCCTCGGCCTCAATCTTGGTTTCGATGTTGAAGTGGACGTTCGGTGCGTTGGCGGCGATCTCGAAGACGTCGGAGAGCTGGATCAATCGGTTGTCCTCGATCGGCTCGGCGTCGGGGAAGCCGTCCAGCACCAGGTCGCAGCGTAGGGTCTGCAGCTGCTCGAAGTTGAGGTCCTTCACCAGCTTGCCCACGTACGGGTACTCCGGATCGCCCTCGGTGGCCGGGGCAGTATCGGTGCACTTGTCGTCCTGAATCTCCGGATCGTGCCAGACCACCGGCACGTCATCTTCGCTCACCACCACGTCCAGCTCCAGCGTCGTCACACCCAGTGCCAGGGAATTCCGGAAGGCCGCCGCGGATTCCTCGGTCCACTCGCCACGCCCGCCACGGTGGGACTGCAGGTCGAAATCCACCTGCGGCAGGCGCTCAGCGGCAGCCGGATTCGTGTTCGCGGCGTTGAGGTTCTCAGAATCTGGCGCGACCTCATTCGGTGCGGCGGTCGCCGTAGGAAGCATCCCGACGGCCAGAGCCGACGTCAGTAGTGCGGCAGTGAGGGTGCGGGTAGGCAAACGTCGGGAAGCGTGGTTTGAACGGGCTTTACCCAGGACACGTGAGGTGATCATGGGCAGAAAGACTAGGAGGCATCGGCAGTCCGCGCTTGGTGAGCGGGGGCCAGAGAACTGCGCTATTCTCAGGCGATTCGCAGAGACCGACTGTGACGGGTATCGCCCCCGCCTGCCGATCGCGCGTTCTGCCAAGCACACCAGCCGGTGGTAGCCTGCGAATCATCACTTAACGCCTAATTTTTGGGAGTTCGACATGGGCGGTATCGGACCGACTCAGATCCTTATCATCGTTTTGATTCTGATCCTCCTCTTCGGAGCGAAGAAGCTGCCGGACGCGGCGCGGTCACTCGGTCGTTCCATGCGTGTCTTCCGCTCCGAGGTCAAGGAGATGAAGCACGAGTCTGAGCGTGACGCCATCATCGACGGTGAGGTTGAGGCCCCGAAGCCGACCACCAACCCGATCGCAGACCCGGCGGCTAACCCCACTCACGCTCCGGACCCGCTGCGCGACGAGACTCCGCGCCAGAGCTAGTCGTGGCCTGACCGGCGCAGAGCCGGCAGATACAACCAACCCGCACATGGATCCATGTGCGGGTTTTTGCTGCGCCTAAGCAGGCGCCACTCCATCTTCGTCAAGTGAATCCCACCTGGACCCAATGCCCAGGTGATGGGGATGTGGGTTAGTTGTCCAGGACGTCGTGAAGCACGATCGTTTGATCGCGACCCGGGCCGACACCGATGTAGGAGATGCGGCAGCCGGAGAGCTCCTCCAAGCGGTTGATGTAGTCCTGAGCCTTGCCCGGCAGGTCCTCGAAGGTGCGGCAGCCAGTGATGTCCTCATCCCACGCCGGCATCGTCTCGTAGATCGGCACTGCGTGGTGGAACTCCGACTGGGTCATCGGCATGGTGTCGTGGCGGACGCCATCGACGTCGTAGGCGACACAGATGGGGATCTCGCCGATGCCGGTGAGCACGTCGAGCTTGGTCACGAACAGGTCGGTGAAACCGTTGACCTGGGAGGCGTAGCGCGCCAACACCGAGTCATACCAGCCACAACGGCGCTTACGTCCGGTGTTCACGCCGACCTCGCCGCCGACAGTCTGCAGGTACTCGCCCCACTTGTCGAACAGCTCCGTGGGGAATGGGCCGGCACCCACACGGGTGGTGTACGCCTTGATAATGCCCAGAGACGAGGTGATGCGGGTCGGGCCAATGCCGGCGCCGACGCAGGCACCACCGGAGGTCGGGTTCGAGGAGGTCACGAAGGGGTACGTGCCGTGATCGACATCGAGCATCGTGGCCTGGCCGCCCTCCATGAGGACGTGCTTGCCCTCGTCGAGAGCGTTGTTCAGCATCGTCACCGAATCAACAATCATCGGCTTCAGACGCTCGGCGTAAGACATGAAGTAGTCGAACATAGCGTCCGGGTCGATGGCGTTGCGGTTGTACAGCTTCACCAGGGTCTGGTTCTTCTGTACGAGTGCGGCCTCGATCTTCTGGCGCAGGATCGACTCGTCGAGGATGTCCTGAGCACGAATGCCCACGCGAGAGACCTTGTCTGCGTAGGTCGGGCCGATGCCACGGCCGGTGGTGCCGATGGCACGCTTGCCCAGGAATCGCTCGGTGACGCGGTCAAGGATCTGGTGGTACGGGGCCACCAGGTGTGCGTTGGCGGAAATCCGCAGCTTGGAGGTGTCCGCGCCGCGGGCCTCCAATCCGTCGATCTCCTCGAAGAGTGCCTCGAGGTTCACGACAACGCCGTTGCCGATCACCGGGGTCGCGGACGGGCTAAGGACACCGGCCGGAAGGAGCTTGAGCTCATACTTCGAGTCGCCGACGACGACGGTGTGTCCGGCATTGTTTCCGCCGTTCGGCTTCACGACGTAGTCGACGCGCCCGCCGAGAATGTCGGTCGCCTTGCCCTTGCCTTCGTCGCCCCACTGGGCGCCTACGAGAACGATTGCGGCCATGGTGTTCTCTCCTGTGTTGTGTGCATCAGCCCCGCGCCCAGTCCGGCACGGGGAACCGCGTTAAAGTGTAGTCTCATGCGAATCCTCTTGGTGCGGTGTGGGCAGGTCGGCGAGCCGCAGGAGCTTCCGGAGTTGCCCTCAGATGGTGCGTCGGCGCCGTCGAACACCGTTGACGTCCATGATGTTCCGGTGAAGCCGAACCGCCGTGATCTGGCGTTTATCGACTCTGTGGCGGCTGAAGTGCTGCCGAAGGACACTGCTCCGACCCCCGATGACATTGGTAAGCAGAAGCGCGTCGAAGAGCTCGGGGCGCCCGAACTTTCCCCGCAGACGCCGTCGGAGCCGGTACGTGTGGTCGTCATGGGGCCGGATGCGTCGCTGTCCTGCGTCGTCACGCATTTGATGCGCAAGAACCTCGCATGGGTCGAGGTTGCTCATGTCCCTGGTGGGCCGACGCCCTCGACTCGTAACTGGGATACCGGCGACGGGCTGAGTCTGCAGGAGGCATTTACCCGCCCAGTGCGCCCGGTGCCGTTGGTGCGCGATGACACCGGCGCTGCGGTGGTCGGCTACGCCCTCCTCACCGAACCTGGAATCACTGGCCCTTCCTCGACCGCCGGTTTGGAAGGCGAGATCTGGGTAGACGAGCACTGCTTGTTCTCTGGAAGGGCACACGGGATTCAAGTACGACCGCTTCCCGACGCCCCCGGCCTCATCGCCGCCGAAGTCCCGCCTCCGGTGCCCAGCGACGACCGTGGTTGGCTCGCTAAGAAGCTCCGGCCCGCAGAGGCTCCCGATCCCAATGAGGGCCTGGCAGATGCCTCGGGCAATCCGCGCACGATGCACCAGCCGTTGACCGGTCGCGCGGCACAGGCCGGAGGCCCGGGCTTCCGCTACGTCCGCGATGGCATCGAGGCGAAAAAGCCCCGCGAGAAGGTGACGTTTTACCGCCACCTGAGGGACTTGCAGTTGGTCCGCTAGGCGGCGGGTTACTCCCCGTCTTCGTCCCAGACCTCCGGCGGAACTGCTGGCCACGCACTGGTCGGAGGCAGCGTGGCTGCTGCAGACTCCCGGGATAGACCGCACACCTGCAGCATGTCCACGATGACGGAGCGGCACTGCGCAAAGATGACCTGTTCAGACAGGCTCGCGCCTTCGACAACGTCCGGTTTCATCGCCGCAGCCAGTCTGCGGAATTCTCGGATGACGTCCTCGGATCTGATCTGACCGCTCTCTAGCAGTGCCCGCACATCACGGGGGATCCCGTCGGCCGCCGGCTCCGAGGGCAGTTCACCCCACACTGGCACCGACCGGAGATCGGGAGTTTTGTCCATTAGTCGGCGCACCAAATACACGCAGTCGGCGGTGCTCTCCACCAGGTAAATCAACTCCGGTGAGACGGTGATGTGGTCCTCTGCTGCGATGATCGCTCGCCGGGCCAGCACACGAGTGTTGCGCATTGCGTTGTCCACAGGTGCAACGATCCGGTTGAACGTCCGGAGCTGGCCACCTTTGCGCATTCGCATTGGGGAGAATTTCACCAATTCGCGGCCGTCAGCGACTGTCTGGTTCATCGCGGTGATGTCGCCCTGGGAGGCCCGACCTGCCTGCAGTGCTGCGTTCATCCGACTGATGTCGTTATCCCGCAGTCCCTGCGCGATGTCGTAAAGCACCTCTGATTCCATCTGCACCACCCGAGCGATCGAGCGCCGTGCCTCATTGACCGGGTTGCGAGGGATCAGTGCCATCACCAGAATGCCGATGCCGCCGCCGACTAAGGCGTCAACCATGCGTTCATACTCAGGCCCAGAGCCTGGTGGCATGATCGTGGCGATCAGCACTGCCGAACTGGCGGCCTGATTTACCACCAGTGGTCCGCGCCCCAGGGACACACCAATCATCATCGCGACAAACACGCCGACGGTCAGCTGCCACACACCCGATCCCAGGACCCCGATGATGAGGTCACCGACACCAACGCCGAGGGTTACCCCGACGACGATCTCCATCGAGTGCTTCAGCCGCGGGCCCCGCGTCATCACGTTGAGGCTGATGAACGCAGCCATAGGAGCGAAGAACGGGTTGGAGTGCCCGAGCACATCCTTGGCGAACCAGTACGCCAGCCCTGCGGCCAATGAGGCCTGGACGATCAGGAGCCACCGGGAGCGGACTTCCTCCACACCCCGGAGCACCCGGGTTCGCGGCCGCATCCGGGCGCGCAGACTCGACGCTGCCCGTGATGCCGGGTAGCTCACCGCCTCCGCGAATTCGGAGAGGTCCCTCCTGCGGTCCTGTTCGTCCATTGGTCCCCCGTGGTCAGTCCGCCGGTTACTTCACGCCAAGTTCGGCCACCGCAGTCTGGTCGCAGTCCTGCAGCAGAGCCAAGCAGCGATCGAACTCTGCGTCTTCGCCGATGGCGCGTGCCGCAAGTGCCAGTGCAGCGATGGAGCGCAGCACGCCTCGGTTCGGCTCATGGGACCACGGCACTGCGCCGAAGCCCTTCCAGCCATTGCCGCGGAGCTGATCGAGTCCACGGTGGTAGCCGGTGCGGGCGAAGGCGTACGCCTCAATTGGGCGGTCGCCGTCCAGTGAGGCCTCCGCAAGATCTGCCCAGGATGCCGAATCCACAGGGTTGGAACGGATTCGCGCCTCCGGGGAATCCCCGGTGACTTCCAGAGCGGGAAGGTGGACGGGCTTCGGGGCCATCATGTCTTTCATTTCCATGTCGCCCATTGTGCCCAAAACACGTGAGGAAAACCTGTGTCTGGGCGCCGAGGTGAGATTGACTGCCATAGCCCCATGCTCGCGACCGGCGATCGCTGGGTATCTGCCCAACAGAACCCCTGTCTACGTAGCCCGAACACCCTGTAGATGTTGCCCAGTGAACTCGGATATGCGACGTCTACAGGGTGCTCGGCGCTCGCACAGAGGTCACAGCTCTCGAGCGATGCTCCCGAGCTACCCGCCCACCACGTTTTATCTCTTACATCAGAAAACCCGCCGGGAACCAGGTGGTTCCGGCGGGTCTAATTCGGCGGTCGAGGGACTATAGCCTCCCCGGCGTCGATTGTTACTTCGAGACGGAGGTGCCGACCGAGTGCAGGTCGCGGCATGCCTCGGTGACGCGGTCTGCCATGGCCTGCTCTGCCTTCTTCATGTAAGAGCGCGGGTCGTAGACCTTCTTGTTTCCGACCTCACCGTCGATCTTCAGAACTCCGTCGTAGTTAGAGAACATGTGACCGACGATCGGGCGGGTGAAAGCGTACTGGGTGTCGGTGTCGACGTTCATCTTGATGACGCCGTAGCCCAGCGCCTCCTCGATCTTCTCCTTCTCGGAGCCGGAGCCACCGTGAAAGACGAAGTCGAAGGGGTTGGAACCGGCCGGCTGACCGCTGACGCGCTCTGCGACCTTCTGGCCCAAGTCCAGGATCTCCGGGCGCAGCTTCACGTTGCCTGGCTTGTAGACGCCGTGGACGTTGCCGAAGGTGGCGGCCAGCAGGTAGCGGCCGTTCTCGCCGAGGCCGAGGGCGTCGACGGTCTTCTCGAAGTCTTCTTCGGTGGTGTAGAGATTCGCGCCGGCCTTAGCCTCAACGCCGTCCTCTTCGCCGCCAACGACGCCGATCTCGATCTCTAGGACGATGTTCGCTGCGACCGACTTGGCCAGCAGCTCCTGGGCAATCTCCAGGTTCTCGTCGATCGGCACAGCCGAGCCGTCCCACATGTGGGACTGGAACAGAGGAAGCTCGCCGCGGTCGACGCGCTCCTGAGAGATAGCCAGCAGCGGACGGACGTACTCGTCCAGAACTTCCTTCTGGCAGTGGTCGGTGTGCAGCGCGACGTTGATGCCGTAGTTCTTCGCTGCCTCGTGTGCGAAGGCGGCGAGGGAGACGGCACCGGCGACCTTGTTCTTCACGGACAGACCGGAGCCGAACTCGGCACCGCCGGTGGAGAACTGGATGATGCCGTCGGACTCAGCCTCGGCGAAGCCGCGCAGTGCGGCGTTGATGGTCTCCGAGGAAGTGCAGTTGATCGCCGGGTAAGCGAATCCACCCGCCTTCGCCTTATCCAGCATCTCGTTGTAGATCTCGGGCGTTGCGATGGGCATGTGTGGCCTCCGAATCGAGTGGTCGATGGGCGCTGGACACGCCCTGGCTTCCCCCCCGATTATGCCCCGTTCCGGAAGGATCTGCCTACTGCCACACGTTTAGGTGTCCTCTGAATCCCTCGTCTGTGTGGAGACAACCGCAGCGGCTTCCATCAGCTTCCAGCCCGAGAGCTGCACCGACAGATTTCTCTCCTGTGCCTTCGCAGGATTGGGTGTGCCAACGACCAAGCCACCAGAGAGGCCCCCACCCTGCGGGAACACTGCGTTGCGGCTCCACTCGGCGGGGAACAGTGGAAGCCCATCGACCTCGAGTCGGTGCTGCCAGGCTGCCTCAGCGGAGGACATCACGAGCCGTGCGCAGATTCGGCGGGTGGCCCGGCTGACCCTGTCGTCGTCGGGAAGCCTGGTTGCGCATTGGGCGAGGTAGCGGGCGAGGATGCCGTCGAAAAGCCCTCCGTCGGCGCCGGGGGTTCCCTTGATGACGTTGTTCGGAGTCGCCAGATGCATTGCGGTGGCGTGGACCAATTTGTGGATTCTGGTGAGGTACTTAACCGACTGTTCGCGATGCCCGGCATCGCGCAACCTGAGGACCAGTTCCAGGCATGCGCCAATCACCACACCCTGGTTGTAGGTGAAGGTGTCCGGCACGATCTCCTGGCCCGCTGCGGTCAGCCGCACGCCGTCCTGCACCAGGCCACGCTGATCAATGAGGTTGTCGAAAACCCAGTCCACCCGCTCGGCCGCTTCTTCCAACCGGTCGGCGCGTGCCAAAGCGATGGCGGCGGGACCATTGGCCGGAACGTTGAAGAACAGACCACTGTTCTGCCACGGCAGCACTCCCAAACTCCGGTCTCGGCCAGCATCCAATGCGGTGCGCAATGCGGAGGCCGAACGACGCTCCCGGGTCCTACCGATGGCTTCGTCGAGCCGATCCATGGCCAGGAGCATCCACGCCCGGTCGTCATAGAAAGGATTCTTCGACAGGTTGCCGCCACGGACCTGGATCGCCCGGACAATGTACTTCGCCTTGCGTACGTTCGAATGACTCGGAAGCCGCAGCAGCGCATCTACCTGACAGTCCAGATAGTGTGCTTGCCACCAGTAGTGCCAGCGAATGAATGCCTTGTCTTTAAACACCGCAGGCCAACTCACGACCCCGAGGGCGGTTCGCGGCAAACCCCAGAGCTTGCTCACGTGCCGGTCACGGACGGCCTTTTCCGCCAGGTCGGCACGATAGGCCCAAATCTCCGCTTCGGTCCGGGTTACGGATTCCACGGGGCACCCTCCTTCAGCCTTCAGCGAAGATTCTTCGCACTTTCCCTCAGAGTAGTCACGGTTTGGACATTCCGACCCTGAAGTGCCTGGTACCTGCGAAAAGCCTCCGTGATGTGCCCGTGACCGGGTTCACCAAGCGGTGGAAAGGTCCGCGTGTTCTCGCACCCACGAGTGCATCGCGATGCCAGCGGCGACCCCCGCATTGATGGAACGAGTGGAGCCGAACTGAGCAATCGAGACCGTCATCGAGGACTGCTCCCGAGCCTCCTCTGTCACTCCTGGACCTTCCTGTCCGAACAACAGCAGACAACGCTCCGGCAAGACAGTGGTCTCTAAGGGCACGGAGCCGGGCACGTTGTCCACTGCGACGACGGTGAGATCATTCTCGGCCGCCCAGTCGACAACTTCCTGCACGGTGCTGTGATGCAGCAGGTGCTGATAGCGGTCAGTGACCATGGCGCCGCGGCGATTCCACCGCTTCTTTCCCACGATGTGCACCGCCTCAGCCGCGAAAGCATTGGCGGTTCGCACGACGGTGCCGATGTTCGCGTCATTCTCGAAGTTCTCGATCGCCACGTGCAGTGTGTGGCGTCGGGTATCGATGTCCTCGACGATCGCCTCGCGTCGCCAGTAGCGATAGGCGTCGACTACGTTGCGGCGGTCGCCGTCATTGAGCAGTTCCTCGTCAAAGCGGGGATCGGTCGGACGCGGCTGGTCGGGGTACTCCTCCACCCACGGTCCGAGGCCAACTCCTTCCCGGACCGTCCCCCACTCGGTGGGACCAGGTCCTGGTTCTGGTGAGGTCACTTCGATCGCGCCTCGGTCTCCATTAGGCCGCTGACCAGCAGCAGCTGGGCATCGCAGTACGTCTCCATCACGGCAGCATCGAGTACGCGACCGACGAATCCTTCCCGAGAAGCAGCGCCTCCGGTGGGGAGAGTTTCGCGGAGGGAGAGCAGGACGTCGGAAAGCAAAAAGAGGTTTCCACCATGGCTGAGCCCGTAGCGGGCGTCGCCGACCGGCAGCCCGCGCACGAGGTTGCGATCAGACGCCAGGATGGACGTTGCGGTCAGCAACGCGCCATAGCCAAAGGCAGCCGGAGCAAACGCCGGTTTGATCTTCAGGACAGCGGCGCAGGCACCGGCCCACGCGATTGCCCGCGGCAAGGCAGTGGCCAACTGCGGACGAGCACCGGCCCGCCACAGCAGCACGTGGTACGCGATCTGGTTCGCAGAGAACGGGATTGCGCCGTGGTTGAGGTTCGGCTTCGCGCGCATGAGCACGATGTCACCTAGCCAGCCGCCGGCCAGACCCGCCAGGAGCACGCCAGAGCCCGGCTCCCCCACGGCAGAACGATGCCTCACGACGTTCCCAGCCAACAACGGCATCAACGTCACCTTGGCACTCTTGCGGACCTTCTCCAGGCCTGTCAGAGCACCGATTTCGTTGATCGCGGTGGCGCCAGCGAAGGCGACCAGTTCCGGCTCGACGGTCGGCTCACCGCTGCGGATCGTGTCCACGTCGGTGGGCAGTCCCGCTGCGCGAGAGACGATCGTCGACAGCGCCGAGGCACCCTCGACGGTGCGCTCGACAACAAGGTTCCCCAACCCGCGAATGCGGTCGGTCAGGCCCGCGCCCGCCATGATTACTCGACTCCCAGGTCGGTCAGTCCGAGCAGGAATCGGTACTCAAGGCCCTCAGCGCGGATGACGTCACCGGCACCAGTGGCGCGATCGACGACGGTGGCCACGCCGACAACATCAGCGCCAGCCTCACGCAGTGCAGCCACAGCGGTCAGCGGGGAGTTGCCGGTGGTGGTGGTGTCTTCCACGACCAACACGCGCTTCCCGACGATGTCGGCGCCCTCAATCTGCCGCTGCATACCGTGCTTCTTCTTCTCCTTACGCACGACGAAGGAGTCGATGGGGCGGCCCTCAGCGTGCATCACCGAGGTCGCCACCGGGTCTGCGCCTAGGGTCAGTCCGCCAACGGCGACAAAATCCCAGTCGGCGGTGAGCTCACGCAGGAGCTTGCCGATCAGACGAGACGCCTCGTGCTGCAGGGTCGCCCGACGCAGGTCAACGTAGTAGTCAGCCTCCTTGCCGGAGGACAGAGTGACCTTTCCGTGGACGACCGAGAGTTCCTTCACCAGTTCCGCCAGCTTCGCCAGCTCAGTGGCGTTGACGGTGGGAGCGGCGGGTTCGTTCATGGCGGTATCTCCTGGTGTTCGAGGGGCCCCTAGTTGGTGTCCCTGTCATTATCGCCGGACGTCTCGTCCTCGTGCACAATGCCCCACTCATCGGAGGGGCTGCCGTCAGAGAAGATGCCGGACGGGCCTGTGTCCTCGCGGACTACTCGCCCGGCGGTGCGTCGTGCGCGGATGTGCTCCGGGTCCTCGCCCAAAGCGGGCAGGCTGGAGTGCTTTTCACCGTCTTCGGCAGTGCCAAGATCGCGGAACTCCAGGTCCCCGAAACGGGAGCTGACCGAGCGGGACGGCAGGTCGTACGGCTCACCGGCAGGCATCTCCGGGGCGGGACGCCAGACCGGATCTTCCTCGTCGATGATCGGGATTGCTCCGGTGAACACCGGGCGGTCGTCCTTGTGCGGAACGGCGGAAAGGTGCCCTCCGATCTTCCGCTCCGGTTCCCGGGCGTACTTCTCAGCGACCGGGCGGCGGCCGCTGGTGTTCTCAACGTTCTTCACCGCAGCCGGAGCCGTCGACGGTCGGGACGGATCCCAATCGGACATGTCGACGTCGGTCTCCGGTGCCTCTGCCGGCGGGAGCCTGCGGGCGATATCGGCGAAATCAGCCAGAGGTTCTAGGGCCTCGTCCCAGTCCGTCGGGCCTGAGTCTTGATCCAGAACCGCAACGACCCAGCCGTCTTCAGTCCACTGGCGTTCGGTCTTGGCTGCCATCATCCGCAGCACGTAGTGCGCACGGTCATCGAAGACGCGGTGGATGACCTCTGGCTGGTTGGAGCTGACGAGGAAACCATCCTCGACTCCAACGTTTGCCAGGTCGGGGCTTTCGACGTCGACCGAACGAGCAAACTCGAGCACGACGTCAGAGGCTAGTGGAGCCTGCAGTGCCAGGACCGTGGTCTCACCAATGTCGGTGAGCAGGAAACGGCGGCCGTCGATGAAGATGTTGCTCACCACGTCTTGGACAGCGCCCTTCGGTCCGCGGGCCCAGGCCCGGTCCAGTTCAGCGCTGAGATCGTGGTCGGACTTCTCAAACTCTGCTTGCAAGGCCGTGGCCCATGCCCGGCGGGCACGGCGGCCGCCGACCTTGGGCTTCATCCGTCCGGCAAGGCCGCTGAAGCGCGACTTGGTAGACGACTGCCGGTCGACGGTGGCTGCGAGCGGCGCCGGCGATTCCGTTTCCGTCTCCTGAGGCTCACGGGAATGGTCGACCGCAATCGCAGCCGGCACCTGCGCGGGGTCCGGCTCTGCAGCGGCCGGAGTCGGCTCTGCATTCAGGTCTGCGGTGTCCGGGGTGGGAGCGGAGAAGGGGACGTCGTCGAGTCCTGCGTAGAGATCCTCACTTGGCATCCCGCCACGGCCATCGGGATCCTCCTCAGCGACATCTCCAGCGACATCTTCAAGGATCTCGTCCTTGGTCTCAGCACCGGACTCGTCCAGGACATCCGCTGTGTCCGCTGTGCCCCTAGCGTCGTCAGTGTCATCGGAGTCCTCTACGACGTCCGAGTGGGCAGCCGCACCGACGAGTCCGTCATCGATCGACGGCGCTGCAAAAGCCGCGATCGGTTCCTCGTGCGTGGGCTCGGGCTGGGACTCTGGGGCGATGTCAGGCTTATCCTCTGCTGGCCGATCAACGACCGACTGCGTAAGAGTCGCTCCCGGCGCCTCAGGCTCTGTCCCGGCCAGCGGGTCGGCGAAACCGGGCACGGGAGCGGCAGAGGAGGTGTGCTCCGTCGTGGCGTCCTCGACGGAGATTTCCGTCTCCTCGCCCTCACCATCAACCTCAGATTGAGGGTCATGGTCGTTTTCTGCGCTCCAGAGAAGCTCTTCGGCAGACACTTGACTCGGCTCATCGGCGGGTTCCTCGGCAGGTGCGGGTTCCTCCGCACCTACTGCCGCCGGCACCGCTGCAGCGGGCACCTTTTCCGGGGCCTGAACTGCACCTTTACTAGCGTTCGGGCGTGCGCTAGCGGACCGCCGGCGGGCATCAACCACGAACAAAGCGATGCCTACCGCGACCAGTAGAGCTGCGAGGACTAACACGAGAATTTCCATCGCTGCCCAATCTTAGTTGGCCCGGGGCGTCAACTGCGCTCGATCGGGTTCTCCGGGTCGCCCGCCCACTGCGACCAACCGCCGGCCATCAGTGACGCACCGGGCATTCCCGCCTCGTGCATCGCCTGCACGAACAGGGAGGCATGCAGACCCGAACCGGAGTACACCGCGACCTTCGAGGGGTCATCAATGTCGTGCTTAGCCATGACACTGCGGACATGATCCGGGTCGATCTGCCTGGATTCGCCCATCAGGAGACGCTCGGGAATGTTGATGGCGCCGGGGATGTGGCCGGCCTGCAGGTCGACTCGCTCATCGCGACCGGAGTAACGCTGCGGGGTTCGGGCGTCGATGAGAATGCCATGCTGAGGCCAATTTCGGACCTCATCAAGCCCCACCGTGGGCAGGTTGCCCGGATCAATCTCGATGTCGCTGACGCGCGCGTGATTGCCCGGTCCGCCCATGGTCTCGTAGCCGGCGTCGCGCCAACCCTGCAGACCACCGTTGAGGACCCGAACATCCGGCAAGCCCGCCCAGCGCAGAATCCACCAGGCTCGGGCTGCCTGCAGTCCGTCCCCACCGTCGTAGACGATGGTCGGCCGGTCCTTGCGCAGGCCCCATCCCTGAAGGTTTTCCTGCAGATGCTTAATGATCGGCAGCGGACTGCGCCCGACCTCGCGCTCGGGGACTCCTGCCAGTTGGTACGAGGGATCGCAGTACAGGGCCAGGGGGATGTGTCCGCCCAGGTAGTCTTCATGTGACCGGTCGCCCAGCGGGCGCCGCACGTCAAGGACCGTGATGTGTCCTGTCCTGAAGATCAGTTCGTGAAGTTCAGAGGCGCTCAAGAGGGTGCTCATGCTGAAAATTCTAGGCACGTTTTCACAGACCGGCACCGCGCAGGGACTGTGACTCTCACCGCCCCGACTCATCAAAACATTAGTTACGCAGGACTTTCTCCATGGCCTTACCCTTTGCCAACTCATCGACGAGCTTGTCCAGGTAGCGGATCTCACGCATGAGCGGATCCTCGATCTCCTCAATCCGCACTCCGCAGATCACCCCTGTGATGGCAGAGCGGGACTCATTCAGTGCCGGAGCACCCTCAAAAAACTTCCGCATATCCGTGTCCCCATCGATGCACTGCTGGAGCTGCTGCTGCGAATATCCGGTCAGCCACCGAATCACTTCGTCGAGCTCCGCGACGGTGCGATCTTTCCTCTCCACCTTCTTCACATAGAGGTCGTAGATTCGAGAAAATTCAAAACTGTAGATGCGGTGCTCAGTCATGAGGACAGGGTATGTGGGGCAGGGGACGTCGGGCAGCGTCTTCTATAACCAACCCTCGTCTTTGGCTTTTCGATACGCCTCGATGCGGTTGCCGGCGCCGAGTTTGCTCATCGCCGAGGACAGGTAATTGCGGGTCGTGCCCGGCGCGAGATGTACCGCCAGTGCAATGGCCGCGGTGTCCATGCCCGTGCCGGCGTATTGCAGGACCTCAGCCTCGCGCTCGGTCAGGGGCGAGTGACCTGCGACAAGAGCGGTCGCGGCCAAATCCGGGTCGACCCAGCGCCGTCCGGAATGGACAATGCGGATGGCCTGGGCGAACTCCTCGGCAGAGGAGGTCTTCGGCAAGAACCCCTTCACCCCAGCGGCCAATGCGCGCTGAAGTTGGCGCGGCCCGGGATGGCCGGTGACGATCAGCACCGCCGCATTCTCGTCGATTTCCTCCAGTCGTTGGGCGGTCTCGATGCCGTCGATGCCACCCATCTGCAGGTCGACCACAGCGACTGAAGGACGTTGCTTCCCGACGTCCCCCTCCCCCTCCTCCACAACCAGCTCCCGGCGCCACCACTCCAGAAGCTCTTCTCCAGAGCCACACACAGCGGCGACATCAATGTCATCTTCCAAGCCGATGAGGGTGCCCAGGGAACTGGCCACCAGGGTTTCGTCGTCCGCCAACACCACGCGAATCACTGCTGTGGTCCTCCTCGTTCATTGGTGGTCGTTCCGGGCCAAGAGAGCCGGACCGAGAATCTATCGTCGTCGCGGTTGATCGTGACCGTGGCACCGTCCCGGCTAGCCCGTCCGCGCAGGGATCCCAGACCACCAGAGCGAGTCGAGTCCTCAGGAGGCGCTCCATCGTTGACCATCATCACCGAATCCTCGCTGATGTGGAGTTCCGAGGTAGTCGCATCCGCGTGCCGCAGGGCATTGGTGGTGGTCTCTCGGACGAACCAGGCGGCCAATTCCCGGCGCGGCTCCGGCAGGTCAAGGGCTTCGCCAAAGATGTTCACGTCAATGCCCGCGGAATCGAAAAGGGAGCGCGCGGAGCCGACTTCGGTGGAGAGGTTGATGCTGCGATGGTTGTCCACCACGCTGCGCATGTCAGCTGCAGAGACCTTGGTGAGTTGGCGGAGCTGTTCGAGCTCGTCGAAAAGCCGGTCGTCACCGCGCCGGGCCAGGGCTGTGGCTAATTCGGTCTTCACGGACATGGCGGCCAGGTGCTGGCCCATGGTGTCGTGGAGCTGCTGAGCGAACCGCAGTCGCTCCTCGCTGACTTGGAGTGCGGCTTCAGTGTGGCGGGCGCGGTCGAGTTCTTTCACCACTCGCACAGTCCATTGGGTGAGCACGGTGGTGACCATGAATAAGATCGCGAAGATCACGATGACGATCAGGTCACTGGCGTTCTCAGCGTCGGTACCGATGAGCATGACCGCGCCGGTGATCCCCAGAACTGCGAAAGACACCAGCCACTTGCGACGGACCCACGGTATGTACCCCATGTGCAGCAGTCCCACGGTGAGGACCAGGGACGCCACCGCATAGCCGAGAAGCCATACCGCCTGCTCTTCTCCTGCGGATTCCACCACCAGCGCGTACCGGTACAGCACCAGTGCCGCCACCCACAGCAAGAGGGTGAACACAGCACCTGTCATGAAAAGGCCCTTGATATCCCGACGTGGGTGGGCGTTAAGGTCCGGCTGCAGTTCGATCACCGCACCGGTGAGCAAGGTCGCGGTGAAGATCAGAACTGCAAACGCCACCACAGCCGGAGTCGGCACCGCGTACGTGGCGCTGGCTCCGGTCACCACGGCACCGGCTACTCCCATCGCAACGATGAAGGTCAGCAGCGACCATCGCAGATACAACGCGAGTTTTGCGCTTCCGCCGAGAGAACGCCACGACGTCCTCGGCCCGGTGATTGTATTCATCACCCGGTCGAGGACGGACGGAGGTCGGGAGGTGTCGTTGTTCATCGTGACAGCCATTCAACCAGTCAGACGGGTTAGACCCGGTTGCTCCACTTCATGCGGCGCAGCGCCAGTGCCGAAAGTCCCACGGTCCAGGCCAGCAGCAGACCGGCGGGCACCAGTGCGTCAGTGACAGCGGAGCCATCCCAGGACTGTGCGGCCAGGTCATAGGCCAGTGCGAACGGGGTGCGGTCGAGAATGTCCTGAACGGCCTCCGGGAAGATCAAACGGATATTGCCCAGGCTGACCGTCGCCAGCAAGAACACCGGCATGGAAGTGATCTGTGCGGCTTCGGCGTTCTTGGTGAAACCACTGGTCAGCAGTGCCAGCGCCCATGCGATGACCAGGCCCAAAATGGTGGCGACCAGCACCGGCAAGGGATTCTCCGGCAGCGGCGCGCCAAGTGCCCACATCCCCAAGACCACAATCACGAGGAACGGGATGATCAGTGCCGCGCCGGGCACGCCGAGAGAAGTGAGGATCTCACCGTCTCGAGCTTCGCCGGTGCGCAGACGCTGGAGCACCTTTTCGTCGCGACGCGTCGTTGCCATCGACAGCACTGTGTAGAACTGCGCGAACATCAGCACGTAGAAGAGGAAGAACTCGATCGCCATCGTGGCGAGCATGGTGCCGTCACCGTCGCCAGTGCGCATCAGCGCGTACATACCGATTGGCAGGGCGATAGGGATGACGGTGCTCATGAAGAGCAGCGTCTTGTTCCTGCGGAACTGGAGCCACTCGGCCTGGGATAGTGCCTTGAGGCGTCGTGCAGTGCCGCCTCGAGGTGCGGCTTCAGTGGTGGTCGGGGCGGTGCGGGTGGTGGTTGTGGTGCTCATGATTGTCCTCGCTTGGGTGTCGTCGTGGGTATCGGTCGGTTGATCAGGACTGTCGGGAAATCTCGATGAAGACCGACTCCAGGGACGCGGGCTTTGCCTCAAACTCAGAGAGGACAACACCCTCCTTCTGCGCCCACATCAGAACTCTCAGCGAATCGCCTTGCAGTTCGGTGGTCTCGATGACGGTCTTGGCTCCGTCCTGCGAGACGACAACACCGGGGATCTCTGGCAGGTCAGCGCTGGGAGTGACGAAACTGATCGTCGAGGAGGCAGATCCGACGATCTCGGAGACGGTGCCCTCACTCTTGACCTGCCCGCGGTGCATGATCGCGATGCGATCGGCCAGCAGTTCAGCCTCTTCCAGGTAGTGCGTGGTCAGCACCATCGACACTCCCCTGGCCTTCAGCCTGCGCAGCAGGTCCCAGGTCCGACGCCGCGACTCCGGGTCCAGGCCCGTGGTCGGCTCGTCCAGGAACAGGACCTTCGGGTCGCCAAGCAGCGCACAAGCCAGGTCCAGTCGGCGCTGTTCGCCTCCTGAGAGCTTCTCGACGGCCACATCCCGACGATGCTCCAACTCCACATCGGCGAGAACCTCATCGATCGGCAGCGGCGCTGAGCACGTCCCGTGCCACATGCGCATGGTCTCGAAGACGGTGAGCTGGCTGGGCAGTCCACCTGACTGCAGCATGATTCCCATGTCCGGGCGGACCTTGGCGCGCTCACGGAAGGGATCAAAGCCGAGAACCTCGACGGTGCCATCGGTGGGCTCAGCCAGTCCTTCGATGACGTCGAGAGAGGAGGTTTTGCCGGCACCATTGGTACCGAGAAGTCCGAAGACCTCGCCGCGGCGGACCTCGAAGGAGATGCCGGCGACCGCCTCGAAGGCCTTCGAACCGGTGCCGTAGGTGCGGCGCAGTCCGTTGACGGCGATGACGGTGTCGGTGGCAGTGGTTCCGGCGGTGGCAATGCTGTCCTGGGAAGCGGTGCGGTCAGTTGTGATGTCCATGCACTTCATACTGGCGCGTGGGCGTTATCGCAGGTAGTGCCATGTGTCATAGCCCCGGCGACGGTTATCATGAGGTTCTCGTGACAACTGTCATGTCCGCAGTCATGCCCGCTGGGTACGCACCGACCGCCGGAACCACACCACCAGGGCGATGATGGCGAGAAGCACCACCGCGAGGATGTCGTAGACCGGACTGGAAAGAACAGCCCCCTGGCCCTGCACCCACATCTGCACGTCCATCGGTATCAGCGACGGCAGGCCAATCAGTCCGTTGGTGAACCAGAACAGCATCCCGACGGCAATGATTAGCAGCCCCGTCACCACCGACGTCGTATGCAATTCCTGCCCGAACACCGTGAATGACCTACCGCGGAGTATCTGCCGCCCACGCTCGCCGAGGCGTCCCCAAAGCGCCGCGATGAGGATCATCGGAACCACCATCCCGGCGCCATAGACCGCCAGCATCACCCCAGCGGTGAAGGAACTGCCTTGCGCCAGCGCGAGCGTCAACACCGCCCCCAGAATTGGACCAGCACAAAAACCTGCCACTCCCCCGACCGCGCCCAGCAAGAATGTCCGTACGTATCCGGATGTCGCCGCGGCTCCCGCCCGAACGCGATCCGCGCCGGGCACAGCCGCCGCCGGATCGAATCCGAGACCCAGGACTTGCAGGACACCAAGGCCGAGCAACACCAATGACGTCACCGCGATAATCGGGCCGCGCTGCTCGATGAACAGCGACCCGAGGGCCCCAATCCCCAGACCAAACGGCACCAAGGTAAGTGCCAGCCCCAAGTAAAACACTGACCCGTGCGTGAGAAGCCGCAGGTTTGATCCCACCGACGAGGCGAAAAACGCCGGCAGCAACAGCGCGCTACATGGGCTTAACAGCGCAAGAGTGCCACCGATGAAGGCGGCGACGAGGCTAATCTCCATCTCCGGGCACCGTGGCTATTCGGCGTTGTCGTGGGCGCGGTCGAGGGTGTCCATGAAAACGTCGTAGGGCTGGGCTCCGACGAGGGGTTCGCCGCCGAGGATGAATGTCGGCGTGGCATTAACACCCAGGTCACGGCCGATCGAGGCGTAGTTCTGGATCTGAGCGTGGGTCTGCTCTGAGCTCAGGTCCTCGCGGAACTGCACAGGGTCAAGGCCCAGATCCTCGGCGATGGTCACGAGTGACTCCTCGGAAAGCCCTTCCATCGATCGGGTGTCACCGTCCGGGAAGAGTTCGGAGTGATACTCCCAGTACTGTCCCTGGATTCCCGCCGCATGTGCAGCTCGCGCGGCCCGCTCAGAGATCTCCCCGTAGGTGTTCACGTCACGCCACTCAATCCGCAATGCGCCGTCCTCAACCTGATCCATCAACTCCGGGAGCACCTCCTCATTCCATCGGGCGCAGTACGCGCACTGATAGTCCGAGAACACGATCAGGCCCACCGGCGCATCCAGGTCACCAGCGGACTGCACGTCATTGATGCTGCGGGTCTCCAGGAAAGACAGATCTTGCTGCTCGACGTCTCCTGCCTCCGCCGCGGAATTGCCTCTAGAGGCCTCATCCGATGAGCGGACCTGCAGCACGATGATCGTGATCAACAACCCCGCGATAACGACGATTCCCACCGGAATGGACCAGAACCGGATCTTCTCTGCGACGCTTCGCTCCATCAAATCTCCCAACACATCTTCCGCACCTGGAGCACCCTTCGGTGCACTTCCAACCACCCTAAGCGGTGACACCAACGGCTCGGGAAACTACGAATTTTGCCTCCCCCCTGGCAGCACAAAACTCCCGGCCCCTTCCCCAAGTCAGTGACTCGGAGGATGAGGTCCGGGAGTTCAGGTCCGCGGTTGGGCGGTGGGTGCTTGTGAACGTCGGGAAGCGACGCTTTTAGCGGGTGCTGATGTTGCCGAACTTGCCTGCGATCGGAGCCAGAATCAGCGGACGTGCGGCGAACACGGCGGCGATAGTCACAAAGATCGCAGCGACCATCCAGATGAAGCCACCCCAGCTCGTTGCGTCCGAAACGCCCATGAACATGCCGTTGAGGTTCTTGCGCATGCCCGTGGAGAACACCAGGAACACGTGGATAATGATGAACAGCACGAAGAACAGCATGACCGGGTAGTGGATCTTACGAGCCAGCGGAGCCGGGTACAGCTTGTTGAGCTTCTCGGCCTTCTCCGGCCACCACTCGCTCATACGTAGACCCGAGATGATTGCCAGCGGTGCGGCAATGAACACGACCGTGAAGTACATGAGCTGCTGGATGCTGTTGTAGTTCACCCAACCGTCCTCTTCCGGCCAATCCAGGGTTGCGTACTGCAGCATGGAGGACAGCGCGTTCGGGAAGACTTCCCAGCTGGTCGGCACGATGCGGGCCCAGTGGGTGGTAGCGAACAGCAAGATGATGAAGATGAGGCCGTTCAGAATCCACAGGATGTCCAGCATGGTGTGCATCCACAGGTAGATGCTGATCTTCTTTCCACCCTTGCGCGGCTGGAAGTAGGCCGGCGGCTTCTGCTGGTGACGCACCAGCAGACCCGAACGGATGATCAGGATCATGAAGAAGAAGTTCAGGAAGTGTCCCCAACGAGCCCAGGCAGGGAAGCCCGGCTCCGGGTCGGCCGGCGAATGGTACTCACCCGGGTAACGACCAACCCAATCGGCGACGGCCGGAACCTCAATGAGCCAACGGGCGAAGAACACGGAGATGGCAGCCAGGACCAGTGCGGCGAAGAGGCCGATACCGACCAACTTGCCCCACTGACCGATGGTGCGCTCACCGATCATCTTCGGCTCGGCCTTCTTGGCCGGCTTCTTAGCGGGAGCCTTCTTGGCGCCAGCCTTGGTAGCCGTGCCGGCCTTCGCTGCGCCACCGGGGGTCGGGGCTGCGCCGCCGGGCTTCGGAGCGGATCCACCCGGCTTGGGTGCACCGCCCGGGGTCGGGGCGCCACCGGGAGCCGGAGCTCCGCCTTTGGCACCGCCGGGCTTGGGTGCACCGCCCGGGGTGGGGGCACCACCGGGCTTGGGTGCACCGCCCGGGGTGGGGGCACCACCGGGCTTGGGGGCACCACCGGGGGCAGGAGCGCCACCGGGCTTGGGTGCGCCACCGGGGGCGGGAGCACCTGCGCGAGCACCGCCCGGCTTCGGAGCTCCACCCGGAGCAGGAGCGCCGGCGGGTGCCGAAGCACCGGCCTTGGCACCACCGGGTGCCGGAGCACCCTTCTTTGCGCCGCCCGGAGCGGGAGCGCCGCCCGGCTTCGGAGCAGGTGCGCCACCGGTAGCCGGAGCTGCGGCTGCCTCAGAGTCATCGGCGCTGGCTGCGCCCGGGGCCGGGGCTGACTTGCGAGCGCCACCGGGAGCCGGTGCACCCTTGCGGGCACCACCCGGTGCCGGCGGAGCCTTCGGCGCCGGAGCGGCCTTGGGAGCTTCCGGCTGAGCGGGCTCGGCCTGCTCGGCTGCGGGGGCTTCGGTGGTCTTGGGGGCTTCAGGAGTTTCCGCTGCTGCAGTGTTCTGCTCCGAAGCCTCCGGTGCCGGGGTCTGCTCTTCCTGAGCGGGAGCAGCTTCCTGGCGAGCAGCCTTATCGGCGCTCGCCTGACGTGCACCACCCGGGGGCGGAGGTGTGACGCGCTTGGCCTTCGGCCGGTTCGCGTCACCCTCAGTGTTGTCCGGCAACCCCTGGCTGTTCGGGTCTGTCGACATTCTCTCTCCTACAGTTTGTTCTCCAGCAAGTGCGCTGAACTGCTGCGGCAGATGCCCGATCCGACCGATGACCTTCGCCTGGACGCCGACCTTCTCGTGACTCTGTTCCCCTCCCCGACCTGCTGTTCGCACCATCCGGGAAGCCGAGCTTTCAGACGCTGACCGCACACGGGCATGCGGATACATCTAACTGGATATCTTATCCGACTGTCATGCTCGTCACTCTCTAAACCCAGGAGAAAACTGATACTTTCAACGATGTTTTGCTTATGGGTAGATAGAGTTCTTCCAATGAAAAGCTCAGAGGGAGCACGTCAACGGCGATAGCCTCGCAAACCTCATGGACACGCTGCGACGCGCCCAGGCTACTTCGACACAGCCAAAGTCATCGACCATTGACCTTCGCCACTCACAAATAAACTGACGGGGCCCCTCCACTACCCCGGCCAATCACAAGCTCAAGGCCTCGGCCACGGCCTACCGCGGAGCTTCTCAACATCGCGATTGAACTTCCTCATGAGCGAGACGAGCTGATCGAGTTCGGACTCATCCCACTGGTCGACCACCTTGTGCACCGCTTCGGCGCGACTGTCGAGTTCTGCTGCAAGGCGCCTGGACCCCTCGTCGGTCGGTACATGTTTGCGAGCGTTACCACCCTCGCGGTTACCGACTCGCTCAATCAGTCCATGCTTCATCGCCGCTGCAACCTGGCGATGAACGGTGGAGATGTCGAGGTCGAAAGCGTCGGCAAGCTCTGCGACGCTCATCGGACCCTGCGCTGCCAGTCGAGCAAGAAGGACCGTCGCACTGCGGTCCAGCGCAGGCTCGCGACCATGCGCCGAGGAGCCTTGTAGTGCGTGCCTCGAGATCAACATGTGTTCGTAGGCGAGGTCGTCGAGCAGCGGGTTATCCACGATTCAGGTCCTTCCGCATCTTCCGTCCCGGATCGTCAGCATTTGCAGCATACAACCTCCAGGAGTAGAAATTGCATCATACAATTTCGCCTCTCATCAGGCGCACCGGGAGAAAGGGACACCTATGACAACGGAGTCGAATCCCGCTGCCGCACGCGACTCAGCCGCACAGACAGCCGGACACCAACAGAAACTGATCACCACAGACTTCGTACTGGCCTGGTTGGTCAATTTCGTCCAGTACTTGGCCTTCTACACGCTGGTCACCACCGTCGCGCTGTACGCGGTGCGCCAATTCGCCGCTTCTGATGCAGCCAGTGGCTTCGCCTCCAGCGCGTTTGTGGTCGGCGCGACCGTCGCGAGGCTCTTCTCCGGATACATCGTTGATCGGTTCGGCAGTCGGGCGATCATGCTGGCGTCCCTCGTGGTCGTTGTCATCGCTTGCGGGCTGTACATTCCGGCCGGATCGTTGCCCCTGCTCATCGGGGTCCGACTCCTGCACGGCTTCGCGTACGCCATCGCCAGCACCGCCATCATGGCGATCGTTCAGCAGGTCATCCCTGACCACCGCCGCGCAGAGGGCACCGGATACTTTGCGCTCGGCACGACATTCGCCACGGCCGTGGGTCCGGCTCTCGGACTTTTCCTCGTCGGAAACTTCACCTACGACGTCCTCTTCTGGACCACCTTCATCACCGCCATCATCGGCCTAGCACTGGGACTGCTGCTAAAAGGCCCCAAGGAAGACATCGACGCTGCTTCCGAGCAGAAGCCCCGCTTCAGCCTGAAGTCCATCGCGCACCCGGCCGTGATCCCGATCGGCATCTTCATGTTGCTGATCGGCCTGTCCTACTCGGGCGTGATCACCTACCTCAACGCCTACTCCGAGGAACGGGACCTAGTAACCGGCGCCGGACTGTTCTTCGTTGCATATGCGTTCTCGATGTTGATCATGCGCCTGCTGCTGGGCAAGGTGCAGGATGTGCGTGGAGACAACATCGTCATCTACTTCGGCGTGATCTTCTTCGCCCTGGCGCTGCTTTTCCTCGCCGTGGCTGACGCCGACTGGATGGTCGTCGTTGCCGGAGCAATGACAGGACTCGGCTACGGCACCCTCATGCCCGCTGCCCAGGCGATCGCGGTCAGTTCCGTCCCGACACACCAATTAGGCACCGGCATCTCGACGCTGCTCCTGCTCGCAGATGTCGGCATTGGTCTGGGTCCGATCTTCTTGGGATTCCTTGTCTCCGCTGCCGGATACGGGTCGATGTACGCAGTGCTCGCGGTGGTCGTCGTGCTAGCAACCGTTTGGTATGCCGTCGTGCATGGGAGAAAGGACGTCGCAAAGCGAGGCAGGACGGTCCTAGCGGAGTAAGAAGCGCCGGCGCCTCCTTCGGCTAGGGCCAAGATCCGCTCCACAACGTGACCGCCCTCACTCCCCGTACCCTCGGCGGAAAGATCTCCACCGCTGAGAGGACCACCGTGACGTACACCCCCACCGAACTCATCGCCTTCGATTCACTCCTCACCGAGGAAGAGCGCGCCATCCGCGACACGGTCCGCGATTTCTGTGACAAGGAACTTCGCCCTCACGTTTCAGGTTGGTTCGATAACCACGAGATTCCTCGGGATCTCGGGCCGAAACTCGGGGCAATGGGGCTGCTCGGCATGCATCTGGAGGGGTATGGCTGCGCCGGCACGTCGTCGGTTGCATACGGTCTGGCCTGCATGGAGCTGGAAGCGGTCGACTCGGGACTGAGGTCCTTTGTTTCCGTGCAGGGTTCTCTCGCGATGTACGCGATCCACCGCTGGGGCGACGAGGATCAGAAGCAGCGCTGGCTCCCGGAGATGGCTGCCGGCACCGCCATTGGTTGTTTCGGCCTGACCGAGCCCGACTACGGTTCCGACCCTGCCGGCATGCGCACCACTGCCCGCCGCGAGGGCGATGGCTGGGTTCTCAATGGCACGAAGACATGGATCACCAATGGTTCACTCGCGGATGTCATGGTCATCTGGGCCCGGACGGAGGATGGCTACGGGGGCTTCCTCGTCGAAAAAGGCACCGAGGGCGTGAGCACCACGGATATCCATCGGAAGGTGTCGCTGCGCGCGTCGATCACGTCAGAGATCTCGCTTAACGACGTCCACCTACCCCACACCTCTCGCCTTCCACAGACGGACTCATTACGGGGTCCATTGTCGTGCCTGAGTGAGGCACGGTTCGGGATCATCTTCGGTGCGCTGGGCGCCGCGCGAGATTGCATTGAGCAGACCCTGGGCTACGTCCAAGAGCGGATGGTCTTTGAGAAGTCCCTCGCCAGTTATCAGCTCACGCAGGCGAAGCTTGCAGACATGGTGCTGGAGTTGGATAAGGGCCTGCTGCTGGCGCTGCAATTGGGGCGAATGAAGGACGCGGGAGACCTTCCTCCGCAGTCGATTTCGCTAGGCAAGCTCAATTCCACGCGCGAAGCCCTAGAAATCGCCCGAACCTGCCGGACACTGTTGGGAGCCTCCGGAATCACCACCGAATACTCCCCGATCCGGCACGCGAACAACCTTGAGTCGGTGCTGACCTACGAAGGCACCGCTGAGATGCACCAGCTCATCCTCGGACAGGCCCTGACCGGGGAGCAAGCCTTCCGATAGTTCGACGGCGGCCTCAACTGCCGATTAGGAGAGCAGGTTCTCCGGTTCCCGACCCTCACGCAGCGCGTCGATCTGACGGTGAACGAGCTTGGCGATCCGTGGCAGCCGAGCGGAGGTATCCCCACCGTTGTGCGGGGTGATCAGCAGATTCGGGCAATCCCACAATGGGTGGTCCTGCGGCAGCGGCTCGGGGTTGACCACATCGAGTGCGGCGCGAATCGTGCCGGCGTTCAGCGCATCCACCAGCGCGTCGGTGTCCACCACGCCGCCCCGGCCAACATTGACCAACAATGAATCACCGGGCATCGCGGCGATCATGTCGGCGTCGAAGAGATCCTCGGTGGCGTCGTTGAGTGGGAGGGTGATGATGGTGATGTCGGCGTCGGGAAGCAAATCTTTTAGCTCGTCGGTGCCATGCACCGCGACATCCTGACCTGCATCGTTCTGCTCCGTGCGGGTGGAGCTGGCGACACGGACGAGCTCCACTTCAAAGGGTGCGAGCCTCGACTCGAGCGCCTTCGCGACGCCTCCATACCCCACCAACAACACCCTCCGATCCGCCAGCGAGGGCTGGAAATCTGGGAGCCACTGGTGCTTGTCCGCGTTGCGGACGGCGTCGGCAATCCGGCGCTGTGCAGCCAGAGCCAGGCCGACAGCCAATTCCGCAGTCGCAGCCTCATGCACCGTCGTGGCGTTGGCGAACACGACACCGTCCGGGAGGTGACCCCCCACGTCATCGACGCCAATGGCCTGCCACTGCACCAGGCGGGTCGGCACCCCGTCGAGGATGCCGAGGATCTCCGGCGGAGCAAGATACGGCATCACCGTGATGTCGAAAGATGTCCGCGGCGGAGGCGTCTTCGCGTCCCACAGGACAAATTCCACGTCCGACAAGTCCGGCTCAGCCTCAAGCAGGGCCTTCAGTTCGTCTTCGGGCACGGACACCACCAGATTCTCAGTCATGGGCGCCAGTGTACGAACCATGATCGGAGTTATCCGTCAGCGCAGGATACGGTCGCTCAGCCTCGGCATCTCCCGCAATGCCCAGTCCAATCGGGACATCTCCACGACCACACCAAACTGTGGAGAGTTCGAGCGGATCGTCACTTCCTGGAAAAGATCCAGCACCGCGGCCTCGGCCGGTGCAGGCGCTGCCTCGGTGCCTTTTGCCCGGCGCGACTCCCAATAACGGCCCGAGGCCACATGCCACACACCGCTTTTCACTCTCTCGCGCCGATTCATAGCGCTGTACGCGCGAAGCGCCCTCTTGGTGTCGTTGATGTCGTCGCGGACCATAGCCACTGGCCTTGGCAGCGCTGCAGAAATGGCCGAGCTGACGAGCGGATCTGAATCGCTGCCCGACTCACGGTGCCGCCTCTCCAGGGACATCGATCCCTGAGCTAACCGGTCGCCCGAATGTGTCACAGAGCCCATGATCGCGAGCGACCCGTGCATGAGGGATCGTCTCGTGCTGATGAAGGTGGCGGTGGTTGAGGAGACGACCGTGGAGATCCTGTCATCGCAGGAGTCGAGCCTCGTTACGGCGGTGAGGATGCCCGCCGGCGATGCGTCACCGCCGCTTAGCAACCCCTCGACCTGGTCTACGAGATTTTCCAGCGCGGCGAAGTAGTCGTCGGTGGCAGCCCTTAGCTCCGGAGCCGAACTCGTGGAGAACACCAAGGAGGCACACACCGATCCGATGGCAGCGCCGGCGAGGGTCTCGGCGATGCGGATTTCGAGCAGACCCAGGGAGAACACACCAAGCAAGGTGTACATCGCCGCCAGCATCACCGTGATTGCCGCGACCATGAACCCGTAGTTGACCGGCGCCAGATACACCGCAAGGAATACGCAGACCACGATGATGACGACCATCGCTGCAGGATCACTGGAAGCAACGAACACCAGCGCCACGCCAAGGACAACCCCGACCACTGTGCCTGCGACGCGACGCCAGGCCCTGGTGAGGATCGCACCACGGCTGGTAACCCCAGTGAAGATGATGAAAGCGGCCAGCACCGCCCAATACCACCTGTTGGCCGAGATCCACTCGCCGACAACCGCAGCCACGGTGCCCACCAAGGAACAGAGGCCGTCGCTATCGACTCGGCTACCTCCTCCAACGCACTTTCAGGAGGCAAGTACGCCGTCGGTGCGGATTCTGTTGGCGCTGACGAGATCACCATCTCCAACAACCGCAGTTGATTGAGAATGTTCCGGGCGATCAGCACCTCCACGAGGCTTGCTTCGTCAGAGACATCGGTTGTCTCCAGCACGTTGTGTGCGCGGGCGGTGAGCTCTTGGGATTCGGCATCATCCAGCCGCCGCCAGAGCACTCTTTCCAGGTCACTCGTCAGGTGAGCAAGGACCGCATTGGAGCCGGGACCGCCATCCATCGAGGCGAAGTCCCGACAAATCCTGTTAATACCGACCCGACACGCGAAGACGACTTCAGTCAGGTCTTGCGACCCCACACCGATAACAGCTTGAGGGTCGTGCTCCTTGGAGCATGAAGAGATCGCAAGGACCACCTCGTCAAGGTGATCGAGCGGCAGATTCTCCTTGTTCGGGACGCTTTTTTGCGATGCCAGTACCACCGCGCCAGAGGCGGCCGCCCGGAATTCTTTGATCAACAATTGGAGCTCTGCTCGCGGTCGCTGCCGCACTCGAATCGCGCGCATGACGATTGCAGAGCCAACCCCTACCGTCATCGCCACGCAGGTGGACCCAAGTTCATCAGGGGAAATCCTGAGCACTAGGGCGAAGCAGCAAGCGAACACCGCGATCGTGCCGGCACCGGAGGCATGGGAACCAAATTTCCTGAGCCACACCGACATCCCAGCCAACAGGACAAACAGTGTGACTGCAGCGAGTCGGTTATGGCTCAGCATCATCGTCAGGGCCACCGTGACCAGAGCGGCAGGCAGCATGAGGCACGTCGTTACGAAGCGACCGCGCGCCGTGTTGTCTTTCGCCATCATGACCGACATCAACGCCATGAAACTGCTGAGGACCAGCAGCTCCGATGCAACTGGAGTAGTCCGCACGAGCACGAGACAGATGACGGCCGACATCGCGACCGTCGCAGAGGCAGCCACCGCGTTGTGGAGCCGCACCCGCCTGGGATCAAAGGCAGTGACGTAGCGCAGAAGCCGTCCGGACAGCCCGTTATACCCGGGCATCCCCAACGGTCCTTTCCCACTCATCCGCTACCACCCCCAAAAGCTCCTTTTGATGGCCATACTATCCATCGTGGCCAGCGGCGCTGCAGGCCCAAGAAACCCCGCACCACACGGGTGCGGGGTTTCTTGGGCCTCGGCGGATGACAGCACAGCCGAACAAGTTGAGGAGAAAACCAGGTACTAGACCCGGGCGATTCCGGTCTCGTCGTGGCCAATGATCTTCAACTTGCTGTCGTTATCGGGGTCGATATCGACCTCGACACGGTCGCCGTCGCGGACCTCGCCAGCGAGCAGCTTCTTTGCCAGCTCGTCGCCAATTGCCTTCTGCGTCAGACGACGCAACGGGCGGGCGCCGTAGGCCGGGTCGTAACCGCGCTCAGAGAGCCAATCCTTGGCCTCGTCGCTGACGTCGAGGATCAGTCGACGCTGTTCCAGGCGGTCGGCGAGGGCGCGGATCTGGATGTCCACAATGCCTCGCAGCTGCTCTTGGGTCAGCGGATCGAAGATGACCACGTCATCGAGTCGGTTGATGAACTCCGGCTTGAAGGCGACCTTCACCGCATCCATGATCTGCTCATGAGTGCCGCCGGCACCAAGGTTCGAGGTGAGGATCAAGATGGTGTTGCGGAAGTCGACGGTACGGCCCTGGCCGTCGGTAAGCCGACCTTCATCAAGCACCTGCAGCAGGACGTCGAAGACGTCCGGGTGAGCCTTCTCCACCTCGTCGAACAGCACGACGGTGTACGGACGACGGCGCACGGCCTCGGTGAGCTGTCCACCGGCGTCGTAACCGACGTAGCCCGGGGGGGCACCGATCAGACGAGCAACGGAGTGCTTCTCGCCGTACTCCGACATATCGATACGAACCATGGCGCGCTCGTCGTCGAAGAGGAAGTCCGCCAGGGACTTTGCCAGCTCCGTCTTACCGACACCGGTCGGTCCGAGGAACAAGAACGAACCCGTCGGACGATCCGGATCAGCGACACCAGCACGGGTGCGGCGAACTGCATCCGAGACTGCCTCAACTGCAGATTCCTGACCCACGACGCGACCGCCGAGAACCAGCTCCATGTTGAGCAGCTTCTCCGTCTCGCCTTGGACCATCTTGCCGGCAGGGATGCCAGTCCAGGCGGACACGACCTCCGCGACCTCCTGGGTGGTCACCTCCTCCTGCAGCATGGCGTTACCGTCTGCTTCCTTGACGTTCTCCTCCGCTTCCGCGAGCTGCTTTTCCAGCTCAGGGATGCGGCCGTACCGCAGCTCAGCGACGCGACCGTAGTCACCTTCGCGCTCAGCCTTGTCCGACTCAGTGCGCAGTTCGTCGAGTTCCTCACGGACGGCACGAACGTCGTCAATGGAGGAACGCTCGTTCTGCCAGCGAGTTTGGAGCTGAGTGAGGTTTTCACGCTCATCGGCGAGCTCTTCACGGAGCTTCTCCAGGCGCTGCTTGGAGGCCTCGTCGGTTTCCTTCTCCAGTGCCATCTCTTCGATCTCGAGACGACGCACGATGCGCTCGGCGGAATCGATCTCCTCCGGAGAGGAATCAATCTCCATGCGCAGCCGCGATGCTGCCTCGTCGACCAGGTCGATGGCCTTGTCCGGCAGGAACCGGGACGTGATGTACCGGTCCGACAGGGTTGCGGCGGCTACCAGCGCGGAGTCGGTGATGCGCACACCGTGGTGCACCTCGTACCGCTCCTTGAGTCCACGCAAGATACCGACGGTGTCTTCGACACTCGGCTCTGCTGCGTAGACCTGCTGGAAACGGCGCTCCAGCGCGGCATCCTTTTCGATGTACTTGCGGTACTCGTCCAGGGTCGTCGCACCGACCAGGCGCAGCTCACCGCGGGCAAGCATCGGCTTGATCATGTTGCCGGCGTCCATGGAGCCTTCACCGGTTGCTCCGGCACCGACGATGGTGTGGATCTCGTCGATGAAGGTGATGATCTGGCCATCCGACTCCTTGATCTCATCAAGCACAGCCTTCAGCCGCTCCTCAAATTCGCCGCGGTACTTCGCACCAGCGACCATAGAACCGAGGTCGAGCGACATCAGGGTCTTGCCCTTGAGGGACTCCGGGACGTCACCGGCGACGATGCGGCGGGCCAGGCCCTCCACTATCGCGGTCTTACCGACGCCCGGCTCACCAATGAGCACCGGGTTGTTCTTGGTGCGGCGAGACAGCACCTGGACAACACGGCGAATCTCCTGGTCACGGCCAATCACCGGGTCGATCTTGCCCTCACGGGCACGGGCGGTGAGGTCGGTGCCGTACTTCTCCAGGGACTGGTACTGCTCCTCCGGGTTCTCCGAGGTGACCCTGCGGTTACCGCGGACGGAGGTCAGAGCGCCTTTGAGCGCATCTGGGGTGGCGCCTGCGTTCTGCAGTGCCTTGGCTGCATCATGGTCCCCGGTGGCCAGGCCGATGAGAAGGATCTCAGCGGAGACGTACTCGTCACCAAGTTCGCCGGCGAGGTCCTCAGAGGCCGTGATCGCGTTGAGCGCATCCCGGTTGAACTGCGGGTTCGCCATGTTCGAGCCGGAGACGGTGGGGTACGCGGCGACCAACTCCTTGGCCTTCACGAGCATCGACTTCGGCTCGACGCCAGCGGCGGTGAGCAGCGGACCGGCAACGCCGTCTTCCTGCTCGAGAAGAGCCACCAGGAGATGGCCGGGGCGGATATCGGGGTTGCCCGCCGCCGACGCGGCCTTCAGGGCAGCCTGCAAAGCTTCATTCGTTTTAGTGGTGGGGGTGAACGACATGTTCAGGTCCTTTCAGTTGCCCTGTAGTGCGGGCGGTGTGCTCCGACCGGTCCGGCCGGGTTCTCTTTCCTATTTTCGTATTGGCGGAGAGGCACTGACCGCCTCGCCCTATCTTGCGTGGAAGTGACTCAATTTTAAGTCTGACTTCTGGATCCATTCCTTTCAACCAACTCAGGGTTGAGTCTGTTCCACTCAAGCCGGAAAATCGAAGTGATATGGATCACTTTTCACAATCCGGATGGCACCTCCCGCACCGACCTCCATGCGCCACCCCCGGACCACACCCCTTTCCATTGCCCCCTTTTCGCGCCAGCCCCACACCCATTTCACCAAACCAGGCAGTTCTCGGAGCGTTGAGCCGCAACCAGCCCCTGTGCGCACCCCCGCCCCCGTCTTCTACTACGAATCCGCAACCTGTGCCACGATAGAAGAATCACCGGCTGAAACCCACTACACCACGGCGTTCACCTCCGGCCGCCGAGGCGTACTGGGGTCCACGCATGTGGGGCATTCCACCTGTCTGCGCACAGCATCGGCTCAGCCATAACCACCGAGGAGGACTCATGTCAGCTCACCCACAGCCGAGCGCGACGACGGGCACCCCCCTCGATGATGATCTCTTCCGCGGCACTCGACTGATCCTGAACAACCCAGAAGAAGTCATCGCTGGGATGTACCGGAACCTTTTCGAGACCGATCCCCGGTTGCGTTCCATGTTCGAGCACTCGCTCTCTGGTCAGTACGAGCGGTTCTTGTCGGGGATCGTCCATACGCTTCTCGCCCGGGCTCGTGCCGGCTACTTCCCACGAGCGACCATTGATTACTTGGAGAACTTGGCCCGCGACCACCGGAAATTCGGTGTAGAGCCGGCTGACTACGGGTCAATGGTGGCGGCGTTCTCCCAGTCGGTCCACCAGGTTCTCACCACGACCGCCACTGGCCTTCCCCGCGAATGCGATCAGACCGACATCGCTGCGGCGGACGCCATCTCCGGGGCTATGTCGGAGATTGGTGGCATTATGTCCCGGGCCGGGCGCATCGCCGACGCCTCTGGGGACCGCGCCTCCTGGGAGGCACGCGTTCTAGACGTCCAGCGCCGGACCCGCGACATCGCCTCGATTCGCCTGCACTGCCGTATCCCCATCGACTACCGCGCGGGGCAGTATCTTTCGGTCAATAATCCCATGCTGCAAGGAGTCTGGCGGCGCCTCTCACCTGCCGTTCCTCCGAATCCGGAAGGGTTGCTGGAGTTCCACGTTCGCATCGTTGATGGCGGACACGCGTCTCGGTCGCTGGTTTCCACCACCCGTGCTGGTGACACGTGGACCATTGGGTCACCGCAGGGAAGCATGTCCCTGCGGGACAACGATCAGCTTCCCGACGCCTCCCTACCCCACAACATCCTCCTCATCGCCGGGAGCACAGGCCTGGCCCCGTTGCGGGCCATGCTCTTCGAGATCGCCGATCAGCCGAACCCACCGGACATCCACCTGGTGTTCGCCGCTCGTAGCCCCGGCGAACTGTACGACCTGCACACTCTGGTGGAACTGGAACAGAACGTGAACTTCTTGAAGCTCACCACCGTCGTGCAGAGGCGTGATGACGCGATGTTCACCTGGCCCTCCAACCTGTCCAACCACCCGATGGCGCCGATTCCGGCGCTAGGGCGAGTCGACGACTACGTGGTCCGCTCAGGTGTCTGGAAGAACCGCAAGATCCTCATCGCAGGTGGCCCGTACATGGTGGCCAATACCCGCACCGCATTGATCCACGCCGGTTGCAACGAAGAGTGGATCTCTCACGACCCGATGTAGCAGTCGGCCTACTCGCTAGAGCGGATCTCCAGCACTGGGATCTGCTTCCGGATCCGCACCAGGTCGTCCAACGGCACATCCACGGAGAACTGCTGCGGCTCGTATCCTGCCTCGGCCAGGAGCTGACCGTCCGGTCCGATGACCGCGCTGTGTCCGATTCCGGTGGGGCCCTCAGCGTCGCCGGCCTTCTTCGCGCCACCAGGTCGAGCGGCGTCGACCGCGACGAGGAACGTCGTTGAATCTAGTGCTCTAGCAGCGGTGAGGGTGCGCCACTGCGGGAGCTTGCCTGGTCCGTCATTCCACGCGGCCGGCAGCAAGATCACGTCGGCGCCCTTCTCCGCCAATTCGACGAACTGTTCAGGAAAGCGCACGTCAAAGCAGGTGGCCAGGCCCACGCGGATAGAGGGGGCGCCGGTGAGGGGGACGTCGATAAGCGAGAGCTCTGAGCCCGGCGCGACGGTGTCGGATTCGCGGAAGCCGAAGGCGTCGAAAAGCCTGATCTTGTCGTACCGTGCCTCGACTCCACGACCGGTGGCCAGCAACGTGTTGTGGATGCGGTTGATCTTTTTGCCGTCGACCTCGACGGTGTCGGCGGGAGTGAACATGCCCAAGACGACGGTCAACCCGGCGCGATCCGCCGCCTGCCGGATCTGCTCCGCGAAGTCCCCATCCAGCGGTTCTGCGACCGTGTCCAGGCGCCCAGAGCCGAAGGCCTTCATGGAGGCTTCAGGGAAGACCACCAGGTCAGCACTGTCACGACCGGCCCGATCGATAGCCTCGAGGATGGCCTCCAGGTTCTCGGCTTTGTCTTCCAGATTCTCTCTTTGGACGATGGATATGCGCATGTGAACGAGGGTACCGATCTAGCGGTATCCACGATCCGGAAGTTGTCCACAGAACCCCTGCGTAGACCAGTTCGGGGGACCGGTGTATCCCTGTCTCTGGTCAGAATCAACGGCATGAATGAACCACTCCTGCACCTCACACCCGATTCCCTGCGCATCATCAGTGCTGCTCTCGCAGAGTCGACAAACATCGTCACGGTCGGAGCTAGCTTGACCGTGGGCGTTACCGGGCTGCCGGGCTCAGCTACCCACATCGCAGCGGCGGATCTGGCTGCTAGTTGGTCAAACCGGCTCCGGGAGCGGGCTGCGACGGTGCAGCGGTACTCGGATCTCGCAGCATCGCAGGCTTCTTCCCTGCCTGCCGCTGATACCGACATTGGCCTCGCTTTCAGCACCAGCGATGGCCCACGATGAGCGCAGACCTTTCGGTCCCCGTGCTGTTGTCTTGGAACACTGCGGCACCCGGGCATGCCGCTGCCGAGTGGAGCGACGGTGCCAACAGAATGCGGCATGCATCCGAGATTGCTCGGATCTCAGTCACCCGTCTGAGCCACACTGAGTTCTCCGGAACGATCCGTACCGCCGCAGAGTTGACGGCCAGCCGCCTCACTGACTCGTTGGGGTCGGATAGTCACCGATTAAGCATCGTCTCCTCCGGGCTGGAGGACGGGGAAGTTCGCCTGACCTCGGCGGTTTCGGATCTGAGGAGTTGTGTCGACTCGGCAGAGCGGACAGGTTTCAGCGTGCTTCCCGACGGCACCTGCACCCCCTCGACATCTCTCATCCTCGCCTACCGCGCACTGTCGATGGCTTTGCCGACGGGCCTTTCCGGGTTCGGGGCGGTAATGGCTCTGGCAAAAGTCCACACCAGGCGAGTACGGGAGTCCATGGCTCAGGTGATTGCCGCCGATCAGGAGACCGCACAGGCATTGACCAGGGCGCATCCGGGCGGTCTCGGAGAAGGGCCGACTTCCATTGCGGGGTCAGCGTCGGACGTGGCTTGGTCCGCAGGCTCTACCGGAGGCACCGTCGTGGAATCCGGTCCAGAGCACAGCAACGCTGCGGTCATCTCCTATGGAGCAGATCTTCGCGACGCGGAGCACGTGGTCATTCTCGTGCCCGGCACCGGCAGCGACTTGAGCGACCGAGAGTCCGTCATCTCCCAGGCGACGAAGGCCCACGGCGTGCTCACCGGTGCCACGGTCCCCACGACGGTGCTGGTCGCGATGCATGACGCCCCCGGGACCATCGCGGCTGCCGCCGGCAATGGCTACCACCCCACCGCGGCTGAACAGATTCGTACCGTCGCGGCTAGGGCCTCCGAGTCCGCGACCGGGGCGAAGATTTCGGTGGCGGGTTTTAGCCATGGTGCGGTTGTCGCAGCGCAGGCCGCACGGGGTCCGGGTATCCGAGCTGATTCGGTAGTACTGATCGGTTCGCCCGGTGCTGGCCCGGGAGTTCGGTCCGCTTCTGAGATGAGGCTTATCGACGCCTCCGGCAGGCCCCACCCCACCAGCAACACAGACGGACCAGGCCCTCGAAACGGTCGGGGTCATGAACGGGTTCTGGTGGCCAGGGATCCGGCGGATATCGTCACCCACAGTCCTCTACTTGGCATTCACGGCGCAGATCCAGCGGCAGAGGACTTCGGCGCTGAGACGGTCGAGTTGCCTGACTCTGGTCGACGCATCCCAGGCGTAGAAGCGCACGAGAAATATTTCACAGATGAGCGCTCGATGCGGAACATCACGAAAGCCCTCGAATCCGCCGTCTGGAAATGACGGATCGGATTCGAGGGCTTCAGGCTCCGGCTGTCGCCAGATTGCAGTCGATGCCTACTGTGAACGCCTGCGGCGACTGTGGTTCTCCCACATCACCACCGCCGTTGACCTGGGCACATGGACCAGCTCGCCACGGGAGCGGCCCTGCTGGGATTCGGTGCGGCGGATCTGCTGGCGCAAAGCCTCGATCTCGCCACGCAACCGTTCCACCTGGTCGTTGAGTTCCATGATCGACTTGATCCCGGCGAGGTTCACGCCCTCTTCCTGGGACAGTCGCTGCACCTCTCGGAGCACCGCCACATCCCGGGCCGAGTACCGACGTCCGCCACCGGGGGTGCGCTGCGGGATGACGATGCCCAGCCGGTCATAGTTACGCAGGGTCTGCGCGTGCATTCCTGCCAGTTCAGCCGCCACTGAGATCACATAGGTCTCAGCGCTGGAAGAACTCTGTCCGTTGTTGTCGTTTGCCACAACATTCACCTCCTCAGTGTCGGAAAGTCGGTTGGTTCAATAGTCGAATGGCAGGTCAGGCCTGGGCCTGACCTGGTTATTTATTGCCGGGCCAGCCGTCCCTCGGATTGAAACCCGAGGAGCGCTCTGCCTCGACGTAGGTGCGCAAGGCGGAGGCGGCAGCGTCGTCAAGCGAGGTGGGTACCTTCACTGCGACGGTGACCAGCAGATCACCCGGAGTGCCGGAGCGCTTCGGGATACCGCGGCCACGGACCCGCAGGGTCCGGCCGTCGGAGGTTCCAGCCGGAACCTTCACGCGGACCTTGCCGTCGATGGTCGGAACGGTGAGCGTGCCACCGAGCGCCAGTTCGCCGAAGCTCACCGGGACGGTGACCTCCAGGTTGTCGCCGGAGCGGGTGAAGATCTCATCGGGCCGGACATGCACAGTGACGAACAGGTCACCTGCGGGTTTACCCCGCAGACCTGCCTCACCCTGACCTGCCAGGCGAACCTTCTGACCATCCACAACGCCAGCCGGGACGCGGACCGTGATGGTGCGACGGCGAGTGGTGACACCAGTGCCGTCACAATCCGGGCACGGATCCTCGATCCTGGTGCCCTGACCATCGCAGTCCGGGCACGGACGCGACATGGCGAAAGCGCCACGCTGCTCATCGACGAAACCGGTACCCACACACCTCGTACAGGTCACCGGAGCGCCCGAACGGGCACCGGAACCATTACACGTGGTGCACGGAGACGGGTTGGTCAACTGCAGCGGGATGGTGACGCCCTTGGCTGCCTCGCGGAAGTCGAGGGTGATCTCCGTTTCCACGTCAGCGCCACGACGGGGCCGGTTGGAGGCCCCAGAGGCGCCGCCACGGTTCATGAATCCGCCGAGGAAGTCGCCGAATCCACCGGCGCCACCGCCACCTCCGCCGAAGCCGCCGGAGGTCTGTCCCCCATCACCGAACAGGTCGGAGAGATTGAAGTCGAACCCGCCGGCACCTTGGCCGGTGGCTCCACCACCGCGGGGGAAGCCCATTCCGCCGGAGCGAAGTGCTGCACGCAGCTCGTCGTACTCGGCGCGCTTGTCGGCCTCACCGATCACGGAGTACGCCTCAGAGACACGCTTGAAGCGGTCCTCCTTAGCCGTGTCTCCCTGATGCGCGTCCGGGTGATTATCCCGGGCGAGCTTGCGGTACGCCTTCTTGATTTCATCCTGGGTCGCGGACGACGAGACGCCCAGATCCGCGTAATAGTCCTTGTCTGCCCATTCACGCTGGGTCATCGGACATCTCCTCCTTCCAATCGTCCGCGCACCAGGAGGTGCGCTGTGTTTGTGATGTGTTGTCTATCGGCCGGACTCCACCTACGACCGCGAGGGCCGCAGGTGGTGGGGGCCGTTGTGTGCGCTAAGCGCGAAACGCGGAGCGGCTTAGCCCTCACGCGGGGTCGGCGATGGCGACCATCGCCGAGCGGATGACCTTGTCACCGACGCGGTAACCCTTGCGGAGAACCGCACCGACGACCTGCTCAGAGCCGGTAGAGGTGTCCTGTACAGCCTCGTGCAGTTCCGGGTTGAAGGGATCGCCTTCAGCACCGAACTCCACGACCTTCTGCGAGACCAAGGTGGCGCGGAACTTGTCCGCGATTGCCTTGAACGGTCCATCAATCAGGTCACCATGCTGTTCCGCACGATCCAGATCGTCTGCGATTGCGAGCAGATCCGTGGCGAAGGAGGCCTTAGCGGACTCCCGTGCTGCGGTCTTGTCGCGGTCCGCACGACGGCGGTAGTTCGCGAACTCAGCGGTCACGCGCTGCAGATCAGCGGTGCGCTCATCGAGCTCGATCTGGAGAGTAGCGGTCGGATCGAGGGGCTCTTCGTCGACAATCTCGTCGAATCCACCCTCGATGATGTCCGCATCCGCGTCGTCGACGAACTCAGCGTCAACGAGCGGCTCAGCGGGCTCATCGGAGGCATCACCGACAGCGTCAACTACGTCCATCTCGAGATCCTGCTCGGTGGTTCCGTCGTCGTATCCGTTGGTGTTGCGATCCGGCATTACTTGGCGTCCTTCTCATCCTCGTCGACGACCTCTGCGTCCACGACGTCATCCTCAGGTGCGCCGGCAGCGTCGCCTGCGTCAGCCTGGGTAGCGCCCTGGGCAGCCTCAGCCTCGTAGATGGCCTTACCCATCTCCTGGGACTCGGTCGACAGCTTCTCGACGGCGGTCTTGATTGCCTCGATGTCGTCACCCTTCAGCGCCTCGTCAACAGCGGTGGCTGCCTCTTCGACACGGGTCTTGACGTCCTCGGAGACCTTATCCGTGTTGTCCTCGACGAACTTACGGGTCTGGTACGCCATGGACTCAGCAGAGTTGCGGGTCTCCTGCTCCTCACGGCGCTTGCGGTCCTCATCAGCGTGAGCCTCGGCGTCCTTGACCATCTGGTCGATCTCATCCTGGGACAGACCGGAGCCGTCCTGGATGGTGATGGTGCTTTCCTTGCCGGTGCCCTTGTCCTTAGCGGTGACGTGGACGATGCCGTTGGCGTCGATGTCGAAGGTGACCTCGATCTGCGGCACGCCACGCGGAGCCGGAGCGATTCCGCCAAGTTCGAAGGAACCGAGCAGCTTGTTGGCCGTAGCCATCTCGCGCTCACCCTGGAAGACCTGGATCTGCACGGAGGGCTGGTTGTCCTCGGCGGTGGTGAAGGTCTCCGACCGCTTGGTCGGAATGGTGGTGTTGCGCTCGATGAGCTTGGTCATCACGCCGCCCTTGGTCTCGATGCCGAGGGACAGCGGGGTGACGTCGAGAAGCAGCACGTCCTTGACCTCACCGCGGAGCACACCGGCCTGCAGTGCGGCGCCAACGGCGACGACCTCATCCGGGTTCACACCCTTGTTGGCCTCACGACCACCGGTGAGCTCCTTGACGAGCTCGGAGACAGCCGGCATACGGGTGGAGCCACCGACGAGCACAACGTGGTCGACACCGGACACGGAGATTTCAGCGTCAGCGATGACCTGCTTGAACGGCTCGCGAGTGCGGTCCAGGAGATCCTGGGTGATGCGCTGGAACTCAGTGCGGGTCAGGGTCTCGTCGAGGAACAGCGGGTTCTTGTCCGCATCCACGGTGATGTACGGCAGGTTGATGGAGGCCTGCTGGGAGGAAGACAGTTCGATCTTTGCCTTCTCAGCTGCCTCACGCAGACGCTGCAGCGCCATCTTGTCCTTGGTCAGGTCGATGCCCTGTGCGGACTGGAACTTCTCGACCAGCCAGTCGACGATGCGCTGGTCCCAGTCGTCGCCACCGAGGCGGTTGTCACCTGCGGTTGCGAGGACCTCGACAACACCGTCGCCGATCTCCAACAGGGAGACGTCGAAGGTACCGCCACCGAGGTCGAACACCAGGATGGTCTGATCCTTGTCGTTCTTCTCCAGGCCGTATGCCAGTGCAGCTGCGGTCGGCTCGTTGACGATGCGCAGGACGTTGAGGCCGGCGATCTGGCCGGCTTCCTTGGTGGCCTGACGCTCAGCGTCGTTGAAGTAAGCCGGAACGGTGATGACCGCGTCGGTGACGTCATCGCCCAGGTAGGACTCAGCATCGCGCTTCAGCTTCATCAGCGTACGAGCGGAGATTTCCTGTGCGGTGTACTTCTTGTCGTCGATGTCAACGCTCCAGTCGGTGCCCATGTGGCGCTTGACGGAGCGGATGGTGCGGTCGACGTTCGTGACGGCCTGGTTCTTGGCGGACTGACCGACCAGAACCTCGCCGTTCTTAGCGAACGCAACGACCGACGGAGTCGTGCGCGAACCCTCAGAGTTCGCAATAACCTCGGCCTCGCCGCCTTCCAGAACGGAAACAACGGAGTTGGTGGTGCCCAGGTCGATACCGACTGCACGTCCCATTATGTGTACCTCCTACGGTAGGGCCACCACTTCCACGGTGGCCGAAAAAGTTTTTCATTTTCGGGCTGAGCCTCTAGCACTCAAGCCTGCATCGAGACTTTCACTTCGTCAAGTTTACTTGAGTGCATCTTGCTCAACCTTTACATGCTCTATAACTACCCCGAGTCCAAGATTGTTCCCGGTCGACTCAACTTTTCCGGAAAAGTTTTTCAGCCCCACCCCGAATCGCGGTCAAAACTGCCCTGAACTGTGTAAATGCACTCCCGAATTCCTGGAGAATTTTTCACCACGTCCCCGCCACCACCGGTTCGGGGAAGGAACTCCCAAACAAACCCCGCAACTGGCAGACTGTACGACGTGAGTACCGACACCCCTACCCCGAGCCAGCCGGAGAATCCGGACACCATCAGCGAGACTTCCATCCAGGCAGATGCCGCAGCAGCCGACGCGACCACGGCCGCCGGCTCCGCCGATCCTCAGGAGGTGAAGGCGCGTGCCCTGCAGGCCAGCGCTGAGCTGATGCGTTCCGCACGTGCGGAGCAGGCCCGGGCCGCCGCCGGTGCAGCCAAGGCGGGGGCTCGCAGCCCGCGCCGCCAGCCGCTACGCCCGCTGGACCAGTCGGACAAGATGCGCAATGTCCTCTATGACATCCGAGGACCCGTGGCGAAACTCGCCGAGAAGATGGAAGCGGACGGACACCGCATCCTCATGCTCAACACGGGCAACCCGGCGAAGTTCGGCTTCGATGCCCCGGACACGATCGTCCAGGACATGGTCCGTGCGCTCCCGCATGCCCAGGGCTACTCCGAGTCCCGCGGAATCCTTTCGGCCCGCCGTGCCGTGGTGACACGGTACGAGATGGAAGACAACTTCCCTCGCTTTGACGTCGATGACGTATGGCTGGGCAACGGTGTCTCTGAGCTGATCTCGATGACCACTCAGTCCCTGCTCAACGAAGGCGACGAGGTCCTGATCCCTGCTCCGGACTACCCGCTGTGGACCGCTGCCACAACCCTGGCTGGCGGAAACCCGGTGCACTATGTCTGTTCCGAAGAGAACGACTGGGAGCCGGACCTGGAGGACATCCGCTCGAAGGTCACTGACCGCACCAAGGCCATCGTTGTCATCAACCCGAACAACCCCACCGGCGCGGTCTACTCCCGGCAGCTGCTGGAGGGCATCGTCGAGATTGCCCGCGAGCACTCACTGCTGCTGCTGGCGGACGAGATCTACGACCGCATTCTCTACGACGATGCGCAGCACATCCCGCTGGCTTCCCTCGCTCCGGATCTGCTCTGTCTGACCTTCAACGGCCTGTCGAAGACGTACCGCGTCGCCGGTTACCGCGCAGGCTGGATGGTCGCCACGGGCCCGAAGCGTCATGCCGAGGGTTTCATCGAAGGCATCAACCTGCTGGCATCGACCCGCCTGTGCCCGAACGTGCCGGCGCAGCACGGCATCCAGGTGGCGCTGGGCGGTTACCAGTCGATCAATGACTTGATTCTCCCGCCGGGCCGCCTGCTGGAGCAGCGTGACGTGGCGTGGACGAAGCTCAACGAGATCCCCGGTGTCTCTTGCGTTAAGCCGATGGGCGCGCTGTACGCATTCCCGCGGCTGGACCCGGAGGTCCATGAGATCCACTCTGACGAGAAGCTCATGCTCGACATTCTCCGTGATGAGAAGATCTTGATGGTCGGCGGCAGTGGCTTTAACTTCCCCACGCAGGATCACTTCCGCATCGTCACGCTCCCGTGGGCAAGCGAGCTCTCCGAAGCGATTGAACGCCTCGGCAACTTCCTCGCGTCCTACAAGCAGTGACACTCGCTTGACGACGTCCCCATCCACACCCCCGCACCCCACAATCGACCAATTCGTCGAGGTGGTGCGGGGGCGTCTTGCGCTTCAGGCCGATCCCGAGCGCGCTGCTGGCCAGGCGAAATACCTCAAGACTGATGAGCCCATGCTCGGCGTTCGGGTCCCTGAGGTCCGTCGCATCGTGCATATGGCCGCGAAAGAATTCCTCGATCTGTTCTCCCCTGATGACGCAGGCAGCTCAGCTGGCTCAGGCGGAGGCACCGCCGTTGTGGCAGCGACGGTCCGAGAATTATGGGACAACTCCAGTGCCCGAGAGGACCGTCGGGCGGCGATTGCTCTTCTCACCGCACCGGCAGTCAGAGGGTGGATCACGCCTGAATTGATGGGGCTGATCAAGCACATGTGCATCACCGGCGCCTGGTGGGACCTTGTCGACGACCTAGTGAAAGTCCAGCCGATCATCGCCGCCGTCGATCCTGCTGGAGAAGGATCCCGCATGCGTGAGTGGGCAATCGACCCCGATATGTGGACTCGCCGCTACGCAATCCTCAGCCAGTTAGGACTGAAGAAGCGCACTGATACCAAGCTGCTGTCGGATGTCCTATCTGCGAATATCCAGCCCACTGATCCGCCATCGATGGCCGGTGAGTTTTTCATTCGCAAAGCCATCGGATGGGCGCTGAGGGATTATTCGGTGGTGGATGCTGGGTGGGTGGAGGAATACGTCGGGAAGCACGGGGGTTTGTCTGCGCTCTCGCGGCGAGAGGCGCTCCGCCGCATCGACCGGCGGCACTGAGCAGTGCATCTGACTGCGCGCACACGCATCAGATGACAACTGTCAGCAGAGCCACTGACGCACGGCCTACGTGAGAAGGAATGGTCACAAATGACAGATTTCACCACCACGTAGGAGCAAACTCATGGAAGGCAACGCCATCTCCGACTTCTTTATCCGCGCTAGCGACTTCATCGACGGGCTTAATCCCGTTCTTCAGATTCTGGGCCTCCTCATCGCCGGGATGATCCCGTTTATTGAGGGGTACGGCGCATCATTCATTGGCATCATCGTGGGCCTGCACCCGTTTGTCGTCGTTCCTGTGGCGATCATCGGAAACCTCGCGATTGTCTACGCACTGACGATGCTCGCCGGATCGACCCGAAGCGCCGTAATGAAGGGGAAAGAGCCGGTCAAGCGGACCGAGAAGCAGCAGAAACTCGCCAAATGGACTGACCGACTCGGCGTTCCTGGGGCATGCCTGGTCTCGACACTGGCAGTCCCGAGCATGCTGGCTGGCCCCCTCTTCGTAGGCCTAGGCGCCCGCAAGGTGACCGTGATGATCTGGATGACGGTTGGAGTGGTGTTGTGGGCTATTGCCACCGGGCTGCTGGGCGAAGGCCTGCTGACGCTGCTCGGCTAAACCATCCACATGCCACCGGTCGCCGACGACCGCTCCTTCGTGGAACTGTCCATCGAGAACATCGAGGGCAATCAGGTGCTCTCGATCTATTCTCTGAGGCCGAGATCTAGCAATCCTAGTGAGGGTTCACCAATTACTGCTTCCTCGATACGTTCACGTCCTGCCCAACCTGAGAAAAGTTTCTGGGTAGTTTCTTCAGAAACTTCAAGAAACTCTCGGAAACTCTGAACTGAAGAAAAATAATCCGATCGCGCCCGAATCCCGACGTTTTCACTGGTCAGATGGCTGCAGCGAATGCCTCTGGAAGTTTCCTGGAGTTTCTTGAGTTTCTGGAAAACCGATGTTGCGTCGGCTTCGCGCCTACCTGGTGTGCTTTGAGCGGAAGGTTCTCAGCGCGGCTACCTCCACCGGGCTCAGCTGCAGACAGGCCGACCCGACGCGGTGACTGGCGTGGCCGTCCGTGTTGGTGTGGACCGTGTGGCTCTCGGGGACCTTAATCAGCAGCAGACGGGTGCCGTGATAATCACACGCGGTCGCCTCGACGCGGAGGCCAGGATCGGTGTGGTCAAAGATGACGTTTTCGACGTTTGCCACCACCGCTGTCGTTCCAGTGAACGCCGCCGGTCCCCCGATCTTGTCTGCCACACCCAAGACAACGAGGGATTCGCCGGATGTGGAGTTGGCGAAACAGAGGGAGGCGTCGACAAGCAGCTCGTGAAGCTTCGAGGCTGGGTTTCCGTTGTTGTAGCCGAGCGATTCGCGCAGTTCCTGCGCAAGGACGACGGGATCCTCCTTGAAGTCGAGGGTGTCGGACTCCAGGTCGTCGGCAAGCTCGCCATCACGGATCCGGTCGAGGATCTGCTCAATGTCCTCGGGAATGGGTCCGTACATGTAGTGCAGCGTAATCAGATGCGCGGTCGCAGGCGACGTTTGCGCCCCATCAGCCGCGGCCGAGCCCGACCACTCGCCAGCCGGCCTCGGTCCAAGCATCGACAGGGAGGCAATTGCGGCCGTCGATAAGCAGCTTCTGAGCGACCAGTTCGCCGGCAACAGCCGGGTCCAGATCGCGGAATTCCTGCCATTCGGTAGCGACGACGGTCAGTTCAGCGCCGTCGAGGGCGTCCCGGGCGGAGGCACGGTAATCGAGGGTCGGGAACATGCGCCGAGCGTTGTCCATTGCCTGCGGGTCATAGATAGTGACGCTGGCACCAGCCAGAGCGAGCGAACCGGCCACGGAGAGCGCCGGCGAATCACGCACGTCATCAGACTTGGGCTTGAACGCCGCTCCCAGCACCGCGACTCGGCGGCCCAGCACTTCCCCGCCAAGGTTCGTTCGCACCAGGTCAACCAACTTTTCGCGACGGCGCATGTTGATGGAGTCGACCTCGCGGAGGAACATCATCGCGCGGTCAGCACCGAGTTCGCCGGCTCGAGCCATAAACGCCCGAATGTCCTTAGGCAGGCAACCTCCGCCGAAGCCCAGTCCGGCGTTGAGGAACTGGCGGCCGATGCGGGGATCCATGCCGATGGCGTCGGCAAGCACGGTGACGTCCGCGCCAGAGCGCTCACACACCTCGGCGACGGCGTTGATGAAACTGATCTTGGTCGCAAGGAACGCGTTGGCGGAGGTCTTCACCAGCTCTGCGGTCGGTAGGTCAGTGACCAGCAGTGGAACGTCTGCTTCCAGGATCGCGGCAAAACATTCGCGGGTGGCGTCTTCGGCACGGGAGTTTCCAGCGGCAACGCGCTCGGAGGAGACTCCCAGCACCATGCGGTCTGGCCGCAGCGTGTCATCAACGGCTCGGCCTTCGCGGAGGAACTCCGGGTTCCAGGCAACCTCAACATCGGTATCGGCTGACACGAGCGCGTCGGCTCGGGTCTGCAGACGCTCAGCGGTACCAACCGGAACGGTGGATTTGCCGATCACGACGTGCGAACCGCGCAGCTTCGGCACCAGGTCATCGATTACCGCGTCGACGTAACTGACGTCTGCGGCGTGGGAGCCGCGCACCTGAGGCGTTCCGACGCCCACGAAATGCACCTCGGCAAACTCCGCCGCTTCGGCATAGTCAGTGGTGAACCGCAATCGCCCGGTGTCTAGATGCTTGCGGAGAAGTTCCGGTAGTTCTGGCTCGTAGAACGGGACCTCTCCGTCAGACAATTTCCGGATCTTCTCCGGATCAACGTCGACTCCAAGGACCTCGTGTCCGAGTTCCGCCATGCACACAGCGTGGGTCGCACCGAGGTAACCGGTGCCGATAACGGTCATTCGCATGGCCGGATTGTTAATCACACCCGGCGAGTTCGCGACCAATGCAGCCAAAACTTCATTCACCTGTTCCACGCGTTCAGGAAGTAGCTACCGAAGGCGCTTTACGACGCTCCCGATTCCCCAACCGGTCACCTGAAATTCAGGTACGCCTTCGACGGAGTGGGGCCTCGCTGGCCCTGGTACTTGGATCCCAACTTGCCGGTTCCGTACGGAGTGTCCGCCTTGGAGGTCATCTGGAACAGCGCAAGCTGTCCGACCTTCATGTCCGGCCACAGCACGATCGGCAGGTTCGCCACGTTGGAGAGCTCCAACGTGATGTGCCCGGTGAATCCCGGGTCGATAAATCCTGCAGTGGAGTGGGTCAGCAGGCCCAGACGCCCGAGCGAGGACTTGCCCTCCAACCGTCCGGCCAGGCCGTTGGGGATGGAGAAGTACTCGAGGGTCGACGCCAGAACGAACTCTCCGGGATGCAGCACGAAAGCCTCACCGTCCGGCACCTCGTGCAGGCTGGTCAGCTCCTCCTGCGCTTCCTTCGGGTCGATGTGCGTGTACCTGGAATTATTGAAGACTCGGAAGTATCGGTCTAGGCGCACGTCGATCGACGACGGCTGCACCATCGAAGGGTCCAGCGGTTCGACGCCGAGTCGGTCGTCGCCCTCTGATTCGAGGGCATTGCGGATGTCGCGGTCGGAGAGAAGCACACGGCTACCTTACCTTTGACGCTGGTGGCGGCCGAGCAGAACTCGCTTTCCGACGCCCACCTCAACCCCTCTCCCACCTGACACCAGATCGAGGTGTACATTAACGGTGGATAAAGAGCCGTCGTAGACGGCGATTTCAACCACTGCCGCACCGTGCATTTTGCATGGTCTGCAGTACGCTGCCGATGTAGTTCAATGGTAGAACTCCTGCTTCCCAAGCAGGTAGCGCGGGTTCGATTCCCGTCATCGGCTCCACGACCGGCTTCCGGGGTTTTCAGCCCAGGTGGCCGGTTTTTTCGCGCGCCTTCGCGTCTCAGGCGAAACATTTGTACCATTAATCACATTGGTCGCTCACGAAACAAAAGTGAGCGCCGGGAAAGTCCACTCCGGGCTCTGGAGTGGAACGTCGTCAGGCGCCATGCCCTATTCCGGCTTCCGCCGGGTAACATTCCCGGGCAGTAGAAGCCTCTGGAGGAACCCATGTCACGAAACTCCTCGTCCGGAGCGGACGCCGAGAACGACCTGACCACGGAACTGTTCGGGCGAACGACGAACTTCGATCGACCCAACCCGCACGACGCGGGCGCCTCACCCGTGGGCCGTCACGAGCGCCCCGACGCCGATCCGGTCGGGCCGGATCCCTCTGAGGCGCACTACCGCCTCACCGAGGATTTCCCGGACGAGGCGGAGCCGCAGGAGAACCCCTTCAAAGACGACGGCAGCACTGTTGCTGCTGACGGAAAGAAGACCGGTAGGTTCTCCAAGCCGTCATTCGGCAGGAAGAAGAAAGAGCCCGCCTCCACCGAAGGTCTGATGGACGGCACCCATGATGAATACGTGGTGCTGGCCCGCGGCCTCGGGGTGACTGCCTCTGAAGGGCCCGTCTTCGGGCCCATCGACATAGCCGTACCGGCCGCGGGTATCACCGTGTTGTCCGGACACGGTGGTTCTGGCCGCACGGCGCTGGCTCTCACGATCGCTGGCCGGATGAAGTCGACCGAGGGCCAGCTCATGGTCCTTGGCTACACCGAGCGCAAGGACATCCGTCCCCGCGTTGCCATTGCTGGCGTTGACCAGATCGACGAAATTGACCGGAACCTCACGGTCAGAAACGTCCTCACCGAGCATCTGTACTGGACTCGCAATCCTCTCAAGCGAACGAAGAAGGTCGACGAGGGCTACCTCGAAGACATCGCCGGTGACTTTTACGGCACTCGCTCGCTTCCGCCGCTGGACGCCTACGTTTCGCAGCTCCCAGGCATCGATCGCCTGATGTTGCGTGTGGCTCTGGCACTGCACCCAGCCAGCACGGAAGAGATCGGGCTGCTTGTCGTCGACGATCTGGAGCAGGTCCACGAGCTCGATGAGCGCATCTTGCTGCTGTCGCGACTGGTCGAGGTCTCCTACCGCATCCCGGTGATCATCAACGCGGTGAACCCGCTGCCGCACCGGCTTGTTCCACCCCAGCGTCAAGTCCGGATTGATGCGGACATTTCGCACATCACACCGTTCGACTGGGGCATCGACGATGCCGAGCTCGACTCGATGGTCAAGGAGTACCGCTAGTGATTTCCGCGTTGACGGCCAACAACGAGTTGCGCCGGTTCTCCCGCTCAAACATGGGCAAGGCGACTCTGGTGTCAATCACCTTGATGCCGCTGCTCTACTCCACGCTGTACCTCTGGAGCTTCTGGAACCCGTTCGGCAACCTCGGTGAACTTCCCGTGGCACTGGTCAACAACGACCAGGGCACTGTGGTGGAAGGCCAACAGCTCAACGCCGGGTCCCAGGTGACGGCAGGTCTGTTGGACGATCGGACTCTGAACTGGCAAGAGGTGTCAGAGCAAGAAGCTATCGACGGTGTCCGCGACGGCACGTACTACTTCTCGGTGGAGTTACCAGAGAACTTCTCCGAGGCTGTTGCCTCTCCCACCAGCGACAATCCGAAGCAGGCCACGCTGCTGGCTACCTACAACGACCGTAATGGCTACCTCTCCACCGTCATCGGTGAGAACGCCATGCGCGTGATGCTCAATACGGTCAGCGACACCATCGGGTCACAGGCAGTGGACCGATTGCTGGTGGGCATGCTCAATGCTGGTCTCGGCGTCGGCATGGCCGCAGATGGTGCGGACGAACTGGCCGACGGTGCCGAACAACTCCGCGACGGACTGTTCCAGCTCCAAGATGGCTCCGGACAGCTTCTCGACGGCATCAATCAACTCAACGACGGCACCGGCCAATTGAGCGCCGGCGCCGGAGAACTCTCCTCTGGCGCATCTGAACTGGCAGCCGGAACTGACGAGTTGGCTGCGGCAGTCAATGACGCCTCCGGCGCCTTCGAGCAGCTTCGCGACGGCGCGGAAGCCATGTCCGGCAGCCTCGAGTCCGCTGGTGAAGTCGCAGCTGGCGCAAACACTGCGGTCAGTGGCGTCGTCGGCGCTGCAGAGACCGCCTCCGGTGTGCAGGGAAGTACTGCCGATGACATCCGCGGGATTGCAGATCAGCTCCGCGGGATCAATGAGCCGACGGTCCAGCAAGCCGTCGCAGCAATTGACGGTTTGGCTGACCAGGTCGCCAGCACCGGACTTGGGCCAAATTCGGACCTTCTCGCGGAACTACGCGGAGTCGGGACCACCGTCGGGGACTTGGACTACCAGCTCAATAACCCCGCCGCGCCACTGCGCGGCACCGTGGATGCACTGGCCAGCGGTGACAGCCAGATTGATGAACTGGTCAGCGGCGTCAACCAGTTGAATGAAGGCGCCAACCAGCTCTCTGCTGGCGCGTCCGAACTCGCTGACGGAGCCAACCAGCTCAATGATGGTGCCGGTCAGCTCCAGGACGGTGCATCCCAGCTCAACGATGGTCTGGGTGAAGCAGCCGATGGCTCCGTCGAACTTGCCGATGGTGCGAACCAGCTAGCCGACGGCCTGCGCGACGGCATGTCCGCAATCCCCCAGTGGGACCCCATGCAGCGCCAGGAGGTCGCCTCGGTGATGGGCGGGCCGGTGGCGGTCAATGAGGAGAACACCGCAGGCACCAACACCTTCGGTGCTGGACTGGCCCCGCTGTTCTTCTCCATGGCTCTCTACATGGGTGGCCTGGTGATCTATCTGGTACTCAAGCCGATGCAGCAGCGCCAGATCGGCGCTGGAGTCCGACCGCTGCGCGCGGCGATCGACAGCCTGCTGCCGGGCAGCCTAATCTCGTTCCTGCAGGCGCTCGCCATCGTCGGTGTGACGATGGCAGTGACTCCGTTCCGCCCGGACTCGGTCGTGGCGGTGGTCGCGTTCGCACTCCTTGTGGGTCTGATGTACGCGGCGATAAACCAGGCACTACACGCGGCGCTGGGACCAGGGCCAGGTCGTGTGACATCTCTGTCCTTCATGATGATTCAGATGGTGTCTTCCGGCGGTATGTATCCACCGGAGACACAACCGATGCTGCTGCAATGGATCCATCCCTTTATGCCGATGACCTACGCCGTCGACGGCTTCAGACAGGTGATGTACGGAACCTACGACGCCCGACTACTCGGCTCGATACTCATGGTCCTGCTCTTCCTGGCCATCGCAGTGGCTATCAGTGCGGCGACGGCGGCCCGGGACCGCACCTGGTCGATGTCCAGGCTGCACCCGGCCGTGGACGTTTAGCCTCGCCGGTAGCGGCGGCGGCATAGTATCGAGACCAGTCAGCCCCGAGCCGACGGGGCGAAGATTCAGTGGAGGCCAACGATGTCCGAGTCAGTATTGATCGCGTACGACGGGTCCCCGGAGGCCAGGCGCGCCGTTGAGCACGCCGGCCGGTTCCTTGGTTGCACCACCTCGTACATCCTCACCGTGTGGGAGCCGATCCACCGCCAGGCCGCCCGCGCGGCCGGTGCAGCCGGAATGCCGCAGGCGGACTGGATCCCCGATGAGGACGAGACGGACCCCGCTTACGCGGATGCCGCCCAGATCTGCCGGGAAGGCGTTGAGGTCGCCGCCGGAGTCGGCATCACCGCGCAGCCCTATCTCGTCGAATCCGAAACGGCCGTGTGGAGCGCCATCGTGGACGCTGCTGAGGAACTGGGAGCGGGAATGCTCGTGACCGGCACCCGCGGCTCCTCTGGTCTGCGGAGTCTGCTGTCCGCGTCGACCGCGGAGGCAGTACTGCGAAACTCGGGGTTGCCGGTGTTCATCGTGCCCCCGGCACGGCACTAAGCCTGTACATCGAGTCCCCCCCCCACATCACATCTATAAGAAGCCTCGAACCGGCCAGTATCATTCGCCCCCGAAAGTTTTGGGATTGATTCCCCCGTCGGCGAGCAGTGGTCTAGAGTCGTGTTCGTTGCTTTTATCGATCTACACAGCCTGAACCGAGGAGAATAAATGGCATACGAGACCGAGACTGCGTCCGCTTCCCGCGGAACGGCAGGCCCTGCCCTGGCCAGCATCGTCGTCGGCGCCCTCCTCGGCGGCGCGCTGGTGTTCACCGCCACGAACGCGCTGTTCCAGGCGCAGCTGCCGGAGACGACCACTGTCGTCGAGGAGCAGGCCCTGCTGGGCGGTCCCGAGTACGGCGAGCGGTAGGTCCGCCCGTATCCGTACCCGTTAACATCCCGGTATGTCGTCTTCCGCGCTCGCCGGGGCGCCGGCGTCCAGTGCGGACGGCGCACCACGTATTTCCCCCACCACCGGACGGTTCCCCACCAGGGGGCTTGTCCGGTGGTGGGTTTTGTTGTGGATCCTGGCATTCATTCAGTCGCCTGGTCGGGTCGTCGCGGATACCAAACATGATCTGACGGAGGATCCCGCCGGATTCCTGTCCCGATCACTGCAGATCTGGTCTGACATCTTGCCGCTGGGCCAGCTGCAGAACCAGGCTTACGGTTATCTGTTCCCGCAAGGTGCATTTTTCGCTCTCGCTGATGTGTTGCCGGACTGGCTGGCGCCGATGTGGCTGGTCCAATCGGTGTGGTGGGCACTGCTGCTGACGGTGGCGTTCACTGGTTTCTATCGGCTCGCTGAAGCCGCTGGCGTCGGCAACCATCCAGGCAGAGTCTTCGCAGCTCTGCTGTTCGCATTGAGCCCGCGAATCCTCACGACCCTGGGAGCGATCTCCTCAGAGGCATGGCCCGTCGCCATGGCCCCATGGATCGCCCTTCCTCTGCTGCGGGTCCTAGGCCGCATCCGGGACACCACCGCGATGCAGTGCGTCCGTGCTGTTATGTTGTCTGCTCTGGCGGTGCTGCTGACCGGCGCAGTCAACGCGACTAGTACCGCCGCTGCCTGTGTCGTGGCTGGTCTGCTCTTGGTCGGGGCTGGGGTGTGGGGACCGGGACGTCGTAAGGCATGGGCGATGCTTTGCGGTTGGATCGCGGCGCTGATCGTTGTGAGCCTGTGGTGGCTGGTGCCGTTGTTTTTGCTCGGCCGGTACGCGCCGCCATTCACCGATTACATCGAGTCCTCCGGTGTCACCACTCGTTGGATGAACCTGCCCGAGACGCTCCGCGGGACCACCTCGTGGGCGCCGTTTGTGTCGGTGGAACGCGTCGGTGGCAACGCCCTGGTAGTCGAGCCGGTCCTGATCATCGCGACGATCCTGATCACCGCGGTCGGGCTGCTCGGCCTGTCGCTGGCGGATATGCCTCGGCGCCGCCTGTGGTGGCTGATCGGTGCGATTGGCCTGATTTCGATGGCAGCGTGGACGGCGGCGTTCGGGCTCTTCGGGGAGCACATGAGAGAGCTTCTCGACGGCCCCCTCGCCGCACTACGCAACCTCCACAAGTTCGACCCGGTTCTGCGGATCCCGGTGTTGCTTGGAGTCGCGCATATCGCCTCGAAACTGCCCTGGCCGTCCATCGGGCGAGGTACCCGCAAGACGTGGACCGCCTGGATGCATCCGGAGAAGTATCCGCGCGGTGCGGCAGCGATGCTGCTGCTCATTGTTGCTGTGGCTGCGACTTCTCCTGCGTGGTCGGGTCGTCTCGCACCGAAGGACCCGTACGAGTCCGTGCCGGCCATGTGGCACCAGGCCGCGGACTGGCTGAATGAGAACGCTGCGGATTCGCGCACCATGTTGCAGCCATCGATGCCGTTCGCGGATCAAGAGTGGGGGTTCACTCGCGATGAACCTTTGCAGGCGCTGACCGAGGTGCCCTGGGTCGTTCGCGATGCCATTCCGCTGGTGCCACCGGAGGCAATCCGCGCACTTGATGGGCTGCAGGAGGAACTGGCGCGGGGTGAGTCCGTCGACACGCTGGCGGAGACTCTGCACACAGAGGGCATCGGCCACATCCTGGTGCGGTACGACGCGAAGTCGTCTAACCGAGCGACTGACCTGGGCAAGCTGGAGCGGACCCTCTCTGCATCGCCAGGCTTTGAGCATGCCGCAGAGTTCGGAGAGGGCACTCGCGAGGGCATCGTGATCTGGTCGGTCACGCCTGAGAGTGGCGCAGACGGTGCTGCGTTGGCCCCTCGCATCATCGACACCAGCGAGATTCCGTTGGTCTCTGGAGGACCGGAGGTCCTGCCCCGGCTTGACGACGTCGACGGCTCCTCCCCCGTCCGCATCCTCGCCACCGAGGGCGCCGGCACCGTCACAGACACCCCGACTCTGCGCGGTCGCAACTACGGCGAAGTCACCGGCGCGGTGTCCGGCATTCTCAGCCCCGATGACGATCCAGGAGTGTCGAATCTAGTCTCGGATTACCCGGTCGACGGGATCCCGCAGACCTCGGTATTGGCTGGCCGCGGATCGGTCTCGGCGTCCTCGTCAGCGGCCGATCCATACAGCTTCGGAGGTTCGGTACCGAGCCGGTCGGTCAATTCCCTGGTCGACGGCAATCCGAACACCTGGTGGGAGCCCTCGCGCGGTACCGGCCAGGCCGAGTGGGTCCAGTTCGATCTGGAGGAGCCCACCAACCTTGCGACGGTCACTCTCACGGCCGCTCGAGCCCCGGTAGAGGTCCGTGTCCGCACCGATGCTGGGTCCACGACGGTGCAACTCTCCCCTGGCGATCCGACGTCTGTGGCACTTCCTGCCGGGGAGACCTCGACAGTGCGCATCACCGCGACCGATGCCCGATTGGGCTTCGCATTGTCGGAGATCTCCGCATGGAGCTCCGATGGCACGGACGTAACCCCAGCACGTATCCCCGCAGTGCCGGATGCGTCTTCGGACGTCCAGCGGTGGGTGCTGGGCCAAGAGATCTCCGAGGGGACCATGCAGCGCATGATCACTGTCCCGGAGGACCGCGACGGCATCATGGTCACCCTCGACACCGACACCTGCCGCAGTGGCTTGGAAGATTCTTGGACCACCCTCGGCGGTGAGGACGTCGCCTGTGGCGAGGAGTTCGAGCTTGCAGCAGGCCCCCATATCGTGCAGTCCGATGCCCGCTGGGTGGCGCTGACCGGCGCAGACTTCACCGCGCCCTCCGCTGCGGAGCAGGACGCTGCTCTTCTTGGGGATGGGGTCGACGCCACCGACTCCACCCGCATCATTTGGGACGCCACCTCGGTCAACTCGGGTCTGCGCGCGACGCTCGGAGGCGAGGCGCTGGAACCAGTCACCGTCAACGGATGGCAGCAGGGCTGGATCGTCCCGCCGGGTGCCTCAGGCCAGTACGAGGTGACGTTCCCGGCCGAGTCCACCTGGCGCACCGGCATCATCGGCGGTGGAGTGCTTGCAGCGATTGTTGCTGCAATCGCGCTGGTGCTGTGGCGCCGAGTCGAGGACCCAGACGAAACAATCACGCTTCACGACGCCCCCATCGCCCCCGACTTACCTCGTTGGACGGCAGTAGCCACCGCTACCGCAACCGTCGGACTCGTCGCTGGCTGGCAGGGACTCCTCGTTGGAGCGCTCACCGCCTTGGTCGGAATGGGGCTGCCGGCGCTTGGCCGGGCGATACCGCATGCACCGTGGAGCAAGGCTGCCCGTGCTCTGGAACGTCCCACCGTCCTCGGCTCACTTGCCGCAGCGGTGCTGACTCTGGCCGGAGTGCTGCTGTCGCACACTCCGTGGCCTGCCAATGGTTACTTCGATGCTGGCTGGTCACTCCAGCTTCTCTGCGTGACGTCCCTGGTCTTGGTCGGTGCCGCCCAATGGCGGCCGAGCCACCGCCGGGCTGGCTCCTCCACGAAGGCGTAAGAGGCAGCAGCGATCGGAATCGTCAAAGCCAGCGTCACGAGGGTCACCGCAATGATGTGACCATCGAAAATGGGGATACCCAGCAGCGGGAACGCCACCGACAGCAGCGCCATGTGCCACAGGAAAATGCCGTAGGACCAGCGGCCCAGGGCCTGCATCACCGGTGTGGTGAGGATCTGCGACTCCGGGGCCAGCGCCCACGGTCCGATCAAGGCGGCACCGAAAACGAGCCCGCACCACTGCCGACGAAGGAACTCCCAGTTGCTCATCTCCACCAGGCCCGGAGGCCCGAGCAGAGCCGCGACGACCAGTGCGCCAACGGCAACCAGCAGCCACAACCAGCGGAACCTGGCCCATTGCTGAATCATCTCGAGTCGACGTCTCGCCGCAGGATTGGGATTGCCCGCCAGGGACTCGAGCTCCGCGAGGATTAGCCCCACCGCGAACCAGGAGAAAAATGCCGCTGGCTGGATGTGCGAGTTCACTCCATCCGGGTACGGCAGCGGAAGCCACACCCATGCAAAACTGGCCACCGCCAGAGCAGAGATCACCAGGATTCGCCGGCCCTGGTGCCGCAGCGGATCGGTGCGCCGTAGCAGGATCACGAACAGCGGCAGGGCCACATAGAAGGCAACCTCAACCGACAAGGACCACAGGTGAGTTAAGCCACCGTGCAAAGAGTTCGAGAAGTAGACCTGAGTCAGGGTCAGGTTGGTGAGCCACGCCGTCCATCCGGCACCGGCTGCCACCGGGAACACCAACAGCACCACCACAACCAATACCCAGTAGGCAGGCAGGATTCGGGCAGCACGTTTGCGGTAGTAAGTGGCCCAGGTGCCGCGGGCGCGGGAGCCGTCGGGAAGTATCTGAGGGGGCTGCCCTCCAAAGCCGCCAGCGCGATGGGAGCGCCAGAGCAAAAACCCTGAGAGGGCGAAAAACACTGCGACGAAGAAGTCGAACCGGCCGAGGACCCGTTCCCACAACGCGCCGGTGTCGTGCGCTGTCTGAAAAGCGACGTGCGTTCCGATAATGCCGATCGCCGCAACCGCTCGCAGCCCCTCCAACGAGGGCAAAAAGCCTGGCTTGAAGGCCGGTTCCGCCATGAGTTACCTCCTGCGCGCCCGGACGGGTTCCAGGCTCTTCCTGGGTCCGACGCTAAGTAGTCTAAGAAAACTTTGTAGATTAATGGAAAACTAAGAACTGCCCCGTTGGACGCTGATAGATTTCTCACCGAAACCTATCCTGGCTCAGCCTGGGCCATCCCCCCCCCGGAAGGATCAACACAACAAATGGCCAGAAGAACACTGTCCTACATTGCCATTGCGGTGGGCGCAGCTCTCATCGTCATCGCCGTTCTCCTGCCAACCATGTTGGTTCCGAAGCTGCGTTCGCTCCCGCTCGACACTGTCAACACCACGTCCACCGAGCTTCGGTCAGGCGCGATCCTGGACTCCAACCAGGTTGCCCAGAATGAGCCGGTCCCAAATGCCGCTGACGACGAGCGGTGCAATGCCGAAGGGGATGCTTCGCTTCCGGTTCACTGCTTCATCAACACCGAGGCAGAGCTGCGCTCTGTCCGCCACGTCCGCATGCAGGACCCAGCAGATGCCGAAGTAGTCACCTTTGAGGTCGGAACCTCCATCCTGCGTAATGACAAGGAAGAGCCTGCGAACCTGATCAACGCGACTGTCGACCGCATCACGCTCGATCGTTTCACGCAGTTCCCGATCGATGAGCCGACGTCCACGATCCAGTTCTACGACTACAACGAGAGTGACTCGAACGTCCTGAACCCGTTCACCCGTCCGGGCATTCAGTACACCTTCCCGATGGGCGCGGAGAAGAAGTCTTACCCGTACTACGACGTCGTCGCCATGAAGGAACAGCCGATCGACTACATCCGCGAGGAGACCGTGGACGGCGAGACCGTCTACGTCTACGAGATGGACGTCGAGCCAGTCAATCTTTACGACCAGTTCATCGCGCACCAGACCGCTGGTGGCCGTGAGCTGACCGAGGCTGACGAAGCACACCTGGGTTCCCTGCGCCTGGGCTTCCCCGCTTCGCAGTGGGGCCTCGAGGGTGACGAAGAGATCGAGATGGATCGCTACTACGCCAACGTCCGTACCGTCCGCGTTGAGCCGACCACCGGCATGATCGTCAACGGCACCGAGGACATCTTCCAGTTCTACGCACAGAACGACGAAGAGGCCTACGAAATCGCCCGCGGCGATATCCGCGAGGCGGAAGAACAGGACCGCAACCGCACCGCCCTGCACTACGCCGCGCAGTGGGATGAGGACACTCAGAACACGCAGATGACCAACGCCAAGGACTCCAAGGGCCTGTTGAACATCGCCGGCATCTGGGCGCCGATCGGCCTGGGCATCCTGGGCCTGGTCTTCCTGATCCTTGGTTTCATCGGAGTGCGCAAGAGCTCCTAACCAACGGTCACTGACCGATCACTTCCGTACCGCCGGGCGGGGAGAGAATTTTTCTCCCTGCCCGGCGGTACGCAGCTAAGCTCCATTGGCGTGACCGTGGATAGCACCTCCGGATATGGCTCCGGCAGCGACACCCGCCGGCGACGTGTCTCCCGCGTTGGTGTCGCGGGGCATCCAGTACCGGTGGTCTGGGCGCTGCTGATGACGCTGGCTGCCCTGTGGCCGCTCCTGTTCAGCCGAGGCGAGCTGATGTTGCGGGACATGGTGGTTCCGCTGCAATTGCCGCTGTCTGACGCCGCACTGGGCCTAGACGCCAACGCCGCCCGCGCGGTTCCCCAGGACACCGCCTTGGCGCTGATGAGCACTGTCGTGTCCGCCTCTGCGCTGGTGACGGCGTTATTGTTCGTCGCATTCATGATTGGCGGGGTATCGGCCGCCGAACTGGTGCGACGACTCCTTGGCGCAGGTCTTCCCGGTCAGGTCGCCGCAGTGACAATCACTCTGTGGAATCCGTTCGTGGTGGAACGGCTGCTGCAGGGGCAGTGGTCGCTGGTCCTCGCCGCGGTGCTGCTGCCCACGATCGCTCTGACTGCGGTGCTTGGCCGCACTGGGTGGCGCACCTCGTCGATGGCGCTGGCCGCGCTCACCCCGACTGGAGCTGTGCTCGGCGGAACGGTCGCCGTCGTCGCCGCCCGCACTTGGCGGGACCGATTCACCGCGGTACTCACCGCTGTCCTGGTATCCCTGCCTTGGCTCATCGTGTCGATCCCCGGGATTCCCGGAGTCCCAGCATCTGCGTCGGCACCCACTCTGTCCGATCCTGCCGGAGCGGGGATGTTCGCTGCCCGTGCAGAGAACCTCGTGGGAACTATCGGCGCGTTGGCCGGCCTCGGCGGCATCTGGAACGCACAGGTGGTGCCAGCCTCCCGTGAGGCCGGCGCTGCGGCATTGACGGTGGTTCTCCTCCTAGCCTTGTTCGCTCTCGGGTTCCGCAAGGCGTGGGGCCGAATCGACGATCCGTCGATCACCTCATCACTTGGCCTGCAGGTGCTGCGCAGCCGGCGTCGACTTGTCGTTTTGGCCGCGGTGGCGGTGGTGGTGCCTGCGGTGCTGGCGACGTCGTGGGGCATCGCGATGGTCGGTTGGTCCTTGGATACCGTGCCCGGCGCTGGACTATTCCGAGACACCCAGAAGTTCGTCGCATTGGCGCTGCCGGGCTACGCAATCCTCATCGCGACCGGCGCGGAGGCCCTCGCCGACCGGCTACCGGAGCGCCGGCAGATTCTCGCCGGTGCGATCGCGGTGCTGATCGCTGTGGCAGCGGTGCCAGAATTGCCTTCCGACGTCTCCGAGCTGCAGCCACAAGACCGCTCCGACGGATGGCAGTGGGTCACCGGAATCGTCGCGATGTCCGATGGAGCGGTGGCTGCATTGCCAGCCGCGTCCTACCGAATCATTAATGACAGGCCGGTGTACGACCCGGCGGTGAAGAAACTCCCGGTTCCCGTGATCGCAACGAATGACCTGATCGTCGGAGACACCGTAGTAGCTGGGGAAGGCTCCGCCTCGCAGGTCCAGGCGATTCTCCTGGAGGCACCCGATGACGCGCTTGAGCGCCTCGCCGACGCAGGCGTCGAGTGGATTCTCGTCCAGGACTCCCCCGGCCCCATGGGTGAGTCCGCACAGATCCTGAACCACCTTGATCTGACGTACTCGGACGAGATGCTCGCGTTGTACCACGTGCCCGGCGCGATTAACGCCCCATCTCCGGCCGACCGAACCGCGGCCTGGCTGGCCTTCGCCGTATGGGCCGCAGCGCTACTGACCGGGCCGGTTGTGGCTGCAGGCTCGGGGCTGCGGGCGGTGGGACGTCAACGGTTCGCGACGACCGACTCCAGTTCCTCCTGAACTGCGGCGCCGGTGGCATCCCAGGAGAAGCCCCGTGCTCGCAGTTCTGCCGCGTCTCCAAGTGCGCGGCGAGTGGTCGCATCATCGATGAGCATGCGAGTTAGCTCCTCCAGGTGGCGCCGGTCCTGTGCTAGCACGCCGGTCTCACCATCAACTACTGAATCGCGAAGCCCGGCTGAGGAGCTGTAACCAATAGTGGGGACGCGATGCTGCGCCGCTTCAATTACCGCCAGTCCCCAGCCCTCCTTGCGTGACGGCATCAGATGCAAGCACGCGCCCGCGAGAATCGCGTGCTTCTCCTCCTCGGAGACGTGCCCGTGGAAAACAACATGCTTCCCGACGTTCCTCTCCTCCGCATACCTCACTAACTCATCGGTCCACCATCCGGAGCCGATGATGTCGAGTTGGGCGTTGGGATAGTCGGTAACTAGTTCGGCGACCGCGTCGATGGCATGCTCGATCTGCTTGTGCGGCACCAGGCGGGACAGTGTGACCAGGCGGAGTCCGTGCTCGAGGGAACATGGGTCGATGTCAGTATCCGGCGCAACAGGACTCTCAGCCGGTGCTGGAGCGGGGTCGACCCCATTGCGAATGACCCGAATGGCATCGGCGGCGACGCCCAGGTCCCGCAAATCTTCGGCACTGGGCTCAGACACGGTGATGTAGCGACAGCCGCGGTGCAGCCATGGGGACAGCCTGGATTCGATGAACCAGCCGATCTTGCCGGTGACCGGACCTGCCACCGGCCACTGTTCACGGTGGCAGTGGTGGGTCAGCACGACAGTCGGGGCGCCGGAGAAGATCCGCGCGAAGAACGGCACTCCATTCTGCGTATCGACGACCACATCCGGCTTTCCGCCCAGTCCTCGTGCAATGGAACCGATTCCGAACCGGGCCGCCAGCATTGCGAGCCATCCTCGGACGTAGACACTGTAATTGCCGCCGGCCCTGGAGAAGGTCACGCCGGAGCGTTCGGAGGTTTTCTTCTCCCCCGGGTACGCCGCGGTGCGGTAGACGACCTCGTGGCCGGATTGCACCAGATGCTCTGCCACATGTTCCAGGTACGTCTCGCTGCCGCCGCCCTCCGGGTGGCCAGTATCGCGCCAACACAGCAGCAGAACTCTCATGCGGAGTCACTTTAGTGACCGAAATCGGCCGCGGTGTCAGTTGGGGCGGATTCACGCTAACTGCTCATCGGATCACTCCCAGTTCGACGAGATAGTCGTACGCAACATCAGCTGGTTCCCGACCGTCCACATCAACCTGAGCATTGAGCTGCTGCATTTTTTCATTGGTCAGATCAGCGGTGATCGGGGTGACCAGATCCGCGATCTGCGGGTATTGGTCGAGAGTCTCCTTATGTATCACCGGGGTCATGTTGTACTTCGGGAAGTACTCCAGGTTGTCCTCGAGAATTTGCAGATCAAGTGCCGGAATTCGTCCGTCGGTGGTGTAAATCTCCCCGATCATGCAGGTACCTCCGTCGACCGCAGAGTAGATCGCTCCTGGATCGATAATCGACAACCGGTCGCCTTCCGGCGCGGCGATTCCGTATGCATCGAGCATCGGACCGAAGCCGTCATTACGGGCATTGAATTCCGCGTCCACGCAGAACGTCTGCTGATCCTCCGGAAGTAGGTTCACGTCCTCCAGCGTCTGGATGCCGTATTCCTCGGCATTCTCGCGTTTCATCGCCATCCCGTAGGTGTTATTCATCGACGAGGGAGGTAGCCACACCAGGTCGTTCTCTGCGAGGTCGACATCGCGGACTGCCTCATACTGCTCTGTCGTATCTGGAATCGGGACGGTCTCCCCCATATAAGTAATCCAGGCAGTGCCGGTGTACTCGAACATGAAGTCCATGTTCCCGGTGATCTGTGCCTGCCGAGCGGACACGGACCCGGGGATGTTCGTCAGATCCGACACGTCCGCTCCTGCGGATTGGAAGAGAATCACCGCCATCTTCCCCAGCAGGATCTGCTCGGTATCCATCTTCGATCCGACAGCGATTGAGAGTCCATCAAGCTCGATGTTTTCGACCTCACCTGCCAGTTCCCCGGTGGGAGAAAAACCGCCTCCGGTGCCCAAGCCACACGCCACCAAAGACAGGGAAGACATCGTCGCGATCACAGCGGCCACGAGTTTCCGTGACGCCCTACCCTGCGGGGATCTGCGATGTACTTCGCGCGGTCGAGATTTCATTTCATCCCCTTCGGAGTCAGGCTGACTTCAAGGACACGTCCACACCATTCGACAGCCAATGCGAGGGCCGCGATGAGTACGGCGCCGGATACCAGAATCGGGAATCGGTACAGGCTGACGCCGGTAGTGATCAAAGTTCCCAGTCCGCCTGCGTCAATAAAGGTGGCGAACGCTCCGGCTCCTACGAGGAGGACAAGCGCCGTGCGGGCGCCAACCATAATCACCGGTAGCGCTATCGGCAGCTCAATTCGGAACAACACCTGCGCCGGAGACATCGATTGGCCGCGTGCCGCTTCAATCAGGGTTCGGTCCACGTTCCGAAGTCCAGCCACTGTATTGGCCAAGACCGGCAGAAACGCATAAACCCACAGCGACAGGACTGCCACGAAGGTGCCGAAACCAAGCCAGACCGCCAACAGCACGATCACTCCGATGACCGGGGCAGCCTGGCCCATGTTGGCGATAAACGTCACCGGCCCAGCAAGCCATGTGCCGCCACCGCGGGTCAGCAGAATCCCCACGGGGACTGCCGTGAATATGACCAATGCCGTACACATCACGACCAGTTGCAGATGTTCCCAGGTCAGCGCGGCCACATTCGATAATTCCAGAGTCCTGGCCTCAATGTCGTCCAGGTCCGCAACCGCGTGCCACGCCAGCCATCCCCCGAAGATCACGGCGACGAGCACGGGCAGCCCAAGCAGGAGTATTCGATCTTCGCGAGAGGCTTTCCTAAACATCACCGAGTGTCCTCCTGCCAGGCGACGGCCTCCTCATTCAGAGCGCGGACATAGTCAATCACTGCGTCGTACATCAGGACGCCGATGAAAACGCCGTCTTCAGTGACCATGACGCCTCCGTGGCTGGATGCGAGCATCGAGTCAACGGCATTGTTGACGGTGACACTGCGGTCGATGACGTTCGACGCATGACGCGCAGGCGCTGGCACCTCCTGGAGATTCTGCAGCTGCCGTATCCCTAGCCACTCACAAGGACGGTCGTGTTCGTCCACAATCACCGCTGACGTCTCACCGGCTTCCTCGAGCCGCCTGACCACGTCGAATGTGGGCTCGCCGATCGTGGCGGTCTGCAGATGGGTGAACGGGAGGTCGTCAGCTCGGCAGAGACTGAGCTGCTTCAGCGTCGAGCCCGAACCGATGAAGTCCTTAACGAAATCATTGGCCGGGGCCGCAAGGATGTTCTGCGGGGTGTCATATTGGGCGATCTTCCCGCCAGGTTCGAGGATCAGGATGCGGTCACCGAGTTTTATTGCCTCGTCGATGTCGTGGGTAACGCAGACGATGGTCTTGCCCAATTCCGACTGGATACTCATCAACTCGTCTTGGAGCCGCGAGCGGGTGATCGGATCAACTGCTCCGAAAGGTTCATCCATCAGGACCACCGGCGGATCTGCGGCCAAACCGCGTGCGACACCGACGCGCTGTTGCTCTCCGCCAGACAGCTCTCGCGGATAACGGTCACGGTAGGTCTCCGGAGCAAGACCAACCATGTCCAATAATTCGTCGACTCGCTGCCGGATCCGACTCTTGTCCCACTTGAGCAATCCGGGAACCAAACCAATGTTGCCCGCGACCGTCATGTGGGGGATCATTCCGCCGCCCTGGATGACATACCCGATCTGCCGCCGTAACTTCGTCGGATCGGTGTGGGTGACATCGTCACCGTCAATGAGGATCGAACCACCACTGGGTTCGATCAACCGGTTGATCATCTTCAGCGTGGTGGTTTTGCCGCATCCGGAAGGGCCAACGAAGATGACCAACTCTCCGGCGGGAATGGTGAGATCGAGATCAGCAATGGCTGGCTTGGACTGTCCTCTGAATCGTTTGGTCACCCCACGTAGCTGGATTTCGACACCAGATTGGGCCGAGTCCGTCAATGTATTCTCTCGGATCATGCTCGGAGTCCCTTCGAAGTGGTCGCACGGGCGATGAGTGCGAGGATGGCGTCGACAATCAGTGCAACAACGACCACGCCGATAGTTCCTACCAGCGCGTAATGCACGGCGTTCACTCCGCCGATCTGACTTAGCCCGGTATAGATGTAGCCACCCAGCCCCGGGCCAAGGGCATAGGCCGCAATGGCGGCGATACCCATCGACATCTGCGCAGATACCCGGACTCCGGTCATAATGATCGGCCATGCTGTCGGCAGTCGTACCCGCAGAAGTACTGCAAAACTGCTCATCCCCTGACCACGTGCTGACTCCAGGACCGCGGAATCAACACCTTGCAATCCGACAATCGAATTACGCACGATCGGCAAGGTGGCATAGAAGGTCACAATCGCCACGGACGGTGTCGTGCCGATCCCAAATAGCGGAATCATGAGGCCTAACAGCGCCAGCGACGGCAACGTCAATCCGATAGAGGACAGCGAGTTTGCAGCGGCCGCTCCCCACGGGCGATTCACCACCAAAGCCGCGATAACCAGCGCGATCACCGTTGCAAGAAGCAGACACTGCACGACGAGACTGGCGTGCTGGTACGAGCGAAAGAGCACGTCCATCCATCTCGTCGAGAGAAATTCAAGCACTGTTCGAGCCGCCTTTCCTGTCCCGGGAAGGTCCCAGACGCGGTGACCGCACCCAACGAAAAGCCAAGAATGCACTTCGGGAAACAGCGTCAGCCGATTAAGGATCCCAGCGTACGAACCTTCCTCACCGATAACAACATTGAGGTAGTACCGGCCCCGCAGTCGGGCCGTCCTGCCCCGGTCGAGACCAAACACTCGTTACTTTTCCAGCAATTTACGTCGTGGTAGTCGGCTCCGGACCGGTCCACCGTGCGGTACTTTCAGACCGTGAACTCCCCAGACGCCCCGCGCCACTCGGCACAATTTCTGATCCCCTCGGTCATGCGTGGCCTGACGCCGGTGCGTCCGCTGCAGAAGTTCGCGACCCTCCGCCGCTCATTCGGACTGCTCTCTGACTTCCAGTACGAGCAGACCGATCCGGACATTTTCTACGGTCATCTCGCCGATGACACCGTCTCTCTGCTCGAGCACATTTCCTCCGGCAATACAGGAGGGGAAGGCCAAGCCCCAACGGAGGGGAGCTCCGATAGTCCGCTGTCCGGTCAGCGCATCCTCGACGTCGGCGGTGGACCGGGTTACTTCGGTAAGGCCTTCGCTGCGCGTGACGTGGAGTACTACACCTGCGAACCTGATGTCGGTGAGATGGCCGCAGCCGGCATCGAACTAGATTCCTCAGTGCGTGGCTCTGGTTTGGAATTGCCGTTCCGCGACGATGTCTTCGATATGACGTACTCCTCCAATGTCGCAGAGCACGTCGCCGAGCCCTGGCGGATGGGCAAGGAAATGCTCCGGGTCACCAAACCAGGCGGACTGGTCGTGTACTCGTACACCTGCTGGTTTGGCCCGTTCGGTGGCCATGAAATGGGATTCACCCACTATCTCGGCGGTGACCGGGCTCGCCGGATGTACGAGAAGAAGCACGGGCACCGACCGAAGAACTACTACGGTGAATCCCTCTTTGAGGTCGGCTGCGCTGAAGGCCTGGACTGGGCCCGCGCACTGCAGCGCGACGGCGCCGCCAAACTCCTTGCCGCTTTCCCGAGGTATCACCCGTGGTGGGCATGGTGGATGGTGAAGATCCCGGCGCTGCGAGAGGTCGCTGTGTCGAACTTGGTGCTGGTCCTGCGGAAGACAAGTTCTTCGGCAGCGGCTTCCTCGGCTAGAAAGCAACAGGTTTCTTCGTAGTCCCGCCCCACCACCACACATTTCGTTTCCAAGGTAAGTTTATTAACCGCAAACCTGCCCACCAGGGAGGCATGGGCACATGCAGAGACAACGGACTCACACGGGACGCGACATCACCTTGGGACCTCGAAGCATATTGAGATACCCACGTCGACTCCTCGGAGCGCTCATCTCTGCCATCACCCTTGCCGTCATCACTGCCTGCTCCGGATCAGGGCCCACCGACGCGACCGAAGAAGCCGTCGCTGCGGCAGCACAACAAGCCTGGGAGGACGCCGGCCTAGCACTTCCAGCGCAGCCGACAGTTGACTCGAACAGTGAACGTCTCGACGGGGTCACCCAGCAATGGCACGCGACAGTCACGGTCGCGATCACCGGAAGTGAATCGCCTCAGGCAATCAACTCACTACTCGGCGACATCGAGGCTCAGGCAAAGAACGAGGACGAGGTAGACGTGGTCGATCTGAACCTCGAATCCGAGCGAGTGTTGGCCGAGTCCATCAGCTCCCCCCCCAGGGAGGCAGGGCCCTGGCCTTGCACCATGCGCTCGAGCCGTTCAACCTGACTGCACGTGCGATGTTCCGGTCGAGTTGGCTCGCACTTCTAGTTGGGGACATCGACAGGTCAACAGCCGAATTCGCAGCAGGACTCTTTAGCCAGGTGAAAAGGCTCTTCCTCAGAATTGAAGTGGAAGGCGCCGATGACCAACGCCTGCTCATTGAACATGAAGGTGCACGTATCGTCGGTTGAATGAGCACGTGGGAACACGTCAAAGGCATTCCGGCAGTGCGGCTTTTCAGCATCGAGGCCCATCACTGCGCAGCGACAGACACGCAGAAGACCACTGCCAGCATGACCGTCGAGGTAACGGATCCGCAGACCTCCACCGCATCAGCGGACGAATTGTGGCCAGCCATTGACGAGGCCCTGCGCCATTATCCGCCCGTGCAGATTATTGACGCCACCGGCGACAACCAGGACACGCAAATCATCCATGGATGCCTATCAGAGAACCCCATCCAGCCCAGCGATGAGATTTACCGCGAACTGAGCGACAGGGCTCTCTCTAACTGCTGATTCGAGCCCCCACGGCGCGCCAGCGGGCCGACGCATCAGAGTTGCATGCGACCGGCCGCTCACCGCCATAGCGACCACGCACCCCCGAATTCGGCCCCCCGCTGGCCGGGTTGGGAAATCTCTCACTTGGGTTAAGAGAAAGGGAAAGTGGGGGCGGATCTGGACGCCGGGAAGCCAAGTCTTTTCAGGGGAACGTCGTTGCGCAGCGCCGACGGTACCCCCGGAAATTTTCGGGCCCAGAAGAAAACGCCGATCACCTGTGACCAGCAAAAAACTGATGCCAGAGTCTCTGATCCAATATGCACTGGAGCGTGAGACACGCACACGTCAACATGGCTAGAGTGACCCATGACACTCTCCGCCGAAGCAGAGGAAAGAACATGACCAACGCCACCAATGCGGGCGGCGAGGCCTTCATCTACGAGGCCATTCGCACCCCCCGGGGAAAAGGCAAGAACACCGGCTCCCTCCACTCCGTTCGCCCCGTCAGCCTGGTCACCGGGCTCGTCGACGAACTGCGTGAGCGATTCCCCGACCTGGACGAGAACCGGATCTCCGATCTGATCCTCGGCTGCGTTACCCCGGTCGGCGACCAGGGCGCTGACCTTGCCCGCACCGCCGCACTCGCGGCTGGCCTGCCGTACCGCACCGGCGGCGTGCAGATCAACCGTTTCTGCGCCTCCGGCCTGTCCGCCGTAAACCTGGCGGCCCAGAAGGTTCGCTCCGGTTTCGACGAACTGGTGCTCGCCGGCGGCGTCGAGTCCATGTCCCGCGTTCCGATGATGTCGGACGGCGGCGCCATGGCTATGGACGTCGAGGTTTCCTTGGAGACCGACTTCGTGCCGCAGGGCATCTCCGCTGACCTGATCGCCTCCCTCGATGGGTTCAACCGCGATCAGCTCGACCAGTACGCAGCCCGTTCCCACGAGCGCGCCGCAGCCGCTCGTGACGCCGGATTCTTCGACCGCTCGGTCGTCCCGGTGAAGGACGAGAACGGTCTGACCATCCTGGACAACGACGAGACGATCCGTAAGGGCGTCACCGCCGATTCCCTGTCCAGCCTGCGCCCGGCCTTCGCCATGATGGGTGAGATGGGCGGCTTCGACGCCGTCGCACTGAAGAAGTACCCGCAGCTGGAGGAGATCAACCACCTCCACCACGCCGGTAACTCCTCCGGCATCGTCGACGGAGCCGCACTGACCCTCATCGGCAGCGAAAAGGCCGGTCAGGAGATGAACCTGACCCCACGTGCCCGCATCGTCTCCGTCGCAGTCAATGGTGTTGAGCCGACCATCATGCTCACCGGCATCGAGCCGGCTGCCCGCGAGGCACTGGCCAAGGCGGGCCTGGCCCCGGACGACATTGACGTCTGGGAGATCAACGAAGCATTTGCCTCCGTCGTCCTGCACGCACAGCAGAACCTGGGCATCCCGGACGAGAAGCTCAACATCAACGGTGGCGCCATCGCCATGGGGCACCCGCTGGGTGCTACCGGCGCGATGATCACCGGTACCGCCATCGATGAACTGCACCGCTCCGGCGGCCGCTACGCGCTGATCACTCTGTGCGTCGCCGGCGGCATGGGCGTGGCGACCATCATCGAGCGCGTCTAACCCCACCAATCACTAACCACACCGTCGACACCACGGCTTTTCAAGGAGAAAACCAATGACCGACAACATGTTCCGGTGGGAGAAGGACGCGGAGGGCGTCGTCACGCTCACGATGGACGACCCCAACGCACCCGTCAACACCATGAACCCGACCTTCCGGGAAGACATCCGCGCTACTGCGGATCGCCTGGAGGCCGAGCTCGCCGAGGATGAGAACGCCATCAAGGGCGTCATCATCACCTCCGCCAAGAAGACCTTCTTCGCCGGCGGCGACATCAAGGCGATGTCCAAGACCACCGAGGCTGACGCCGAGGAAATGTTCGAGCAGGTCCAGGACATGAAGTCCTCCCTGCGCCGCATCGAGAAGCTGCCGGTCCCGGTCGTCGCTGCCATCAATGGCGCTGCGCTCGGCGGTGGCCTCGAGGTCGCTCTGGCTGCTAACTACCGCGTCGCCGCTGATGCCCGCGGGTCCAAGATCGGCCTGCCGGAGGTTTCCCTCGGCCTGCTGCCGGGTGCCGGTGGCATCTCCCGCGTCGTGCGCATGATCGGTATCCAGGACGCCCTGATGAAACTCATCCTTCAGGGCAAGCAGGTCAACCCGACTAAGGCCATGGACATCGGTCTGGTCGACGAGGTCGTCGCGCCTGAGGACCTCGCCGCTCGTGCCCGTGAGCTCGTACTCTCCGGTAACGTTGCCGCAGCGCAGCCGTGGGACGTCAAGGGGTTCCGGATCCCCGGCGGCACCCCGTCCGTACCGAAGTTCGCAGCGAACCTGCCGTCCTTCCCGGCCAATCTGACCAAGCAGCTCAAGGGCGCCCCGATGCTTGCTCCGAAGCTGGCCATGCAGGCAGCCATCGAGGGTTCGCAGGTCGACTTCGATAGCTCGCTGACCATCGAGTCCCGCTACTTCACGCAGCTGGTCACCGGCACCCAGTCGAAGAACATGATGCAGGCGTTCTTCTTCGACCTGAACCACTGCAACGGTGGCGGATCCCGCCCGCTGCAGGCTGACGGAACCCCGTTCCCGAAGGCGTCCTTCCAGAAGGTGGCCGTTGTCGGCGCCGGCATGATGGGCGCGGGCATCGCGTACGTCTGTGCCAAGGCCGGTATGGATGTCGTGCTGAAGGACGTCTCCCAGGAGAACGCCGACCGCGGCAAGGGATACTCCGAGGCCATCGAGAAGAAGGCACTGGAGCGCGGCCGCACCACCGAGGAGAAGTCCGAGGCGCTGCTGGCTCGCATCCACCCGACCGACTCCTACGACGATCTCTCTGACGTCGAGCTGGTCGTCGAGGCCGTCTTTGAGAACACCGACCTCAAGCACAAGGTCCACGCTGAGATCGAGGCCGCTGTCCCGGAGACCTGTGTCCTGGGCTCGAACACCTCGACCCTGCCGATCACCGAGCTCGGCTCCCACGTCAAGCGCACCGGTGACTTCATTGGCCTGCACTTCTTCTCCCCGGTGGACAAGATGCAGCTCATCGAGATCATCTCCGGTGACGACACCGACCCGGAGACCCTGGCTAAGGCTCTGGACTTCTCCGTCCAGATCCGCAAGATCCCGATCGTGGTCACCGACTCCCGCGGTTTCTACACCTCCCGCGTGATCGGCACCGTCATCAACGAGGCAATGCGCATGGTCGCTGAGGGTTACGAGCCCTCCATCGTTGAGGCGGCCGCTCGACAGGCCGGTTACCCGGCCCCGCAGCTGCAGCTCGCCGATGAGCTCAACCTGAAGCTGATGAAGAAGATCGCCGACGAGACCCGCGCTGCTGCTGAGGCCGCAGGTCAGTCCGTCGACGACGGTGGTGTCTCCGACATCGTCAACGGAATGCTCGAGCAGCACGACCGCCCGGGCAAGCTCGAGGGCCGTGGTTTCTACAACTACGAAGACGGCAAGCGCACCGGCCTGTGGGACGGTCTGCGCACCGAGTTCGGCGCAGGTTCCATCCCGGCCGACGAGGTCGACCTGCAGGATCTGATCGACCGCATGCTGTTCATCGAGGCCGTCGAGACGCAGAAGTGCGTTGACGAGGGAGTTCTGCTCCATGACGCGGACGCCAACATCGGCTCCATCTTCGGCATCGGCTACCCGGCCTGGACCGGTGGTACCCGTCAGTTCATTAAGAACTACGACCGCTACTCCGGCCGCCCGTCCGACGCCAAGCGTGCGGCTCTGGAGGCCAAGCGCTCCGGCGACACCACTCCGACCCGTGGTGTCGAGGGCTTCGTCGCTCGCGCTGAGGAATTGGCCGCAAAGCACGGCGAGCGTTTCACTCCGCCGGCATCGCTGAAGGGCTAAACACCTTCACGCGCAAAGCGCGCTCCCACCCCGCTTCCCGACGTCCCCTTCCTCACGGTTCATAGCCGTGGAGCGAGGGAAACGTCGGGAAGCGGGTTTGTTAGTCCTTCACCTCGGTGGCGTGGAGCTGCTCATCCAGGTCATCCGGATCAAGATTGGCTCCGGAGAACGCCGAGGTCAACGGCAATCGCAAGTCCAAGTTCGTGCCCGGGCACAGTTCAATGACGCCTTCGGCCAGCGTGAAGTCCAGGACATGGCCGCCGCCGGTGCGATCGTCATCGATGAAGTGCACGTGACAGCCTGGGACGGAGATGCCCTTCTCGTAGATGGGCGTGCGGAAACCAGCGATCACCCCGGAAACATCCGTGAAGTGGTGCTCTTCGTCGGAATCAACGGCCTCGACCATCGGCGGGTACGGCTTCTGCTGCTTCACCACCGTACGGGTGGTCACGTCAACGAAGTGGCCGGTGATCCGCACCGCGTACATGTAGTTCTCCGACGGGGTCATCTCATCGATGAAGGCCGACAGATCTGCACGACGGATGTTCTGCGGTGCCTGCCTGCGGATTCGCGGGACGAAGTTCGTGGCCACCGCGTACGGGGTGTGCTCGCCAAGGTCCGCTTCCGAGGCGGTGCCGTCGTGGCGCAGTTTGTAACAGACCCCGTCGATGATCACCATTTCACCGTCAAGGGCGTTGAAGGTGCCGAGGCCGAAGTTCCCCTTGCCGAGGAGTTCGCCGATGGTCATCTCACCGTCGTAGATCCCGTCCAGGAGCGCGGACATCAGTGAGTTCTGGAAGATGGTGTGCCGGGTCACGGGGCTATCATTCATGCTTCCAGGGTACGGTCGCGCAGCCCCTGACCGCCGCGTTCACTGGCGCCAGCGAGCAGAACCGGTGACATTGTGGCTCGCTCGTGGCAGGATCGGGCCATGCGATCGGCAAGTGTGTCACGTATCCGGCCTGCGCAGCCGGGGGATATCGAATCAATTCAGGCAGTGGAGATCGCCGCCGGACAACCATTCCGTGAGGTCGGTCTCCCCACCATTGCGGATGACGATCCGCCGTCGGCTGATGTTCTTCGCGACGCCATCGATAACAACTTCGTCCGCGTCATCGACGGCGATCCTGCGGTCTCATCCAGCCTTCTGGCCGCGTGGGCGTGGTTCTGCGAGATCGACGGATACGTGCACATCGAGCAGGTTTCCACGCATCCTGATTTCCGCGGGCGGCGCCTAGGCACCTCATTGATCAACCTCATCACGCTCATTGCGGCGCAGCGCGGCCTGGCGGGCGTCACGCTCACCACGTTCGAGAACGTGCCGTGGAACGCGCCCTTCTATAAAAGGTTAGGTTTCCAACCGCTTCCCGACGCTCCCCTACCCCACCTCCGCTCCATCCTTCACCAGGAGTCAGAGCTGGGACTTGATGTGGCGCCGCGGATTGCGATGCTCAAGCCGGTGCCCAGGCAGTAGGCGACAAGCCTGGTCTGGCTAGTCCTCCAGCGGACCGAGTTCTGCGACCAGGACTTCCTGCACGACCTTCATTGCCGACAGTGCGGCCGGTGCTCCGCAGTATCCAGCCGACTGGATGACAGCCTCGGTGATTTCTTCACGCGTCAGGCCATTGGTCAGCGCACCGCGGACGTGTCCGCGCAGCTCCTCGGTGGCACGAAGTGCAACCAGCATGCCGATGTTCAGCAGGCTGCGGTCGCGCTTGGAGAGGCCATCGCGGGTCCAGACGGATCCCCACACCGTGGCGGTGACATGCTTCTGCAGTTCTTCACCATCGGAGCCGGCATTGCGGGACAGCGCTGCGTCGACGAAGTCATCGCCCATGACCTCTCTACGGACCTGGATTCCCGCGTCGTAACGGCCGTCATCCTGCGTGTTCTTCTCAGTCATGTCCACTGATAATACCGGGTCACTCCCGCGGGATTCAGGCGACTACTGATCCACGAGCCAGTCGTTCGGGGAGAACAGTTCGTAGTGGACTCGGCCGCTGACGATGCCGCGCTCAGCCAGTTGTGCCCGGACGTGGAGGAGGAACGGGTTGTTGCCACAGATGTAGAAGCTGGCGTTTTCCGGGAACTCGATTCTCTCTTGGTTGTCGCCGTTGAGGTCCATGTGCTCGGGCTCGTACCAAATGACGCTGGAGCTATTCGGCAGCGCCGCGAGGTACTCAGATCGCTCTGCTGCGAACACATCAGCGTCAGTGGAGCGGTTCGCGTGCAGTTCCAGGATCTCCCGCTCCGAGGAGTTTTCCGCCAGGTGCGCGAGCATTCCAATCATCGGGGTCGCACCGATGCCTGCCGAGATCAGAACAACCGGATCCTCTGAATCAATGTCGAGCGTCAGGTCACCGGCGGGAAGGGAGATCTCCAAATCGTCGCCAACCTGCAGGCCCTCCCATAGCGAGTTGGAAACCTCACCGGCAGGCTGTCCGTCCAGCGAATCGACCCGACGCGCGGCGAAGGCCAACTCGCCGTGTCCGGAAGCGTTAATCAATGAATACTGGCGCAGCTGCCCTGCACCATCAGCCATCGTCCGACGCACCGAGATGTACTGACCCGGACGGAATTCCGGCAGCTCCGAGTCCTTGCCGGTGACCGTGAACACCGCGATGTTACCGCCGCGCTCCTCACGGCCGGTGACCTCAACTGTGCGAAAAACATCGCCCGGGGTGAGATTGTTCTGGGCGTACAGCCCCTTCTCAAAGTCCACGAGAACGCGCTGCATCTCCAGGTACACCGCATCCCACGCATCACGGACCGCGCCGGAGAAGACCTCCGGGCTCAGCACTTCCTCGATCGCGTCGAAGAGATGCTTGTGCACCACCGCGTACTGCCCCTCAACCACGCCGACAGAGAGATGCTTATGCCCAATGCGGGAGAGCAGCTGCTCTGGGGCGGGAGCCTCCGGATCAACGAGGACGGTCGCGAAGGTGGCGACCGACGCCGCCAATGCCTTCTGCTGTGCACCCATCTTCTGGTTACCGCGGTTGAAGGTGTTGGCGAGCAGTTCCGGGTGAGCGGCGAACATCCGATTGTAGAAGTTCGGGGTGATGTCACCGATGGCTGCTCCGACTGCCGGGAGAGTGGCGCGGATGACGTCGGCCTGCTCGTCAGTGAGCGCCTGCTTCTTCACGTCGATTGAGGGGCTGTTCATTGCGTTGCTGGTCACGGGAATACTCCTTGGGTGAGGCGACGGCCTGGGCTGGCCAAAGGTGGAGGTGCCATCACGGAATGTCCGTAATGACTTAATCCGAATCTTACATGCGCATTAAACCCCGCTTCCCGACGCCACCCCCGATGTTCTACTGAGACACAGGCACAGACGGAGAACTCAGAGCGGTGTCAGCGGGAGCGCCCCGGACACAGTGAGGTCCTGGTCGAGGCGGGGCCGAGCCACATCCTCGATCGTCAATGGATCCAAGGTGGCAAAGAACGCCTCTTGTGCCTGAGCCAACGCCGGCCGCAATCCGCAGCCAGGCAGCAAGGGACAATTAGTGCCGACACAGTCCACCACTTCCCCGGTTTCCAGTTGGCGGAGAATCGCGCCCACAGATTCTTTCTCCGCCCCATCGGCCATCGAGATCCCGCCGCCGCGTCCGCGGGTCGATTCGAGGAGCCCCATGTCGACGAGCCTGGTTACAACCTTCGCGATATGTGCGCGGGAGGCACCGAGGTCGTCGGCCATATCCCCGGCGGTCCAGCGACGATTCGCCCCCTCCTCCGACAGGCGCATAATCACCCGCAAAGCGTAGTCGGAAAACATCGTCAACTGCATGCAACCAGTCTAACCGCCAGAACGGGTGCACCCGAAGATGGCGAATCTGAAACGAGAACGTCGGGAAGCATCTTGATGCCTTACCCACGCCAACGGGCATCCCGTGCGCAACGCGCGGGATGCTCTTATGAAAGACCCGCCGCTACAGCGGGTCTGCGGCTGAATGAATCAGCGGGGTACTAGCTCAGGCGCTCGTTAACGCGAGCCTTCAAAGCCTCGTACTCGTCCCACAGCTCCTGCGGGATGCGGTCGCCGAGGGACTTGAGCCACTCCTCGTTGTCCGCCAGGTCGCCGGACCACTTCTCGGCCGGAGCCGACAGTGCCAAGCGAACATCCTCGATCGGGGTGTCCAGGCCGGTCATGTCGATGTCCTCGGCACGGGCGGTAGCACCGACCACGGTCTCATTGGCGTCGACGCGGCCTTCGAGGCGATCCACGATCCACTTCAGGACGCGGGAGTTCTCGCCGAAGCCCGGCCACAGGAAACGACCGTCGTCGTCACCGCGACGGAACCAGTTGACCAGGAATACCTCGGGCATCTTGTCGCCGCCCTTCTTGCCCATGTCGACCCAGTGCTGCAGGTAATCACCGACGTTGTAGCCGATGAACGGCAGCATTGCCATCGGGTCGTGGCGCAGGGAACCGACCTTGGCCTCAGCGCTCGCAGCGGTCTGGCCGGAAGCCAGGGTCGCGCCGATGAAGGTTGCGTGGTTCCAGTCGCGTGCCTGGGTGACCAGCGGGACGGTGTCGGGGCGACGTCCACCGAAGAGGATCGCGTCGACCGGAACGCCCTGCGGGTCGTTGAACTCCGGCGCAGCAACCGGGCACTGGTCGATCGGGACGCAGTAGCGAGAGTTCGGGTGGCTGGAGAGCTCGCCGGACTCCGGGGTCCAGGGACGGCCCTTCCAGTCGGTGAGGTGCTGCGGGTTGCCCTCGAGTCCCTCCCACCACACGTCATTGTCCTCGGTGAGGGCGACGTTGGTGAACAGGGTGTTGCCGGCATCCATGGTGAGCATGGCGTTCGGGTTGGAGGAACGGTTGGTGCCCGGCGCAACGCCGAAGAAGCCGTTCTCCGGGTTGACGGCGTACAGGCGTCCGTCTTCACCGAACTTGAGCCACGCGATGTCGTCACCGACGACCTCGGCCTTCCAGCCTTCGATGGTCGGGGTGATCATCGCGAGGTTGGTCTTACCGCAGGCGGACGGGAAGGCGGCACAGATGTTGTAAACCTTGCCCTCCGGGGAGGTTAGCTTCAGGATGAGCATGTGCTCGGCCATCCAGCCCTCTTCCTTCGCCATGACCGATGCGATACGCAGGGCGTAGCACTTCTTGGCCAGGATGGCGTTTCCGCCATAGCCGGAACCGAAGGAGATGATCTCCTTGGTCTCCGGGAAGTGGGTGATGTACTTCTCCTCGTTGCACGGCCATGCGACGTCTTCTTCGCCGTTAGCCAGCGGAGCACCGATGGAGTGGCGAGCGTGGACGAAGTCGCCATCCTTGCCGATCTTGTCCAGTGCAGCCTGACCCATACGGGTCATCACGCGCATGGAGAGGACCACGTACTCAGAGTCAGTGAGCTGAACGCCCAGCTTCGGCTCCGGGTCATCGATGGGGCCCATGCAGAACGGCACGACGAACATCGTGCGGCCCTTCATGGAGCCTTCGAAGAGACCGTCCAGGGTCTGCTTCATTTCCGCCGGGTCCGCCCAGTTGTTGGTCGGGCCGGCGTCCTCCTCCTTCTCGGAGCAGATGAAGGTGCGCGACTCAACACGAGCGACGTCCTCCGGGTTCGACCGGGCGAGGAAGGAGTTCGGACGCTTCTCCTCGTTGAGCTTGATGATCGTTCCCTTTTCCACCAGGTCAGTGGTGAGGCGATCCCACTCCTCGTCGGAACCATCCGCGAATACGACCCGGTCCGGCGTCGTCAGCTCGGCGATCTCTGCGATCCACCGCAGCAGTTCCTCATTCTCGGTGGGGGCCTGCCCCTGCAGCCCGGGGATAGAAATAGCGGACATCAGTTCTCCTGATCTTTTTGGTTCCCGTCTCGCTTACAGCGTACCGATACACCTTATATATATGGCCCCCGCCCTATGAGAGACAGCACACAGTACACCCGGAACCTCAACCCCAACGCCCGGTTTCGATGCGCTCCCAGGCGGCCACTTCGGTGTGTGAATCACCCCCCGACTCGGGGTATGCGGTTTCGTCGACGCCGCCTGGATCCGCCAAAGGAGCATCGCCAGACCACATTTCCCAGGTGCCGTCATAGAGCATGGTGGTGACGTGATCTGCCGCGCCATCGCCGTCTCTATCTGCAAAGATGGACAAACCCCGGTCATCGGCGAGCGTGACCGATCCGGCCATCTCCCCTGGGTCTCCAAGGTCGAAGACTGCATCACCCACCCGGATGATCATTCCGCGTGTCTCAGCTACAGCGGCCGGATCAAGATGGCTAACGCTGTCTAGCCCGCACAAGACAGCTGAAGCATCTTCTGAGATTCCCTCTACCCCTGCACGGGTGAGGCTAGGAACGGCTTCAGATTCGCCAAAAGCGCCGGGGGCACCGTCCCCATCCCCCAATGAGCCCCACATTAGATCCGACATGTCCATTACAACGTCCTTCCGTGGCCGTTATCTGCCGCTCGTGTATCCACCGCTGCGCCTTCAGAAGAGAGAAACTCCGCCCTCCAACTGGAGACCTCACTGACGGGAGCTCCCTGCTCCTCGATCGCCCTCTCCCACAGCCGTCGCAATCGGGAAATGTGCGCGGCTGCCCACCGGGTCCGAAGCGCCGCTCGACGCTGCCGGCCACGGGCACCCAGGACAATCGCCGTCAACCCAGCGGCGAACAGTACGGACAGGATCACCGGCACCGGGTCCGGAACCCCTAATGATCGCACGGGCCCCTCTACGAGGCGCCCTAGACCAAAAGCGGCTCCGAACGTCAGCATCCCGACGGCCAGGTCCGTCAGGTCTCGCGCTCTGGGAGGTTTCTCCGGCGACGGGCATTGTGGGGCGGCGTCAAGGTCCAGCCGCATTCGGAGATCTTCTGCGGCCGCCGTGGAGGCCTGCTCCAGATCACTCGCGGACATGCCTGAGGGATTCGGGGCGATCGACCCGAGTGCGTCCACCACCGCCTCGCCTCGAAACGCGATCAGACGACGCTGCTCGTGTTCGGCCTGTCGGGCCCGGAAGGAGCGTTCCTCAGCCAGACTGCGGGCCACCAGGGCACGTCGGGTATCCGCTGGCGATGGTGAGACCGGGTTCGCGGCACCTGCGGCGACCTGCTCCAGCAGGTCCGGCAGAGCGGGGTCAGTGCCGACCATGACTGGGATGTGCGGTGGAACGGCGCGGCGCCACCCCTCGTCAATTTCTTCCGCGGTCGCCACCGGCACCACCACACATCTGCCGACCGCCGCAGAGATCGCCTGCACGAGATCTACATCCATAGTCGTCGGCGGCAGGAGCCCGTCCACGCATACCGCGACTACTCGCCCAGTGCGGTCGTCAACTGTCTCCAGGTTCGCCCGGTGCAACGGCTCCCGATCGAACCATCCCACCGCCGGGCCGGCGAGACTCACCCGCGTGGCCACAGCAGCTCCTCTATCTCGTCACGCACAGAGGGATAACTGACAGCGACTTCCTCAAGCCCCTGGCGCAACAGCAACTCCAAGTAGTCGGTGACCTCCTCATCAGAACCGAGCAACCCAGCAATATCCGAGTGCAGGTCTGCTGGATCGACCTCACGGGGATTCACGACGATCTCCGAGGGCCCCACCACAGTCGCTGGACCATGGCTCAGCCGGACTACAGCCACCGCCGGAAGCGACCCCACGGGCCCAGCATCAGCAACGAACCAGCACTCCCGCCGCCCAACAACCGTCGCATTGAGCTTCTCGGTGAAATCCTCCACTCCGATCCCCACCGGCCCGCGCACCGCGATGACCGGCAAAGAATCACACGCCTCCATCAGCACCGCGACCTCCGCCGTCGCCGCGTCTGCAGGGTCCGCCCGGGTCAACCACGAAAGAGTTAGGTCCGGAAGTGGTGTGGTGGATGTGGTGCTGGGAACGTCGTAAAGCATGTCTTTTTGCTGCATTTCTCCCCCAAAGAAAATAAGTGCCGCAACTCCCCCGCCGCGCGCATGCCGCCAGTAGAACACGGGCCCTGGGGAGCGGCAATTCCGCGACCGAAATCACTGGGCTTGACCTGCCACCCCTCTAATCGTGGACAATGGGCGAACAATGAATAATCCTGATTTGTCCCCGCACACCGATAAGAGCGCTCCGGAGGTTTCTGACGAGCGCCAGCGACCCAGCCACGAAGAATTCGGCAAGGGTGCACTGCCCTATGGCCGTCCCCCGCAGACCGAATTCGAAGACGACCTGGAATACCCGCGAATCGGCGGCGTGAGCTTCCGTCGCGGCACCCTGACCGCAAACCAGTCGACCATTTGGGACGAGAACTGGGACACGTACGGCCGCACGCTCGATGACCAGGTCATTGATGTCGAAGAATGGTTTGGACGCACGGCGCCGACCGTCGTCGAGATCGGCTGCGGAACCGGCACCTCCACCGTCGCAATGGCCCCTCAAGAGGCCGACCACAACATCATCGCCGTGGAGCTCTACCGCCCCGGCCTGGCGAAACTGCTCGGCGCCATGGTGCGCGGCAACGTGGAGAACATCCGCATGGTCCGCGGCGACGGCGTGGAGGTTCTCCAGCGCATGATCGCCCCGGAGTCACTCGATGGCGTCCGACTGTTTTTCCCGGACCCGTGGCCCAAGGCGCGCCACCACAAGCGCCGCATTCTGCAGTCCGGCACTATGCGTCTGATTGCCTCGCGACTGAAGCCAGGCGGAGTTTTCCACGCAGCCACCGACCACGCCGGCTACGCCGAGTGGATGGAGGACCTGCGCGAGGTAGAACCGGCTCTGGAGCCGATCGCCTGGCCCTGGCCGGAATCCCCGCTGCTGCTGGACCGCCCGACGACGAAGTTCGAACAGCGCGGCCTGAACCTCGACCACGGAATCCACGAATTTGTCTGGCGCAAGCGTGACGACGTCGAGGTTTCCACTGACGACACCCAAAAGGACGCCCAATGAGCCGCCACGAATACACCGGCGTCCCGCAGACGGACCCCACCCTGCTTCTGGTCTGGGATGCGCCGAACTTGGATATGGGCCTCGGCTCGATCCTCGGTGCCCGACCGACCGCTGCGCACCGACCGCGTTTCGACGCCATCGGCCGCTGGCTCGTTGAGCGATCCATCGAGGTCTCCAATGACGCCGGCCGCACGGTCGAGCCTGAGGCCACCGTCTTCACCAACATCGCACCCGGTGGCGCGGAGATCGTCCGCCCCTGGGTCGAGGCGCTCCGAAATGTCGGTTTCGCCGTCTTCGCTAAGCCGAAGATCGACGAAGACTCTGATGTCGACCCGGACATGCTCGAGCACATCCGTCGCCGACACGATGAGGGTGTGCTGGAGGGAGTGGTCGTCGCTTCCGCCGACGGCCAGAACTTCCAAGACGAACTCGAAGCTCTCGATGACGCGGGCATCCCGGTCACCATCATCGGTTTCCGTGAGCACGCCGCCTGGGCGGTGAATCACGAAACCTTCGAGTTCATCGACTTGGAGGACATCGACGGAGTCTTCCGCGAGCCGCTGCCGCGCATCGACCTGGACACCCTGCCGGACGAAGGCGCTTGGCTGCAGCCGTTCCGCTCACTGATGGCACTTCTGAAGGAGCGCTGATCGATGTTCCTGCGTTGGGGTAACTTCGCCTACCGCCATCGGGTCCTCATCCCGATCGTCCTCATCGGAGCCATCCTCGCCCTGTTCCTCCTTGAGGGGACCAAGCTCGGCGACCGGCTCGATCAGGAAGGCTGGGACGACCCAGGGTCGGACTCGACCCGGGCGGCGAACGTGGAGCAGGAAGTCTTCGGGCGCGACGCCTCCGGAGACGTCATTCTCCTCATCAATGCTCCCGAGGGGTCCACGGTGGACGATCCCGCTCTCACCGAGCGAGTCAACACCCACATGGACTCCGTGTTGGCGCAGTACCCCGACAACATCGCAGGGATGACCAGTTACTTCCGTGACGGTCATGACGTGCTGGTCAGTGACGACCACCAAACCGCGTTCATCTCCCTAGAGATGGCCGGCGTGGACAACGAGGTCCTGCAGAACTACCAGGTGATCGAGGAGTCGCTGCCTGCCGAGGGCATCGACATGGAGATCGCCGGCGCAACCCCCATCGCAGGTGCCCTCGACTCCGGCATGGCCGATGACATCTCCCGCGCGGAGCTGCTGGGTCTGCCCGCCGTCGCGCTCCTTCTCCTGTTGGTTTTCGGTGGCGTTATCGCCGCCTCGATGCCGCTAATCGTGGGTGTTCTGTCGATCCTGGGTTCCATGGGAATCCTGGCAATTATCGCCCAATTCGCGCAGGTCAACGCTTTCGCACAGTCGGTGGTTACTCTGCTGGGCCTTGGCCTGGCGATCGACTACGGACTGTTCATGGTCTCCAGATTCCGAGAGGAATTAGCGGAGGGCAGACCCGTGCCCGAGGCGGTGGCCAACACCACGGCTACGGCGGGCAAGACAGTGGTGTTCTCTGCGGCGATGGTTGCCGTGGCTCTATCTGGCCTTTTGATCTTCCCGCAGGCATTCCTGAAATCCGTGGCGTACGGCGCTATCTCCGCAGTCGGATTGGCTGCGTTGATGTCACTGGTTGTGCTGCCGGCACTGTTCGGTCTGCTCGGCTCCAACATCGATAAATGGTCGGTGCGCAAGGCCGGCAGATCCCGCGAACAATCCATGAACTCGCTGTGGGCTCGCATTCCAGCTTGGGCAATGAAGAGACCAAAGCTCGTCACTGCGGTCATCGTTATCGGCCTGGTAGGCCTGACCTTGCCGCTGGCTGGAATCAAGTTCGGCGGCATCAACGAGACCTACCTGCCCCCGCAGAACGAGACTCGCGTGGCGCAGGAACAGTTCGACGAGACCTTCCCGCAGATGCGCACCGATCCGATCAAGATCGTGATCGAGGGCAACGGCAATCCCGGCGCCATCAGCCAGGTGGTCCAGGAGGCCAATCAGGTCGACGGCCTGACCGGTCCTTTCTCCGTGTCCCGGCCGACCCAGGATGGGGTCACTGTCCTGTCTGCGGGCATCGCGGACCGAAGCGACAATGAGCGCATAGTCAACGAGCTCCGAGCTATCGACCCCAGCGGCGACTCCGAGAGCTGGGTTGGCGGCACACCTGCGATGGAGGTGGAGTCCATTGAAGCGCTGTTCGACAAGCTTCCCTGGATGATCCTCTACATGGTCACCGCCACCTTCATCTTGATGGCGTTGGTGTTCGGTTCGATCGTGCTGCCGGCGAAGGCTGTCATCATGACCGCACTCAGCATGGGCGCGACCTTGGGCATCCTGACCCTGATCTTCGTGAACGGAATCGGCGCGAACCTGTTCGGATTTACTCCAGGCCCGCTGATGAGTCCGGTGCTGGTCCTGATCGTGGCGATCATCTATGGCTTGTCTACGGACTATGAGGTATTCCTCGTATCAAGAATGGTGGAGGACCGAGAAGAAGGGGCCTCCACGGAACACGCCATTCAATTCGGCACAGCCAGTACCGGCGGCATTATTACTGCCGCCGCAGCGATCATGATTGTCGTGGCGGCTGCGTTCGCGTTCTCGGACATCGTGATGATGAAGTACATCGCCTTCGGCATGATCACCGCGCTGATCCTCGAGGCGACCGTCGTCAGAATGTTGCTGGTTCCGGCCGTGATGAAATTGCTGGGCACCGACTGTTGGTGGGCCCCTGCGTGGATCAAGCGACTATCTGAACGGATGGGGCACAACGAGAACATCGCTCCTGCAGGCGCCGCTACGGCCGGTTCAGTCGACACCACCGATTCCTCCTCCGAAGCAGCCCTTGTCGGCGTCGGCGCTGGTGTGGGAGTCGGCGCAGGTGTCGGAGCCGGAGCAGGTGCGCGTAGCACCGAAGCATCCTACGACGAGCCCTTTGTCGACGACGTCCCGGAGACGCACGACTATCCGGAGACTTCATCCTCAGCAGCTACCCCAGCCGTTGCCGATGAGCCCCATCGCCACTTCGCCTCGCGGATGGACACCCCGGCTTACCTGGGATTCACCACCGGAGAGGGCACTGACCTGTCGCACACCGCCGCGGCCGCACGGGCTGCAGCAGCGGAGCAGCCCGAGGAGAAGCCACAGGGCGATCGGGTCGACGACTGGTACCCGTACGGCCACCAGGCAACGGAATCCTCCGATCAGAGCCAGGATCTTTATGGCAACGGCGGGTACGGTGATCACGTAATTGAGGGAGAGCTTGTCGACGAGTCCGAGGCCGCCGCCGAGGACCGGGACTACTCCGCACCTGCACGACATGGGCGTAGTTCCACCGAGCACGATGGCAGTGGTCGTCGCTCCAGCCGCGGCACCCGGTCGTCGGCCCCGGAGCAGGGCTCACCTCAGCTGACCGTGCGCGAGCTCCAGCTCCGCTTGGAGTGGGAACGCCGTGCCGAGTTGGAAAGGCGCTCCCCGGAGAACCGAGATACATGAATTCCTCGCAGTTGATGTCCACGACGAAACGCACCATCGGGTCCCCTTGGGTCCGGTGGGGTTTCGCTGTGGTCATCCTGGGGGTCGGCATTTATCTGGCGTTTATCAACCAGGAGATCCTGGTGAACGCCTGGCACGCGGTCATTAATGCTGACCCATTATGGCTGCTGATCTCTTTTGTCTCTGTCGTCGTCGCGTTGTTCTCGATGGCTCAGGTCATGCGACTTCTCTACCAAGCAGCAGGAGTCCCGCGAGCAACCCGACGCGCCACTAATTCCCTAGTACTTGCCTCTAATGCATGGTCAGCGACCGTGCCAGGTGGCGCTGCGTTCTCCACGGCTTTGCAGGCCCGCCGCCAGTATCAATGGGGCGCCTCGCCGGTCATTATCAGCTGGTTCATCCTTCTCTCTGGCGCCTTGAGTTTCCTGGGACTCGCCGTCTTGGCCGTCGTGAGCTTGTTCTTCATCGGCTCCGCCCCAGCACCGTCGATGCTGATCGGGGCAGGTGCCGGTGTCCTGGCACTGACCTTGCTGCTGTGGTGGTTTTCCCGCAACACGGTGCTCATCGAGAAGATCGCACTATGGGGCCTGTCGCTGACCAACCGGATGCGCAAGCTTCCGCCGAACCATGGTGCGGAGAAAACCCGCATCACCATCCGCCAGCTAACTGAGGTCAAGGTCGGCCCGTGGCGTCTGTTCGTAGTCTTCAGTTGGTCGATGGTGAATTGGCTGGCGGACGTGCTGTGTTTGTACGCGGCCATCCGCGCAATCGGAGTCGAAGACATCTCCGTCACGGCAGTGCTGCTCGCATTTGTCACCGGTAAGGTCGCCGGATTCTTGCAGGCAACCCCCGGCGGCGTCGGCCCCGTCGAGGCTCTGCTGACCGGCACACTGATGGCGGCCGGACTCGGCGCATCGGAGGCATTTGCTGCGATCCTCATCTACCGAATCATGTCGCTGATCATCCCTGTCGTCGTCGGTTGGATTATCTTCTTTGTCAGTTACGGTGGCGAGCGTCCCCGCCCGCAGGTGGAGCACAAGCAAAAGATTTCGCTTCCCGACGCCTCCGATGGCCCACCCACCGACCACTCCACGCCGGAATTCTCCGACGGCGGAAGCACTACCGGGTCCACTGAGACCCAGCCCGATCTCAAGGAGTAAGAACAATGTCCGCATCCGCCGCCACCGACACCACCGCAGGTGCCGACCAGAGATCCTCTGTGCCCGCGATCCTGTGGGACGCTCTCGCGGTATTGGTGTTCGCGATTCTGGCGCGGCTCGCACATAACACCGAGTCTGACCCGTTCACTCTCACCAATGTGCTGAACACGTACTGGCCGTTCCTCATCGGATCGGTTGGCGCCGGGGTTGTCCTGATCGCAATGGTCCGAAACCTGCGGCTGATCGTCCCGTCTGGACTCATCGTGTGGGTCGCCACTGTTGTTGTGGGACTGTCGATTTGGGGAGTACGGCATGGTGCGGTGCCGCACTGGTCCTTCATTCTCGTCGCCACGATCATGAGCGGCTTGGTGCTTCTCGGATGGCGTTCCGGCTACCTTCTGGCAATGCGTGCACGGTCCAAAGAGAGCAACCGGCAGACCGGCTAGTGATGCAAAACTGACCTGCTGATTCGGATTCAGTTCCAGCTTTTCGTGGACATGGGCGCATAATCACCGACATGTCCAATTTAGATAGTCCGGCCCCACAACCGGCCGGACCCCAGAGCGAGCTTTCCCCGGAGCCCGCTGACGCGCACAACGAGCGCACTTTCTTCGGTCAGCCGTGGGGCCTGGCTAACCTGTTCGGCATCGAGATGTGGGAGCGATTTAGCTTCTACGGCATGCAGGGCATTCTCGCCTTCTACATGTACTGGGAGGTCAGCCGAGGCGGACTCGGCATGGATCCCGCTGCCGCGACATCCATCGTCGGTGCCTACGGCGGTCTGGTTTACATGGCGGCGCTGCTGGCGTCGCTGGTCGCGGACCGCCTGCTCGGCTCGGAACGAACTCTTTTCTACTCCGCGATCCTGGTCATGTTTGGCCACCTGGCGCTGGCCTTCATTCCGGGCATCCCGGGATTGGCGATTGGTCTAGTCGCCATCGCCATCGGTTCCGGTGGTGTGAAAACCAATGCCCAGGTGGTGTTGGGACAGCTCTACAGCCGCCAAGACACCCGTCGGGACGCCGGTTTCTCGATCTTCTACATGGGCGTCAACATCGGAGCCCTGTTCGGTCCGCTGATCACCGGCTGGCTGCTGGCAGTCAAGGGCTTCCACTGGGGCTTCGGGCTTGCCGCGATCGGCATGGCTATCGGCTTGATCCAGTACGTCCTCATGCGCAAGTCCACCATCGGCGCCGCCGGCCATGAGATCCCCAATCCCCTGCCCCGCAGCAAGTTTGCACTGTGGGCTGGCGCCGGCGTCGTCGTTGCCGGTGTCGCCATCGCCGTGGTTGGTACCGGCCTGCTGCCGCTGAACCACCTGTCGAACGCCGTCACGATTGTCGCCCTCATCGCCGCGATCGTCCTGTGGTGCCAGATGTTCTTCTCAGAGAAGACCTCTGCCCCGGAGAAAAGCCGCCTGCTCGGCTTCATCCCGCTGTTTATCTCTGGAGTGCTGTTCTTCGGCATCTTCCAGCAGCAGTTCACCGTGCTGGCGATCTACTCCGACCAGCGCCTGGACCGGAACATCTTCGGCTGGACCATGCCGGAGGCGTGGATCAACTCGATCAACCCGCTGTTCATCATCATCTTCTCCGGTGTCTTCGCAGCACTGTGGACCAAGCTCGGTAACCGCCAGTGGTCCACTCCGGTCAAGTTCGGTGTCGCGAACGTCATCATTGGCGTGTCGCTGTTCTTCTTCGTGCCGTTCTCCGGCGGCGGAGCGAACTCCACTCCCCTGCTGGCCATCGTCTTCATCCTGTTCCTCTTCACCATGGGTGAGCTCATGCTCTCCCCGGTGGGAAACTCCCTGGCGACGAAGATCGCTCCGGTGGCGTTCCCATCCCGCATGATGGCTGTCTGGCTGATGGCCCTGGCAGTGGGTACTTCCCTCGCCGGTACGCTCGCGGGCTACTACGACCCGAACGTACCGGCCGCGGAGAACACCTTCTTCATCTCGCTCGGTGTCATCTCCGTCGCCCTCGGCGTTGTCCTGCTGGCATTGCGCCCGTGGATCCTGCGCCGATTTGAGGGTGTCCGGTAGTTCGACCGGATTAGTACTTGATGGCGATGCGCCCGTCGATCTTTCCGTGGCGCATGTCTTCGAGTACTCCGTTGATGTCGTCGAGTCGGCACTCGGCGACCTGCGGCTTAATCAGACCGCGGGCATAGAAGTCCAGTGCTTCCTCAAGGTCCTGGCGAGTTCCGACAAGCGAGCCGCGAATCGTCAATCCACGCAGCACGATGTCGAAAATGTTCGCCGGGAAATCTCCGGCAGGTAGCCCGTTGAAAACAATGGTGCCGCCACGGCGAGCCATTCCCGTCGCCTGACCGAACGCTGCCGGGTGCACGGCCGTCACCAGCACGCCATGGGAGCCGCCGCCGGTGTACTCCTGCACTGCCTCGGCAGGATCGTCGATCTTCGCATTGACGACGAACTCTGCACCCAGGCGCTTGGCCAGATCCAGCTTCTCATCCGCGATGTCGACTGCGATCACGCGCATGCCCATGGCCTTGGCGTACTGCACCGCGATGTGTCCGAGACCGCCGATACCCGAGATCACCATGAACTGGCCGGGCTTTGTCTCTGAGACCTTCAGCGCCTTGTAGACGGTCACACCGGCGCAAAGGATCGGGGCGACCTCGACTGGGTCCGAGCCCTCGGGAATGCGAGCGCAGTAGCGGGTATCCACGAGCATGTACTCACCGAACGACCCATCGACAGTGTATCCGCCGTACTCCGCAGACTCGCAGTAGGTTTCGCGGCCTGTGCGGCAGTACTCGCAGTCATTGCAGGCAGTCCAGAGCCAAACGTTGCCGACCATGTCGCCGATTTCCACGAACTGCTCGCCGGGGCCGAGGGCCACAACTTCGCCTACCCCCTCATGCCCTGGGACAAACGGCGGTTCCGGCTTCACCGGCCAGTCCCCTTCCAGGGCATGCAAGTCCGTGTGACAGACACCAGAGGCGTGGAGCTTCACCAGTGCCTGGTGCGGTCCTGGCTCAGGCAGGTCGATGGATCCGAGGGTCACCTCAGTGCCGAACTTCTGAACGATCGCCGCGTTCACATGGTCAGGAAGCGTGTCAGAGCTTGTCATTTTCCACCTGGTCTCTCAGTTCGAGTGGTAGTCGCCGGCCGTTTTGCCAATCGGAGCATCCGATGACATCGACTGCAGCAAATCGGATCTGGAATGTGAGGTGGTCCATCCACCGCTGCCCGGGGTTCACCTACCGGCGCCAATCTCCGATGCACTGGGCGACGGGCCGAACACCGTTAACGTGGCTGGACCACTGCCCGGAACGGTATTAGCTTTCCCCGTTCGAGCCAAGGACATCTTTTTGGTGATCCATCACACAATCGCCAGAATCTAGACAATCTGCAGGTAGCACCGCTAACCGGTCGCGCCACCCCCGAGGTACCCCTTTGCCCCCAAAACCACCCCTGTTTCAGACGACATACGCCGAGATCGGGTCCACCAACAACAAAGCAGGTGCGCCCCTAGATGGGGCGCACCTGCATCATTGAATCACCGCAGCACGGGATTACATCGGGAAGATCTCGTGCTTCTTCTTCACCTGCGGCTCGTCTTTGTCCTGCAGCTGCGCCAAGGCACGGCGGAGCTGGACGCGGGTTTCGCTGGGCTGGATCATCGCGTCAACGTAACCGCGCTCTGCGGCGACGTACGGGCTGGTCATGTTCTCGTTGTAGAAATCGATGAACATCTTCTTCGCGGGAACCTGCTGTTCCGGCGTCATGGCGGCCAGCTGCTTGCCCTGAAGCATCACCACTGCGGCCTCGCCGCCCATGACAGCGATCTGAGCAGTCGGCCAGGCCAGGTTCAGGTCTGCACCGAGGTTCTTCGAACCCATGACTGCGTAGGCGCCGCCGAAAGCCTTACGGACGATGACGGTCACCTTCGGCACCGTCGCATGGGCCAGGACGTATCCCAGTTTCGAGCCACGGTGGATGATGCCGGCCTTCTCCTGCTGGACGCCCGGCAGGTAGCCCGGAGTGTCCACGACGTAGACGATCGGGATGTTGTAGGCATCGCAGATTTGGGAGAAACGCGCGCCCTTATCGGAGCAGTCCGCGTCGAGGCAGCCAGCCAAGTGCAGCGGCTGGTTAGCCAGCACACCAACGGTACGACCGTCCACGCGGGCGAAGCCGGTCACCAGGTTCGGGGCATAGTCGCCCTGGATCTCGACGAAGTCTTCATCGTCGAAAATGCGGGTGAGCACCTCGAAGATGTCGTAACCAGCATTCGGGTCGTCCGGGAGGATCGAGTCGACTGAACGGTCGCGGTCAGTCTCTTCGTCCGAGGGTGCCCAGTACGGAGCGAGCGGCTCGTTGACAGAGGTCGGCAGCCGATCGAGCAGGTCATGGACGTAGTCAAAGGCGTCTTGTTCGTCATTGGCGACGTAGGAGACGTTGCCGTTCTTGGCCTGCTGCTCGGCGCTGCCGAGTTCCTCGGTGGAGATATCCTCGCCGGTGACGGAGCGGATGACTTCCGGTCCGGTAATGAACATTTCCGCGCGGTCGCGCACAGCGATAACGAAGTCAGTGGTCACCGGTGCGTACACGGCGCCACCGGCACACTTGCCCAGCATGACGGAGATCTGGGGCACCAGGCCGGACAACGGCAGCTGACGGCGAGCGATTTCGGCGTACATGGCCAGGGACGTCACTGCGTCCTGGATGCGGGCTCCGCCGGAGTCCTGAATACCGATCACCGGGCAACCAACTCGCGTCGCCATGTCCATCAGGGCGCAGACCTTCCTACCGAAGGCCACACCGACGGAACCGCCGTACACGGACTTGTCGTGCGCGTAGACGGCGACCGGACGGCCGTTGATACGAGCGGTGCCGGTGACCACGCCGTCGCCGTAGGGCGCGTCCGGATCGCCCGGGGTGCGGGCCAGGGCGCCGAGTTCCACGAAGGAACCTTCGTCGACCAGTCGTGCGACACGCTGACGCGGCGTGGTGATCCCAGCGGCGTCACGTCGTGCCTTCGCCGATGCGCTGCCCGGGTCCTGCGCCTGCTCGAGGCGTGCGTGCAGATCCGCGAGCTTCGCTGCTGTGGATATGGTGCTCACTGCGGTCGATCCTTGTCCGTCGAGGTGTGTATTACTACGCAGGTCCCGGTCTGGGGCCTGCGGCGTCAGTGATCTGCGTCGAGATCGTCGAGCAACTGGGTAAGTCGCGCTCCAACCTTCGAGATCTCCGGCTCATCCACCACTGCGAGGTGGTCTCCGCGCAGGTGGTAGATCTCCAAATCGTCAACGATAGCTGACCAGCCACCGTCCTCATCAATGTCAGCGTAGGACGGTTCGAGCTCAATCGCACCGTCATGCATCCGCTCGGCGCGGAACAGCACGACCGGTGCGGAGACGTCCGCCCAGTTGGCAAAGTCCGCCTGCGCGAGGATCTGGTTGTCCTCGAACGACGACTTCTGGTGCTCCAGTGCGCCACCGGACAGGCCGTGCTCGGAGCTGTCCATCATGTCTAGTACCTGGGAGAGAAGGTCCATCATGCCCTTCTCCCCGTCTCGGTCCAGCACCTCGTGCGGAACCTCGAAATCCAGGCCGTACGTCTTGCCAGCGAAGGCTGCCCAACGGTCCCAGCGTGCGTGCATCTCCTCGCGAGTGTTCGGGGCCGGGTTGGCTGCCTGAACCACATCCAGAAGAACGATGAGTTCAGGATCCACGCCATCGGCCTTGAGCTGGTGTGCGGCTTCATAGGCGAGGATGCCGCCGAAGCTCCAACCACCAAGGACAATGCCGTGGTCCCCGGCAGTTTCCTGGATTGCGGGGAGGTACTCCGCCACGCGATCAGAAAGTTCGCCTTCAACGCGCTCGACTCCGTAGACCGGGACGTCGGCGGGAAGCCTGCGCACCAGCGGCTTGTAGACGACCGTCGAACCACCGGCAGCGTGGAAAAGGAACACCGCAGGCCTGGTCGAGCCCTCAGGGCGCTCGCGCAGCACGCGGATGTTGTTCTCCACCTCTCCCTCGATGAACGGGCGGATGACATTCGCCAGCTCTTCGATGGTGGTGCAGTTGGTCACCTGGGAAACCTCAAATTCGACTTCCACGCGGTCAGAGAGGCGCTCGGTGAGCTTCTTCGCGGTGGCCTCGTCTAGCTCCGGCAGTTCGTTGAAGACACCACCGGCAGACTTACCGGTCGCGACAGCCCAACTACCAAAAGCGATGCGCTCAGTGTCATCGCGCGGGGGCACATCGATGCCGGTCGAAGAACTCTGCTTCCCGACGTCTCCCTCTTCCACATCCCCACCATCCACACCGGACTCCTCCGGTGCGGTGGCAGATGCGTCGGCCTCGCCGGTGAGCTTGGCCTCGACGAGTTCCTCGACGGTGATGATGACGTCCTTGACGGCGGCGTCGCGAAGCGTCTGCACCTGCAGCGGCGGGATGCCGAAGTCATGCTCGACGCGGTTTTTGATGCGCATGCCCATCAAAGAATCCAGCCCCAAGTCAATGAGCGGGAGTTCCAGCGGGAGATCGTCGATGTCGTAACCCATGGCTTCGCCGACGATCGTGCGCAGGTGGTCCGAGACGGTCACTCCGGAGTCGGGATCCCAACCGGCGGAGTCAGAGTCAATCGCCTGGTCCATCGTCGGGATCGCAGGCATCGACGGCGTTGCCGCTCGCTTCGCTTCAGTTGCCGGAGCCTGCTGGCCCGGAACATTAGCGCTCACGGTTGTGGCGGCGGCCTCAGCGACCAGAGTCGTGACCGGGGCCGACAGATCGCCGTCGACGGAGTGGACGGAGACAACTGCTCCGCCCGGGTGACGGGTCACAACGGTCGTCAGCTCACCCTTGGCCGGGAGAACACCGGGCTCCTCAACGGCGAGAACCGTTGCGTCCGGCAGGACCTGGGCGAGGGCGGCGTCGATCAGCGAGTGTGTGCTCGGGACTTCGTCGGCGCTGGTGGTGAAGGCGATGCGGCCGTCGGGAAGCACAGTGCGGGTGCCCGGAAGGGCAGCGCGGCCTCCGGATGCAGGACGCGCGGTGGTCCAGTAGCGCTGGCGACGCCACCGCATACCTGGAAGAGCAGCGAAGGAACCATCGCCCACCAGAGCGCCGAGATCCACGTCGTGTCCGTGCGCGTAGAGGTTGGACAGAACCGCGGCGAGAGACTCACCAGCGGCTTCCTTGCGCTTGGCCATGTGCGCGAGCTGGCAGTCCGGCAGACCGGCAGCGAACGCGGTAGCCATGATCGGCATGAGCGCGACCGGGTTCGGGGCGAATTCGATGAAGGTGGAGTATCCACCGGCAACGGAGCGCTCGATGGCGTCCGCGAACCACACAGAACCACGGGTGCATCGCACGAAGTAGTCCGCGTCATGCGGGGTCTCGCCGGGCTGGTACGTGGTGCCTTGGTCCACCGAGCTAAACAGCGGAACAGACAGCGGACGCGGCTCGATATCAGAGCACGCGGACCACAGCTCGCCGAGAATCGGGTCGAGCATCGAGGTATGCCCGGCGCCCTTGACCTGTAGCTGGCGGGCAACCTTTCCCTGAGCGGCGATGAATTCAACGATCTCGCCAACGGCCTTCAGCGGACCACCGACGGTGGTCATGGTCGGCGCGGCGTAGACAGCAGGCTCAACCCCGGAGAACTCCGGGTGCTCGGTGAGCAGGTCGTCCAGTTCCTTGACGGACAGTTCGACCATTGCCATGCCGCCGGCGCGCTCAGGGTCATCGCCGATCATTGCTTCGCCCTCGCCCATCAGGTGCGAGCGGGCGCAGGCAACCTGCATTGCCTCACGGGCGCTGAGACCACCGGCTGCGTACGCAGCGGCGATCTCACCCATGGACATGCCTACGACGGCGGCGGGCTTCGCGCCCAGTGCCGTCATCAGATCTGCCTGGGCGATCTGGATGGCGGAGATGCCCACCTGGGCGGTCTCCAAATCGAAGTCCCGGGAGTCATCGAGCATGAGCTCCACAACGGAGTAGCCGAGCTCTTGCTTAACGACCTGGTCCTGACGCTCCAGGGATTCCCGGAAGACCGGGGACAGTGCGTACAGGTCCTTGCCCATCTTGCGGTGCTGCGATCCGTATCCGGAGAACACCCACACCGGGCCCTGAGCCTGCGGGGAATCCGCGGACTGGACTGCCGGGCTAGAACCACCTTCGGCGACCTTGCGCAGGCCAGCCACAGCGGCATCGACGTCTGAGGCGGTGACAACCGCGCGGGAGCGGCCACGGGAGCGCGAGGACAGCGTGCGGGCGACATCCGACAGCGGTGCCTTCGGGTTCGCCTCCAGCCAGTCCGCGAGATCAGCAGCAGCGCTACGACGGCGCGAGGGCAGCAGACCGGACACCGGCAGCAGCGACGGCATCGGGGCGCCGTCCTCACCTGCGGTGGCGGCAGCCTCAGAATCGATGGCCGGAACCGCGTCTTCACGTGCGGCGGTGGTCTCGGCTGGGACCGGCGGCGGGGAGCTCAGCACCACGTGGGCGTTGGTTCCACCGAAGCCGAAACCGGAAACACCGGCGATCTTGTGGCCGGAGTACTCCGGCCACTCGCGCGGATCTTCGACGACCTCCAGGCGGCCTTCATCGAAGTCGATGTACGGGTTGGGGCCGGCGTAGTGCAGTGACGGCGGCAGCACATCGTGTGCCATGGCCTGCACAACCTTGATCACGCCAGCGACGCCAGCGGCAGCCTCAGTGTGGCCGAAGTTTGTCTTAGCCGAACCCAGCAGGGTCGGCTGGTCGATCGGGCGGCCGCGGCCGAGGACGGTGCCCAGAGCAGTGGCCTCGATCGGATCGCCGAGGATGGTGCCGGTGCCGTGGGCCTCGATGTAGTCGACCTGACGCGGGTCGATGCCAGCATCGGCGTAGGCGCGACGCAGCACGTCGACCTGAGCGTCCGGGTTCGGCGCCGTCAGGCCATTGGAGCGGCCATCGGAGTTCACGGCAGAGCCCTTGACCACGGCGAGGACGTTGTCCCCGTCGCGCTCGGCGTCTTCCAGACGCTTGAGCACAACAACGCCAGCGCCGTCAGCGCGGACCATGCCGGAGGCGTCATCAGAGAAAGCGTGGATGCGGCCGGTCTTGGAGAAGACCCCCAGCTTGCCGAAAGCCATGGAGGCATGCGGGCTAGCCAGCAGGTTGACGCCGCCGGCGATCGCGAGATCAGAGTCGCCGTCGCGAAGTCCACGCACAGCCTGGTGGATAGCCACCAGGGATGCGGAGCATGCGGTATCCGACTGGATGGACGGGCCACGGAAGTCGAACGCGTACGAGACGCGGTTGGCGATGATCGCGGAGGAACCACCGGTCAGTGCGTAGGGGTGGAATGCCTGCGGGTCAGAGCTCACCAGCATCGCGTAGTCGTTATTGGTGGAACCGACGTAGACACCAACAGCCTCGCCACGGAGCTCAGAGGCGGGGATACGGGCGTGCTCCAGTGCCTCCCAGGTCAGCTCCAGCATGATCCGCTGCTGCGGATCCATGTTCTGCGCCTCCAGCGGAGACAGTCCGAAGAATTCTGCGTCGAATCCTGCGATGTCCTCCAGGTATCCGCCAGTGAGATTCAGCTCCTTGAGCTGCGCGGAGACCACTGGGTCGGAGTCATACTCCTCCCAGCGGCCGGCCGGCGGCTCGCCGATTCCGTCACGACCAGAGACGAACAAATCCCACATCGCATCGGCGTCGGCTGCGCCCGGGTACCGAGCAGCCATGCCGACTACGGCGATGTCCATGTCCGTCAGATGATCGTCGCGTACCCGGCGAGACCAGTCCGCCTCGATGCCGTCGACGTACGCGGCGTACGCCGCCTCGTCCGGGTTCTCCCGGTCACCTTCGACGAGGCGAACCGCGAGTTTTTCGATCGTCGGGTACTCGTACGCCACTGTGGCGTCCAACCGTGAACCAATGAGGTTCTCCAGTTCACCGGACATCACCACGATGTCGCGGGAACTGAGACCGAACTCCTCCATCGGGCGTTCCGGCGCGACCTCGGCCGGGGTGAGACCCGTTGCCTGGACGACCCAGTTCTGCAGCCACTCCCGCATGTCAGCGACAGTGAACGACGGGGTCCGGCCCCTGGCGTCTCGAGCATCTCCCATGAGTGCGTGAACCTTTCCTCATGCCCTCGGAAACCCGGGGCATGCGCAATCTATTCGAATCGACCGTCCTGATACGCCTTTCGGGCGACACGGCGGGCAATCTTACCGGCAGAGGAGCGCGGAATGGAGTCCAGTTCCACAATTCGGACATCTGCAGGCGTGATGCCGTGCGAGGACGTCACCGCGGCACGGATCGCAGAAATCGCATCGGCGTCGCCATCGGATTCCTTGTTGAAGTCGCGCTCCGCGAGGATCACGAGTTCTTCGACCCCGTCGGCACCGGATTCCAGCGAGAACGCGGCGACGACAGCCGGGCGAACCTGCTCGCTCGCCTGCTCAACGGTGTACTCGATGTCCTGCGGGTAGTGGTTACGTCCCGCGACGATGATGAGGTCCTTGATTCGACCGGTGATGTGCAGTTCGTTGTCCATGAACACCGCAAGGTCACCGGAGGCCATCCACTTGGCGTCCGCCGGGACGTCGATGGCGCGGGTGTCATCACCACGCGTTGCGGCAAGAGTGTTGTTGAAGATCTGATCCGACTGTTCTTTGTCGGTGAGATAGCCCAGCGGCAGGTTCGGGCCGAAGACCCAGAGTTCGCCAATCTGTCCGTCGGGAAGCTCGGTGCGAGTTTCGGGATCGACGATGATCGCGGCCTGCTTGCCGGCTGCGCGACCGACGGCCATCAGGGTGGTTGCACCTTCGGTGTCCTTGTCGACGACCTTCGGGATGCCATCGTTGAGGGACTCACGGTCAACCCAGGTGACCTTCGGGCGGACCTCATCCTGAGGTGTCGTCACCAACAGGGTCGCCTCGGTGAGACCGTAGGACGGACGGACAACGTTCTCCGGCAGGCCGAACGGGGTGAAGTTCTCGATGAACTCACGGGTGGCCTTCTCCGTCACCGGCTCCGAACCGACGATGATGCCGGCGATGCGGGACAGGTCGACGTCCGAGCCCTCTTCCGGAACTGCGAAGCGGTTGCTCATCTCCAGGGCGAAGTTCGGAACGACGGTGTAAACGTTCTCCTCGTCGCTGCGCTTGGAAAGCTGCTGCACCCAGCGGTCCGGGTGCTGGATGAAGTCACGCGGGGACATCAGGGAGAACGGAAGACCCAGGGCAGTCACGAATGCACCGAGGACAATGCCCATGTTGTGGTGCAGCGGCAGCCAGGTGACCAGTCGCAGCGGAGCCTGCAGGTCAGCGGCACCGAAGATCTGGAAGACGTTTGCCAGGATCGAGCCGGAGGCGATCCGCACGCCCTCCGGGGTACGGGACGAACCAGAGGTGAACAGAAGGAAGGCTTCATCATTCAGGCCGGTCAGGTACTTCGGGTCGGCCTCGCCGGAGACCCAGTCGTCGGCGAGCGAGTCCGGAAGTGCATCGACGGTGAGTACGCGAGGACGCTCTGCCTGGGGCAGCTCGCGGAACAGGGCTCGGACGGCGCCGGCGGACTGCTTGTTAGTGAGCACCAGGGAGGGCTTGGACTGGTCCAAGACGGACTTGAGGTGGTCACCGTGGCCCGGCTCATTCGGGTCGTACAGCGGCATCGACACGAGGTTTGCGTACTGCGCACCCAGGAAGCCGAAGAGGTACTCCGGGCTGTTGCCCATCAGCAGGGCAACGCGGTCGCCCGGCTCAGACACCTGCTGCAGGCGAGCTGCAACTGCCTTGATGCGGCGGTTAACTTCAGCGCGAGTGAAGGTGCGGACCTCGCCCTCGCGTGACGACGAGTAGTCGATGTAGTCCAGCTGTGGATTTTCCGTGTTGCCGGCGATTGTCGCGAGCTGGAACACCATCTCCGCCAGGTTCGGAATGGACATGTTATCGGGGAAGTTAAAGGAGCCGTCTTCCGCGATGAACTGACTCATCGCCATATGGATATCCATGTAATACCTCGTCTGTCATCTAGGGGCGTCAACCGTCGGTCTGTGCAGGGTCCGAGCTATAGGACCCGGATCACGTTCAGACATCTTAGGCAAACGTACCGGATGATGTTTTGATTACGAATTAGTCAAGCAATCTTCCTTCTGTCACACCAGTAACAGCAGTGGCTCTCAGAACAGTGTTTCCGCGGATGAGGGCCGTTGACACGCCGCGAGGAAGCGCCTACTGATTTTCTGCAACAGCTTGATCGATCAGCCCGCTGCTCCAACCAATGACCCACTCAGTAGTTGTGGTTCCGGGGAAGACGTCCGGGTTGGTGGCGTACTGGGCGTGGATCTCATTGCCGCCGACGTAGTCCAGCGCTCGGCCGAGTGCGTCGCCGATCTGGGCGGGCGCGTCACAGACTGCATCGGTCGGGGCGCAGATCTGCTGGACCTTGTCGTTCAGATCGCCGAATCCGCCTTCACGGGGACCGCGCATGGTGGCGCCCGGGGTGATCAACTGCACTGCGCCATTTAGACCAGCAAGCGGCAGCTCTAGGCCGACGCCTCCCACAGAGACAGACGGGGTCATTCCCACGCCCGGTTCCCTGCGCCCATCCGCGATCAGTGCCACACCGGAGATCCGCTCAGAGGCGACCGGTCCACGGCCCTGTCCGATGTCTGACGCCAAGTCGCCGACAATCACGGCGCCCTGCGAGAAACCGACGAGGACAAAGTCCGTTGCCGGGCACGCATCGTTCATTGCGCGGATTTCATCGTCAATGCGGGCGCGGCCTTCAGCCTGGGATTCGTCGTAGCTCATCTCGTGCTGAGCGTGGATGTTCCGGAACTGCGCGGTGTACGGGAGAGTCCACACGGAAACTTCGCCTTCCGGGTACATCTCTTGCAGCGGCTGGGTGATGCTCAGCAACAGCGAATTCGGGTTCGCCGCGGGATTGACCGGATCATCGTCAGGTGCCGACTCCCAGGTTCCCGGCGCGGCGATGACCTGAACGTCGACGCAGCCGGGTGGGTTCGTCACATCGGTCGGTGCTGTCGGCGGTTCCTGCCCGAGGCCGGGCAGTGGTTCATCGGCCCGCCACTGGCCCACTCCAATGGCGATCACGGCCAAGAGGACCACGACCGCGACGATGATCAGGATTTTGCGCATGGATTTAGCAGTACGCGGATTCCGCCGCATCTGCAATTAACTGCGCAACCTCACTTTCTGAGAGTTCAGTGCGTTCCTGAGCGATGAGCTGACCGGAAACGGCTTCTATGAGAATTTCCGAGTATTCCGGATCCTCACCGTCGACGCACTCACTGCGCGCTGCCGCCATGACCTGATCCTCGGTGCCTTCGATATCGATGCTCGAGGAATCCATCGCATCGAGGAAGTCCTCGTCTTCTTCGGTCAGCGGGACGCGGTTGTCCGGGAGAGAGGATGCGCGGCTGGCCGCGGAGTCATTGGACTGGCGCTCAGCGGTCGGGCTCTGCTCGCTACTGGTCGTCTCCTCAGAGCTGGAGGTGGTCTCAGAGGTGCTTGACGACGTGGTGGTCACGTCCGCAGATTCCACAGTCGACCCACCACAGGCGGTCAGCGCAAGGGCGGGAACAGCAAGAAGAGCAAGGAATGCTTTACGACGTCCCCCTCGTCCCAGATGCTTCCTCATCGCACTTCCTCCTCAATGGTTCCGTTGATTTCACGGATCCAACCGCCCTGGAACTCCTGCTCCCGGCCACCGGCTGGGATCTGCTGCTGCGGGCCGGTCGGCAGGCCGAACTCGCCGTTCTCCCAGCCTGCTTCTCCCCAGTGGTCCATGATTGCGCCCTCAGGCACGACGTGGGCGCCGGTGTCTTCGCTCCAGTAGACCGAGCCGCCGGCGAAGCGCTGCATGACGCCGCCGTCATCGAGGGTGACCTCCGGCTCCAGCGGCATGCCCAGCGGCCCGTCTGGGCCGTCGGAGTCGAGGTACAACGCGGCGATGTCGCCCAGGACGATGAAGGAGGCGGAATCGTCTCCTTCGCCCTGGCGCACAATCACGCCATTCTGGAAGTTCTGCATGATGCCGCCGTTGACGTCATAACGATCGGTCGTCGGGAAACCGAGGGGTCCGGCCTCCCAGCCGGAATCGCCCCAGACGTTGAAGACGTCGCCACGCACGACCTTGGCGTCAGTGTCCTCGGACCAGTAGATGGAGCCGTTCTCGAAGTGGACGAAGCGACCGGTGTCGCCTGGGGTGGCGCGCTCAGAGGTAATGGGGAAACCGAGCGGATGAGTCGGTCCGCCGATCTGCTCGTAGCGGCCGCCAATGTTGCCCCACAGGAGGTTCGCCCCGGATGCTTCGCTCCAGTAGGCGCGGCCGTTGGTGAAGTCCTGGATGATGCCGCCGTCGATCTCGATTTCCTCGGTCAGGCAACCGCCAACACCTTGGATGACGTTGAGCTTTTCCGCGATGGCGCCGCCAACCGAGCAGTTCAGGACTCGATCCTCTTCAGGAAGTTCCAGTGCGTCTGCGAGCTGCGGCCAGGCCTGAGTCATCTCGAACTGCCAGTACGGCCAGGAGTGGGTGCCGGATTCGCGCAGCTTCACCGTCACCGGAAGGTCGGAGCGCGAGGCCTGCTGGGAGAAAGTCTCAGTCGTCATTCGAGAGAGGAGCTCCAGGCCCCAGCCGGCCTTGTTATCCGGCAGGTTCGGGTTTTGTGCGTCGGCGATGTCGTACTCTCCGGCACTTCCGCTACCTGCGGAGATGTACACCGAAATGCCCTGGAGGCGGTCCATGTGGCGCTTGGGGTCGTTCTGCTCCCAGCGCTCGGAGCCGAGCGGGCCCCACATCTTGGCTGCGTCATAGCCACCGGCCTCGCGCATTGCAGCGGCGATCGCCTGCGGCATGCCCGTCGAGGTGGTGTCGAGGTATCCCGACAGGCTGCCGACGAAATCGAAGTCGTCCGGATGTGCCTGAGCCAGGTTCATCGCGGAGGTTCCACCCATGGACAGACCGATAACTGCGCGCTCGTCACCGGCGCGCCAGCCTTCCTTCAGAACAGGGATCATCTCGTCCATGAGGAACGTCTCCCACATGTAATGGACGCCGTTGTCGGCCTCATCCCAGTCCGAATAGAACGAAGATTCGCCGCCGACGGGCATGACGACCAGCACGTTCTTGTCAGAGTAGAAGTCCTCGATATTGGTCTCCAGGGACCAACCGGAGGCTTCATCGGTCGCGCGCATGCCGTCAAGGTGCCAGATCGTGGGGTAGGTACGGTCCGGAACCCGATCCCAATCACGCGGGAGCAAGAGCTCCACTGCGACCGGGGCGTCCGGCATGGCAGCGGAGTTAATAAACACCTTCACGTGCCGATCGGTGATCCACTCAACCTTCTCGACGGACACACCATCTTGCAGGCCACTGAGTTCCTGAGTCGTCTCACGGACGGACTTTTCATCGCCCTGCCTGGGCGACGGGCTCAGCAGTGCGCTGGAGGGGCCCTTGCCCTCGGAAGAGTCGGCCTCTCCGGTCGCCTCAGTGGTCGCGGTGGCCTCGGCAGACTCAGTAGCCTCGGTTGTCTGCGTGGGGCTCTGGGTCCGTGTCGCATCCTGCGCATGTGCGGCTGGGGTAGCCAGCAGCCCCGTGGCCAGCGGAAGAATCAACGACGCTGCCAGGACGCGGCGCGGCAGGCCACGGACGCCCCGTCGACCCCGACGAATCGGAGAATCGCGAAGGCTGTTGTCGACGTCGCCGTCGCGACGGTCTGCGTGATCGCTCATCGTTGCTTCAGTTCCTTCTGCTTCTGCTTCTGCGTGTGTCCTGCGCACTCCACCTGTCTGTTTACCCGCACCGCACCGGAAATCACCGGAGGCACGCGGATAACCAGGTGGGACATCTGAACCAGGTTTGCCTGTTAACACTGCATATTATCGGCATTTCTGTGACAGATGTTACCAGTGTGACTAATGAACAGCTGCGGCCCTGGGTGCCGGTTGCCATTGAGGAAAAGGAGACGTCGGGAAGCGACTCATGGAGGTCACGTTCGCGTGAACACTGATCCGCAGGTCTAGATATCCAGGCCCAGCTAGGAGTAGTTTGACTGTCTCATGATGCTCTTACAGAACGCACAGATGGAAACGTAGGAAAAACTTAGAATTAGACCGCTCGAAAACCACCCCCAAGATGTGACTTGCACCACGTTCGTTAAGCTTCGTTTCACGTGCACAACAGCATCTGAAGTGAGCACACGAAATGGCAGCTCCATCACCGACCAGCCAGGCGACTGACAGCGCCTGACAGGTGGGACCGAGAAAACTCCAACGAAAGGAGCAACCATGTCAGATCAGGGATACATTTTCCTGGCGCTGGGTATCTACCTGGCCGTGATGATTCTCATCGGTTACCTCGCTTACCGAAAGACCAGCGACCACGAGGGCTACATGCTCGCCGGACGAGGGCTTCCACCCTCAGTCGCAGCCCTCAGTGCGGGCGCCTCCGACATGTCCGGCTGGCTCATCATGGGCCTGCCCGGCGCTGTCTACGCAGCCGGCCTCATTGAGGCCTGGATCGCCATCGGCCTGTGCGTCGGTGCCTACTCCAGCTGGTTCTTCATCGCACCACGCCTGCGCTCATACACAGAGGTATCCAAGAACTCGATCACCATTCCAAGCTTCCTGCAGAACCGTCTGCGCGATAACTCCCGCACCCTGCGGCTGACCGCCGGTGTCGTCATCCTCGTATTTTTCACCCTCTATGTCTCTTCCGGCATGGTCGCCGGCGGAACGTTCTACGAGAGTGCATTCGACGGCGACTACGTCACCGGCATGCTCATCGTTGTGCTGGTCACGCTGGTCTACACCATGTTCGGCGGATTCCTCGGCGCGTCCATGACGGATGTCGTGCAGGGCATGATGATATTCGCTGCACTGGTCCTCGTGCCCATCATCACCATCTTGCGCGTTGGCGGCTGGGATGAGACCAAAACGATCATTGATAACGCTGACCCCGCGCTGTTCTCATTCTTCGGCGATGGATCGATGACCACCGGCGCCCTGATCGTCGCCATTGTCTCAGGTCTCGCTTGGGGCCTCGGCTACTTCGGACAGCCGCACATCATCATCCGGTACATGGCACTGCGCTCCCCGCACGAGGCAGGCACTGCCCGCCGCATCGGCATCGCCTGGCAGGGCATTTCGATGGCCGGAACTGTCATCGCAGGTTTGGCCGGTGTCGCCTACTTCACCGAATTCGGTGGCGCTCCGTCCAACAGTGAGACCGTGGTCCTGCTCTTGGCCCAGGTTCTGTTCCACCCGCTGGTCGCAGGATTCGTCCTGGCAGCAGTGCTCGCCGCCATCATGAGTACCCTGTCGAGCCAGCTGATTGTCTGTTCCTCCGCGATTGTAGAAGACATCTATCGCGTGTTCCGCAAGACCCCGCCGGATGACCGCACGCTCGTCATCTTGGGTCGAGTCGCCGTTTTCGGTGTCACCGTCGTCGCTGTGCTGCTGTCCCTGAACCCGAGCGACACGATCCTCGGCCTGGTTGGTTTCGCGTGGGCAGGCTTCGGCGCCGCATTCGGCCCGATCGTCTTCCTGTCCCTGTTCTGGCGCAAGTTGACCCGCCAGGGTGCCCTCGCCGGCATGATCACCGGTGCCGTCACCGTGTTCATCTGGGATCTGCTCGATATGGATCTCTACGAGCTCGTCCCGGGCTTCATCGTGGCCCTCATCGCCGCCGTCGTAGTCAGCCTCATCACCTACAAGCCGAACCCGGAGATCGACGCCGAGTTCAACCTCGCGGTCGAGCGCGCGAAGTCCAAGGTCGCCCTTCCCCCGGTCGACCATGCAGCACTTGCCGCAGCAGAGGCTGAGGCTCGCGCCGACATCGCCTCCCGCAACGCCTGACCCACTCTGCGCAGCGCATCACTCGCAATCCACTAGAGAGAAACCCCGACCCTGAATCCTTCGTAAGATTTCGGGGCCGGGGTTCGGTCGTTGGCACCTGCCGGTCGCGGCGGGCCGGGCTAAATGATCATGCTGGCTGCGGCTCAGGCTTCTGCCGCTCCCCTTTCCTCGTCGCCATTCGCGCGCGGAGGTTTCGCACCGTCAACGCAGCAGGAACCAGGATCACTGCGCAGGCAGAAGCAGCCGCAGCCCACCACAGCGGCTCAGATTCGAACTGTCCTTCAGTGCGACCGATGGCGATCCACGCCAACGCCCAGGCCACCGCCAGTGCCGGAGCGATCCGTCCGTGGTTGAGAATCGAGGCGATTATCGAGACCGCGGCGACCACGATGACACCGCCAATGGCGAAGTTCACCTCGGTCATCTGCTCGACCCCGGACTCAGCGAGAACAGCCCACAGATTGGCGAAGGTCGCGGCGAGTACCCAGCCGGTGTACAGGCCGAAGACGCCGTCGTTAAGCACGAGTTCTACCGGCCCGCTGGCCTTGTGCCGGTCGAGCAGGATCATGATCCAGGCCAGCACCGCCAGCAGCACGGCGATAACAATGACGGACAGTAAGAGCAGATCCAACTGCGTCACCCACAACCACACCGAGTTGAGGACGATCGATGCCAGAGCCAGCGGACGCAATGCGCGCTGACGCTGCGAAGCCCGCGCGGCAGGGAAGAACTGCCACAGCGTGTACAGGATCAGCCCTACGTAAATACCGCTCCAGATCCGGAAGGCGGAGCTGGCTGGAGCCAAGGGAGTGGCATCTGCAGACAAGGCACCCCCTGCAACGTCACTGGTCTCGGTGCCGCCGAAGAAGCCGGCACCCCAGAACGCCGTGGCAATGGCGATGGCCGTGATCACCGCCATCCCAATCGGGACTGCAATAGGGGTCTTCTGAACTGGCGTGTTAGTGGGATTCGTCATCTCATTTACCTCCTGGGCGCCCATCGTATGGATTCTCTAGCAAAGTTGTTTTAGTTTACCCTGGTGTAATGAATACCCGAATCAACCGACCAGAAACGAAACGCGTGTTGGTCACGGGGGCATCTGGATACATCGGAGGACGCCTGGTTCCTGAATTGCTGGGGGCCGGGCACAAAGTGAGAGCTGCCTCTAGGCGTCCCGAACGCCTCGACCGCTTCGACTGGTATCCGGATGTGGAGACCGTCGCGGCTGATCTTGATGACCCATCGACGTTGGATGGCGCGCTTGAGGGGGTAGACGTCGCCTTCTACCTCGTCCATTCCATGGGCGATGGGGGCTCTGATTTCGAGGACGCAGAAAGCCGCGCCGCCGCCAACTTTGCCGAGGCTGCGGATCGGGCTGGGGTTTCTCGGATTATTTACCTCTCCGGGCTCCACCCGCCGGACCACGCGCTGGAGGAGCTCTCGCGCCATATGCGCTCGCGTGAGAAGGTCGCACGGACGCTTCTCGACGGCTCCGTCCCCACCGTGGTCCTCCGCGCCGCCACCGTCATCGGCTCCGGCTCAGCATCGTTCGAAATCATCCGACACCTCACCGAGCGATTGCCGGTGATGTTCGCGCCGCAATGGATCAACAACCGGATTGAGCCGATCAGCGTGCGCGACGTCTTGCACTACCTCACCGCGGCAGCGGACTCGGAGTCCCTGGATGGGGTCAATGACCAGTTCGATGTTGGCTGCGGCCACACCTATCGGTTTTCTGATCTGCTGCGGCTGTACGGCAAGGTTCGTGGGCTGCGACGGGTGATTGGTGCGGTGCCATTGTCATTGCCGATGGACGTGCTGTCTGGGGCGTGGATTGGACTAGTAACTCCGGTCCCGTCATCGCTGGCGGTGCCACTGGCGCAGTCGATGGCCGAAGACGCTGTCACCACTGACGGCCATCGCATCAGGGAGTTCCTGCCCGATCCGCCAGATGGCCTGGCGGACTATCCCACCGCGGTCGAGCGCGCACTCTACCGGGAGGCCACCGGCGAGGTGCCCACCTCCTGGGACCATTCCTGGCGGAAGTCAGCGGAGCCTTCTGAGGAATTGCCCACCGACCCGGAATGGTCCGGCCAAACGGTCTATACCGACCGCAGGCAGGCACGCACTGACCTGTCCGTGGACCAAGTGTGGCGCGTGGTCGAATCGATTGGTGGACACACGGGGTGGTTCTCCACTCCATTCCTGTGGAACCTCCGCGGCGTGATGGACCGAGTGATTGGCGGACCGGGCCTTGGCGGTCGCAGAGATCCGAGGAAGCTCTCCCCCGGCGATCGCGTGGATTGGTGGCGGGTAGAGCGCATTGAGCGACCGCACCTGCTGATCCTCCGCGCAGAGATGAAAGTCAGCGGTCTGGCCTGGCTGGTGTTGCGCGTGGATGAGGAAGACGGTGAGACCGTCTACCGACAGGAGGCAATCTTTGTCCCCAAGGGCCTGCGTGGTCGTGCTTACTGGTGGCTCGTGGCACCATTTCACGCCGCCGTTTTCCCGCTGATGAAGAAGAACCTCATCAAAACGGCGCGGAACCCACAATGATGTGAGTTCCGCGCCGTGGCCGGCCGAGGCCAGGCCGAAAAGCCGGGTGATTTACCAGGCGTTCTGGTGGTTCAGGATGTGAGCCTTTGCCTTTGCCAGGTCACGGGACCACGTTCCCCAGGCGTGGATGCCATCGAAACTGTAGTTCGTGGTGACCCTAGCGCCAGCGGCACGAGCGGCAGCCTCGTATTTCAGGGACGAGGCCATGGATAGCGCCTCTAGAGTCACACCCGTGAGCTGGCCGACCGGATCCTCCAAGAGGATCGGATCCGTCAGATCCGACGGCAAACCGGTGGCTGCGGCGATGTATACGTCGGCGCCATTGTTTGCAGTGCGACCAACGTTGACGAACGGATCATTCTCAACCCAACGGCCACTGCCGGGTACGCCCCACATATCCAGGGCGTTGTAGCCACCGGCGTCAATCATCGCCAGCGGAATGGCGGTGGACAGCGCAGGGCTGGAGGGGTTCAGGTAGCCGGAGAAACTCAGGATCTGGTCCCACTTCTCTGGGTACTTGTACTGCAGCGAGAACGCTGCTGAGGCGCCCATCGACAGGCCTGCGATGGAGTTCCCGCCGTAGTCGATGTTGAACTCCCGCTTGAGGTACTGCGGGAGCTCATGCGCAATGAAGGTCTCGTACTTGTAGTTGAAGCTGCCCTGATCAAAACTGCTGGAAGGGCGGTTCCAGTCGGTGTAGAACGAGGCCGGAGCGCCGCCCGGCATCACGACGTTAATGTTCGAATCCACAAACGTCTGCGCCGCCCCACCCTGGTACGCCCAGTCAGAGCCCACCATCGGCATCCGCAAGCCATCAAGGAGAGTCAAGGACTTGGTGCCGTAGTTCTTCGCCGGCTGGACCTGAACTGGGACGTGCTTCTGCATCGCGTCGGACCACACACTGCAGTGCTGAAGCCAGTACGGCACCGCCTTGTCATAGTGGCAACCAGCACGCAGATGGCGGTTCGGATCAGCTGCCGCGGCGGATCCGCTACCCATGTACATAACCGCACCAAAGATGGTGGCGACGGCAACAAGTGCTGCAATCAACTTTGTGCGCCAGTCACGCGCGATGGCAGTGCTATTCATACTTCTCCTTGAGATTGAGCGTTTCTGCCGACCCACAGGCGAATGGGTCAGCCTCTTCGGATCCCGTCTGCTGCTTGAGCCAACCATTGAATCCAGCGCGAAAGCATTCGCGACGCCCTCCGCAGAGCACGCCATACCTCAAGTAGATCGCCGAGAATGGTCTCTACGTTACAACTTTCCGTGGAACCCTGAGTAAAACTCTCAGGCTTTACCTGACTGTAGAGAAGCATATCAGCCCGAAAACGCCACACATGTGAGCACCTCAGACGCCAAAAATCCCGATGAAGCGAATGCTTCACCGGGATTATCAGGATCGTTGCTCCTAGCGTGGAATCATTCCGTGAACGTCACTCAACGAGATGCTTCCAGGCAGTGGAGGCCACAGGCGTGTTACCAACCGCCGAGGAAGTTCAGGATGTGATCCTTTGACTCCCACAGGTCACGGTTCCAGGTACCCCAAGAGTGGATGCCATCAAAGCTGTAGTTCGTGGTGAGGTTGACGCCGGCAGCACGCGCCGCAACCTCGTACTGCTGAGTGGAAGCCATGGAGATCGCTTCCAGAGTGACACCGGTGAGCTGGCCAACCGGGTCCTGCAGGATGATCGGGTCAACCATGTTGGACGGCAGACCGGAACCGGCGGCGATGTAGACATCAGTGCCGTTAGCAGCGGTGGTGCCAACGTTGAGCATCGGATCGTTCTCGACCCAACGGCCGGTTCCCGGGGTACCCCACATGTCGGTGGCGTTGTATCCACCGGCATCAAGCATCGCCAGCGGGATAGCCGAAGCCATCGCCGGGCTAGACGGGTTCAGGTAACCGGAGTACGCGAGGACCTGGCCCCACTTCTCCGGGTAGGTGTTCGCGAAGGTGAAGGCTGCCGAGGCACCCATCGACAGGCCAGCGATGGAGTTGCCGCCGAAGTCGATGCCAAAGTGCTCATTCAGGTACTGCGGGAGCTCATGTGCGATGAAGGTTTCGTACTGGTAGTTGAAACCGTCCGGCTGCTGAGCACTCGCGGAGGGGCTGTCCCAGTCGGTGTAGAAGGACGCCGGAGCTCCACCGGGCATGACCAGGTTGATGTTGGCGTTCTCGAAGACCTGCGGGGCGTCGCCTAGGCCAGTCCAGTCGGAGCCATCCAGCGGCATACGCAGACCATCCAGCAGAGTCAGAGACTTGTTATTGCCGTGGATCGAGGGAACGATCTCGACCGGAACTTCGTCATCCATCGCCGCGGAGTAGACCCAGCACTTCTGGACCCAGTAGTTGTAATCGGTGAAATCACAGCCCGGGCGAAGGCGCTCGCGGTTAGGCGATGCCTCCGCGGAGCCGTTGCCGATGTACATGACCATGCCGAAAACGGTGGCGACTGCGACCATGGCCGCGAGGACCTTGGTGCGCCAGTCACGCGCGATTGCGGTGACGTTCATACTTCTCCTAGTTAAGTGCCTTGACTGCCCACCCGTGGGTTAGCCGATGTCGGAGACTAGAGCGCCACCGACACGATCCTGCGCGAATGCATTCCGCAACACGCCCAAACGGGCGTGACGTACCCCTGGGAATGACTACTTTCGGTCGCTTACGTTACCAATTCGTCACCCTTTTAGACAGCAGACGCGTCAATATTGACACTCTCAGCTTCACCCGTTTTTGGCTTACGCCGTTGAACTGGAGCAACGGCGAAAATGACATATTTGTAGTTCCGTCACCTATGACTAACCCCACACCCCCATGTGTGTAAGTTGATAACGATTTGGACCTACTTCCGCCTCAAACTAGAGTGCCAGCGCCCTGATCTAGGCATAAAAAACCGCGGGCTCCCACAGAGGAGCACCCACGGCTAGTCCTTAACCAGTAATCAGCGGCTGGATATAGGCAGCCATCACGATGGTTGCGACCCACAACAGCGCCAGCGCCTGCAGCGGGCGGTCACGCAAGGCAATCTCATCCGGACTGCCGGCGGTACCACGGTCCACGTCAGCGGCGTAAAGGAGAATTGCGACGGTGAAGGGCACCATCGAGACCTGGTACCAAATCGAAGCGGGTCCGGTGGCTGCCATGGCGGTCTCGAAGGCCCACAGGGAGTAAGAGATAACCACTGCGGTGGCAGCGAGCGTCCATACGAAACGCAGGTAGGTCGGGGTGTAGTCCTCCAGTGCCTTGCGGATCTTCTTGCCCGTCTTCTGCGCCAGCAGAAGTTCCGCGTACCGCTTACCAGCGGCCATGAAGAGCGAGCCGAAGGCCGCAACAAGCAGGAACCACTGAGACAGTGCGATACCGGCAGCGACACCACCGGCCATTGTCCGCAGCATGAAACCGGAACTGACCAGAGCAATGTCGATCACCGGCAGGTGCTTCCAGCCGAAGCAGTAACCCAGCTGCAGCGCAATGTAGACAGCGATGACGATCGCGAGGGCGACACCATCGCTTGCCAACAGCGAGATTCCTACCGCACCGACGATGAGGAGCACCGCCATCGCATACGCCAGTCCAACCGGCAGCATGCCAGAGGCAATCGGGCGGAACTGCTTGGTCGGGTGCTGGCGGTCCGCGTCGACGTCGCGAGCATCATTCACCAGGTAAATCGAGGATGCTGCCATACAAAAAGCGGCGAAGGCGATGAAAACGTCGATAAGCGTGGTGCGGTTCGCAAGAACCTCTGTGCCCGCGGCGAGCGGGGCGGCGACCACCAGAACGTTTTTGACCCACTGCTTCGGACGCAGGGACTTGACCATCGCGTCCGCGAGGTTCTTGGGGGGATGTCCCTGGGGATGCGCCGGCTCGTCGATACCGGAGGTGTGCGGCTCAGAGCCGATAACCGCATCGCGATTCTCGGGGTTGGTCATTGTGTCCCTTCTACTTCTGTGCGGTCTTGCCGGAAGTGGAGCCCGCGGATCTGGTGGCCGCGCGTGCGAAAGCGGCGTCGACAGCCTTGGAGGTAACCCATCCCAGGGTCGCGCCGGCGGCGACGTCGGTCGGGTAATGCACTCCCAAGACGAGCCGCGACAGCATTATCGCCGGAATACCGGCATATGTTGCACGGTTGCCGGTGATGTTCGCCATCGATACCAATGCTGCGGTGGTCGAGGTGGAGTGCGAGGACGGAAAGCTGAGCTTGCTGGGAGTGCTCACGCCGATCGCGATTCGCTCATCGTGCGGGCGCTTGCGGCGCACCACACGCTTGAGCAGAACTGACGCCGCGTGGGAGGCGAACGCCGAGACGCCCACCTTGATCCACCGGTTCCGGGTTTCACCGCTGGAGGCCACAGCACCCACCGCGGAGATCGCCAGCCATCCGGCCGCGTGCTCGCCGAACAGACTCATGGTCTTCGCTGCGGGAATCATCCCGGGAATGCCGGCAAGGGAGCTCTGGATCGCGACGAGCGCGTCGGACTCCCCGAACGGGTCGCCCGAAATCTGCTTCCCGACGTTCCCCTCACCCACAGCCATCACCGCACTCTTAGAGCCCGGCGCATCACTGGTTTTCGAAGACATTGGCCCATTCCTCCCGGCTGGTCAGCGATTCGTGGGCTGCACGGTACCGCTCGCGCATCTCATCGAAACGCTCAACCACCTGCTTCTGCAGTGCCCAGGCTTCCTTGCCGAGCTCTGCCGCCTTGTCACGGTCACGCTTACGGTAGACCACTCCACGGCCATCGGCAGTGGTGACGGTGGCGCCGTCGACGCGTGACAGGCTGAACCAGCGCGCTTCGATCGGAGCGAAGTTCGCCTGCGGGACCTCATGGTGGCGCTCATCAGCCGGACGCAGGGAATTGAGCAGGCCCTTGGCCAGCCACACGGACTTCTTGATCGGAGCCAAACGGCCGCCAATGTCCCGGATCGGGACACCGGGAATGCCGGAGGCCTTCGGAAGTTCACCCGCGGTGAGAAGCACCACGGCGTCAGGGTACTCCTTGCGCAGCGCGTTGATGCGCGGGAGGGAGGACTCAAGGATGTCGAAGAGGTTTTCTGGCCCAGCCAGGAAGTCCTTCATCGCCTCGTTCTGCACGGCGACGGTGGAGTATTCCAGGCACATCAGGTGCTTGGCGGTGGCCTTGCGCATTGACTTCAGGATTCCGGAGGTGTCTCCGTCATGCTGCAGGGCGGCGACGACCAGTCGGTTACGCAGGTGGAAATAGGCCTGCCAATCGATAGCGTCATCTTTGTCGGACCAGGCCATGTGCCAGATGGCAACGCCAGGCCAGGTGGCCGTGGGGAATCCGTGGTCGCCGGCACGCAGGCCGTATTCGGCGTCATCCCATTTGATGAAGAGCGGCAGCGGCTGCCCGATTTCCTCGGCAACGACACGCGGGATCATGCACATCCACCAGCCGTTGTAGTCCACGTCGATGCGGCGGTGCAGGTCTTTGGAGTCGATCGCCTCACCGGTGGCGTTGACGCCGTGCTCACCACGGTCACGCAGCGGGTGCTTGTAGAAATCATGGTCGTAGTGCACATGCGGCGCGGAGGTCCACATGAAGTCATGACGGCCAACAACTTCACCCATCGAGTGGAGGTGACTGCGCTCCTGCAGGTTCAGCATTTGCCCGCCGACGAGCATCGGGCCCTTGGCGTAGCGCGACACCGCCAGTGCACGCAGCACCGAATCCGGCTCGATCGCAATGTCGTCATCCATGTAGAGGATGTACGGGCTGTCAGTGGCTCGCTCCGGATCGGAGTCCGGTCCACCCAGCGCCTCGTACATGATGCGGGAGTATCCGCCGGAGCCACCCAGGTTGCCCTGCGGGAACATGCGAAGACGATCGCCGAAATGCTTCTCGACGTCCGGGAACCCCACCTCATCCGCCGGATGCTTCGTACCCTGATCGGGCATGAGAATGGCGTCAATGACCCCATCTACCTCCGGGTCGGAGGCCAGCGCTTCTAGTGCCGCGACCGCGTCGGCGGGGCGGTTGAAGGTCGGGATACCGATGGTGACGCGGGCGTCGGGGGCGGGCTGGACGGAGCCGTCGGGAAGCAGCTGGTCTTTCGGGGCATGCGGGGCATGCCACGCCGCAGAGTGGATCTCCACGTCCGACTCACAGGTGAGGTCGAACCAGATCCAGCCACCATCTTCGAAAGGCTGCAGCGAGACAGTGATCTCACTGACCGAGCGAGCGCCGGGCATCTCCGGATCGCCAACAAGTTCGCCGGTCACCGCGATGCGAGCGCCGTCGATCTTCGAGCGGTAAAGATCCAGACGAGCGACACCAGTGAGCTCCACGCGCAGCACGACCTCAGTCAACTGCGTCCATCGACGCCAGTAGGAGGCCGGGAAGGCATTGAAGTATGTTTCGAAGCTCACCTCATCGCCAGACGGGATGACCGCCGTGGTGCGGGAGGTAGCGCGGACGCGGCCCTCGTTTGTCTCCGGCTCCACCAAATAGAGCGAACGGACGTCACGGGGCTCACCCGCCTTCGGCAGGAGGATGCGCTGGAGTCGGTTCTCTACGGCGCTGTCAGTTCCGGTAATTCCGGGGTCGGTACCCATAAAACGATCGGTAGCCTTCCATGCTTGATTCGACGGCGCCGGTGAGGGCCGTCAAGGTCTCTGGAGAATCCTAGTGCGCGGCGCTTCCCGGTGTCGCACTGATGGGCGTGTCCTGGCGTTATCCAGGACACGTCGGGGGTGGGGCGGGTCTCGCTTGGAGTCCGCCGCGGTTCGGAACGGGCACCTAGCGAATGCTCGTTCCTTATATATAGGCCAGTTGCAGGCGGGTCAGACCTGAACGGAGCCTCCCGAATTCCCGATCTCCTTCTTCAAGCACTCGCGGGAAAAGTCGGCGAGATTTTCCGCTTTCCGGGATCACAAGCCGGTGTGATCGCCTATTGAGTAGCGGTCACACCCTCAAGCGCCGACTCCAACGTCGGCTCCGCCTGAGCGGTGTTCCACGGCATCTTGCCCAGCGCGTACGCCATGCCGCAGGTGTTCGACACCGCGGCAAATACGAGCCCTGACCCGATGCCGAAGGACAGCCACTTCAGCTTCGGATTGATGAACTGGCTGCCGAGGACGCCAGTGGCGACTAATGCCCCAGCACCGAGCCTGACCTGGCGTTCCATGTCCCAGACCTGACGGCCACGGCGGAGGACTCCTCCACTGTCCGCATAAGCCTTAATGCCGCCGGCAAGAACGTGGACGTGCGTCGCGCCTGCCCCGAGGAGAGCCTGCGCCGCCTGCTGACTGCGCACTCCGCTCTGGCACAGGACAACCGCGTCGCCTGGCAGAGCGTCAGCGACCTCGGATGAATTCTTCAACAGCAAGTCCAGCGGCAGGTTCTCAGAGCCGTCGATGTGAGCGGTCTCGAATTCGGCAGGAGTGCGCACGTCAACGAGGACAGTCCTAGGTGTCGTGCCCTCGGCTAGCAAATCCTGCACGGCGTAATCGGTGATGGACATGAGGAGCCTTGCGTCGGAGATCGACCTGTGTGCTGCAGAGTATTCGGCCATGTTGAAGCCAAGTCAACCCTTCGAATCTCTGCGATTCCAATCCCGTCGATTAGGTCACATCACATCGCGCCGAACACCGGTTTGCTCCAGTTGCCCGCGCTCATCACTTGATAAAGGTAGTTCACTGCCCGGATTTGATCATTTCCGCGCACTTCTCACCGATCATCATGACGGTAATGTTCGGATTGACAGTGACGATTTCCGGCATCGCCGAAGCGTCAGCAACCCGAAGACCCGTCACACCTTTGACCCGCAGCTGCGGATCGAGAGGCGCGCCTGCGTCGTCGGGAGCCCCCATGCGGGAGGTCCCCACAGGGTGGTAGACGGTGTTGTGCGTCTTCATGATGTAGGACTCAAGGTCCTCGTCGCTCTGTGCTTCAATTCCCGGTGCCAGCTCTCGGCCAGCCCATTCAGTCATTGCCGGCTGAGACATGATGTCGCGGGCCTTTCGGATACCTGCGACCATCACCTTCATGTCATGTCCGTCCGGGTCCGTGAAGTAGCGCGGGTCGACCTTCGGCTTGTCCCGGAAGTCGATCGAGCGCAAACGGACCGTCCCCTTCGACCTGGCGTGCGTCACATTCGGGGTGAGGCAAATCATCTCGTCCGAAGTGGGGTAACCCGCGCGGTAAGTGTGCATGTCGAACGGCACCGAACCGTAATGCATCATCAGGTCGGGCCGGTCTAGGCCTTCCTCGGTGGGTGCGAAGATTCCGATCTCCCACCACTGGGTCGAGTCTCGGACCATCTTGCGCTTCGACTCCCACTGGACAACGCCCTCGGGGTGATCCTGGAGGTTCTCTCCAACGCCCGGGGAGTCCACGAGAACCTCGATGCCAATTTCTTCAAGATGCTCACTCGGACCGATACCCGAGAGCATCAGCAGTTGCGGAGTATTGATAGCCCCCGCAGAAACGATCACCTCCCTCTTCGCTGCGATCCGTGTCTGCCGGCCGAATGCGTTGTCCACGACGTGGACTGCAACGACCCGCTTGTCGTCATCGAGTTCGAGCTTCGTTGCCCAAGTGCCAGTGAGGATCGTGAGGTTCTTCCGATCCAACACTGGGTGGAGGTAAGAAACTGACGAGGAAGATCGCGTGCCGTCATCCTTCCGATTGACTTGGAAGAAGTTCGCACCATTGATGACGGTCTCGCCGGAGTTGAACTTGGCACGTGGAATTCCCGCCTCTTCGCATGCGTCCAGCAATGAAATTCCACAGGGGTCCTTCGCCGGAACGTTCATCAACTGAACAGGTCCGTCATGTCCGTGCAGTGGGCCGTCGTCTTCATTGCTCTCGAGCTTCGTGAACAGCGGGAACGTTTTGGAGGACTCCCAGCCATCGGCACCGTACTTATGTGACCACTCATCCAGGTCTTCCTTCGGCGCCCAGAAGGCGATGCAGGAATTGTGAGAAGAACATCCGCCGAGCACCTTGGCTCGGGCGTGACGCATGAAGGAATTTCCGCGATCCTGCGGTTCAATCGGATAGTCCCAATCGAATCCGGACTCCAGCAGCTCCATCCATCGGTTCAACTGGAGGATGACATCCTGGTCGGTGTCGCTAGGTCCTGCCTCCAGCAACCCGACGCTCACATCCGGATCTTCACTGAGCCGTGCGGCCACGGCTGCGCCGGCAGATCCGCCGCCGACGATGACGTAATCAAAGCTGTGCGTGGTTTCCATACCCATCTCCTTGGTCGGTGTGTCCGTGATTCAGTGTTTACGCGTCGTGGTCGGCGAACCAGCCGGTCACCGCGGGGCTGAGATTGCGGTAGATGTGCTTCGGCTCCCGGTACTCTGCGAGACCCGTAGGACCCAGTTCCCGACCGAAGCCGGACTGGCCGAAGCCTCCCCATTCCGCTTGCGGCAGGTAGGGGTGGAAGTCGTTGATCCAGATCGTGCCGTGCCTCAACCGCCGCGCCAGCCGCTCACCGCGTCCGGCGTTCTCCGTCCATACCGCTCCAGCAAGTCCGTAAATCGTGTCGTTCGCGATCTCAACGGCCTCGTCTTCGGTAGTGAAGGTCTCCACCGTCACCACCGGTCCGAATGCCTCATCAGTGACCACGGACATTCCTCGGCGGACATTATCGATGACCGTCGGCAGGTAGTAGAAGCCTGACTCGAGCTCCCCTTCCCCCCACGCGCCACCGCACCGGACGCGCGCGCCTTCTGCGACGCCGGCGTTTACGTACTCAGTGACCTTGTCCCGGTGTGAAGCCGAGATCAGCGGGCCGGTCTCTGCGTCCTCGTCGTACGGTCCACCAAGGCGAATTTGAGATGCACGGCGGACCAATTCATCGACGAATTTTTGTGCGATCGACTCCTCCACGATCAGTCGCGCCCCTGCAGAGCAGACCTGTCCGGAGTGCACGAATGCAGCGTTCAGCGCGTTGTCGAGCGCAGCGTCGAAGTCGGCGTCCGCGAACACTACGTTCGGATTCTTACCGCCAAGTTCCAGTGCCACTTTCTTCACGGTCTTGGCGGCGTTGGCTGCGATGAGTCGCCCGGTCACGACGCCACCGGTGAAGGACACCATGTCGACGCTGGGATGAGTGGACAGCGGTGTTCCACAGTCGGCCCCTGCACCAAGTACCAGATTCGCAACACCAGCCGGGAGGCCAAGCTCTTCCATCACCTGGGTGATGAGGATCGCTGTGTGCGGAGTAAGCTCCGCGGGCTTAAGTACGAAACTGTTTCCTGCGGCCAGAGCCGGGGCGATCTTCCAGGCAGCTTGCAACAGCGGGTAGTTCCACGGCGTGATTAGGGTGCACACTCCTACCGGCTCATAGACGATCCGGCTGGCCACGTTCGGGTCCCCGGCGTCGACAACTCGGCCGGCGTCATTCGAAGCGAGTTTTCCGAAATAGTCGAAGCAATTGGCGATGTCGTCCATGTCGAGTCGTGACTCTGCAATGCGCTTGCCTGTGTCCAGGGTTTCAGCGCGAGCGAACTCTTCCTTTCGCTCTCGGAGGGTCACAGCGACCTTGAGCAGGAAGTCGCCTCGTTCAGCCTCGGGTACCGACGACCAGACGCCAGAATCAAAAGCCCGGCGTGCGGCTTCGATTGCCGCGATGGTGTCGCGCTCGTCAGCCTCGTCGACGGTCGCGACGAATTCTCCGTTGGCCGGGCAGTGGATGTCCCGGGTTCCGCCTCCGATAGCGGATGTCCAGTTTCCGTCGATGTACAGCGTCTCAGACATGTTCTCTCCTCTGATGTGAAAGTTAGGGCTACTGGCGGTTCTCGTCTTCGGAGCCCTCTGTGAAGTCATCTTGCCAGTCGACGACTACCGACTTCTCGACGCCGAGCGAGGCATCCGAGCCATTCTCGGAGATTCGCAAGAATTCAAGATGTGATTCGTAGTGACCAACCACGTCAGCGATTAACTGCTCAGCCGAGTAGTCGTACACGTCATACCCATGGGACCCGGAGGCGGTAAATACCTCGAGCCGGTAGTACTGTCCGGCCTCCGACAGGGTGGGATACGAGTACGCGGGCTTATCCCTGCGTACCGGATATATCTGGTAGCTGAAGGTATTTCTGTCGCCAACGTCTGCGGACAGCACTAGCGACGGCGCTCCAAGTCCTGCGGTATCTTCTCGATCCACTCGGACACCGTCAGATGTCTTCGCGAGCTCTTCAGCGACGGTATCCAAGGTCGGCGCAGCGACCTGGTCGATGTACCGAACTGCGTCACTCTTGTCCGGGAAATGTGTGACCCGGCGCAAGCGGCGGCGCCAACTGACTTCAGCCGGGCCGAACCTAGACCTGACCGTCGCGGTGTAACCGGCTTGGTGCTGCGCTTCGGTCCGCAGGGCTCGGTAGAACGAGATCATCACCATGTACATCAGGATCGACAGCGGGAAGCCCATGATCAGCGTCGCCTGCTGGAGCGTCGTCACGCCGCCGACCAACAGCATCGCTAGGGTGAGCACACCGGTCGCCACTGACCAGAAAATACGGATCCACTTCGGCGCGTCCTGCTTAGTGTCCTCGATCTTCGACGAAAGATTTGCGAGGACCAGTGCACCGGAGTCAGCCGAGGTCACATAGAACAGCAGTCCACTAATCAAGGCGACAGCCATCAGTAGCGGCGCGCCTGGATATTGCGCCAGCAGTCCGAAGAACGCCTGCTCTGGGAGATCTATTGCTGTGCTGGTGAAGTCTTCATCTCCACCAAGGACCAGTTCAAGTGAGGCATTTCCGAAGATCGAAATGAAGATCGCGATGAAAGCGAACGGAACAGCCAAGACACCGATGATGAACTGACGAAGGGTTCGCCCCCTGGAGATCCTTGCAAGGAAGAGACCAACGAACGGAGCCCACGCGAGCCACCACGTCCAAAAGAACAGGGTCCATGCCTGCATCCATTCATCGGGCTGCTCCCAGGCGTAGGTGTCCATGAGCATTCCGGGGAAGGAAGCCATGAAGTCACCAACATTCATCACCAGCCCCTCGAACAGGCGCCGGGTTTCTCCGACGACTGTGATCCATACGACGAGAACCACTGCGATCAGAACGTTGAGCTCCGAGAGCCTGCGGATGCCCTTTTCCACACCTGAGACCGTCGAGATCGTTGCGACTACTACCGCCAGCACCACGAGTCCTACCTGCAGCCCGACGCTCTGGGGAATATCGAAGAGCACATGCATGCCATAGGTGAGTTGCACGACTCCAATTCCTAGCGTCACCGACAAGCCAAAAACGCTTCCCAAAATGGTGAAGACATCGGCTGTATGCCCGATCGTTCCGTCGACCCGCTTACCGAAGATCGGGCTAAGAACTGATCTGATGCTCAGTGGCATGTTCCTGCGGTACGCGAAGAAGGCAAAAGCACCTCCGATGACGGCGTACATCGCCCAACCCACTGGTCCGTAGTGGAAAAAGGTCCACACGATGGCTTGGCGGGCAGCCTCTACGCTTTGCCCATCCCCTCCGGGTGGGTCCATGTACTGAGCGACGGGCTCGGATACCGCGAAGAACATCAAGTCAATACCGATACCTGCGGCGAAGAGCATGGATACCCAGCTGAACAACCCGAACTTAGGCTGCGCGTGATCGGGGCCCAGCTTGATTTTTCCAGCCGAGGAAAATGCTAGGAACAGTACAAATGCGACCACGATCGCTGCAGTGAGGATGTAGTACCAGCCGAAGGTGCTGGCGGTCCACACAACTACAGTTCCGATGATGGTCTCTGCGTTGTCCGGAGCGACCATTGCCCAGACGGCTACTGCAACGATCAAAGCGGCAGAGGATAGGAAGACCGGCCACTGCACCCGGTTCTGTACTGGTCCCCCAGGGGTTCCAACAACGGGGTCGGAACTGTCCTCTTCCTCGTCGACGGCAGGATTCTGCTGAGTCATGACTCTTCCGATTTCTTTTATGTTGTTTTCAAGCGATCACTCATCGCTCGGTTCGAAGTAGGGCTTGGCCCTGTGACGAGGCTAACAAAATTCCCTGAATGCATTAAGATCTATTCTCCCATATATATTCCTCATGATGCTCCGTCAAGGTCGCGCCGACCGCATGCACCTACACTCGGCCCCATGGCAACAGTCATCCTCGTCCGTCATGGCCGCAGCACCGCGAACACCGCCGGCATCCTAGCCGGCCACACCTCAGATGTACACCTCGACGGCCTAGGCCGACAGCAGGTCGCCGCCACTGCGGACCGGCTTGCCACGGTCCCTCTCACAGCCGTTGTGAGTAGTCCTCTGGAGAGGTGTGTGGAGACGGCGGAAGAGATCGTCGGGAAACAAAAAGAGCTAAAAGACGTGCTTTCCGACGCCTCCCTCACCGAATGCCACTACGGCCTCTGGCAAGGCAAACACCTGGGAGAATTAGCGAAAGAAAGCCTCTGGAAAATAGTCGTCAATGAACCGTCCAGGGCCCGCTTTCCCGGCGGCGAGTCCCTGCCGGAGATGCAGCAACGCATCGTCAGAGCAATCCGCGGGCGCGACGCTCAGATCGAGGCCGAGCACGGCCCCGGCGCCGTGTGGGTCGCGGTCAGTCACGGCGACCCGATCAAGTCCGTGATTGCCGACGCATACGGCATGGACTTCGACAACTTCCAACGCGTGCACGTCGACCCGGCATCCGTGTCGATCATCCATTACGGCAGCTCCGACCCCGACGAGGATGGTCATCGCATTCACGGCGCAAAGCCGCGGGTCATCGCAGTGAACACCACTGGAGGTGACCTGGATTGGATGGCGCCGAAGTCCACCACAGCGGAGGAGTCCGCCCCTGCTAGAGCTTCCGATCCGCAGGTCGGTGGAGGAGCTGGGCACTGAGCCTACGAATTCCTGGCTCTGAACCTGCTGTTAACAAGAATTTCTCGCACGTTCCATCGATTCAGTGCCACACTGGAGGCATGCCCACCATCACGCACGGATTCGACTGGCCCGACCGTTTCGTCGTCGGCACCGTCGGTATGCCCGGCGACCGCACCTTCTACCTGCAGGCGCGGGAGCGGGGCGTGACCGTCAGTGTGTCGTTGGAGAAGCAGCAGACTGCGGCGCTCGCGGAGGGCGTCGAGGAGCTTCTGGAACGCCTCAAGGACCAGGAGGGAAATCCCTTCAGCGTTCCGGATGAGACTGAGGAACTTCTCGTCGATACCGATCCGTTGGATATGCCGGTTGATGAGGCTTTTCGCGTAGGGATGCTCACTCTCGGATGGGATCCGCGCACCTCACAGATCGTCGTGGAGGCTGCGCCCACCCCGCAGTTGTCGCCGGAGGAGTTCGAGACTCTCCAGGAGGCGATGGACAATGACGAATCCGTGCAACTGGAGGTCGAACCCGAAGAGGTTCTGCTGGTGCGGATTCCCGTCGGCGCGGCGAAGGCATTCGTGGACCGGACCCGTTCCATTGTTGAGTCCGGACGGCCGACCTGCCCCATCTGCGGCGAGCCTCTCGACCCAGACGGCCATGAGTGCGCCAACCCAGGAGACCTCGGATTCCCCGGCGGGACCGCGTGACCGAGATCCCTAGCGGCCCCATTGATCTGGAGGGCCGCATCATCCAGGCCTCCAACGCGACGTTCGTGGGCTCGATCGACGACACTCGGGTGGTTTACAAACCCATCCGCGGTGAGCAGCCGCTGTGGGACTTCCCCGGAGCAACCCTCGCTCACCGTGAGGTCGCCGCTTACCTCCTGTCCGAAGCCCTCGGCTGGAACATCGTCCCAACGACCATCCTTCGCGACGGCCCCCTCGGCCCCGGCATGGTCCAACTCTGGAAAGATTCCGATTCTGCTCAGGAGCCGGTGCTGATCGTGCCGGATGCGGATGTCGAGCAGTCGCTTCAGGCCGGCAACCTGCACATTCTTGACGCCGTCGACCAGGACGATCACCCGATTTCGCTCCTGCATGAAGACACTGAGGCTCTTCGAAAGATGGCGCTTTACGACGTCCTATCCAACAACGCCGACCGCAAAGCCGGACACATCCTTCCCATGGAGGACGGCCATCGCTTCGGCGTGGACCACGGGCTGACCTTCCACACCGAGCCGAAGCTGCGGACGGTGTTGTGGGGCTGGGCCGGACAGCCCTTGACCGATGATGAGGTCGCGGCCGTCACCGACCTGCGCGACCGCTTGGACTCGAGCACGGGCGATGCCGACGGCGAATCACTCGTTGAGACACTCGGCGAGCTCCTCACCGTCTTCGAACTTGAGGCTCTCGTCGACCGGTGCAATGCGCTGCTGCGAACCGGCGCCTTTCCCACTCCGTCCGGCTACGGGCCGGCGGTGCCGTGGCCCGTCTTCTAATACTCGACAGCTCGGCGCATAGCTCGGCCCATCTCGAATAAGCGGGCACTCGCTGGGTATCTCCCCAAAAAGACAACCTTGCTACGTAGCTCGAATACCCTCTAGATGTTGCATGGCGAACGTAGATCTGCAACGTCTAGAGGGTGTTCGGCGCACGCTCACAGGTCGCTGCTCCCACTGAAGCTGCGGCACTACAGATGCGAAGGCTAGCGAGTAGGAACCTATTGGCCGCGCCGCCGACGCCGTGCACCGAGGTACGAACCCACCACCGCCGCTCCGAGATCATCTAGATCAGGTGCGATAACTGATCCGTCCGCCCGGCGCGCCATCGAGTCAATGAATCTAGCTAGGCCGGGGTCGTCGCCAAGGCGGAAAAAGGTGGTGCGAGCGCCAGCGCGGGTGGTTTCATCGAGTTCGCGCACTGCCAGCCCGATGGTTACTGGGCTCGGCGGGTAATCAAAGAAGGCGTGACCGCTGCGGTCTAGGTGGGCCGTGGGTTCGCCGTCGGTGACGATCAGAAGTACCGGTTGCGCATTCGGGTGTTTGCGGAAATGCCGGTTGGCCAGCAGCAGAGCATGGTTCAGGTTTGTGCCCTGCTCCCATTCGGACTCCATCGAGGTCAGTCGATCAATGTCAGTGACCTCCGCTTGCCGGCCAAAGGTGATCAGCTGCAGGTCATCACCGCGAAAACGTGTGGAGACAAGCGTGTGCAACGCGAGAGCCGTCCGCTTCATTGGGACCCATCGACCTTCCATCGCCATGGAGAAGGACGTGTCGACCAGAAGTGCCACGCATGCCTGGGTGCGGGCTTCGGTTTCTTGGATCTCAACGTCATCAATCGTCAGCCGCACTCCACCTGAGGGGTCACCACCGTCGGCCACCGTGCGCAGTACCGCGTTATTCACGCTGCGGGTGACGTCCCACGGTTCGGTGTCGCCGAACTGCCAACCCCGTGAGCTTCCCGACGCCTCCCCACCCACACCACCTCTCCTCACATCCCTACTCCCCTGCCGTCCAGACAGCCTTTCCGCGGCATCGCGGAGCAAGGACTTCCCCAGTTGGCGCATGGCTGTGGGAGTGAGGTGGAGGTGGCCGTCAGGTGAGCGTCGGAAAGCGCCTGATTGTTGTATTTCTGCTTCGAGTCTCTTCAGTGCCTCCAGGTTCACCACTGCATCGTCGCCGAGCATCCGGCGCAGGGAATCGAGGTCGATGTCATCAAGTGACGAGCCTGGGCCGGACTGGGCCAATTGCTCAATCAGGCCATCAAGGTTCGCGATGTCCTGGAACACTCCAGTGCCATCCCCCAGCCCGAGGCCCTGACTAGGCTCGCCGTCTATGGGCTCGGCGCCGCGCCAGTCTTCATCGGGGCGGAGCATCTGCAGGTTCGCGTCGAGTTCGCGGAGGGAATCCAGCAAGTCTGGGGAGCCGAAGGCTTGTTGGGCGAGGGCGTCGAGTTCATCGCGCTGCTCCTGCGTCATCGAATTGCGCATGCGCTGAGCGGCGGCAGCGCGCTCAGCAAGGGAGTCGAGGAGTTCGTCGATGTTCTTCGGCGTCTCTGGGAAGTAGTCGCCGTGGGTATCCATGAACTCGTCGAAGCGTTCTTGGGTGACTGCTCCGGAACGGTGCTCTTCCAGGAGGTTGTTGAGGTCATCGAGCATCGCCTTTGTCGCAGCTCGGTCCTCGTCGGTGGCGTTTTCCAGGGCGCTTTTCATTCCCTCAAAGCGTTGGTCCAGCAATTCCCGGCCGAGGAGGTCCTTGATCTGCTCGAACTTCTCCCGAGCATCGGTGCTCTGCCAGGTGTAATCATTCAAATCATTGACTGCAGCGGCCGGCGACGGCGGGAGGTTCTGCAATTGCATCTCTGCCAGGGTGCGCTCGATGTCATCGAGGTTCACATCCCGGGCGAGTTGGCCGCGTTCGGCGAGGACGGCGTCGTCCAGAAGTTTCCTGATCTCCTGGAGTGTGCCATCCAAGTTGTTGTTCTCTGTCAGTTCGCGGCGGCGCTCGGCGACGCGCTGAGCGATGTCATCGAGCCCCTCCATATCCCGACCACCACGGCGCAGGAACTCCTGCAACGCCCGCTCGGCCGGGTAGCCGGCCATGACGTCCTCACCCATCGACTCCAAGGCTTCAGTGAGGTCCACCGGCGGAGCCAATGGATCCGGCCCACCGGTGTAGCGGCCGAACCTCGCATTCCTGGTCAGCCGCCTATTTCGCCTAGTGGGACCGGAGTTGTCAGCCATAAACGGTGTCGCCTCCGAGCATTTCCTTGTCGATCCGCCGTCCCAAGTACAGGTACTCCAAAGCCAGTTCGATAGCGGCGGCGCGGTGCCCGACAGATGGCGCGCCTGCAGTGCTTTCGTCTACTGAGGGCTGCGCCAACTGGACAATCGTGTCGTAGAAGTCGGAGCCATCCTCGAGCGTGTCGACCACTGGCAGCCCAGCAAGGAAGCCTTCTGCGGTGATCTGCTCGCCGGTATTGACCGAGATCCCACCACTGAGCGCACTGATCAACGGCTCACAGTCGAGGTCGCGGAAGATCTCCCTAACTGTATGAGCGGTCGCGGTGCGCAGCAGGTGATCAAGGATGTCATCAGCACGGTCCTCTTCCCCAGATTCGAACTCGATTTTTCCGCCGAGAACGTCCACGGCAGTTTCCAGATCAACTGGCCTGGCGACGGCCAGTTCTTCACCATTTCGCGCCGCCCGATGCACCGCAGCAGCGGCAATGGTCTCAGCACCGGCGATGGCGAACCGAGCGCTGACACCGCTGCGCTGATCGACCGACGGGGATTCACGCAGTTCACGAGTGAACCTCGCCAGGATCTCCAATAGATAATCAGGGACCTCCGCCCGCAGGTCCGCCTCCTGACGAATGACGGCGATCTCGTCCTCGAGTTCCACTGGATAGTGGGTGCGGATCTCCGCACCGAAGCGGTCCTTCAAGGGTGTGATGATGCGGCCGCGATTTGTGTAATCCTCGGGGTTCGCGCTGGCCACGACCAGCACGTCCAACGGCAGGCGCAGCAGGTAGCCGCGGATCTGGACGTCTCGCTCCTCCATCACATTGAGCATCGCCACCTGGATTCGTTCAGCCAGGTCCGGGAGCTCGTTGACCGCGACGATGCCCCGGTGAGCGCGAGGGATCAGACCGTAGTGGATGGTCTCGGGGTCTCCAAGGCTGCGACCTTCGGCGACCTTCATCGGATCTACGTCGCCGATCAAGTCAGCCACGCTTGTATCGGGCGTCGCGAGCTTCTCCGCGTAGCGCTCATCGCGGTGCTTCCATTCCACTGGCAGGTCATCCCCGAGCTCCGCCGCCCGACGCCTACTTTCCGGCGTAATCGCCTCATACGGATGCTCACCCAATTCGGAACCTGCAATGACAGGCGACCATTCGTCCAGAAGCCCAACCATTGTCCGCAGCAGGCGCGTCTTGCCTTGCCCTCGTTCACCGAGCAGCACCACGTCATGGCTTGCAATGAGGGCCCGCTCTAACTGCGGAATGACCGTGTTCTGCATTCCATGCAGGCCTGGCCACGGGTCGCGGCCCTCGCGGAGGGCAGCCAGGAGGTTATCGCGGATTTCAGAGCGCAGGCTCTTCTGGATGTGGCCAGAGGAACGAAGGGCTCCGACGGTGTTCACTGTGGGCTCGTTCACTCCTCCGAGGCTACGCCTGCGTGTGCGATTAGGGAACGGCCCATTTCGCCAGGGTCCGCGGGCCCGATCACACCGAAAGGACGAGTAAAAGGTGGTGCTGTCGGCGATTAACACCTGCAGGTGCCAACGCGGAATTCGACCTCGCGGAGCGTTTCAACCGGTCATTTTGCCTTATCCACAAAGAAAAGAGTGTCCACAAGTGGGTAAGGGGACGTCGGGAAGCGGTGTCACCTGCAGGTGACAACGGCCGATGATGACACCACCTGCTTCCCGACGTCCTATCGGAAGCACTGTCCAGCAACGACAAGAGGGAGGCACCTCGATGAACCAGACACCACAACGAATTCACGTCAGCCCCAGGGCGATCCATGAAGCCGCTCGGATAGGCATATACCCGGGGACGACCATGGTTCTGCGCGCTTTCGACGGTTCCGAGGAACCAGTGCCGCGCCTGCTGCAGGGCTTGCTGCTGGAGGCGATGAAAATTATCGGCGCGGGGGAAGGTGTTGTTCTGGCGCCACTCGGTGAGCATTTGAGTAGCACCGAAGCCGCGCGATACCTGCGGATCTCTCGAAGCACGCTGCTGAACTGGGTCAACGACGGTCGGATCGACACTTTCCGTGCCGGGACTTATGCCCGGTTCCTTCGGGACGATGTGTACCGGCTGAAGCTGAGTATTGAGCCGGAGCCGTACCGCTCTGAGCTGCTGAAAGAACTGGAGACCTATGACCCGGGGTTCTTCCCGGATCCTTGATGGCTCTGGTGCTACTGTCCAATGTTCTTCGGGCGGGTGAAGAGAGCAATTTCCGACCTATGAGGAACGACGAAAGCGGCCGTGGAGCACGGCCGCTTCCAGTCTTTATGCGGAGAGGTTGAACTCTTCGCCTACGCTGCACTGTCGATGAGCTCGACCTTCGGAGCATTGCCGGCCCGATCCATCGCACGCTGGCGGTAAACCATCGCGGGAATGAAGATGACCAGGCCTCCCAGTGCCAGGGCCGCACCTGCCAGTGCCGGGTAGGAGTAGTTGAATCCGGCGGCGATGACAGCGCCACCGACGGCAGCACCGGCACCGTTGGCGATGTTGAATGCCGCCTGGTTCATCGAGGCGGCAAGGTTCTGTGCCTTGCCAGCAACGTCCATGAACCGGGCCTGCATGTTCACCGCGAGCACACCGCCGGCGATCGACAGGAGGCCGAACAGGGCAATTGCCATCGTTGCGCTGGTGCTGAGGAAGAAGAACATGATGAGCAGGATGATCATGGCGATGAAGGACCCCACGACGGTCTTGTCCGGGCTCACGTCTGCGAGGCGACCACCGAGCCAGTTACCGACGACCATGCCGATTCCGTAGACCATCAGCACGAACCAGATGAGATCCATCGAGAATCCTGCCCGCTCGGTCATCGTCCAGGAGATGTAGGTGTACACCGCGAACATCCCGCCGAAACCGACCGCGCCAGCGAAGAAGGACATCAGGACCTGCGGGTTGATCAGCGCGCCGAACTCGGTGCTGGGGCGCGTCGGCGCCATCAGGGTCATGTGAGGCATTGCGTGCCAGAGTCCTGCGATGCACAGGAGGCCGATGATCACGACCAGTCCGTATGCGACGTTCCAGCCGAGAGTCTGGCCGAGCCACTGAGCTGCGGGGACACCGATGACGGTTGCAGTCGCGAGACCGAGGGAGATCCTCGCGATGGCCTGGCCACGCTTGCCCGGCTCTGCCATGGACGCTGCAATGAGGTTCGCTACCGCGAAGTACGCGCCATGCGGAAGACCAGCGACGAGGCGAGAGAAGATCAAGATGGCGTAGCTGCCGGTCATGCCGGCGAAAACTGTCAGCAGGTTGCCGAGAATGAAGGCTGCCATCAGCACAATCACTAATCGGCGCCGTGGCACTCGGCCGGTCAATGTGGTGATCAACGGAGCACCGACGACAACGCCGAGGGCGTAAGCGGTCACGACATGACCAGCCTCCGCTTCGGTGATCCCCAGATCTGCGGCGATCATCGGCAGCAGGCCCATCGAGACGAACTCCGTGGTGCCGATGCCAAAAGCACCGAGCGCCAGCGCGAGCATGGCGATCGGACGACGGCGCCGACCCATCTCCGTTTGTGCCGGAAGTGGATTTCGGTGGAGTCGAGGAGATTGGGTGAGGCGCTCAAGGCGCAGGTTCGTGGACATCATGAGGCGGTCTCTCCGTGAGAATTGCGGGGCGGCTCCCCTGGTGCGGGAATCGAATCAGGAAGGGCGGCGCATCGGTGTCGCGTCACCACGGTCACGGTCTGTTCCGGTGGGAAATGTCAAGTTGATTTCCGGAACGTCGCTTCGTGAAGTCCCCATTAGTAGACCTCTTGATCGATGAACTCAACGTGAGAAGGCCTTTTTCGCCAAGTTTTCACAGTGATCCTCACTACACCCGAGATTCACCCCCAAAACCCCTACCCCGATCTGTGGACCGCTGATTTCTCCCAAAATCACGTCAACACAGGTGCCGATGTCCGCTAGTTCGAGCGGATACCCCGCAGGTGCCACCCCCTTTGAGGGTGAAGCGCTCATTGGCGGGCACCGGAGTTCGTTACGGGCTGCAGCGATCAGTGTCTCGCGCCGCGCTGGCAGGTGCAGGTGCCAACCTGCCGAGATGACACCACCTGGCTAAGACCCGTCCCACCCGCTAGGCCCAATCCCGCCATAAAAGTGCATGCGATGGGAGTGGAGAGGTGGGTGGTGGAGGTGAACGTCGGGAAGCGTGTCCTGTAGTTAGGCCACGTCGATGCGCGTCTCAGTGCGCAGCTGCCGGCGACGCATGATCATTGCTGGGATGAAGATGACCAGGCCTCCGAGGGCGAGGGCGGCACCGGCTAATGCCGGGTAGGCGTAGTTGAATCCGGCTGCGATGACAGCGCCACCGACAGCGGCACCTGCACCATTAGCGATATTGAATGCTGCCTGATTCATCGAGGCGGCGAGATTCTGGGCTTTGCCGGCAACGTCCATGAAGCGGGTCTGCATGTTGACGGTGAGGACGCCTCCGCCAATGGAGAGGATTCCGAACAAGGCGATGGCCAACGGCGCGTTGGTGCTGGCGAAAAAGAAAGCGACCAAGAGCAGCGCCATGGTGGCGAAGGCGCCAACTACGGCCCATTCGATGTTGATGTCTGCCAGACGCCCACCAAGCCAATTACCCACCACCATTCCGATTCCGTAGACCATCAGCACAAACCAGATGTGGTCAGCGGAAAGCCCGGCGCGGTCGGTCATGGTCCAGGAAATGTAGGTGTAGACGCAGAACATGCCACCGAAGCCGACAGACGCAGCAGCGAATGACAACAAGACCTGAGGGTTGGCCAGGGCACTGATCTCGGTGCTGGGCCGGGTGGCAGGCATGAGGGTCATGTGTGGAACCGCGTGCCAAAGGCCAGCGATACACAACAGGCCGATGACCACCACCAGCCCATAAGCCACGTTCCACCCAAGTGATTGTCCGAGCCATTGTGCTGCCGGAACACCGATGACAGTTGCGACCGCCAGCCCGAGCGAAATCCTCGCGACAGCCTGACCTCGTTTGCCCGGGTCAGCCATCGATGCGGCGATAAGGTTCGCAACGGCGAAATAAGCTCCGTGCGGGAATCCGGCAATGAACCGGGCAAGAATGAGGACCTCGTAGGAGTTGGCGAAGACCGTCAGGAGATTTCCGATGATGAACGCCGCCATCAATAGGATGACTAGGCGCCTGCGGGGGATGCTGCCGGTGAGCGTTGTGATGAGTGGAGCGCCGATAACAACACCGAGGGCATAGGCAGTAACGACGTGCCCGGCTTGAGATTCAGTGATCCCGAAGTCGCCAGCAATCAGCGGCAACAGTCCCATCGAGACAAATTCAGTGGTGCCGATGCCAAATGCACCTAAAGCCAGGGCGAGCATTGCAATCGGCCGACGCCGCCGGCCCATTTCCGTCTGGCGAGGAAAAGGTCGACCTCCGTGGAGAGTCTGGGACAGGTCAAGCCTGCGCAGGCGCGACGGTCCGGGCGATGACTCCGAAGCTTTCGACGTCTCCTGCGAACTCACTAGCTGGAACTCCTCTGCGGAATTGAAACCGACTCGGGACTTCCGGGCCAGGGCGCAGGGTATCGGCCGCTACCGGTGTTTTCCTAATCCAAGTTCAGGTCCCAGAATCACTCGCGGTGCAGCAGGAAGAAGAACGGCTCCTCGCTTCCACGGAAGTCCATGGCTCCGATGCGAGTGTTGGCGTCGATGGTGCGGAAGTGGTCGTTGATGGGCAGAGCGTCGTAGATCATGGTGGCGGTCTCCACGCCTCGGTACTCAACGGTGCGCAGGCGCGCCTTGGGCCGGGACGTTGATAAGGCCCGCAACATCGGCCGGGCCTTCTGGACAATGGGCCCTTGTCGGAAATCGTGGCTCGTTTTACTCGCGAGCTTCAGCGGCAAGAACGCGGGGTTGACGGAGAAGAAACCCCCGCGGTCTTTAAAGATGAGTGGGAAAACATCATCAACAGAGTCGAATCGTTTGCCGTGCCAGCCGGTGGCCTCGAGGAGCCCGTCCATCGGATGCCCGGTGTGCATGCCGGTGCCACGCCAATTCCCGAGCATCTCCTCCGTGGAGGTGGCGGCGCACTCGTCGAAGAAGGCGAGGGCCCCAGCTGTAGTGGTCGGGAGATTATCGATCGCGCTCATGGCACTACCCCGAGTTTCCTAGGGTCTGAATCTCGCCGCCGGTGTACTCCGCAACGTCGTCGCACACAGCGGATTCGGTGGAGTCGCAGGCGAAGATCCAATTCTCGTCGGAGACCAACGTGATCTCCTCGCCCTGTGTCGCGTCCTGCGCCATGACCTCTTCGAAGTCCGCAACGGTCAGGTCGAAGGCCAACATTCCGTCCGGGGCGCAGACGGCGAAGGGAAGGGCTTCGTCGAGGCCGTCAATCTCCGGGATCTCGCAGTTGATGCCCTGGGTGGCCAGTCCCGAAATGGCCGCGTCCATGGTGTCCCAGCCCGCGTAGGCCGCATCGCCGTCAGAATCCGTGCCAGCATTGCCGCCACCGTCAGCGTCGGCATTGCTCTCCGCATTAGCGTCGGCGTCGTCGTCAGTGCTCTCCACAGAGGTGGTTTCCGCAGCGGTGTTCACGTTGCCATCAGCACTGTTAGCAGCGTCATCACCGCAGGCGGCCAACAGTCCGATCGAGGCCACCGCAGCGACCCCGGCGGCCACCGGACGACCCGCACGGGACAGAGTCCCACGTCGCACGGACTTATTCATCAGAGAGATTCGGTTAACTGCCATGCGGCCCATGCAATCACAGACACCTGTGAATCGCCGTGTGTGAGGTGGTGGGGTGAGAGATGGGGACGTCGGGAAGCGGGGGTGTAATCGCTCCCTAATCCAGCATCAGATCGCGCACCTCTACGCGCCTGACCTTGCCCATCTGGTCCGCCGACAGCTCCGTGAACGCCTTGTAGACGCGGGGCACCTTGTAGCGGGCGAGGCCATCGCGCGCGTGCTGCTTGAGCACCTCCGGATCCAGCGACGAGCCTTCTTCCAGGACCACGGCAGCGGCGACGGTCTCCGAGCCGTCATCGCGCGGCAGACCCACCACGGCGACCTGCTTAATGGAGTGGTGCTCGGACAGTACGGCCTCGACCTCGCTGGGATACACGTTGAAACCGCCGGTCACGATCATTTCCTTGATACGCGAGACGATTTTGACGAAACCATCGGGCTCCATCACGGCCATGTCGCCGGTACGGAACCAGCCGTCGACGAAGGACTTCTCGTTGGCATCAGGGCGGTTCAGGTAACCACCGAAAACCTGCGGGCCACGAACCACAAGCTCGCCGGCCTCACCGTGAGGCAGGTCCTTCGTCGGGTCGTCCTCGCTGACGATCTTCACCTCAGTGTCCGGGAACGGCACGCCCACGTATCCCGGGCGACGCGCCTCGCTCATGGGGTTGCCCAGAACTACCGGGGCCGTCTCGGTCAGGCCATAGCCCTCCACCAACAGGCCACCGGTGAGGTTCTCCCAACGGCGCACCACCTCCACCGGCAGTCCGGAGGCACCAGAGAAGGATGCCCGCACACCGGTGATCGGGAAGTTCTGCTCCTCGGCGAGGCCCATGATGGTCTGATACAGCGTGGGAACACCGGGGATCCACGTCGGCTTCTGCTTCTTCATCGCCTTCGCCAGCAGCGGCTTCTCTGGCGCGGGCATCAGCAGAACGGTGCCGCCGATCAGCGGACCGAGCGTGATGTTCATGGTCAGGCCGTACGCATGGAAAATCGGCAGCGCGGCGAGCATCCGCTCCGGCTCCTCGTGCTCGCCCAGGCCCGGCACCCATTCCAGGCCCTGCAGGATGTTCGCGACCAAGTTTCGGTGGGTCAGCAGCGCACCCTTGGGCGTTCCGGTGGTGCCAGATGTGTAGAGCACGATGGCTCCGTCGTTGGGGGTCACATCGGCCGTCTCGATGACGGCTCTTCCCTTGCTTCCCGACGCAACCCGCACCAAATCCCCCCACTCCACAAACCCAGGGGCCGCACCACTGAGCTTCTTGCGGGAGGCCCGCAACTGCGGAACCGGCAGTTTCAAAGCGAACTGCATGACCTTCGGCATCGACTTAGTGATGTTCACCGGGATGATGTGCTCCAGCGGGGAGACGGTGCGCAGTTCGCGGGCGTTGTCCACGGCCTTGTCCCAGAAGATGCCGACCTTCGCGCCGTGGTCCTTGAACGGAACTTCCAGTTCACGGGCGGTGTACAGCGGGTTGTGCAGCGTCGCGATAGCGCCCAGGGACAGCACGGCGTAGAAACTGATGAGCGCCTGCGGGCAGTTCGGAAGGACGATGGCAACATTGTCGCCCTTGCGCACTCCCAGGTCATGCAGCGCGGCGGCGGTCTGATCGACGCTCTCGCCGTACTCCTTGTAAGTAATGGTGGTGCCGAAGAAGGTCATCGCCGGGCGGTCCGGCCACTTCTGCACCGCCTCAGCGAAAACGCTGGCCAGCGTGCGGTCGCCGTAATCCAGGGTCGGGCTGGTCCAGTCGGGGTACTGGTCGAGCCACGGACGGCCCTGGGTGTTGTCACTGCTGTCAGTCATTGAATCCTCTTCATCGTGTGCGTGTGGCGCTACTGGCAATCTACGACGGAATTAGTTCCTTCGTCAGACATACGCCGGATCACCCCATCTGGGTCACGCTGACTCCGGTGTACTCCGAGACTCGTTGGCACGCACCGGGGAACGCTGCTTCGCAGGCGAGGATCCAGTCGCCATCAGCCACCACGCGATACTGCGGTGTTTCGTCTTCCAGAGTGGTGAGGGCGGTCTCGAAACTCTCTAGTGAGATGTCATAGGAGAGCACGGCGACCGGTTCGCACATCGCCATCTGGGTGTTCGGGTCGACCCCAGCAACGTCGTCGAGCTGCTGGCACGCGATGCCCAACTCGTTCAGGCTCCCGACGGCCTCATCCATCGACCCCCACCCCTCATACGGCGGAAGATCCTCAATCGGAACCCCTTCCATCTCAGGTTGCTCCACCGGGCTGACTGGACCGGCGGCCCCGGGATCCTGCTGTGTGGCGGTGGCCGAGGACGTCACCTGCGGAGGTTCCGGAACATCCCATCCCTCGCCACATCCGGCTAAACCCGCAACGGAAATAGCCGCGACTGCTCCAATGAGTGACCTGCGGATAAGAACACCATGCTGTGCCATGCTTCCATCCAAACACAGTCCGCCGGTAGCCTTGACCCATGTATCCGGCGACACTGTCCTCGTCCCGCATATCGATCCGCTCGGTCCTCATCGTGCTTCTCACGATTGTGATCGGCGCCTTCACCGCGCTCGCGTGGTCGGCTCAGGCTAGTGCTCAGACGACCGGGAATCCACAGGCTCAGGACGTGATGGAGGTGACCGACCCGGAGGAGGTCACCGTCATTGACATGGCAGAGGAGCTGTCGGACGACGACGAAATCGCCCTCCAAGCCGACACTTACTCCCTCTCCTTCCCTGAACAGGTCAAAGCCGTCCGGTACATCGTCTTTGATGACAACGACGACAACCTCAACGACACCGTCGAGAACTACCTCCGCGCCGAACATCCGGACTGGATCACCGAGAATGCCTTCACTCCCGGCGAGTTGATCGTTGCGGTCGGCATGGATCCGCACCGCAATGGCGTGTACTGCGGCAACGATGTGTGCTCGGCCATTGACTTCTACGGGGAGGGCCGCCAGGACGGCATCCTCGAGCAGATGGTCAGCCCCCTCCAAGACGGCCGCATCGCAATCGGTCTCTATGAAGGTGCCGCCGCTGCTGCGAACCCTGACGTCCGCCAGATCGACGAGCCGACCCCGGGGTGGGTAAAGGGCCTGGTCATCGCGATCATCGGAGCCATTCTCGCCGGCGCTGCCTCGATCATCGCGTTTTTCTCTCGCAAGTCCATGAAGGACAAGGCCGCCGCAGCCCGGGAGCGTTTCGATCGCGTGCAGCGCGAGTACGGCGAGTCCGCCACTCGCCTGGACGCCATCAACGTTCGCGCCCATTCGCTTACCTCGCCGTTGGCGAATGACTCGCTGCGCGAGCAGTGGGACGATGTGCGCACCCGCTTCCTTTCGCTTAACGACGCCTTCTCCACACCTCCCATCTCCACACTCACTCACGACTCCTCAGACAAGGAGTTCCGCAAAGCCGCAGGTGCACTGGAGGAAGCCGACACCACGGTCACGCAGATGGAGACGGCCGAGAAAAACATCGACACCCTCTACGAGATGGAGCACGGCGACGCCGACACCCGCCGCCGAGAACTGACCTCCCTGCGGAAGGACATTTCCGAGGCCCGTGTCGAGATCAACGACAAAGACTCTGTTCTGGATGAAATCCTCACCGACCTCATCGCCCGCATCGACGAGGCTGACATTGCCGATCCGGAGTTCATGAACTTCTACGCCCGGCTTCTGGACGACTATTCCACTGCCCTCGACGGCGTCGCGTCCCATATGAAGGACGTCGAGGAAACCACCGAACGGACTGCCCCGACGATCTACGACTCCAACTGGCGACCGGGCACCGGCTACAACGCGTTCGTGCCGTATTACATGATCAGCACTTGGCATGCGGCCGACGTCAGTGCTGCTCAGGCCGCCAGCTCCTCTTCCGCGAACACGTCCTTCTCCAGTGGATTCTCAGGTGGAGGCGCCTCCGGCTCTTGGTAGCCGAGCCTCTGCCCCCGGTGCGCTGCAGATTCACCCTCTAGACCTGCACGAACGCCGATAAACTTGGTGCATGGGCCCGGAGAATTCGTCCCCGCCCCATCCTCCGGCACATGCTGCACCGTTCGCAGCATTCGTCATCGGAGCAATCGCCTTTGTATCGGCCATGCTCGTGGCCGCGCTTATCGCCATTGGGTGGCCTGCTTTTGCCCAGGCCACCAACGTCGAGGAACAAGTCGAAAAACAGGTTGGCTCCACCGCAATTGGCGCTATCGACGTCACCGTCATCGACATGGCCAAGCGCCTCTCTGACGAGGACGTGGCCAACCTCTAAGCCGACACCCAAGCGCTGGACTTCCCGCCAGAGGTCCAAGCAGTTCGCTACCTAACGTTCGAAACCAGGGGACCCACCGCTGAGAGCATCGACGCACTGCTGCGAAACCTCAATGACACTGTCGAGATATATCTCCGTGAGAATCACCCAGGCTGGATTCTTGAGAATGCTTTCGCACAAGGCGAGTTGATCGTCGCGGTCAATATGATGCCCCGCCGCAACGGCATTTACTGCGGAAATGACGTCTGCTCCACTCTCAATATTTATGACGAGCGCCGCCTGGACCACATCCTGGAGCAGATGGTGAATCCCCTCCGGGACGGTCGTATCGCCATCGACCTCTACGAAGGTGCCGCAGCCGCCGCGGATCCATCCGGGCCGCCAATGCCCCTTTGGCAAAAGCTCCTCCTCGGCGCAATCGCTGCCCTCGGCGGGCTGGGCGCCTTCCTGGTTTTCCGCAATCGAAAGAAGACCGGCATCGAGGCCCGCGAGAACTTCCTGAAGGTACAGGAGGAGTACGGGGGCGTCGCACAGCGCCTTGATGCGATCAATATCCGCGCGCATTCGCTGACCTCTCCCATCGCCAATGAAGCGCTTCGCGCCCAATGGCATGACGTGCGCACCCGCTTCCTCTCGCTTAACGACGCCCTCTCCACACCTCCCATCTCCGACCTCACCCAGGACTCATCAGTGTGGACATTCTTGCGCTCATCACAGCAGCTGAAGCAGGCGGAGCTGACCGTCACACAGATGGAAACTGCAGAGGACAACATCGACATCATCTACGACATGGAGCACGGTGACACCGACATGCGCCGGCGCCAGTTGAGGCTATTGCGGAAGGACATCACCGATGCGCGACACAAAATCCGCTCATGGAACAAGACCCTGGACGAGTCACTTCAGGATCTCCTCGAACGAATCGACTCCCGAGTCGCCATCCTTGACTCCGGCAAAGCCGACCCAGACTTCATGGACTTCTACGCCGACCTGATCGACGATTACTCCACTGCCCTGGTCGGAGTGGAACGCGATCTCAAGTCCGTCAGGAAAACCACCGAACGCAAAACACCCTGCCTCTACGACTCAGACTGGAGTCCCGGCACCGGATACGGCTCCTATATCCCCTTCTACATGATCAACTCGTGGCACCAATCCGACCTGGCCAAGTCCTCATCAGGTTCCGGCTCATCGAGCTGGTCGGGCTCATCCTTTACCTCAGCGAACACGTCGTTCTCTAGCGGTTTCTCCGGAGGCGGCGGCTCCCGAGGCTGGTAACCTCTTCCACAAACCCACCGCACCCTGTGTACGCAGCACAAACACCCTGTCTGCGTTGCAACTAACGCTCAGTTGTGCAACGTCGACAGGGTGTCCCGGCTACGCAGAGAGGGTCAGCCCCCACGCGGAAGGCTAGTGACCGCGCTCCTGCTCCAGCGGCGCGCCCTCGGCCCAGAACGGAACGAGCTTGTTCTCGTACATCATCAGCGCCGACGCGATAGCCATGTGCATGTCCAGGTACTGGTACGTGCCCAGTCGTCCGCCGAACAGAACGTTGTTGTCGCGGACCTCCTCGGCAGCGCGCTCGCGGTACTTGCCGAGCATCTCGCGGTCGTCCGGGGTGTTGATCGGGTAGTACGGCTCGTCGGTGTCTTCGGCGAAGCGGCTGTACTCCTTCATGATGACGGTCTTGTCCGTCGGGTAATCCTTGTTGCGCTCCGGGTGGAAGTGACGGAACTCGTGGATGCGGGTGTAGTCGAATTCCGCGTCGTTGTAGTTCATCACTGGGGTGCCCTGGAAGTCGCCGGTCTCCACGATTTCGGTGGCGAAGTCCAGCGTGCGCCAGCCCAGGCGGCCTTCGGAGTAGTCGAAGTAGCGGTCCAGCGGGCCCGTGTAGATGACCGGGGCGTCCGGCGATGCGGCGCGAAGGTCGTCAGCGACTGCGAACCAATCGGTGTCCAGCACCACGTCGATGTTTTCGTGGTCAACCATGTTCGTCAGCCATGCGGTGTATCCGTTGACCGGCAGGCCTTCGTAGGTGTCGTTGAAGTACCGGTTGTTGAAGTTGTACCGGACCGGCAGGCGGGTGATGTTGCCGGCGGGCAGGTTCTTCGGGTCGGTCTGCCACTGCTTGGCGGTGTAGTCGCGGATGAATGCCTCGTACAGGGGGCGGCCGATCAGGGAGATGGCCTTTTCTTCGAGGTTGGAGGCGTCGTCGGCGGAGATCTCGGATGCCTGGTCGGCGATGAGCGCGCGGGCTTCGTCGGGTGCGTAGTAGCGGCCGAAGAACTGGTTGATCAGTCCGAGGCCCATGGGGAACTGGTAGGCGGTTCCCTTGTGCATGGCGAAGACGCGGTGCTGGTAGTCGGTGAAGTCGGTGAAGCGGTTGACGTAGTCCCAGACCTTTTTATTTGAGGTGTGGAACAGGTGTGCGCCGTACTTGTGGACTTCGATGCCGGTGTCGGCGTCGGGCTGGGAGTAGGCGTTGCCGCCGAGGTGGTTGCGGCGTTCGACGACGAGCACCCGCTTGCCTTGTTCGGCCGCTGCGCGTTCGGCGACGGTGAGTCCGAAGAATCCGGAGCCCACCACGATGAGGTCGTAGGTGCCGTTCGGCTGGGTCGACTCGGTGGCGAGTCGTTCGGCCTGGGCGAGGGCGTCGGCTGCGTTGGTGTTCGTTGAGTCGTTGTTCACGCGATCGAGTTTAAGGGGTGCGTGTCAAAAGCTCCGCTTCCCGACGCCCTCTTCCCCACAATCCCATCCATGTAATTCAGACCACGGCCTGAAAAGCAGCAAAACTGCAGCCCACCCACTACCTGAGAACCCGTGCGCAACGCTAGACAACGGACGTAACATTGGTATCATTCACCACTAAATGCTCAGCTTTCACATGAGTCACACAGATCTCAGGTGAATCCGCCGGAGTTTCAGTGCCCAGAACCGGGACCGCGCACGGACTACCCAAAGCCTCGCGCGACCACTGGAGAAACCGGAATTACGGGACCTCGACATAACGGGAGACATGGATATGCCCATCCGACGACGCTTAGGCGAAGCCTCCAACGGCAAGCGCACAGCGGCCTTCACGCTGGTCGCAGCTCTTGCTGCCGCACCACTGGTGGCCATTGGTGGCGGTGCTGCCATCAACCTGATCGATAACAGGGACTCCGACCCGGTCCAGGCCGCGATCGACAATGTGTCGGTGGCAGACGGCTTGGACGTGATGGTCGATGACGCACGTATCGCTACCAAGGCTCTTGCTGATGAGGCGAACCCCACCCGTGGCCTGGTCAAGGAAATGCGCCGCGATGAGGAGTTCAGCATGTTCGCGCTGACGTGGGATGGCGAGGACAGCGAAGCTGCCGCGTACTTCCGCGCTGAGCGTCCCGATGGCACCTGGTCGGAGTGGTACGACGCTGACCCGGAGAACTCCGCTGGTGAGTCCACCGACGGAATCAATGGTACTGAGCCGATCTACGTCGAGCCGACCAAGGCTATTCAGTTCACCACTGTCGGCCTGGGAATCTTCGAGGATGGCGCTGGCCGGGCTGCTGACGCGGTAAACGCGTTCATTGAGTCCACCGCGACCGAGATCGAAGACGCCATCGACGGCTACATCCCCGGTGGCGCCGGTTCGGTCGGTGATGTCTCCGAGGGTCTGCAGGGTTCGGTCTCTGAGTCCGCAGAGGGCGCCGGTTCCACCGGTGGCACCGTCCCGGAGTCTCAGGTTGACCCGCAGGGTACCGATGAGGACAAGGACGACACCCTCAAGGGCACTGCCTACGACGATCCGTCGCAGATCCCCGACGAGGGCGAGTACCTCACCATCGAAGAGCGTGACGCCCAGCGCGAGGAGCAGGCTGAGGCTCAGCCGGAGGCTTCCGAGGATGGCGCCAACGGTCGCTCCACCGAGAACCCTGCCGATGAGGCAGGCCCGGGCTCCGCTGAAGGTGCTGACACCGGTTCGCTTGGTGCAGGTTCCTCAGGTGAGACCGGTTCCCTCGGCATCATCGACGCCGCCAACATCGAGGCTGTCTTCATCGACGGAAACGTCGGCGATGACGAGACCATCGCGCCGATCGCAGAGAACAAGGATCTCAGCGGTATGCCGAATGTCGTCAGCCGCTCCGGCTGGGGCGCCGACGAGGGCATTCGTTGTGGCTCCCCGACCGATGACGGCTCGATCAAGGCCGTCACCGTTCACCACACCGCAGGTTCGAACAACTACACCGCCGAGCAGTCCAACGGCATCATGCGCGGCATTTACACCTACCACGCACAGACCCGTGGCTGGTGCGACATCGGATACAACGCGCTGGTCGACAAGTACGGCACTATTTTCGAGGGTCGTGCCGGTGGCCTGGACAAGGCGATCCAGGGCGCACACGCAGGTGGATTCAACAAGGACACCTGGGGAATCTCGATGATGGGTGACTACAGCCGTGAGGCTCCGTCGGACGCCACCCTGGAGTCGATGAGCAAGATGATCGGCTGGCGCATGTCCGTCGATGACGTTGATCCGCTCAGCGACACCACCCTGACCGCTACCGGCTTCTCCGGTTCCAAGTTCCCCAGCGGCGCGAACGTTCCGCTGCCGGCGATCTTCGCTCACCGCGACGTGGGTAACACCACCTGCCCGGGCGATGTCGGATACTCCCACATGGATGACATGCGTGAAGGCGCCAAGGCCGAATACGACCGCATCAAGGGCGGCGGAGTCGGAGCCCTCGGCCTCGGCGGCGGCGGAGTCGGCACACAGACCGGCGACGAAGACGCTGAGGAGTCCGACAATTCCGGATCCGGCTCGGCCGGTTCCTCGGGATCGGCGTCAGGAAGCTCCAGCATTCTCGCTGACGTACTGACCTCCCTCGGCGCCCCGAACCTGGGCACCACCATCAGTGGCATCGCCTCAGCACTGGACAACCCGGACCGTCCGTTCACCATCGAGGACATCCCGGTCCTGGTCAACGCCATCATCCAGGCCAATGAGGACGGCAACTTCTCTGAGGAGTGGAACAACGTCCTGGCCAACTTCGGCTCAGTCCTCGGTGACGCTGAGACGGGAGTCCAGGAAGGCGCGGACGTCAACACCACCCAGGCAGCAGCCACCGATGACGAGGACAAGAATGTTCCCGCCAACGCGGACCGCCTGGAATACGTGAAGTTCGAGCACGGCATCATCACCAGCTCGGAAGCCACCGGCACCAACGCCATCTGGGGCCCGATCGCAGAGGCATGGGCCGAGCAGGGTTACGACGTCGGCGAGCTCGGAGCCCCGACCTCCACCGTCACGCAGGACGGCGACATCTTCACCGCCGAGTTCCAGGGCGGCACGATCACCTTCAACGAAAGCACCGGTGAGGTCAACGTCGATCTCAACGACTAACTCCTTCCGCTGACGCGGCCATCACCGTGGTCGAGTCGGACGGGCAAGAGCCAGACGGTTCAGTGCCCGACCGATTCGGCCACGGTTTTGATGTGTTCGAGGGTCCCACCCAGCGCACCATCGAGTTCATCCGCGTGGTTGTCAGAACCACCGAGAAGAGCACCGGCGACGATGTTGCTGGCCATGGTGAGCTTCTTCGGCACGGTCCGCCGCTGCACCAGCCGAGTTCCGTCATCTTCCGGAGTCAGTTCGAAGGACCAATTCGCCCCGCTAGTGGTTGTCGCCCATTCCAGGCGACTCAGCGGCTGGAGGTCGACGATCTTGTTAAGCGTCGGCCAGATGATTACCTTCCGACGGTTAATCCCCACATACCACTGCCCCACCTTCAGTCCACCAGGAAGCAATGGCTTCATGGCGAGCAGTTCCGGGCTCGCATTCACCATGTTGTTGAAGTCCGTGAGGGTGTTCCACACGGTGGCTGGTGTGGCGTCGATGAAGATCTCGGCGTGCATGTCGCGTGCTGCGCCGGTGTCGCTGATGGTCATGTCGCTCCCTGGATCTCGTGTGCACCGGCCTTCAGGCCAGGCTACATTCCTGGCCAAACCTACTCCCCCGGATCTGCGCCCGGGCCCGTTTCGAATCAGGGATAATGTCCGCATGAGTGACGTGACGATCTACCACAACCCCCGCTGCAGTAAATCCCGCAATGCACTGACTGCACTTAACGACGCCCACCTCTCCCCCACCATCATCAAGTACCTTGACGACACCCCGGACAAAGAGACGCTTCGATCACTCATCGACTCGGCGGGGATCTCCGTCCGCGACGCGGTGCGCACCGGTGAAAAGGACTACAAGGAAATGGATCTGGCTGGAGCAACCGACGAGCAGCTTCTCGACGCCATGGTCACCCACCCCAAACTCATCCAACGCCCGATCATCGTCACTCCGAATCTCGCTCGGATCGCGCGGGACGAAGACACAGTCAACGAGGTGTTGAAGGACCTCGGCGTCAGATAACTTCGTCGAGACTTAAGGTTAGAACCAGGTTTCCAAGACTTCAGCGATGCCGCTGTCGTCGTTGGCCGCGGTCACGACGTCGGCGGCATCTTTGACCTCGGGACGGGCGTTGCCCATCGCGACTCCGAGTCCTGCCCAAGACAGCATCTCGATGTCATTTGGCATGTCGCCGAAGGCCACAACACTTTCCGTCGTGAGACCCAGATCCGTCACCACCGATTCCAGGGCACTTCGCTTCGTCACGCCAGGTGCAGAGATCTCCAATAGGCCGTCTGGCATGGAGAACGTGACATGCGCGAGCTCTTCCGGGATGGCCGGAGCGATGATGTCGTACAGCTCCTGCGACATGAGACCAGGACCGCTCATCAGTAGCTTCGTCGCCGGTTTACCGAGGATCTCTGCCTCTGTCTCCACCGAATGCTCAGTCGACTCCCACAGATGGACGTAGGACTTCGACACCGCGAACAGCTCTTCCGGCGGATCCCAGGCGGAACCACCGGCGCGTTCGGCGGCGACGCTGAGCTCGGAGGATGTCGTGAGGCCGTCCGACTTCGCCTTCTTCAGCGCTTCTCGAGCCATCGGAACGATTTCCTGCAAGATCTCGGCGCCGAGGAAGTTGCCGCGGATGATCTCGTCTGTGTCCGTGTCATAGACAACGGCGCCGTTGCTGCAGACCGCGATCGGGCGAATCGGCAGCTGGTCGAGAACCGGCATGAGCCAGCGAGCGGGGCGCCCGGTAGCCAGCGCGAAGGAAGTTCCACCACGAACCGCCCTCAGGATCGCGTCCCGGACCCTTGGCTGAATGCGCTCGCGCGAGTCCAGCAATGTGCCGTCAATGTCCGAGGCGATGAAACCGGGAGCCTGGAGCGCGGCAAGCGAGGTGAGGTCGGGGGCAGGTGCAGTCATCTCTTCCTTTTTACCCGTTGTGACCTGCGGATGCCTATGAGCCTGTTCAGGGGGCCGGGCTGCATGGACTCCTTCTCCGCCAACTTCTGCTCGCGCGCGATGCGCTTGCGCTCCCTCTCCTCAGCGTCTTCCGCATTGGCCACATCCAGAGTCGGCGCCGCGCCACCCACCGCAGCCGGCATCGATCGAGAGTTGTCCGGTATGGGGCCGAAGGTTGTGGAGTAGGAGGTCTTTGCGTCGTTAAGCAGGGCGTTCATCGCCTCCCGGAGGCGATCAGTCGTCTCCGCCGGGTCGGCGGAGGGAAGAACAGGCTTCCCGACGTTCACCCACACCCCCAACTTCGACCTCCCAACATTCCGCGACAATCCTTTCGATGCCAGGCGCTGGGTACCGAAGATGGCCACGGGGATGATGGGGACGTCGGCGGAATGGGCGATTCGAGCGGCGCCGGTCTTGAAATCTTTGAGTTCGAAGGATCGAGAGATCGTCGCCTCAGGGAAAAGCCTTAACATGTCACCTTCACGGACGCGTTCGATACCGAGGTCAAATGCCCCGGCACCGGCAAATCGGTCGACGGGAATATGCCTGCATGCCGCCATCAGGGGTCCGACACCTGGGATATCGAAGACTTCAGCTTTGCCCATGAAGCGGATGAGGCGGCGGCCTCTGAGGAGTGCCGGGACCATGCCGAAGATCGGGTCGAGATACCCGATGTGATTTGACGCGATGACCGCACCACCGCAAGTCGGGTAATTCTCGGCGCCTTTCACCACGATGTGCAGGCCCTGAAACCGCAGAATCTGCCGGCCCAGCCACACAAGAAAACCGTAGGGCTGCTCCCTGGATTCCGCGCTGGCTGGCGGCTCCACGTAGCTCTCCGGAACGGAGAAGTGGTCCAGCCTCCGGTAGCCCTCCGGGGCACGCACCGAATCAGTGAATGGCAACCTCATGTGATCCACCTAACTCCCCAGAGCACCAGATGTCATGACTTTAGGCGAAAAAACATTCACGCCCGCCGGTTTTTCGGCGGGCGTGACAGAGGGGAAGAAAGGTGAGGTCGCGGGCTACTTCTTGCGCTTGATCAGCAGAGCCGCCAGACCTGCGACACCAGCGGCAATTCCGATCTTGCCGGCGTTGGACGCGAGCGGGCCCTTCTTACGATGCTTGCCGGATCCGCCGGACTCATTCTCGGCGAGCTTCTTCTCGCGAGCGATGCGCTTGGCTTCGCGCTCCTCGACGTCCTCAGCGCCCGCAACCTCAAGCGTCGGGGCAGAGCCACCCATCGACTTCGGCAGCCACGGCTCGCCGCCGGCGAAGGGGCCGTAGCGATCCTCGTAGTCCTTCTTCAACTGGTCGAGCTGTTCGGTCATCACAGCGTGGAGTCGGTCGTTGGTCTCGTTGGCATCGTCGGAAGGCATGACGGCCTCGCCGACTCGCAGCCAGACCGGGACCGGCCAGCGGCCGAGGTGCTTCGGCTGCCCCTTGGTCCACACACGCTGGGAACCGAAGATCGTCACCGGGATCAGCGGGACGCCGGCTTCCTTCGCGATACGTGCAGCACCGGACTTGAACTCCTTCAGCTCGAAGGAGCGGGAGATGGTCGCCTCGGGGAAGATGCCGACCAGGGCTCCGTTACGCAGTCGACGAATCGCCTCGTCCAGAGCGCCTGCTCCATTGAAGCGATCGACCGGAATGTGCTTGCAGCCGCGCATGAGGGGGCCAGCAACCTTGTCGTCGAAGATCTCCTGCTTCGCCATGAACCTCACCAGGCGTCCGCCGTTGAGGAAGGCCGGCACACCGGAGTAGACGAAGTCGAAGTAACCAGTGTGGTTCACGACGATCATTGCGCCGGTCTCCGTCGGGTAGTTCTCCGCACCCTCGACAGTGATGTCCAGCTTCTGGAAACGCATGAACGCGCGGGCCGTGTTGATGATGCTGGAGTAGACCACCTCACGGGACTCAGCGGTGTTCGGCGCCGGAGTGAACGAGTCGGGGACCGTGAATCCGTGCAGACGACGGAAACCGGAGGGGACGGGAGCGGAAGCCATTCAGTACTCCTTGAGGCTCTAGCAGGTGGCGGACGACAGCAGCATACCCGCCGTACTTACTTAACCGTAGGGTTTCGGATTCTTTCTGCGCTCAGGCACAGGCGATGTGCTCGAGCCGAGCGACCTGACGGATCCGTGACAGTCGATTGTCACTTGCAGGTGACAACTGCTTCAAGAGCATCCGCTTACTCATAATTGTGTGGGACTTTCGGTGCGGGCGTGAAACTTCAATTAATACTCCGAAAGTCCAAGGTCAGCCTCTAAAGTAAGACTCTAAAACTTGTAAAATTTCAACGCCCCACTCTTGAAGTTTGAGTTCAACTTCAAAGGCGGGGCGTCAACGATCAGCGCGGCTTTTCGCGCTGCGGTGCTACTTCTTCTTGACCGGCTCCAGGACATCGCGGCCAACAAACGGGCGCAGTGCCTCAGGGACGACGACAGAGCCGTCGGCCTGCTGGTGGTTCTCCAGGATTGCGACGAGCCAGCGGGTGGTGGCCAACGTGCCGTTGAGCGTGGCGCAGATCTGAGCCTTGCCGTTCTCGTCCCGGTAGCGGGTCTTCAGTCGACGCGCCTGGAAGGTGGTGCAATTCGAGGTAGAGGTGAGCTCCCGGTAGGTCTCCTGGGTCGGGACCCAAGCCTCAGTGTCGAACTTGCGGGCCGCAGAGGATCCGAGGTCTCCACCGGCAACGTCGATGATTCGGTAGGGAACGTCGACGGCGGCGAGCATTTCGCGCTCCATGTCGAGGAGCTTCTGGTGCTCGGCGTCGGCGTCCTCCGGCTTGCAGTAGGAGAACATTTCGATCTTGTCGAACTGGTGCACGCGCAGGATGCCGCGGGTGTCCTTGCCGTAAGAGCCGGCCTCGCGGCGGAAGCAGGAGGACCAGCCGGAGTAGCGCTTCGGGCCGTCGGAAAGATCGATGATCTCGTCCGAGTGGTAGCCGGCGAGGGCGACCTCGGAGGTACCGACCAGGTAGAGGTCGTCTTCCTGGAGGTAGTAGATCTCGTCGGAGTGCGAGCCGAGGAAGCCGGTGCCGGCCATCGTCTCTGGGCGCACGAGCACCGGCGGGATCATCATCTGGAATCCAGCGGCGGTGGCCTTCTGGGCGGCCAACTGCAGCATGCCGAGCTGCAGCAGTGCGCCGTAGCCGGTGAGGAAGTAGAAGCGGGATCCGGACACCTTGGCGCCGCGGTCCATGTCGATCAGGCCGAGGGACTGGCCGAGCTCGAGGTGGTCCTTCGGCTCGAAGTCGAACTTCTTAGGCTCGCCGACGTGCTCCAGGACGATGTAATCGTCCTCGCCACCGGCCGGGGCGCCCTGCACGACGTTGCCGAGCTGCATCTGCAGTTCATCAACCTCAGCGACAGAAGCCTTCTGCTCCGACTCGGCCAGCTTCACCCGGTCAGAGAGCACCTTTGCCTCTTCCAGCAGAGCCGGACGCTCCTCCTTCGAGGCCTGTCCGATCTTCTTGCCGAAGCCCTTCTGCTCCGCGCGGAGGTTATCCGCGACGGAGATGGACTCGCGACGCCGGGTGTCGGCAGCCAGCAGGCGGTCGACCAGCTCCGGGTCCTCGCCACGGATCCGCTGGGACTCGCGGACAAGGTCAGGGTTTTCACGCAGCAGCTTCAGATCAATCACGCTCCACAGGTTACCCGGCGCGACCTCCATTCACCGCCTGCGGTGCAGATAATCCTTAGGACAGAGCCGTCGCGGTGGCCAGGCCGCCTTCGATGAAGAGGAAGATGGCGACGATCGCGAAGATCACTCCTGAGACCAGATCGATCCACGGCCCGGCGCGAACGAGGCGCCGGGTCATGGCGTCAGTAGAAACGAGCATCGCGACGGCCCCGAAGTACAGCACCGCGACACCGACGATCGTGCCGATGTAGATCAGCTGAACCCAGATCGGCGCGCCGACAGGCATGAACTGGCTGAGGACCGCGGCCATAAACAGCACGACTTTGGGGTTGGACAGGTTCGTCAGCAGCCCCTGCCGGTACGCAGCAGAGACCGGTCCAAGGGTTTTCTCTAGGGGCATGGGCTGGGCGCCTGCCCGCAATTCGCGAATCCCGGTGATGCCGCTGCGGAGCATTCCCCACGCCATGTACGCGATCCACAGGCCGCCGATCACCTGGATGGCGCCGAGCAACGCCGGGATCGATGCGAGTACCGCGGCCACGCCAAGGACGGTCAGGGCAACCCAGAAGGTCAGACCAGTGATGATTCCGGCCACAGCTGCGAGGGCATGCTTGCGGCTGCGGGTGGCGGTGCGCAGGACGAGGAAGATGTCCGGACCAGGTGTCGTCATGCCTGCGACGTGGATGCCGAGCATCACGGCGAGGTTCCCCCAATTCATGGCGGGCAGTGTATCGCCAGGGCACGGAAGGGTTTTCATCGGAGTCTGATCCCCGCCAGTCACTGTGGCCCCTGCTGTCACTATCGATTCCCCCGGAGAGGAAACTCCCACTACACCGGCCGGTTGGGGCACAATAGAACGCGATGAATGAGAAGCGCACCGAGCCCTACGAGACACCAGGAGACGTGGACCTGAGCACCTCAGGCACGTCAGCTGGCGCTGAGCGGGGCCAGGAGGACCTATCCAACGGATTCCGCAGAGGCTGGGGATTCCGTGCGGTTCTGATTGCGATGTTGGCGGGTGCGGCGGCGGTGTTTGCGTCGTCAAGCTCGGGGTGGTTAGCCGACTACGTCGGCGAGGGTGGCAGTGGGATCTCCACGGAGATCGTCGAAACCGAAACCCAGGCTGTGGCCGATCCGTTTACATCCGCGCAGGTCGGACAGTGCATCAACTGGGAGACAGGACCGGATGACGCATTGACGGACTTCGCGATTGTCGAGTGCCACGAGCCGCATATGTACGAGGTCACCGACCGCGTGAATTTGTACGACGTGCCGGAGTTCTCCGGTGCGTTCCCTTCTGGGTCTGATGCCCCGACCTCAGAAGAGCTCCGGGTGCTGCGCGATGACATTTGCCGCCCCACCGTCTTGGAGTACCTCGATGGCCGGTTCGACCCGCAGGGCAAGTTCGCCATCGCCCCGATGCTTCCGCCAGCCGGGTCCTGGCAGGCCGGCGACCGCACAATGTTGTGTGGTGTCCAGCTCGAGGAGTCCCTCGTCGCCACGTCCACGCTGGACCGACCGGCAGTGGATACCGACCAGGCCATCACTTACGAGCCGGGTACCTGCGTGGCGATCAATGAAAACGGCGGTTTCACCGCAATTCACTGTGATGAGCCGCATGCTTTCGAGTCCGTCGGTGTTGTCGACCTGATGGCGCGGTTCCCCGATGAGACCCCGTCGGTGGAACAGCAGAACGGCATGCTCGGTGAAGTCTGCGTCGAGCAGGCCATCGAGTACCTCGGCGGCGGAGATGTGGGTGATGAGGCTCTGTACCAGTCGACCTTGATCCCCTTCTGGCTACCGGTGACCACTGAGTCCTGGGACCTCGGCTCGCACAGCACTACCTGCTGGTTGGCCAAGGATTCCGACTTCGGCGGGTTCTCGACCCTTGAGGGCTCGGTCCACGGAGAGTTCACCATTGACGGCAATTCCCCGCCGGAGCAGCCTGAGCGCGCGCCGCGTCGTGAGGAGGGTGACGAGTAGTGATCTCGGTGTCTCCGGAGCGTTTCGACGACCTTGTCGACGCCGCTATTGACCTCATCCCCGACAGCTTCCTGGACCAACTAGGCAACGTCGTGATTCTGGTGGAGGACCGAAACCCGGAGGAGCCCACTCTCCTGGGTCTGTATGAGGGAGTTCCGCTGACCGAACGGCTGGCGGATCACAGCGGCCTTCCAGATGTCATTCACCTGTACCGACTGGCCCTTGCTGACATCTGCCGCACCGATGACGAGTTAGTCGAACAGGTGCGCATCACGCTGTTGCACGAGGTGGGGCATTTCTTCGGGATGGATGAGGATGATCTCGATAACGTCGGGTACGCCTGAGCCCACCAGTGTGGAGTCAGGCGCTAGGAGCTAGCCCAGCCCGATCACGGGGATCTGCCCGTCGGTAGTGCCCCACTCGCGGACGTCCCAGGATGCCGCGCCGGTGAAGTCACCAAAGGGCTCAGCGCCGGTCGGGCCGGCTTTCTCCAGGACGATGCGGGCAGTGTTCGCCAGGCGGTTGGTCAGCACGTACTCAGCGTCATTGCCGGAGAGGTATCCGGCGATCAGTCGAATCACCGCACCATGGCTGACCACGGCCAACGTGGTCTTTTCCGAGCCCGCGGGGGTCTCCGCCATCAGGTGGCGCAGCCGACCGAGGTACCGGTCAAGAATCTCCTCACCAGTCTCACCTCCTGGAATGCGCGCATCCAGGCCACCCTTGGCCCAGTTGTAGAACGTCTCGGAATAAATCCGGTGCGCGTCCATGTCATTGCGTCCCTCAAGGTCGCCGGCGGCGATCTCGTGCAGTCCGTCTTCGTGCCGGATCCGCACCCCAGGCCCGACGAGGTGGTGCAGGCCCGCCACCGCGCCGACACCGGTCTGGCGGGCGCGGAGGGCGTGGGAGGTGACGACGTCGTTAAGCGAATCGATGCTCGGCAACAGCACCCGCCCCAGGCGGCGTGCCTGAGCGATACCCTCATCCGTCAGCGGGGAGCCCGGCAGCGCGGTATCGAGCTGCTTTGCGACGTTCGCATGCGTCTGCCCATGCCTAATCAGAATCAGTCGATCGATAGACATCAGCGTTTCCCCTCCAATAGACCAGCGACCCAGTCGATGGATTCGGTGACATCCGGCGGCGGGGTGTCCAGCGGCGACGATGAGTAGGACGGCCAAGATCCGAGGAACCGAACCCCTTCGGCGCGGCGGTGCAGCGCGGCGAGTGCCTCACTGACCGGCGGATCCGAGAGGTGTCCAAGCACATCGATGTGGAATCGATAGGTGCCCATCGCGGTGCGAGTCGGCCGGGACTCGATGCGGGTGAGATTCACCCCGCGCACGGCGAATTCGTTCATCGCCTCCATGAGGCTTCCAGCTTTGTTCGGGACCGTGGTGAAGGAAACGCTGGTGCGGTCCGTTCCGGTCCGCGGGGGTAAAGGCCCCGGCTTGCCGACGAGAATGAACCGCGTCCGCGCCCCCCTCACATCCGCAACCTCTTCTGCCAACGGGACCAGCCCGTTGAGCTCACCGGCGCGGGCCGGGGCCGCACAGGCATCGACCTCACCGGCAGCCACCTTCTCTGCGGCGGCACCATTGGACGAGGCATAGAAAACCTCAACGCCCGGCAGGTTCTGATCCAGCCACTGGCGCACCTGCGGGTGGGCGACGGCGTGGGTGGAGAAGGTCTTCACGTCGCTGATCTCGGTGCCGGCGCGCACGAGGATGGAGAAGACCACGTCGATCTCCGTCTCCTGGTAGATCTGCAATTCCGGACCGGCAGTTAGTGCGTCAAAGGTCGGGGTGACCGGTCCGTCGACGCTGTTTTCTACCGCGACACACGCGAACTCTGCTTCACCGTGGCGCACTGCTGCAAGCGCGGCTGCGGGGCTCACCATGGGGACTGCCTCTAGGGCTTCTGGGCCGCCGGACAGCACTCCTCCATGGGCGGCGATGTCCAGCAACGCGGCCTCGGTGAACGTGCCGGCAGGTCCCAAATAAGTCACGGTGGTCATGTTCTCCAGCCTAACCAACCCCAGTCCCCCGCCGCCCCCGCAATGGCTACGATCTCCCCATGACTTCCTCGCCGCGCTCATCCGCCAGGCACCTGGTCGAGTCGGTGAACCGCCGGGACTGCGCAACCGGTGCCGCACACACCGCCGCAGACCTGATGGAAGCGACCCTGGAGCGCGTCCGCGACGTGATTGCGGCCAGCGGCAATGGCACCGGCAGTGGCGACTCCGGAACCTTCGGCATCGCGACGCTCACTCCTGACCTCGGCCACCGCCTCGCCGAGAAGGTCGACCAATCTCGGCAGGGCCCGCTGCCTGAACTCGCTGGTCTGCCCGTCGCGGTGAAGGACCTCTTCCCCATCGCTGGCGTCCCGTGCACCTGGGGTTCGGCCCGGCTGACGAAGACACACGAGCGCAGCAGCATCGCCGTCACTGAGCTGTTGCGCCGAGGCGCCACCATCCCGTTCACCACCTCCACCTCGGAGATCGGCGCCACCGCCTACACCGAACCGACTGGCCTGACCGCTCCCGATAATCCCCGGATGCCCGGCCACACCCCTGGCGGCTCCTCTGGTGGTTCCGCCGCTGCGGTCGCCTCGGGGCTGGTGGCTGCGGCGTTGGCCTCTGATGGTGGCGGGTCGATTCGAGTGCCGGCTGCGTCGGTCGGGCTCGTCGGGCTCAAGCCGGCGCATGACATCTCCGGTGGCGCCCTCTCCACCACCGGATTCCTCACCCGCTCTCTCGACGACTGCGCACTGCTGAACTGCCTGCCCAGCCCTGTCCGCGACCCCAGCGATCCCCGCCCAAGCAGAGTCCGGATTGGGGTGAGTGTAGAGGGGTTTCATGAGGAGGTGGACGTCGGGAAGCAATGGCGGAACGCCGCGTTGCACGCGGCGGATGTGCTGTCCGACGCGGGACATGAGGTCGTCGAGATTCCTCACCCCTACCCCGACGACGATGTGTTCGAGCTATTCCGCGACACCATCACGCACGGCATCGGTTCACTTCCCAGTGCCGACTACTCACCGATGGTCCATTGGATCCGCGAGCAAGGCCAGGCAGTCCCGGAGGCTCGTGTTGCCGACAACCACTCCCGACGCCTCCAACTCGGCACCCACATCCAACACCGCTGGGACGTCGACATCGCCCTAACTCCGACCCTCGCCTTCGATCCGCCACCGATCGGGACCTTCAGTGCCATGGCGCCTGAGGAGGACTTCATGGCTCAGACTCGCTGGACGCCGTGGCTGTCGCTGTGGAACCTCACTGGCTGGGCGGGACTGTCGATTCCCTTCGCCAGAGCATCAGTGCACCTCGGCGCCGTGCATCCCGGCCGCGAGATGGAAGCGACACTTCTGCGCGTGGCCGCCGACCTCATCGACCCACTGACGGACCTCACGCGATGAACACCAGACGCCTGATCCAATGGGAGATCGCCATCGTCCTAGCGATCACATTCGGAGCCTCCGCGGTGCGCTCGATCCTTACGCTCACCGAGGTGCTGCTCAGCGGGGCACTCGCGGCGCAGCCGCTCGCGCTCAACGCGTCCTACTCAGACAACCCGCTTTTCGACGTCCTTTTCCACACCATCCGCATCCTCACCCTCCTCTCTTGGGGAGGACTTGTCTGGCTTCTCCTAGCCAAAGACGGGGTTCGCGGCGTTCCAGGACGCCTGAAATGGCCTGACCTGGGATGGGGCGCAGGCCTTGCTGCGCTGATAGGTATCCCTGGATTGGGGCTCTACATCGTCGGCGTCCTATTGGGATTCGGCCGGCCAATTGATCCCGCCGCGATGGGCGTGACCCTAGGGACAGCTTTGCCGCTGCTCGGCTGGGCAGCCGCGAATGCCTTCGCCGAGGAGATGGTGGTGGTCGGCTGGCTCGTCGTCAGACTCAAGCAGTTGGGCTGGTCTCCGCTCGCAATCATCGCCGCATCATCGCTGCTGCGCGGTGGGTATCACCTGTATCAGGGAATCGGCGGCGGCATCGGGAACCTGGTCATGGGAGTGATCTTCACCTGGTTCTACCTGCGAACTGGCCGACTATGGCCGCTGATCGCCGCGCATTTCCTCATCGACGCGGTTGCGTTCCTGGGTTATCCACTGGTGGAGCCGCTGTTGAATAGCCTGTTCGGCTGATAAACCAATCGCCCACCGATCTCCAATTTCTAAGCTTCTCAAAATCAAGTATCAACGGGCATTCGATTTAGCCGGTTCAGCCTCCAGTCCACGGAAAAGCCATCAACCAATGCAATCAACCAACAGACTGCGGCATTAAGTACAGGTTCTCCAAATACCCAGCCTCCCTCTAGTTGACCAACCAATAAAGCGATGGAAGTTATAGTAAAGGCAATCGAAAATCCTATAGCGCACGAAATTCCAAGGACTCCCATAATAGGATCTTTTTATTTCCGTCGAGCGTGTCGCCAGTCATAGCTCGCATTCCGTATTTAGGCATTGAACTACTATTCTCCGTGGCACGCCGACAGCAACTACGTTTCTGACACTCAACTACTGCTGATATATCGCTGCCAAATCCGCGGCAAGGCTGAATCTTCGCGGAGCACCGCCAAGCCTCAGCCCAATCAGGTGGCGTCCTGCGTGTAGGAGACGGCTACAAGAACAACAATCGGGATCGCCACGCTCACGCCGATTACTCCGACGAGCACGAACGTCGATAGGAAGGCTAAGTCCTCAAATGCACTTGCCAGGGCCAGCATTGAGAAGGCGATAGACAAGCAGTACAGGAGCACTAGGAGAGCTACTCGAATGGGCTTGTGGAACCGTTCAATCAATCCTCGGGATCTTAGACACACGAGACACAGGACGTAGGACAGCACCGACAGCCCACTTACCGCGAGACCGCCGAACAAGAAGTTGAACACCGAGACGGGTGACTTCTGCTCAAAGGAATCCGGCTCTCCGCCGGGACCGTAGTGCACGGCGACGTCATCGGAAATACTTTCCCAGTTCAGGACAATTACAGCGGCCGCCACAAGATGAGGAGTAAACGCACAGGCGATCCGTAACGTATCGGGCCTAACGGCCCGCGATGCTTCGCCTATGCCTCGTTTTCCCAACGCTTTCCCCTCGATCGTTGCTCACTCAGTCAGGTACAGATGTTACGTCGTGGCCACTTCTGACCCTTTAGTGGCTCTTCCGGAAATAGAGTGCATACCCCGGCCCGATAGCAACAACCCATCTTGGGCACCCCACCACAAGATGTAGGGGTCTCCGGTGTGAGAATGAAAGTTCCTACACAACCATTCATCACACCGAGGACCTATGCCCGATTCTACGTCTCTAGTCGCCGACACCATCATCCGGACCGTGGAACTCGGACTGACGATCACCGGGGCCGCGATCGACGACCACCACACGTGGATCACCTGCCAACCCGTCCACCAGGACCCGACGTGCCCGTCCTGCGGGCAACCAGGACGGGGCCGTGACCACGTCACCCGCCAACTCGTGGATCTGCCCGTGGTCGGACACCCGACCCGCCTGCGGGTTCAACTACCCCGGTTCACCTGCACGAACCCTGAGTGCAGGACGCGGATCTTCCAGCAGCAACTCGACTGCGCACCACCAAAACAGAAGATGACCCTACGATGCACCCGCTGGATCCTGCAACGTCTGGCCATTGACCGGATGAGTGTCGCCGCGATCGCGAAGTCGCTGGACATCGGGTGGGACACCGTCAACCAGGTCGCCCTGGACCAGGCCCGTGAGCTGGTCTACGGCGATCCGAACCATCTGGCCGGGGTACGGGTCCTTGGGGTGGATGAACACAAGTGGAAACACCGCCGTGGCCAAGGGGATCCTAGTTTCGTCACCGTGATCGTGGACCTGACTCCCAACGTGGATGGCACCGGCCCAGCACGGTTGTTGGATATGGTCCCGGGCCGGTCGGCCGAGGTGCTGCGCCGCTGGTTGAAAGATCGGGACCAGACTTTCCGGGACCGGGTCAGGGTCGTGTCGATGGATGGGTTCGCCGGCTACCACACCGCCACTGGTGAGCAGCTGCCACAGGCGAAGAAGGTCATGGACCCCTTCCATGTCGTGCATCTGGCAGCGGACAAACTGACCAAGACCCGGCAGCGGATCCAGCAGGCCACGTGTGGGCATCGCGGCAGGTCCGGGGATCCGTTGTACGGGATCCGGCGGATCATGCTGACCCGGATGGAACTGCTGACCGAGAAACAACTCACCAAGCTGAACACTGTGTTGGCGGTCGAAGACCACGCCGCGGTGGACGTGACTCACCACATCTATCAGGACATCATCGCCGCGTACGGGCATCCGAACAAGAAGATCGGGAAACGTTGGATGTACAAGGTGCTGTGTCGGATCCGCACCGGCCTACCAACAGGGGTCCAAGAGCTGGGGCAGTTGGGTAGAA
>NZ_ATYV01000008.1 GCF_000427865.1 Corynebacterium sputi DSM 45148 | reverse complement strand
AGCCGGGATCGTGCAGTCGATGTCTAGGCGGGGCAACTGTTTGGATAATTCGCCGATGGAGTGCTTTTTCGGCCATCTGAAGCAGGAGATGTTCGTCGGCCGGGACTTCAGCAGCATTGATCAGCTGGCGCTGGAGATTGATCAGTACATGCGTTGGTACAACTACCAGCGGATTCAAGAAAAGCTCGGCGCAATGTCACCGGTGGAGTACCGACAAAGCATTGCGTGGAGGTTCGACTCAGTATCGTGTTAACTACGTCTCTTTAACTTTTGGGGTTCAGTTCATTCGTTTTTCCGCCCCGACACGGATACCTATTCTCGTTTCGATCCGATTTGCAAACGTGCAGGTCAGCGACTTTGGCTAAATCGGACGGTGAAACAAAAGGGGGGTCTGTGAATCGCGGCGAAAACGAAAAGGGGGCAGAGTGGATCTGCGGCGCCAGGTGAGCGTCGCCGACGCACCATCTGCGGCAAAACAACACCCCGATGATCTCCAAAAAGGAGGTCATCGGGGTGCTGTCGTTAGCGAAGCGCTGTAGCTACATGCCGATGGCGCCGCCATCAGTGCGGCGGACCTGGATCACGGCCGGGCGGGGCTGGGAGTCGCCGCCGTCGGGCCAATTGGAGGTGGGGTCTTCGGTGGTGGCCTCGTCGTTCTCGCCGGGGTGCTGGGCGTTGACCATCACTAGGTCGTGCTCGACGATCGGGCCACAGGTCTCCGCGCCGTAGGGAACGGACATAAAGAGCTTGGTAAGGCCGCGGGTATCACCGTCGACGGAGACGGCATACAGGCCGTCGTTCATCTCCATGGCGTAGAGTGCATCGGTGGAGACCCACAGGTTGCCGTACTCGTCGAACGCGAGGTTGTCCGGGCAGGTGATGGGGGAGACCTGCGACTTATCGAAGCCGCCGAAGTAGGTGTACGCCTCATCCGGATCTCCACAGACCAGCAGCAGGTTCCAGGTTCCGGAGGTGCCGGCGTGATCGTCGTCCATCTCGATGACGTAGCCGTTCTTGTTCTCCGTGACCGGGGCGACCTCGGTGACTCCCTCGTACTCACGGCCGGCGGCGTCAGTACCGTCTTCGCCGGTGGCGCCGCGGTACTTGTTGTTGGTCAGAGCGGCGTAGACCTTGCCGGTGATCGGGGAGGGCTCGACGTCCTCGGGACGGTCCATGCGGGTCGGGTTGACGGTGTCCGCTGCCTGGCGGGTGTAGATGCAGACCTCCGCGCCATCGAATCCATCGACGTGTGACTCGGAGGTGCCGTCCGCGTTGGCGGTCATCAGCGGGATCCAGGTGATCGAACCGTCGAAGGCGCCGTCTTCTGGAAGCTGCGCGGAGCCGTCGATCTCGCTTTCGGGGGAGTTGCCGTCGAACTGGGCGACGTACAAGGTTCCCTCGTTGAGGATGCCCATGTTGTGCGCCAGATCGCCCTCGACCATCTTGCGGGAGGAGACGAACTTGTAGATGTATTCGAATCGCTCGTCGTCACCGGAGTAGCAGACCACGGTGCCGTCGTCGGTGATGTAGATGTTGCCGCCTTCGTGCTTGAAGCGGCCCAACGCGGAGTGCTTGATCGGGGTGGACTCCGGGTCTGCGGGGTCGATCTCGACGACGTAGAAGAAGCGGTTCGGCTCGTTCTGCTGCTTCGTCAGGTCGAAACGGTCGTGGAACTTCTCCCAGTTACGAGTAGAGGTCTCGCTGGTGATGCCGTAGCGGGACAGGTTCTCCTGAACCTCTTCGTCCTCGATCTGGTCGAATCCACCGAAGTACTGGTTGCAGTTTTCCTCGCCGGAGAGGATGGTGCCCCACGGGGTGAGGCCGCCGGCGCAGTTGTTTAGAGTGCCGTAGACCTTGGTGCCGGTCGGATCATCCTCAGTCTTCAGCAGGTCATGGCCGGCAGCCGGACCGGCGATCTCGAATTCGGTGTTCGCTGTGATTCGGCGGTTCAGCGGGTGACCAATGACCGGAGTCAGGAAGCCGTCGTCGCCCTTGTCCACGGCCAGCACGGTGAGGCCGTGGGCAGCAAGACCGATGTTGACCTGCTCTTCGGTGGTGTCCTCCGGCGTCCAGTCGTGGAACATCATCGGCTCGGTGGTGTACTCGTGCGAAGAAACGTGGACGAGCTGGCCACCCGGAGTCTCAACGAGTGCGCCGTAGTCGTTGTTAAACCCGTACTGACCTTCCTGGGCCTTGGCGGTCTGATTCTCGAAGTCGAACTTCGGCACGTCCTCGAAGATCGGGTCGCCCCAGGCGATCAGGACACGGTCCTCATAGCCTTCCGGGACGGTGACCTTGTCGTCCATGTTCGGCGAGACCATGTCGAAGCGCATACCGCGCGGGACCTCGTACTCGTTCTCTCCGTCTGAGATGGTGTTGCCACCATTGCCGTTGTTACCGCTGTTGTCACCGCATGCGGCCAAGACGGAGCCGCCGCCGATGACGAGAGCTGCGCCGCCGCCGGCCTGCAGCGCACGACGACGAGAGAACGACTTCTTCACCACATCACCGAAGTAGGCGTTGGCTGACGCGAATTCATTGGGTGCTTCGCCGTTGCAGGCATCGCCACACTTGTAGACGCAGGTGGTCCGGCTGCGGGAGGAGACAAAGCGGTTGGTCAGCAGATTGATGCCGCGAATGGTCATGGGGGTTCCTTACGGGAGAGCTGGGTGAACCTGGGCTGAGTATTCGCTGAGGAAGATAACGATTCTGGGTTGACGTGCGGTTCCCTCTCGGTGGCATTGGAGTGAACAGGCGGTGCGTGAGAGTGGGCGCGGGGTAAACGAGAGGAAACAACTGGTGGTTGAGGGAAGTTTTGTGGGTTTTCTCCGGTAGCCCAGGGCAGGGTGAGTACCGGCACAGCGCGGGGTGGACTACCCTTATCCACCGTGAGTGACGCGAAGAATTCCCCCGTTTCCCAGGCCGCCGACGATCTGCCGGAACAGCTCCGCATCCGACGCGAAAAGCGTGAGCGACTCCTGGCTTCCGGGACCGACGCGTACCCCGTCGAGGTGCCCCGCACGCATTCCCTGGCGCAGGTCCGTCAGCAGTGGGGCCACCTGGAGTCCGGTGAAGAGACCGAAGACCGTGTGACCGTTGTCGGCCGCGTGATCTTCGTCCGCAATACCGGCAAGCTGTGCTTCGCCACCTTGCAGGAAGGCGACGGCACCCAGCTCCAGGCCATGCTCAGTCTCAAGGAGGTCGGCGAGGATCGTCTGGCTGACTGGAAGGCTGACGTTGACCTCGGTGACATCGTGATCGTCGAGGGTCGCGTGATTTCCTCGCGCCGTGGGGAACTCTCCGTCATGGCCGCGTCCTGGCAGATGGCTGCTAAGTCGCTGCGCCCGTTGCCGGTAGCGCACAAGGAGATGAGTGAGGACTCCCGCGTGCGTCACCGCTACACCGACCTGATCATGCGAGAGGAAGCGCGTGCCAACGCAGTCAACCGCATCAAGGTGATCCGTGCGCTGCGGAATGCTTTTGAGCGTCGTGACTTCCTCGAGGTGGAAACCCCGATGCTGCAGACCCTCCATGGTGGCGCTGCTGCACGTCCGTTTGTGACGCACTCCAATGCGCTGGACCTGGACCTTTACTTGCGTATCGCGCCGGAGCTGTACCTCAAGCGCTGTGTTGTTGGCGGTATGGAGAAGGTCTTCGAGATCAACCGCAACTTCCGTAACGAGGGCATCGATTCCACGCACTCGCCGGAGTTCGCGATGCTGGAGTACTACGAGGCCTACGGCACCTACGACGACTCCGCCCGCACCGTCCGCGAAATCATCCAGGAAGTTGTCCAGGAGGTATACGGCAGCACGACTGTCACCCTCGCTGATGGCTCGGAGTATGACTTCGGCGGCGAGTGGAAGCAGATCGAGATGTACCCCTCGCTCAACGAGGCACTTCAGAAGAAGTTCCCCGGCCAGCCCGAGGTCACGGTCGATTCGACCGTGGAAGAGCTCAAGGTGCTTTCCGACGGCGTGGGCCTCGACGTCCCCGCCAAGGGCGGCTGGGGACACGGCAAGCTCGTGGAAGAACTTTGGGAGCACCTGTGCGAGGACCAGCTCGACGGTCCGGTCTACGTTCGTGACTTCCCGGTAGAGACCTCCCCGCTGACCCGTCAGCACCGCAGCAAGCCCGGCGTCACTGAGAAGTGGGACCTGTACGTCCGCGGCTTCGAATTGGCCACCGGCTACTCCGAGCTGGTCGACCCGGTTGTCCAGCGTGAGCGTTTCGAGGACCAGGCTCGCCTGGCCGCCGGTGGCGACGACGAGGCCATGGTTCTTGATGAGGACTTCCTGCAGGCGATGGAGCAGGGAATGCCCCCGACCACTGGTGTTGGCATCGGAATCGACCGCCTGCTGATGGCCTTCTCCGGCCTCGGCATCCGCGAGACTGTGCTCTTCCCGGTCGTGAAGCCGGAGCGCTCCGAGTAGCTGGAGGAATCGTCGGCTCGAATAGGGCCGGCAAGCTGGCTCTTCTCCTGGCCATCCCAGACCCGGGTCCCCTTGTGGGGCCCGGGTTTTGTGGTGCTGGGGGCGTCGTAAAGCGAAGCTTTACAGGCAGTGAACAATCGGCAGACGATAGTTTTCCATCACAGGCGGGGGTGCCTTCACCCCCGAAACATTGGAATGTGCAGGACTTTTAAAATATATATGACACGCGTCACGTCATATGTTTATGGTTATCCATGTAACACCACTGACGTGAAAGGCCAAGACCCATGAGCGACAAGAAGAATCGCGAAGATTCTACGGTCGGGCGCAACAACCCCAAGCGGGACGCGGTTGGTGCCGCGATGCGGTTCCTGACGACCATCACTGGTTCGGACTTCGCCAGCAAGTACGACCTTCAGCCGAAGATCGACCGTGTCGTATACCAGTCGACCAAGTCAGGCTTCAAGACACTCGGCGCAGCGAACCGCCAGTTCAAGAAGGTATCCGGAGCCGGCAAGCCGGAGCGCCCCGCAGCGGAGCTGCAGGCAGAGGCAGAAGCCAAGGCCGAGGCCAAGGCAAAGAAGTTGTTCGACATCACCCCCTCCGAGGATCAGGAAATGATCGTCGCGACGGTGAAGGAGTTCGCGGAGTCCCGCCTCCGTGACGCTGCCTACGAGTGCGACGCCAAGGCTGCCGCACCGGAGACCCTCGCATCTGAGGCTGCCGAGCTCGGTGTCACCCTCATCAACGTCCCCGAGGCATTCGAGGGCATCGCCACCGGCGCCGACGTGACGACCAACGCGCTGGTAGCCGAAGCACTGGCATACGGCGACATGGGTCTGGCCGTCTCCGTGCTGGCACCGGCTGGCGTCGCCTCGACGCTGACCGCACACGGCTCCGACGCACAGCAGAAGACCTACCTGCCGGCGTTCGCAGGCGAAGACGTCCCGGCTGCAGCCGTGGTCATCTCCGAGCCGCGCCCGCTGTTCGACGCCCTCAAGCCGGAGACCAAGGCCAAGCGCGAAGGCTCTGAGCTCGTCCTCAATGGCGTCAAGTCGCTCGTCCCGAACGCTGGAGCCTGTGAGCTCTTCATCGTCGGCGCTGAGCTCGACGGCAAGCCGGTCCTGGTTGTCCTCGAGTCCGACACCGATGGCCTTCACGTCGAAGCAGACCCGTCAATGGGTATCCGCGGTGCCGCACTGGGCCGCCTGATCCTCAAGGACGTCCGAGTCCCGGTCGAGAACGTTCTCGGTGGCGTCGAGGCGCTCACCGCTGAAGGCGACGAGAACGCAACTGAGGCATACCGCGACGTCGTCCGTCGCTCCCGCCTCGGCTGGGCCGCACTGGCCGCAGGCACCGCACAGGCTGTCCTCGACTACGTCGTGCCCTACGTCAACGAGCGTGAGGCCTTCGGCGAGCCGATCTCCCACCGTCAGGCAGTTGCCTTCATGGTTGCCGACATCAAGATCGAGCTCGACAGCCTCCGCATGATCCTCCTCCGCGGCACCGGCCGTGCAGACCAGGGCCTCAGCTTCTCCCGTGAAGCCGCTCTGGCGAAGACCTTCGCAGCGGAAAAGGGCATGAAGATCGGCTCCGACGGCGTCCAGCTGCTCGGCGGCCACGGCTTCACCAAGGAGCACCCGGTCGAGCGTTGGTACCGCGACCTGCGTGCCATCGGTGTCGCCGAGGGCGTCGTCGTCCTGTAATCCCGCCACGAGCACCACAGCGAAACTCCTAAAGAGGAACACATCATGATCAACCTCGAACTCCCCAAGTCCCTCAAGGCGGGCGCCAACCAGGCACATCAGGCTGCGGCCGAGATCTTCCGCCCTATTTCCCGCAAGTACGACCTCGCCGAACACGAGTACCCGCGCGAGCTCGACACCATGGCTTCCCTCATGGACGGCGCCGCTGACGGCGGACTGTCCGTCGCAGGCGCCAAGGGTGGCCGTGGCGACGAGAAGAAGAAGCAGACCGGCAACAAGAACGGCGGCAACATGGCGGCGTTCATCAACGTCATGGAAACCTGCTGGGGCGACGTCGGACTGACACTGTCGATGCCGTACCAGGGCCTGGGCAACTCTGCCCTCGCCGCGGTCGCCACCGACGAGCAGCTCGAGTCCTTCGGTAAGACCTGGGCCGCCATGGCCATCACCGAGCCGTCCTTCGGCTCGGACTCCTCCGCGGTCACCACCACCGCGGTCAAGGATGGCGACGACTACATTCTCAACGGCGAGAAGATCTTCGTCACCTCCGGTGAGCGCGCCGACTCCGTCGTCGTGTGGGCGACCCTGGACAAGAGCCTCGGCCGCGCCGCCATCAAGTCCTTCCTAGTCAAGAAGGGCACCCCGGGATTCACCGTCGAGCGACTGGAGCACAAGCTCGGTATCCGTGCCTCGGACACCGCCGTCCTGCGCTTCAACGACTGCCGCGTCCCGGCTGCGAACCTCCTCGGTTCCCCGGACATCGACGTCAAGAAGTCCTTCGCAGGCGCCATGGCGACCTTCGATAATACCCGCCCGCTGGTCGCTGGCATGGCGATTGGTGTGTCCCGCGCATCCCTTGAGGAGCTTCGTCGCATCCTCGAAGAGGCCGGCGAGACCATCGACTACGACGTGCCGGTCTACTCCCAGTCCGCCGCAGTCGCTGAGTACCTCCGCCTCGAGTCCGACTGGGAGGCCGCATACCTCCTGGCTCTGCGCGCCACCTGGATGGCCGACAACAAGAAGCCGAACACCCTCGAGGCATCGATCTCGAAGGCCAAGGCCGGCCGCGTCGGTGTCGAGATCACCCTCAAGGCAGTTGAGCTCGCCGGTGTCTACGGATACTCCGAGCGCAACCTGCTGGAGAAGTGGTCCCGCGACTCCAAGATCCTCGACATCTTCGAGGGAACCCAGCAGATCCAGCAGCTGGTCGTCGCACGCCGCACACTGGGTCTGTCCTCCAAGGAACTGAAGTAATTCCTCGGTAGCAGGTCAGGACGCTAGCGAAGCATCGATGCAGCCCCCTCCGGAAATCTCCGGAGGGGGCTGCTTCTGTCGGTCTGCTTAGCAGTCGCGTGACAATATGTACACCCTCAGCACTGAAGTGAACCCCAAGAGTCGGAGGGAAGATCACACGATGCCCGCACTGATCAGCCGGGATGCGCTCGAACGTCACCAGGTGTGGTTCTACCTCGTGGCAGCGGTTCTTGGGCTGCTTGTCGGTAGTGCTGTTCCTGGACTGGGCTATGTCGCTGAAGGAATCCTCTGGCCGGTACTCGCGCTGCTGCTCTACGTGACCTTCGTGCAGATGCCCCTGGCGAAGGTCCCGGCGGCGTTCGCCGACGTCCGATTCCTCGTCACCGCCCTGATCGGTAATTTCGTCCTGGTTCCGCTGCTGGTGTGGTCCCTGGTGCAGATGGCACCGAATGACGACGCCTTCCGGATCGGCCTGCTGCTGGTTCTGCTGGTCCCATGCACGGACTGGTTCATCACGTTCACTCAGCTCGGCGGTGGTGACGGCACCCGCGCGATCGTCCTCACTCCAATTCTGCTCATCCTGCAGCTTCTGCTGCTGCCGGTGTATCTCGGGCTCATGACGGGCATCAACGTCGCCGACGTCTTCGCCGTCGCCGATGTCTGGCCCGCACTCCTGGTGGTGTTAATACCGCTCAGTGTGGCTGCGGTCACCGAATCCTGGGCGAAACGACGCAACGTCCGTCGTCGGGTCGTGCAGAGTCTCGGTTGGTGGCCGGTTCCGTTGTTGGCGGTCGTGATTTTCCTGATCGCCGTCGCGCAGGTCAGGGACGTGATGGGGAATCTCAATGTACTGCCGGTGGTCATCGGCATTTCCATCGCGTTCCTCGCCTCAGTTCTCGTTCTCGCGAAGCTTCTCGGAACCGTCGCCCGGCTTCCCACCGCGCAGGGCCGCACGCTCACATTCTCGATGGGCACGCGCAACTCGTTCATCGTTCTGCCATTTGCACTGTCACTGCCGGCTGGGTGGGAGATCGCCGCGATCGTCATTGTGATGCAGGCGTTCGTCGAACTCTTCGGAATGGCCTTTTGTCTCTGGTTCGTACCGCGCGTGCTTTTTCGGGACCGCGCCACAACCCCACAAACGGGTTAATCTTCTTTTATGAGCAACATCACTGGGGCCCACGAATCGAGGACTGGCGATGGGGTGTCGGTGGAGCCGGCGAGGGAGACGTCGGGAAGCAGCTCTTCCACGGACACCAGCCGCGGAGCGGTGGTGGCGTGGGCGTTCTGGGACTGGGGCTCGGCGGCCTTCAACGCAGTGCTGGTGACCTTCATCTTCGCGGTCTACCTCACCGACTCTGTCGGTGCGACGCTTCCCGACGGCCAGAACGCCACATCCCTCTATTCCGGTGCGGTGGCGATCGCCGGCGTGGCCATCGCGCTGATCGCACCCGTGATGGGCAGACGGTCCGACCTCCGCGGAACACGGCGTCGGTCGCTGCGGCTGTGGACGCTGATCACCGTCGTGCTGATGTTCCTGCTGTTCGTGGTGAAGAACGACTCTCCGGAGTACTTCTGGATCGGCGTGGTCGTCATGGCCGTCGCGAACGTCACGTTCGAGTTCGCCGAGGTCAACTACTTCGCGCAGCTGTCGCAGATCTCCACGAGGGAGACGGTTGGACGGGTCTCGGGATTCGGCTGGTCGATGGGGTACTTCGGCGGCATCGTGCTGCTGCTGGTGTGTTACTTCGGATTCGTCGCAGGGGAGGGGGAGACCCGTGGATTCTTCAACCTGCCGGCCGAGGACGGCTTCAATATCCGGATGGTCGCAGTGCTGGCGGCGGTGTGGTTTCTCCTCTCTGCGCTGCCGGCGATGTTCCGCGTGCCGGAGATCGCGCCGGTCGCCGCTGACGGGAAACAGCCGAAGGGCGTCGTCGAGGCATACAAGGATTTGATCGGGCAGATCAAGGGACTGTGGAATACCAACCGTACGGCGACGTATTTCCTGCTGGCATCCGCCGTTTTCCGCGATGGGTTGGCTGGTGTGTTCACGTTCGGAGCAATTCTCGCGGTGACCGTCTACGGACTGTCTGCAGGTGACGTGCTGCTGTTCGGCGTCGCGGCGAACGTGGTGTCGGCTCTCGGTGCTGTAGCCGGTGGATTCCTGGACGATCGAATTGGGCCGAAGCCGATCATTCTCGGATCCCTCGGCCTGATGATCCTGTCCTGCTTGGTGCTGTTCTTCCTTGATGGGGCTACGGGTTTCTGGGTGTTTGGCCTGGTGTTGTGCGCGTTTGTGGGACCAGCGCAATCGGCCTCTCGTAGCTTCCTCACTCGGCTGGCTGGTGAAGGACAGGAAGGTCAGTTCTTCGGTTTGTACACGACCACTGGCCGAGCCGTGAGCTGGATGGCTCCGGCGCTGTTCGGGCTTTTTGTCTGGTTCTCAGGTGCGGACCGTGCCGGAATCCTGGGAATTGCACTGATTCTGCTGGCAGGAGCGGTGATGCTGGCGTTTGTGAAGCCGCCTGTTTCCGAAAATAACCTGTGAGTTTAAGTCACGGACCCCTATCGGCAACTGTTCGGCCGTAATCTGGTTGTTATGAAGCAGATGTCTAGCCGAGCGCTTCGCTCCGTTGCATCGGTTGCGGCTGGCGGTATGGTTCTGGCTCGATCCTCTCGACCGGTATCCAAGCTGTTGGACCCGGATCTTCCGCCGCACCTGACCGGTGACATTGATCGTGACTTGCTGTTGACCTCTGGCACCGGCGGCAGAGTTCGAGCGAAGGACCTAGAGGTGCCGACCGTCACTGACACAACGATCGCTTTCACGTGGGCGACCTACGGTAAAGAGGTACGAACCCCGTATGGTCCTGCTCGTCACACCGTAGGGTCAAACACCGTGGTCCTCATGGGCCCCGCCGATGGCGGCCCGATGAGGGTTGTCTACAACGACGACACTCCGCGGGGTGTCCACCATGCAGTGGTGCGGGGGCTGGATCCGGATCGGAGCTACCGCTTCGAATGCTGGTCGAACGGTTACCGTGCGACTCCGTCGCTCGTGGCTACCCGACGCATGGGCGCGCCCGAAATGACTGGGGTGATTCGTACGCTGCGCAGGCCCGCGGGCGACTTCATCGAGACGATCGCAGTTACGAACGACACCCACATCGGAAAGACGAACCACAGTCGGTTGACGTCTCCAGATGCGGACGGCCTCGATTTCCCCGAGATGCAGCTCGAGGGGCTGGTCGCCGCCGCCAAAGAAGATGGAGCCAGCGCGCTGGTCGTGAACGGCGACTGCACCGATACAAACACCGCTGATCAGGTCCGTACATTCCGGAAGCTGATGAATGAGTTTGGTGAGCAGGACAAAGACTGGTTCGCGGTCCGCGGCAATCACGACAACTTCACGCCTGGCCGGAAGAACACTAAGAAGTCCAACAAGAAGGGCATCAAGGCCGGTGACGACGTGGAGGACAACTTTGGTGACTACTTCACCGGACGTCAGCAACACTGGTCGTCCCGGGTGGGCGGACTTCGCTTGCTTGGGGTGGATACCGCGGACATCTTCGAGGACGGCGGATATATTTCGCCAGAGCAAATGGACGCCTTGCGTGCCGATCTCCTGTCAGACCCAGATCGGCCGACGATCATGTTCGGCCACCATCCAGTGACCATGTGTGCGGGAACCTCCAATATGGGAGGCTCTGACTTCATCCTGGGGCAGGATATGTCGCTGGAGCTGCAGGACATCATGGCCAAATCTCCTGGCGTGATGTCGATGTATGCCGGACACACTCACCGCACCCGTCGTGGCAGCGCAGACATCGGCAGCGCGGACTTTGGCGAGCGTGGTGCCTCCCTCGGCTATCCCGGCGGGTACACCCTGATCCACGTCTACACAGGCGGATATATGGTCACCTACCACCGGATCCCGGCTCGGGATTCGCTCGACTGGTCGGGGCACACTCGCTGGTCGATGTTCGGTATGGAGCCGGAGTACATGCTCGGTTCCCTCTCTGACCGTAACTACACCGTGGATATGGACTTGTCGGGCTTGTAGACCCCGCGTCGTGTCCGCGAGCAGGTGGAGCACCATCGCGCTGAACTTGATGGCAGATAGAGAAGGCCCCGGCTCCGAGTTTTATTTCGGAAACGGGGCCTTCATAGCGAAACCTGGGGCTGAGGCTATTTAGGCGTCAGCCTTGGCTTCTTCCTTCTCCCACGGCTTCGGGAGCTCGCGGGGGACGACCTTGCCGACGCCATTGCGCGGCAGCTCGTCCAGGAACACGGCTTCACGCGGGACGCTGGAGCGACTCAGGTGCTCCTTGACGTAGGTACGCATGGAGTCGTTGTCGATCTTCTTGCCTGCAGCATCGTCCTTGCGGACGATGTAAGCGACTAGTGCCTGGCCGAACTTCTCGTCCTCGACACCGACGACGGCACATTCGCTGACGCCCGGCATGTCGTAGAGGACTTCCTCAGTCTCACGCGGGAACACGTTTTCGCCGCCGGAGACGATCATGTCGTCCTCGCGGCCGCTGATGAAGAGTCGTCCGTGCTCGTCGAGGTAACCGAGGTCACCGGTGCAGACCTGTCCTTCGACGAAGTTCTTGTCGGCACCCGGTCGGGTGTATCCCTCGAACAACATGTTGTTGCCGACGAAGATGCGGCCGTGCTCGCCCTGGGCGAGCGGCTTGCCGTCCTCATCACGGATGGTGATGCGGGTACCCAGCGGCGGGCCGCCGGCAGTGTAGGAGTTCTCGGCGAGTTCGTCCGGAGTCGCGATGGTGGCCCAGGAGACCTCAGTGGAGCCGTACAGCGAGTACAGCGTCGGGCCGAACTTCTCGATGGACTGGCGAACTACCTTTTCCGGGATGGCGGAGCCGGAAGACGCGATGATCTTCGGTGCCATTTCATCGGTGATGGTGAGGTCGTCAGGCATGGCGTCGATGACTCTCTGGAGCATGGTCGGGACCAGGATGACCATGTAGGGGTTGTGGTTCTGGATGACCTGGAGGATGTCCTTCGGGTCAAAGTTGCGACGCAGGATCATTGTCGAACGTAGTGCCATGCACAGCTGGATGTTGGCGAAGCCCCAGGTGTGGAAGAACGGTGCAAGCAGCAGCGACGGACGGTGCTGACGCATCGGGATCTTGCTCATGATCGACGATGCCGGCATCCAAGACTTCGGCTCCGGGCGGCGTGCGCCCTTCGGGGTGCCGGTGGTGCCGGAGGTCAGGATCACGACGCGGCCGCGGCGCGGGCGGGTCGGCAACTTGGCTGCGGGGAGGCTCTCCGGGGGAGCGGTCCGGATCATTTCCTGCATCGAGGTCCAGCCCTCACGCACGCAGGAGGTGTCTTTGTAGTTCTCAAGCCATGCCACGGCGACCGGGCACTGGTCGAAGTCCTCCGGGAGGATGTGGGTGAACTCTTCGTCGATGAACAGGAAGTCGACCTTCTGCTCATGAATGACAGCGAGAGTCTGCTTCGAAGAAGCGCTCGGGTTCAACAGGACGATGTCGGTACCGAGGCGGCCGTGAGCGCACAGTGCCTGGATAAATCCGCGGTGATTGCGGCAAAGAACGCCGATCTTGTCACGCGGACGAATGTACCCGTGGCGCAGGGCGCGGGCGAGCTGGTTGGTGCGGTTGTTCAGGTGCTCGTACGTCAGTGATCCACCATCGTCAATGATTGCGGTGTGGTGGGGATCCCGGGCTGCTGCCAGAGCCAGCAGGCCGGCCGGGACGAAGTCCCACCGGTAGAGGCCCTTGAGGGAATTTGCAGCAGCACCCGGGCCCATGAGACCGAGGACACCTGCCTTCGCGGCGGGAGCCATACCGACGACGAGATCGGTCATGCCGCGAAGGCGCTCACCCACTTTGGGTGTGTGCTTTTCAGGTGCAGCGGTCATCTGTGGCCTCCTGGGAAATAGATCGGATAACAGATGCGAGCATAATTGTGTTGGGCGCCACATGTGGGCTTTTTTAGGAATTATTTTGATAACAAGTGCATTTTTCTGCCCAGCTCGCCCCCTAGAGCCCCTGGCTTTGACCAGGGTAAATAGGCTCACGTCGAGGCGGTAAAAGTTTTGCCAGTAGAGGCTTACTGTGTTCCGGTCAGTCACCCTGGCGGCGCTGGCGCGCGTCAGATTCCCAGAATCGTTGTCGCGATGAGGAAGTAAACGATCAATCCGGAGGCGTCACAGAAGGTCGAGATGAATGGCGTCGAGAACACAGCCGGGTCGGCCCTGATTAGCTTCGCCAGCATCGGCATCAGTCCGCCGACAGTCGCGGCGATCGTGCAGATACTCACCAGCGTCAGGCCGATGATGAGTCCGAAGTCGAAGCCAAAGATAAGCCCGGCAAGGACCAGACCGATGACACCGAGCATCACTCCCAGTAGTGAACCGACGCGGACCTCACGCCAGGCGACCTTCCAGGCGTCGCGGAGGCGGACCTCTCCGACAGCCAGTGCGCGTGTCACCGTCGTTGCGGCCTGCGCGCCAGTGTTACCGGCAGTACCGGTAAGAAGGGGAATGAATAGGGACAGCGTGACGACGGTTGCCAGTGCGTCTTCGAACATGTCCAGCACCTGGACCGTCAAGATGGCAGACAGTGCTAGCACCAGAAGCCACACCACACGGGAGCGGAAGATCTGGTTCACCGAGGTTGCCAGGTAGGGCATGTCGAGGGGTTCGACGGCGCCGGCTCGGGAGGAGTCCTCGAGGTCGGCGCGGTCAACGATGCGGGCGGCGTCGTCAATAGTGAGGACGCCGATCAGGCGTCCCTGCGCATCAGTCACCGGGGTTACCAGGTGGTTAGTCTTAGTCGCGCGACGTGCAGCAGTCTCAGCGTCTTCCGACGCCATGGCGAACTCCGGATCGACCATCAGCTCGGATACGGGCGTGTCGTCAGAGGCGAGTAGAACCTCACGTAGACCGACGACGCCAAGTAGTTCCCGCCGGGAGCCGACCACCATGATCAGATAGACGGTCTCGGCCTCTTCGCCGTGATCGTGGACGGCCTGGATAACCTCAGCCGCGGTCGTGTCCGGTCCTACTCGGATGTACTCCGTGGACATGTGACGGCCGATGGATTCGGCCGGGTATCCCAGCATCGGAGCGGTGAGCTCGCGCTCGTGAGATGACAGTCCTCCCATAAGGCGGGCGGCGACAGAAGCTGGGAGTTCGTCGATAAGCGAGACACGGTCATCCGGGTCCATCGTTTCGAAGACTCCGACGACCTCTTCTTCCCGCAGTCCTTCGATGAGGTCGGCGCGCATCGACGGCTCGAAGCGCTCAAAAACCTCGAGGGCGGTGTCGCGCGGCAGAAGTCGGTAGATGATCGCGCGATCCTGGTGATCTTCGCGCTGGAGCACGTCAACCAGAATAGGGGCGGGCATCTCCACCACCATGTGTTCCGCGGCGACGAGATCATGCTCGCGCAGTAGATCGGCGAGCCGGTCTGCGATTGCGTCTACGTCGTACGCTTCATGGATGGCCATGAGTCGCAATCCTACCCACCGCCCATGATTTCGCCGGATTGCTGTGGCTCGGCTGGCGGTGACCTGTGAAACGCGCAAGGATCAGGCCGTAAACAGCGTGTTCGCTGACGGCGTACGGCTAAGGGGACGTTCCTGGGCACCATCGTCGTTATGCTCGGTGAAAGCCTGAATCAAACCCTGCAGAAGGCGAGGAAAGAGATGTTCGAGAGGTTCACCGACCGCGCACGGCGCGTGATCGTCCTGGCCCAGGACGAGGCTCGCGAGCTCAACCACAATTACATCGGTACGGAGCACATCCTGCTGGGGCTCATCAGCGAGGGCGATGGCGTCGCAGCCAAGGCCCTCGAGTCGATGGGAATCTCCCTGGAGGCAGTGCGTGCCGAGGTTGAGGAGATCATCGGTCGCGGCGCACAGCCGCCGAGCGGCCACATCCCGTTCACCCCCCGGGCCAAGAAGGTCCTGGAGTACTCGCTGCGTGAAGCACTGCAGTTGGGACACAAGTACATCGGCACCGAGCACCTGTTGCTAGGCCTGATCCGCGAAGGCGAAGGCGTTGCGGCACAGGTGCTGGTAAAGCTTGGCGCCGACCTGCCGCGGGTTCGTCAGCAGGTTATCCAGTTGCTGTCCGGCTACCAGGGCCAGGAGTCCGAGGCCGACGGCGGCGCACAGCCGGGTCCGGTCGGCGCGACCTCCGGCAACCGCTCCACCGACACCGGTCAGCAGTCCGGCTCCCTGGTCCTGGACCAGTTCGGCCGTAACCTGACCGTCGCAGCCCGCGAGGGCAAGCTTGACCCGGTTATCGGCCGTGGCCAGGAAATCGAGCGGATCATGCAGGTCCTCTCTCGCCGTACCAAGAACAACCCTGTTCTGATCGGTGAGCCGGGCGTCGGTAAGACCGCCGTCGTCGAGGGCCTCGCACTGGACATCGTCAACGGCAATGTCCCGGAGACCCTGAAGGACAAGCAGCTCTACTCGCTGGACCTCGGTTCCCTGGTCGCTGGATCCCGTTACCGCGGTGACTTCGAGGAGCGCCTCAAGAAGGTGCTCAAGGAGATCAACCAGCGCGGCGACATCATCCTGTTCATCGACGAGATTCACACCCTTGTCGGCGCAGGTGCAGCAGAAGGCGCCATCGATGCAGCCTCGATCCTGAAGCCGAAGCTGGCTCGCGGTGAGCTGCAGACCATTGGTGCCACCACGCTGGACGAATACCGCAAGCACATCGAGAAGGACGCCGCTCTTGAGCGTCGTTTCCAGCCGGTGAACGTTCCGGAGCCTTCGGTGGATCTGTCCATCGAGATTCTCCGTGGTGTCCGCGATAAGTACGAGCAGCACCACCGCGTGTCCATCACTGATGAGGCACTGGTCGCTGCAGCAACCCTGTCGGGTCGCTACATCAACGATCGCTTCCTTCCGGACAAAGCTGTCGACCTCATCGACGAGGCCGGCGCCCGCATGCGCATCAAGCGCATGACCGCTCCGCCGGAGCTCAAGGAGATCGACGAGAACATCGCCAAGGTGCGCCGCGAGAAGGAAGCCGCCATCGACGGGCAGGACTTCGAGAAGGCCGCATCGCTGCGTGACGACGAGCGCAAGCTCGGCGAGAAGCGCCGTGAGCAGGAGTCCAAGTGGCGCTCCGGCGAGTCGGACGTCATCTCTGAGGTCGGCGAAGAGCAGATCGCGGAGGTGCTGGCTCACTGGACTGGTATCCCGGTGTTCAAGCTCACCGAGGAAGAGTCCTCGCGACTCATGCGTATGGAAGATGAGCTGCACAAGCGGATCATCGGCCAGAACGAAGCAGTTGGCGCTGTCTCCCGCGCGATCCGTCGTACCCGCGCAGGTCTGAAGGACCCGAAGCGTCCGTCCGGTTCGTTCATCTTCGCCGGCCCGTCCGGTGTTGGTAAGACCGAGCTGTCGAAGGCTTTGGCAGAGTTCCTCTTCGGCGAAGAGGACTCGCTGATCCAGATCGACATGGGTGAGTTCCACGACCGCTTCACCGCGTCGCGTCTCTTCGGTGCTCCTCCGGGGTACGTCGGACATGACGAGGGTGGCCAGCTGACCGAGAAGGTCCGCCGTAAGCCGTTCTCCGTCGTCCTGTTCGACGAGATCGAGAAGGCACACAAGGAGATCTACAACACGCTCCTGCAGGTTCTGGAAGATGGTCGTCTCACCGATGGCCAGGGCCGCGTGGTCGACTTCAAGAACACCGTGCTGATCTTCACCTCGAACCTGGGAACGCAGGACATCTCCAAGGCCGTCGGACTTGGCTTCACCGGTGTCGGAGAGACCGACTCTGAGGGGCAGTACGACCGGATGAAGGACAAGGTCAACGATGAGCTGAAGAAGCACTTCCGACCTGAATTCCTCAACCGTATCGATGAGATCGTTGTGTTCAGGCAGCTGACGCAGGAAGAGATCGTCGAGATGGTCGACTTCATGCTGAATCGCGTGCGCAACCAGCTCGTGGAGAAGCGGATCTCTCTCGAGGTCAGCGATCGCGCCAAGTCTCTGCTGTCCAAGCGTGGCTTTGATCCGGTGCTCGGTGCACGTCCTCTGCGTCGCACCATCCAGCGCGAGATCGAGGACCAGCTTTCCGAGCAGATCCTCTACGGCCAGGTCGGCATCGGCGATGTCGTCGAGGTCGATGTCGAAGGCTGGGACGGCGAAGACAAGGACATTGGCAAGGGCAAGTTCGTGTTCAACGTCGTTGCTTCCCCGGACAACGTCGACGAGATTGAGGTTCCCGAGGGAACTGACGAGATCGAGCCGCCGGAGACTGCCAAAGCCTCTGACTCCAATGGTGACAACACCAACGAGTAAGCAGCGTTAGGCGTCAGTAGCGCCGCTGCAGGGTAGAGCACCCCACCAGGGAAACCTGGTGGGGTGCTTTTTCATGCCGTGTGGAGATGAGGCTGCTTGCGTAGGTGAGGAGAAAAAGCTGGTGGAAGCAGGGCCCTCCGCGCGTGCGCCGAACACCCTGTCGACGTTGCATATCCGAGTTCGCTGTGCGACATCTACAGGGTGTTCGGGCTACGCAGACAGGTGGTACCCGTGGGACATGGCCAGCGGCCGTGCTTCAACAGTTCCAGTCTGTTGGCACCTGTAAGCGACAACGCCGTGAGAGCACCCTGCCCAGGCCTGACCCACGCGCGCCCGCGCACGTGCCCGCGTTTGCATCTGGTCCTACCGAGGCAGATGGAAGAGCCCCCGTTCGTCCTGCTCTGCCAGGCCGTCCGTCAGCAAAGAATCAAGGGCGCGGGAGCGCTGCACGTCGTCGTCCCAGACGGCGTCTAATAACGATTGCTCGACGGGGGAGTGGGCGGCGCGCAGGACGTCCAGGAGCTTTCCACGAACCTGCCGGTCGGTGCCCTCGAATTTCTGCACGCGACGTTTGGCTGCGGCCAGCTCTGACTCCTCTGGAGCCGGCCGGCCGAGTTGCACCCATTCACATGTCGACTCAACTGGGCACTCGGAGCACCGAGGCGTGCGGGCTATGCACACCGTCGCGCCCAGTTCCATCACGCCTGCGGAAAACTCTGCCGCGTCCCGAGCTGGCAGCAACGAATCCACTGCCACTAGATCCGCAGACTTGTGAGTGCCCGGCAAAAAGACTCCCTGGCGGTGCCTGCGCAACACCCGTCGCACGTTCACATCGACCACCGGAACCGCCGCGTCGAAGGCGAACGCCGCGACAGCGCGGGCGGTGTAGTCACCGATGCCAGGCAGGGAGAGGAGGTGGTCGACGGTGGCGGGGACCTGGCCGTCGTGAAGCGAAACGATGGCCACCGCAGCCTCTTTGAGCCGCAATGCCCGTCGCGGATAGCCGAGCTTGCCCCAGGCCCGCAGAACCTCGTCGGTGCTTGCCGCGGCCAGGTCCGCAGGCTCCGGCCACCGCTGTATCCACTCCTCCCACCGGGGAGCAACGCGAGCGACGGGGGTCTGCTGGCTCATCACCTCACTGACCAAAATGCCCCAGGCTGTAGTCCCGGGGTGTCGCCAGGGCAGGTCGCGGGCGTTGTGCCTGAACCAGTCGATAATTTCAACACTATTTTGACAGTTACCCCCGTTAGGGGCTGGTCTTGAGGTGGGGCTTTCAGGCTGATCATGCACGCGACAACAATAACTTTCATGACTCAAACCCCGGACACCGTGTGGAAAGAACTCATCGATGGCAACCGTCGCTTTATGGACGGTTGCTCCGATCATCCCCATCAGGATCTTGATCGCCGTGCGGAGTTGACCGGCGGGCAGAAGCCGAACGTTGTCGTCCTGGCCTGCTCGGATTCGCGTGTGCCTGTTGAGATCATCTTCGATCAGGGCCTCGGTGACGTCTTCGTGATCCGCACCGCCGGTCACATCACCGACCTATCGGTGCTGGCTTCCCTAGAGTTCGCCGTGGTGTCCCTGGGTGTGAAGCTCGTTGTCGTTCTCGGCCACGAGTCTTGCGGAGCCGTGAAGGCCTCTCTCACTGCGCTCAATGGTGGAGACATGCCGTCCGGGTTCCAGCGCGTGCTCATTGAGAAGGTCACTCCGTCGCTGCTGACCGCCCGTCGTAGCGGTTCCACTTCGCCGGATGAGTTCGAGGCACACCACGTTGCTGAGATCGTCGAGCACATCATCGATCGTTCCCCGGAGATCCAGTCGCGCATCGTGAATGGCCAGGTGGGAGTCGTCGGGATGCGTTATCAGCTCTCTGATGGACGGACTGCGCCGGTGGTGGCTCGGGGCGTCGGGATGCCGGGCGAGTAGCCCGCAGTTGCAGTAACTGGTGTGACACGGGTGCACGCGGGTTAAACCGCTGACGCCCACACAAGTTGTAACCTTGGCAGGGTGACGAACCAGCAGCTGCCCCCTGAGATCTATCGCCGACGCCGGATGGCGGCCATTGTTGCCGCCGTGGTCGTTGTGCTCGTCATCGTCCTGCTGGTGTGGCTGGTCACCTCCGGCGGGGAGGATGGACAGGACACTGCGACGGACGAAGTGGTCACCGCTAGCCGTGAGGACGGCGAGGATGTGACCTCCGTGCCCAGCGAAAGCTCCTCCGCTGAGCGTTCCTCCACGGAGGCGCCGGCGTACCAGTCCAGCGCGCCGCGAGAGACTGTCGACAAGGACACGTGTGAGGTCTCAGACGTGCTTCTCGACGTCCGCCCCGACAGCCTCGTCTACCCCGAAGGCGATGACGCCGAGTTCTTCGTCGAGCTCTACAACCCGACCCAGGGCACCTGCGAGGTCGACATGGTCGAGGTCCCGGTTGGTTTCGTGGTCTATGACATCACCACCAATACCCGTGTCTGGTCGAGCCTTGATTGCCGCGAGGAAGCGGAGGAGGAGATGCTTGACCTCGGCCCGGATGACGAGGAGATCTTCAGCGTCGGCTGGAACCGGACCTCATCGGCACCTGGTGCTTGCGGTGAGTCTGAGCGCGTCGACGTTGGGGCTGGCGAGTTTGCTGTCCACGCTGTGTTCGGTGAGCAGGTCTCGGAGTACGAGACGTTCCGATTGGGCTAAAAACCTAAAACCCCGCTTCCCGACGCCCCCGTTACTTCAACCGATCCAACCCTTGACGGACATGACCGGCCCACAGGGGGCCAACCCCCTCGATGGCCTCGAGGTCGTCCCGCGTGGCTTTGAAGAGAGACGGCAGGGTGACGTAGCGGTCGATGACCTTCTCCATCAGTGAGATCGGTACCCGGGGAATGCGCGCCAGTGCGCGGAATCCACGTGGGTCGATGCGTCCGTTGAAGCTGTCAGAGCCTGAGGGGAATCCCAAGACTTGGGCGACTCCGGCGGCACCGACCAGGTCGGATTCCTGTAATTCGGAGAGCTGCCGCTGGGCATCATCGACCTCAGCGAGACTTGGCATACCGGTGGAGGTCAGCAGGTAGTCGAACAACAACAGCCTGCGATTGGTTTCGGTGTCTGCGACCAGTTCGCGCAGCTGCAGATCGAGCTGGTGGCCATCTGAGCCCAGTTCGATCACGTCGCGGGAGATGGTTTCAGCAGCACGCCGGAGCAGTTCGGACAGTCGCAGCACGCCGAGAACCTCGGCGGCAGAGGCGTAGCCGTCGATCTCGGCGGTGAAGAGGGCCTCGGAGTCGGCATCGAAACGCGCGCGGTATCGCTCGATGGTGGAGAGTGCCTGGTTGGCGTGAGAGAGGATCTCCGAGGAGTCCTTCAGCACATGCCGAACCCCGTCCACGTACACGGTCATGAGATTCATCGACTGGGACACGCTGATGACTGGCCGGCCCGTCTGTAGGGCAGTGCGCTCCGCTGAGCGGTGCCGCGTGCCGGACTCCTCCGTCGGCAGGGATGGGTCCGGCACGAGCTGCACATTGGCCTTGCGGATGCGAGTGGCATTCGCGGACAACACCACGGCGCCGTCCATCTTGCACAGTTCGCGGAGCCGGGTAGGGGCGAAGGGCACGTCGATATCGAAGCCGCCGTCGCAGATGCTCGCGACCTCGTCGTCGAAGCCCATCACGATGAGTGCGCCGGTGCCACCCCGGCGGATGCGCTCCAGGCCGTCCCGGATGGCTGTTCCGGGGGCCAGCTGCATCAGTAGCTCTTGGCTCAGATCATTCACCTGCTCAGAATAGCCGCACGTAGGGTGTCCGCGACTGTTCCTACTTCGTCCCATGTCATGCCGGCGGGAACTTCGGTGCCGCGAGGGACAATCGCGTGGGTGTATCCCATTCGGACCGCCTCCTTCAGACGGCGGTTCGCATCAGGTACTCGGCGTACTTCTCCGGCTAAGCCGAGTTCACCAAGGACGATCGTGCGTTCCCGGATCACTTGATTTCGGATCGAGGAGGCCAACGCCACGGCGATTGCTGCATCAGCGGAAGGCTCTGTCAGGGACATACCGCCGACGGTAGCGACGTAGATCTCCTTGTCCGCCAGCTTCTTCATCCCGCCATGCTGCTGGAGAATCGCAGCCACCATTGGTACCCGTCGCGGATCTAGTCCGGTGACATTGCGCCTGGGATTGTGTTGCTGGGAATCGACCACCAAGCCTTGGACTTCGGCGAGCAATGGGCGGCGACCATCCACGGTCACTGTGATCGCAGTGCCTGGGGCCGGGTCGCTGTGGTGAAGGAAGAGCCCGCTGGGGTCCGGTACCTCGCGAATGCCGTCGGAGGTCTGCTCAAAGCATCCGACTTCATCAGTGGCACCGAAGCGGTTCTTTAGTCCGCGCAGAAACCTGAGGCCAGTGTGGCGGTCACCTTCAAAGTTAAGGACTGCATCCACCAGATGCTCCATGACCCGGGGGCCGGCCACATTGCCGTCCTTGGTCACGTGACCCACCAGAAGGATCGCAGTACCGGTCTCTTTCGCCATGGAGGTCAGCGCAGCGGTGACCGCACGGGCCTGGGCGACGCCGCCGCGGGTGCCTTCCACGCCGTCGGCAAGCATCGTTTGAACTGAGTCCACAATCATCAGGCCGGGGCGGTGCTGCTCGGCCATGTCGAGCACCATCCCAACATCCGACTCCGCGGCCAGCAACAAATTCTTGTCCAACGCACCGGTGCGCTCCGCGCGGAGGCGGACCTGTCCAGGAGATTCCTCACCAGTCACGTACAGGGCAGTGGAGTTGCCAGCTTTTGCCCAGCGGTAGGCGACCTCCAACAGGAGAGTCGATTTTCCTACCCCTGGTTCGCCAGCCAGAAGAATGACCGAACCCGGCACCACTCCGGTGCCGAGTACGCGGTCGAGTTCGCCGATCCCCGTGGCCATCGCGACCGTGTCCCCCGACGCGATGCCCGTGATCGGGCGAGCGGGTGTACTTGCCCCCGCTAGATGTGAAGCCGTGGACCGGGAGGCAGAACTCGCCTTACCGGTCTTCCCCGTGGAACCCCCGCCAACAGAGGCGGGAACAGCTGACTCCGCGAGAGTTCCCCATTCTTTGCAGGACGGGCATTGCCCAACCCACTTGGAGACCCGGTGTCCGCACGCGGTACACCGGTAGGAGGGTCCCTTGGCCACGGAGTGAAGTGCCGCTCAGAGTGTTACTGGACGGTGGTCAGCGGCTGGGTGGTGGTGCCGGTCTCGCCGGTCATTCCATCCTCGTCGACGTCGCCGTCGGCGGCTGCACCCGAACCGGAAGCGGTGCCCGGCTGGTGAGCCTCGTGGTCCGGCAGTCCGTCAACGCGGTACGGGTCGCCCGGCTCCGGGATGTATGCCGAAACGGTGGCGTAAAGGACGATTTCCTCGCTGCTTCCGTCAGATCCGCTGATGTTGAACGTGATGTCGCGGCTCAGGCCAGCGGCATTGTCGTTCTCACCGGTCAGGGTCTCCGGATCGAGCTCGGTGGCGACGTAGCTGATGCAGGACTGGTTCTCGTCAGCAGCTGCGGCGATGGACTGCAGGGCGACATCGGCGTGAGCAACGACGACGCAGTCGCGGCCGAAGGACAGCGGGTCAAAGCTGCCGCCAACCTGGGAGCGAGCCTCAGCGGCGCTCGTGGCGGCGAAGGGGGAGAACTCGACCTCGCTGACACCCTCAACGTCGATGGAGTCGATCGTGTAGGTCACGTCGGCACGCTCTTCATTGACCGCGGTGAACTTCAGAGCGGCGTAGTCGCTCTCCGGGTAAACGATGATGTGTGCGTCACGGATGCCCACACCACTCGGGATTCCGTCCTTGGAGTTCTTGGCACCGTCAACTGCGGCGACCTGGTCCGAGGTCTGGGTCACCTGGCCGGCGCTGCAGGCGGTGAGAGCCAGGGCGGAACCGACGGCAACGGTGGCGATGGCACTGCGGCGCATTACCGACTTGAGCGACATAACTCGCGTCCTCCATGCTGATTCGAGGAAGGGGGCTGAATGAGATCAACCTTATCTGCTTCATATGGTGTTCTCATACTAACGTAGGTCCACGGGGGCATTCACCTGGACCGTGATAGGCTGGCTGGTCGTTGAAAGGGGCGTGGAAACCAGATGGATTTCAAGGTCGGCGATACGGTCGTTTATCCGCACCACGGTGCGGCGAAGGTTGAGGAAATAACTCAGCGCGAGTTCGACGGGGAAGTGCGCGATTACCTCGTCCTGGAGATCCTCCAGAGTGATCTCCGGATTCAGGTTCCGGCGTCCAACGCTGAACTTGTCGGCGTGCGTGACGTGGTCGGAGAGGCAGGCCTACTGAAGGTCTTCTCCGTGCTGCGTGAGACGGACGTTGAGGAGGCAGGTAACTGGTCTCGTCGGTACAAGGCGAACCAGGAACGTCTGGGCTCCGGTGACATCAACAAGGTTGCTGAGGTTGTTCGTGACCTGTGGCGTCGCGACCAGGACAAGGGACTGTCTGCTGGTGAGAAGCGCATGCTGAGCAAGGCCCGCCAGGTCCTCGTCGGTGAGCTGGCGCTTGCTGAGGGTGTTGATGACCCGAAGACTGAGACCCTCTTCGCTGAGATCGAAGAGACGGTCGCGCGTCACCGTGCGGCGAACCCTGCTGCAGCCGAAGAGGCTCCGGCCCCGGTGGTTGATCTCGACGAGGATGAGGACGAGTAAAAGCTCTCGCTTTACGACGTTGTGGTCCGCAGCCGCCCCGCCCCACAGGCAGGGCGGCTGAGTCATTTGTGGACTGGCCCTGGCCGGTATGCTCAAAATCGTGACTTTCCGTATTTACGACACCGCCACACGCTCCCTCAGAGATTTCACGCCGGTCCGTGAGGGCCACGCGTCCATTTACCTGTGTGGTGCCACCCCGCAGGCGCTGCCGCACATCGGCCACGTCCGGTCGGGTGTCGCCTTTGACATCCTCCGCCGCTGGCTGCTGGCCAAGGGTTTGGATGTTGCTTACGTGCGGAATGTCACAGACATTGACGACAAGATCCTCACCAAGGCCGCGGAGAACAACCGCCCCTGGTGGGAGTGGGTGTCGACTTACGAGCGTGAGTTCACCTGGGCCTACGACCAATTGGGCGTTCTGCCCCCGAGCGTGGAGCCCCGCGCCACCGGCCATGTCACCCAGATGGTCACCTACATGGAGCGCCTCATCGAGCGTGGCTTTGCGTATGCGACCGAGGACGGTTCGGTGTACTTCGATGTCGACGCGTGGGTGAAGTCCCCAGACGGCGACTATGGCCATCTCTCCGGCAACCGTGTCGAGGAGATGGAACAGGGCGAGCCGGATTCGCGCGGTAAGCGCAGCCCGAAGGACTTCGCCCTGTGGAAGTCCGCCAAGGCCGGTGAGCCGTCCTGGCCTACCCCCTGGGGAGATGGCCGTCCCGGCTGGCACCTGGAGTGCTCTGCTATGGCGACGTATTACCTGGGACCTCAGTTCGACATCCACTGCGGCGGACTAGACCTGCAATTCCCGCATCATGAGAACGAAATCGCCCAGTCGCATGCGGCTGGAGATCCCTTTGCGAACTACTGGATCCACAACCACTGGGTGACGATGGCTGGCGAGAAAATGTCCAAGTCTTTGGGCAATGTTCTCTCTGTCCCGCACATCCTGAGCCTGGTTCGTCCGGTGGAGCTGCGTTATTACCTGGGTAGTGCGCACTACCGCAGCGTCTTGGAGTACTCGGAGGAATCGCTACTTGAGGCCGCGGCAGGGTACCGTCGCATCGAGTCGTTCCTGAACCGTGCACTCGACTCGTTGGGGGAGGTCCCGGTCGGTGAACCGACTGAGGCATTTGTCGCAGCGATGGACGAGGATCTGGCGGTGCCACGTGCACTCGCTGAAATCCACCGTGCGGTCACCGAGGGCAATAAGGCACTCGGGGCCTCGGATGCCGAATCCGCCGCAGCCTTGGCTGCATCTGCCCGGGCCATGGCGGAAGCCCTCGGCATCGATCCGCTGTCCGAACAGTGGCGGGAGACCGGTGCTGGTGCTTCGGATGCGGCGATTGCCGCCCTTGACGTCCTGATCGGTGAGCAGCTCCGGCTGCGCGCTACCGCCCGGGAGGAAAAGGATTGGGCTGTCGCGGACGCGGTGCGCGACAGGCTGACTGAGGCGGGAGTCGAGGTCACCGATACCGCGGACGGCCCGCAGTGGTCGCTCAGGGACCAGTAGTTCCACCGGGGTCGGTGGGCGGAGAATTTAAAGGAGAAGTTGATGACGGGTAACTCGCAGCGCCGCGGCGCCGTACGCAAGACCAGCAAGAAGGGCTCCGCCGGTGGCACCGGTGGGCACAAGCGCGGCCTGCAGGGCAAGGGTCCGACTCCGAAGGCGGAGGAGCGTACCTACCACCAGGCGTACAAGCGCAAGCAGAAGCAGGAACGCCGCGATCAGGGTCGCCATCAGAAGGAAGAGGGCCCTGAGCTCGTCGTCGGCCGCAACCCGGTGGTGGAGTGCCTGCGCGCTAAGGTTCCTGCCGCCCAGATGTTCGTCGCACTAGGCACCGACAATGACGACCGCCTCGAGGAGGCCGTCCGCGTCGCCAACAGTCGTGGCATCTCCATCACGGAGGTCCCCCGTCATGAGCTTGATCGCATGACCGGAAGCTCCCTGCACCAGGGCATTGGCCTGCAGATCCCCCCGTACGAGTACGCCACTGTGCGTGACCTCGTCGACCGCGTCACCGCCTCCGGCGAGCCCGGCCTGATTGTCTGCCTGGACAACATCACCGACCCGCGCAACCTCGGTGCGGTTGTTCGCTCGGTCGCTGCGTTCGGTGGTCATGGAGTGGTGATTCCGGAGCGTCGTTCGGCGTCGGTCACTGCCGTCACGTGGCGTACCTCTGCCGGTACCGCAGCTCGCCTGCCAGTTGCCCGCGAGACCAACATGGTTCGCTCCCTTAAGGAGCTGCAGAAGGCCGGTTACCAGGTCGTTGGTCTGGATGCCGGTGGCGACCACACCCTGGACACCTACGACGGCACGACCCCCACGGTCATCGTCGTCGGCTCTGAGGGAAAGGGTCTGTCGCGCCTGGTTCGCGAAACCTGTGACACCATCATGTCGATCCCGATGTCCTCTGAGGTTGAATCGCTCAACGCCTCCGTCGCAGCAGGTGTGACTCTCGCAGAGTTCGCCCGTCAGCGTCGCGCAGCCACGAAGTAGGACCACCGCCGGGGCCCCGTCCCGGCAATGTCGACGGCCCACCCTTCAGTCACCGTATCCGCGGTTTTCTCGACCCGGATCGTGAGTCTGTAAGGGTGGGCCTTCTTAGCTCACTGCCGTCGAGATCAGACGGTTTGTGAGTGAGAATGGTGCGGATCAGCCCATCGGCTCGCGGCCACGTCGTCGCGCTTGGCGTTCCGGCCTCGCACCGTCCCGATGATCCGGCACACCACGTAAATGCCAAACGAGATCATGGTGACAAACACGCTTACCGGCATGCCCGGCGCCAGTGACAGGATCACGCCACCGACGGCGGCGGTCTCGGCAAAAATCACCGACAGCATCACGGCCTTCACCGGCGAGGACGTCACCTGAGCTGCCGCAGCACCCGGTGTGATCAACAGCGAGGTAATCAGCAGAGCACCAACGATCTGCACACCCTGCGCCGCTGTCAGGCCGGTGAGGACAGCGAACAGAATCGCCATGGACCGCACCGGAATCCCGGATGCAGCGGCCATCGCCGGATCCGCCGAGGCAAAGATCAGCGGACGCCAGAACAGCACCACTGCAGCGACGACAACTACGGTGACCACCGCGAGCACCCACACGGACGCTCCGGTCACGCCCACGATCTGACCTGTCAACAGTGAGAATGCTGTCGACGTCCGTCCTGGATACAGGTAGATGAACAGCACCGACAGGCCCATGCCGAAGCCCAGGACCACGCCGACGATGGCATCTCGGCTGCCTTTTCTTGCTAGCACTGCCAGCAGGATTGCCGCAGCCACCGATCCGACGACCGCGCCGACTCCGACGGACACCCCGGCCAGCAGCGCCCCCGCTGCGCCCATGAGCGCTAGTTCAGAGGTGCTGTGCACGGTGAAACTCATCTGCCGCATGACGACAATCGGCGTCACCACACCGGACACGATCCCCAGCAGTGCCGCCGCGATGAGGGCAGACTGGACAAATCCCACGTTGAGTAGGGCCGCGGTGTCCGCGAACCACATGGAGGGGTCCATCAGAGCACCACTACCTTTCCCTCGACTCGGGCGACGGTCATCTTCGTCCGGTACAGGTCAGAGAGGTTCTCGGAGGTCATGATCTCGTCAACAGTGCCCACGTCATGCCCATACGGGGTTAAGTAGACGATGCGATCGACGACATCGAGCACGGGATTAATTCCATGCGTCACCAGAACCACGGCAGTTCCGTGGTCGCGGCGGCGCCGATCCAGCCGTTCCACGGTGCGCTTCTCAGCGGCGGGGTCGAGGCTGAGGAGCGGCTCGTCGCACAGCAGCAATTGCGGATTGCGGATGAACGCCTGTGCCTGCCGGACCAGCTGCTGCTGGCCGCCGGAGAGGGTGCCGACACGACGATCGGCAACGCCGGCTGCACCGACGGCCTCAAGAGCCTCCATCGCTTTACGACGCATACTTGCCCTCCGAAACACCCCTGCATCCCCGGAAAGTGCGACAAGATCCCGGGCTCGCATAGGCAGATCCGGGTCAAACATTCGCTGTTGGGGAATGAAGCTCACACGGGCAGAGCAGTCGACGCTGCCCGCGGTGAGAGGACGGGTGCCCAGAATCGCATTGAGCAGCGACGACTTTCCGACGCCATTGGGCCCCAGAATCGCCACGAACTCACCGGACTCCACAGTCAGATCGAGTCCTGACCACAGCGGCTCAATCGCGGCGTTGTGGAACTGAAGAAGTGGTTCACTCATCGGTTGCGGTGGGCTCCGGGGTATTCAACAGGTCTGAGTCGCCCTCGGACTCATCGTCAACGGGGGACTCGGTGCTGTCGGAGCCGGTGGAATTTCCGGCGTCCGGGTTCACTGAGAATTGATCCAACGTCGAAAGGTACAGATCGATGAAGCTCTGCTCTTCGGAGGGTGACTCGAAGACGTCGATGACACGCAGTCCATTGGCAGTCGCGGCATCTAGCAGTCGTGCAGAGACTTGATCTGAGGTCTGCGGTGCGTAGATGAAGTAATCGGCATCGCCGGACTCAATGATTTCGAGCATTGCGTTGACGTCGGCGGCAGAAGGCTCGGCTTCGGCAAGGGTGGCGCTTCGGTAGCCCTCTGGGGTGATCTCCTCCAGGGCGGTGCCTTCGAGGATGTAGTCCGCTACTGGGTGCGCCTGGACGACGGTGCCGGCATCGAGAGTGGCCTTCTTCTCGCGGATTTCCTCCAGGTCGCTCTCGAGTGTGGACATCGAGGCGGAGCCGTCGCCGAGACGCTCGTTGACGGCGTCCGTGAGCTCAGATCCGACAGTCTCAAGAGCCTCGGTGTCGTACCAGACGTGCTCGTTCACTTCGCCGTCATGAGCATGGTCATGGTCATGAGCATGTTCGTCCTCGTGCGAGTGATCGTGATCCTCATGGTCGGTTTCATCGACATCGAGTGCAGAGATGACCAGAGCGTCCGTCTCCGCGGCAGCGGAGGCAAGCCACGCGTCGTAGTGACCGCCGCCGAGGACCACGATGTCCGACTGCTCGACCAATGCCATGTCGCGTGCGGTCGGCTCGTAGGAATGTGGGTCGGTGTTATTTCCGCTGATAATGGCGGTGATGTCGACCTGATCGGTGTCCTCCACGACAGTGTCGGCGATGTCGGCCCACACCTGGGTGGAAGCAGTGACGCGGAGTTCGGCGTCCTCGTTCACGGTGTTTGAGGAGGTGCTATCCGCGGAGCATGCGGTGAGGCTGATCCCCAGGGTGAGGGTGAACGCCGACGCGGCCGCAATGCGGGGGATTCTGGTCTGCATGCAGCAAGCATAGCCTGCAAATGAAAATCATTGCCAGTTAGCGGAGTGTCGTCTCTTCGGACGTCCACGCTGGAAGGTAGAATTTACCCTGTGAATGAAGCATCCCGACGCCGTGTTCGCGGCACCCTTGCGTCCATTGCCGCAGAGGTCGGGGTGTCCAGGACGACAGTCTCCAACGCGTACAACCGCCCAGGCCAACTGTCGACGGATCTGCGCGACCACATTTTGGAGGTCGCTCGGAAGCAGGGCTATCCCGGTCCAGACCCGATGGCTCGGAATCTGCGCACCCGTCGTGCCGGCGCTGTCGGCGTGCTGTTTACCGAGCAGCTCTCTTTCGCCTTCGATGACCCGGCGTCGGTGGAGTTTCTCTCTGGCCTGTCAGAGGAATGCGGTGCCAGAGAATCGTCGATGCTGGTGATTCCAGCCTCGTCTCACGCGGATAAAGAAGGCCTAGACCTGATCAGGGGAGCAGCAGTGGACGGATTCATCGTCTACTCCGTTGCTGACGATGATCCCTTCCTCGACTACGTAGCCAGCCGCGGCCTCCCGACGGTCATCTGCGACCAGCCAACCGACCGCGACGACCTGCCGTTTGNTGGTATCGACGACCGCGAAGCGATTAAACCCGTTGCGCGAGCACTGACAGAGGCCGGTCACCGGAAGGTCGGCATTCTCAATGTCAGACTCTCCCGAAAGCCTCATGACGGCCCTGTCACCGACCAACACCTCATCAATGCCCACCACCATCTCCAGCGCTTCCGCGTTGAAGGTGCGCTTGAGGCACTAGAGGAGGCTGGGGTCGACCGGGCGGATGTGCCCGTTGTCGGACGCCACCTCAATACCCGCGAGCGCAATTACGAGGCAGCTCGCGAATTGCTCACCGGCAATCCCGACCTCACCGCGGTTGTCTGCACCACGGACACACAGGCTCTGGGTGTCCTGAAATACGCCGAAGACAACGGAATCCGCGTCCCTGAGGACCTGTCAGTTACCGGATTCGACGGCATTGAGATCGCCCGTATGGCAGGGCTAACCACCGTCGCCCAGCCGAACCGCGAGAAGGGCCGCGCCGCCGGGCGGGCCCTGTTCTCAGGAGAACTGGGTCGGACAATCCTGCCGACGGAGATGGTCCCCGGGCGGACAGTTGCTGCTCCGAGGAACCACTAGATCAGCGGCTAAGAGCTGCCTCACGTGCATCAGCTAGCGCCTCGAGGAACTGCGTGACCGTCGCGGTGTCCGGCACCCGGCAGGTCGCTGCAGTATCGCCTTCGCCGACCTTGATTCCGACATCCTGCGGCTGTAGAACCTGAAGCACCGTCTCATCAGTGACGTCATCGCCGATGAAGACGATCGTCTTCTCGCCCTCAGCTCCGCGGAAACCAGATAGGTACGACCCCTTCGTGGCTTCCATGACTGTCGCTTCAACCATGCCTTTTCCCTCAGCGGAGTGAATGGGAACGTCGTGGTGGGCGTCGTTAAGCGCCTGAATTTTGTCGCTGGCCTGGGCGAGGATCTCCGCGCGCCGGGCCGGATCCTGCACCGGGCGGACGTGGACCACGCGGTGGGCGGGCTTGCGCTCAAGGAAAGCGCCCTCCGCTGCGGCAGCGTCAACGATCTGCTGCATCGCTGCATCAACCTCGTCGAGACGCTCGCGCTGCGCCTCCGTCAGCTGCAGTCCACCCTCCGGCTCCGCGCCGTGGCTGCCTACCAGGCCCACCGCCGGACCAAGAGCCGATAGCGTGCGCAGCGTTTCCAGATCGCGACCGGACACCAGCATCACTGCGGTGTTCTTAAGCGCGGCCAGCCGGGCAATCGCCTCCGGGTTGCCCTCGCGCAGGTGCACTGCCATCGGGTCGTCGCTGAAGTCCGCGAGAGTGCCGTCGAAGTCGAGAGCGACGAGAAGATCCGGTGCCTCCGCGACCTTCGCCACTGCGTCTGTAACTGAGATCATCTGGGGAGTGTTCACGGTTCCCACTGTAAACGGACTACAGTCGCCCTACATGGAGCACTCGGAAGCACACGCAACACCCTCGGCACTGGCGACTCTCGACGAAATGTCGATCCGCCGGGCGCTCAGCGAGTTCGCGACGGGCGTCACCGTGGTCACCACCTCTGGCCCGGGCGGACCGTATGGCTTCGCGTGCCAGTCCTTCTCATCCTTGAGCCTGAACCCGCCGTTGGTGCTGTTCACGGTGATGAAGTCCTCCCGCACCTGGCCGCATATTGAGTCCAGCGGCACCTTCACGGTCAATGTCCTCACAGAGGAGCAGAAGAGCGTTTCCGCGGCGTTCGGACGTCGTGGCGAGGAAAAGTTCTTGCACGGCCATTGGGAGGCATCCCCACTGGGTAACCCGGTTCTGGGCGGATGCGCCATTTGGATCGACTGCACCGTGGATGCGGTGTACGACGGTGGCGACCACCACATCGTCGTCGGCGCGATCAAGGACATCGGCCACCGGCAGGATTCCTGCCCGCTGGTGTACCACCGCGGTTCGTACGCCAAGCTCACTGCCTCTGGCGTGGACGCCCCGGCGTCAGAGCCGTGGCGCCAGCGCCCCTCGGTGTAAAAAGCTCCGCTTTACGACGCCCCGGCCCCCACCGTCACCGCCGCAAACCCAGGCTGTGCTTCACCCGGTGGCGCCTCCTCAACTGCAGAGACCCGCAGTTCGCCATTGGTCACGGAGATGGTCACCTCGCCCTCGAGCTGTTCCATCAGTCGGCGTTCGAACTCAGCCGCCGATGACGAGCAGTCCTGCTCTCGGAGAATCTCCAGGTCGCTGAATTCGGCGGTGTCTCCGTTGAGCCAATTCAGATTGCCGCCGAACTCACCACATGAGGAGGATCCGGTGTAGGACACGTGCCCGAAGACGATCGATGGAGGGACTACCTCGGGCGGCAGGGCATGGGGCAGCGACGGGTCGTCGTAGACCGCGGAGACCTGCCAGTCATAGCCCAAGACGTCATCGCCATCCTCCGTGGCGGTGCAGCCGGCGGCAACGATGCCAAGGGCCGCGGCACCAGCAATTGCTACGGTGCCGCGAACTACGCGACGGAGAGAGTGACTAGACCTCATCGCCGCAGTTCAGACAGGAAGCTGTCGGCCCACAGGTGCACGTCATGGTCACGAACCTGCTCGTACATCTTCTTCATCCGGTCCTGCAGGTCGTCCTTCGAACCGTTCGTCGCGGCCATGATCGCCCGCTTGACCGACTCGATGTCGTGGGGGTTGCACAGGAACGCGCCATCGAGTTCGTCGGCTGCACCGGTGAATTCAGAAAGCACCAGTGCACCGCGGTAGTCCGCGTGGCAGGCGACGTATTCCTTGGCGACGAGGTTCATGCCGTCTCGAAGGGGGGTCACGACCATGACATCCGCTGCGGTGTACAAGTCGATCAAGGTCCGGAACGGCAGATTGCGGTGCAGGTAGTGGATCACCGGCTTACCGAGCGAGCCGTACAGACCATTAATGCGACCGACGGTCTGCTCGACCTTGATACGCATGCGGCGGTAGTCGTCGACACGCTCACGAGACGGGGTCGCTACCTGGACGAGCACAGTCTCGGCGGGATCGATAGCCCCTGACTCCAGCAGCTCCTCGAATGCTTCCAAACGCTCATGGATGCCCTTGGTGTAGTCCAGACGGTCCACACCAAGCAGCATGTGCTTCGGATTGCCCAAGTCCTCGCGGATCTGCTCCGGATTGGCACCCTCAGCCATCTTCATGACCGAGGGCGAATCGATGGAGATGGGGAAGGACGCAACGCGGACGGGGCGGCCATCCGGAGCGGTGACCGTAGCGGTCGCCACGCGGACGCTGGAGCGGCCCTCAACCTTGAGCTTTGCCGGCAACCCGGTGTGCGGCAGGCCGCTACCGGAGACGTTGGCGCAGAGCTCCAAGAAGTTGTTCGCGAACGAGTCGAGGTGGAAACCGATCAGGTCGGATCCGAGCAGACCGCGGACCAGTTCCTCACGCCACGGAATCTGACGGAAGATCTCCGGCGGCGGGAACGGAATGTGGAGGAAGAATCCGATGGTCACATCTGGGCGCAACTGGCGCAAAATGCCCGGCACCAGCATCAGCTGGTAATCCTGCACCCAGACAATGGCACCTTCGGAGGCCTGGTTAGCGGCCTCGATGGCGTAGCGGTGGTTGACCTCGCGGAAAGACTCCCACCATTCGGTGTCGTACTTCGGTGGGACGATGAGGGAGTGGTGCAACGGCCACAGGGTGCCGTTGGAGAAACCCTCGTAGAAATTCTCGTAGTCGTACTCCGAGAGCTCCACCGGGTAGAGGTGCAGCCCGTTGTCGGTGACGATCTCCTCCGGAGGAGCGTCGTCACCTTCACGGGTGCCGGCCCAGCCGACCCAGGCACCTTCGTTCTCCAGCAGGACTGGAGTCAATGCGGTGACCAGTCCTCCAGGGCTGGCCTCCCATGTGGTGGAGCCGTCTGGTTCCGTCGTCGGCGCGACAGGTAGACGGTTGGCGACGACGACGAAATCAGACATTGTTAGGCCTTCTTTGCAGCTTTCTTGGCGGCCTTTTTGGCCGTCTTTTTCGTTGCTTTCTTGGCGGTCTTCTTGGCTGCCTTCTTAGTCGACTTCCGCGAACGGGTGGTCGGCTTCGGGGCGTTGGCCTCCATCCACTCTGCGTGGACCTTCTTATGCTCAAGACCCTCGGGCTCGATGCCGAGCATGCACATGAGGGTCACGCAGTCATGGAAGTCATCGGAGAACGATGCGACAACCTTGCGGGCTCCAGCGGCGGTTTCCTCTTCAACCTTGACGAGGGCCTCATTCTGGGCGGTGCGGGTGTCGGTTACCTTCGGCGGCACGAATCCTCCTGATTTTGGACTGCGAACGGACAACCTAGTGTACCAGCGCCAATGGTAGGTGAATCCGGCCGGCCCAGCCATCGGTCGAGGATGTGGACAGTGTTCATCTGAGACGTTGCTGAAGCGCGGTCGGAAACACCGATTCGCACCCGCTCAGGCTGGTGGCGGGGTTGATGCGCAACCTCCGTGCAGGACCTAGTAGCATGCAGAGCTGCAATTACCGCCGGGCCGGTGGATGGTTGCACTGCTGGAGTGGCGCAATTGGTAGCGCAACGGTCTTGTAAACCGTAGGTTGCGAGTTCAAGTCTCGTCTCCAGCTCAAATGAGCAGTGCAGTACCTCGCAAGCGGGGTGCTGCCCTGTTTCGTATGAAATCGGTCTTCTTTCCAGGTCGGCCTAGGGAATTCACCCGCTAGTTCATCCAGTTGTTACTGAGTCTTCCAGCATTATTTTTGTGGGAAACATATGTTCAGGCGATGAGAACCACAATTCGTCGGGAAGCCCTGTCAGTCGGTGTGTCCGCGGTCTTAGTCGGTGGTGCGCTATCAGCTCCGGCAGCGGCAGGTGCCTCGTCGGGGTCAGTGGGAAATCTGTACGGGCCCCAATCACCTCTGTACGTGGTGTCCGGTGCATACAGCGAACCGGTATGGGTCGACGTAACCGATGAGAGCGGCAATCAAGCTTCCGGCCCGATTCCCTCGGGCGCGTTGCAGTCCCTGTCCAATTTTCGAGACGTGTCAGGACCGGCCGGGCAGCCGCTGACCACATCTGACGGTCGCACGGTGAAGTCCGGCCTGGCCTATCGATCGAACTCCTTGCATCGGGCCGCAGATTCAGACCTGGCCAACATGGTCGCTGCGGGTGTCACGGAGGTCATCGACCTACGCAATGCCAAGGAAAGGTCGGAGGATCCAGACCGAATCCCGGTCGGCGTGGCCTACACCGTGGCTGATCTGGTGGATCTGTCCCAGGGAGTGTTCTTCGATGAATCACCAGTGGTGACAATCGCCCCAACGTTGGTGGATAAGGTGCCCGCCGCAGTAACCGATGAGCAGGAGCGGAAGGACCTCGGGCAGTTGCTCGGTTATCAATTGATGGCGACAAATTCGGCATCTCACCGTGCCTTCGCCGACACGTTCCGTTCACTCATTGATGCTGATGGTGCGGTGGTGTTCCACTGTTCGGCAGGGAAGGACCGCACCGGATTGGTAGCGGCCTTTCTGCTCAGGATTCTCGGAGTCGACTTGGCGGATATCGACGCTGACTTCCTCGCTAGCAACAGCTACCTGGGGCGGGAGGACTCGGTGAAACTCGAATGGCCGCACGCAACGTGGAATGACATCGACCGGGTGTATGGGAGCTTCGATGCCTTCGTTAGTGGGCCTCTGGGCCTGAATAAGGCTGACATTTCGAAACTTCGGGGCGACTACCTGCAGTAGAAAAGCAGCCGACTGCGATTAGTACTTGACGCCCAACCGGTCCAGAGTCAGCCGCATCATCGGCGTGGGCTTGTTGTGCTTAAGCCACTCTTCGGCGCCCGCGATCTGCCGCTCTTCGGGGGCATCCGTGAGTCCGAGGTCCTGCATGAGTGACTGCCAGCTAACGGGGCCCTTGTTCCCGTTGCGGTTCGTGTCAAGAACCCCTGCTTGCTAGTCAGACTCCCAGGTCTCGGCAAGCGGGCTGGCATCTTCATACAAGGTCACTACGGGCCTCCTGGTCGGGCGATAGGACTTCGATGACCTTACGTCCTGCGGAGCGACCTCCGTCACACGGCTTGGCTTTGTGATGCAGACAATTCAGGCCCGACGAACGCCCTGTCGCTGGTCTGCGGCCTGTGGAGAGAATCTGGCGGCTGACTGAATGTCCGCGCCGGGCGGAGTCAGGATGTCGTCCTGAATGGTGAATTCAGGAAAACCAAGATGTTCTCGAAGTTCACGGTCGCGGCGCTTCCTGGACCACACAGAAGCGGACCAGACCACGGCCATGGTCACCATCACGGCGACGAGCCAGAAGAAAACAGAAATGGACATAGGGAGGACCATAACGGTCTGTTCGCTCTGTGACCAGATGCCCCCGGTTGTTATCCCTCACTAGGACTCGCCTGTGGAGGATTAGACCCCCGAAAGGGTGCTATCACTGATGAAACAGTCAAACGGTCCTATCCTGGGCGATGCGATCGAGGAGAGTGATTATGAAGAAGACTCGAGTCTTGTTTGTAGGTTCCCAAGACATGGGGATGTCCCGCATCGCGGAAGGTCTCCTGAGATACGCCGATCCGAACGCGCTGGTCTCCTCTGCGGGAGTCGATGTCGATCCCGATGACCGAGGCGTTAACCAGGACGCGCGCCAGGCGATGGCAGAGATCGGCGCGCGGTGTGATGGAGACCCGGTGCAATTGACGGCATCAGTCGCCGATCGCCAGGACGTGGTGATTGTCGTCGGAAATGTCGATACCGCAGAGTGCATCGCCCCTGACTGCAGTGAATTTCGATGGGTACTGGAGGATCCCGCCAATCGTGGGATCACCGGAATAGCGCGCTACCGCGTGCTTCGCGATGAACTGAAGGTCCGCATCCACCGGATGGTCGACGGGGGTTACTCTCCGGAGGCCTGCCGCTTCTGAGTGTCATCTCGGAGGATCTCGGCGATCACCTTCGCCACCCTCGGGCTGCTGGGCAACAAATGATGGGGAACCCGGTCCACGACGGTGGCGCCAGGTGCGGCAGGGACGATGACATCTGCAGATCCGTGGACATCTGACCACTGAACTGACTCAGTGCCAGGCACCGCCCCGGTCTTGCGACTGCGAGTGCCAAACTGCTGCCGCACCGCAGAGCCTGCGAACACGGGTGCCAGCGGCGACCACCAGGGCTTCGGCAGACCCAAATGAGTTCCGCCAAGGGCGACAACCTTGCGGATGGGAAAGATGCTGTCCCCATCGCGACGCTCGCTGAACCGCGCCACAATCTCATCTGCAACGCGTGCACCCAGGGAATGCCCCACTAGGTCCACCTGATGGGCACCGGTGCGAGTCAGCACGTCTTGCACGACCTCCCACGCTTCATCAACACACTGGGTGATCGGCGCGGTTCCTCGGTTTCCGTAGGTGGGACAAGCCACCGGCCGATCCCGTAATTCCTCGACCAGTGGCATCCAGCTTCCCCCGCTCGCCACAGTCCCGTGGAAGCAGATGAGTGGGGGAGGGGTGGTGAGGGAGGCGTCGGGAAGCGATGCGTTATTGAACGCGAGAGCGTTCCCCCTCGCCGGAAACCACAGTCCCAGCGGGTAGAGCCGCCTCACGTCACTGAGTCCTCGACTCCGAGAGCTCCTCAGATGCGCCGTCCCCGGCCATCTCCTCAGCAGACTCGGTGTCATTGTCGACCAAAGCTAGAAGCTGCTCGCGGATGATCGGACGAACCCGGCGATCGGACACCATGTCTTCGTGGAGGATCACCGCACGCGGGTAGAGGTCTTGCACGTACATGTTGGTGACGCGGCCGGAGCCGTCATCCTCCAAAAATGTCGACGACGGGGGATTGATGAGCTGATCGGTCTTCGAGGCCAGACACGTGTACGTGACCCCGGGGGCGAGGTCTTTGCTCTCGGAGATGGTTCGCACCGTCTCCGAACCAGCGAGCTGATCGAGGCCTGCACCGCCGAAATACCGCTCAGCGATGTTGTGTACCAGGGACTCGACTGCGTGTTTGCTGGTTTCCGGGAGCCCGGGAATTTTGAGGATGCTGGAGGAGCGGCCCAAAATGTCCGTCCCGTGGTTTGGAGCGGAGATACACACCACGTGATGGATGTCCGCGGGCATGGAATAGGAAAGCATCGTCGACAGCAGACCACCCTGGGAATGGCCGCAGACGATCACTTTCTCCGCGCCAGTGATCTTCTGCACGGCGTGGATGTACGCGCGTACGTGATCGAGAGACTCGTTGACCGGGTTCGTCGCGCGGAAACCGTAGTCCGGTGCGAACACCGCCCAACCGTCCTCACGAAGATCCTTGCCGAGCTCCTGCCACACGCCTTTCGATAAGCCAGTTCCATGAATAAGGATCACCGGCCAGGGACGCTCATCGGTGACCTTCGCTCGCCAGTCGTCTTCGAATATGCCGCGCCGGGTGATCCACGTCGCTACCGGAGCGGCTGCTTCCTTCGCCGAGACCTCACCGGCCAGAGCCTCACGGTCGGACATTTCCCCTTCCGTCGCATCATCGTCCTGATGACCGAGGATCTTGGGGAACTTCGGCAGTTTGAGCTGCAGAAAATCAGACTTCTCCGACTGCTCCTCCGGCAACTTGTCAGCCGCGTTCTCGTTGGAGTCGTCGTCCCTGTGGTCCAGCTTTCGGGTCATCGTCTATTCCTCTGAACGGTGGTAGATCGGTGAACTGGTGTCGGCCCCGGCGGTGGGCGTCTTCTGTGTCGGCTACGGACGACCGTCAGCGTCAGTACCAAGAGCGGCGCGGAGCTTCTCTGCTGCCTCGTCCATCTTCTGCGGGTCTGGGTCCCGGAGCGCGTTGGCCAGAGAGTACCCAGACATGTCTGCTGCCGGGAAGACGTGGACGTGCAGGTGCGGGACCTCAAAGCCGGCGATGAGGTAACCGGCGCGAGGGGCATCGAAGGAATCGACGACGGCGCGGCCGACCATCTGGGCGACCTCGTTGACGCTCGCCCAGACCTCCGGTGAGGCGTCGGTCCACTTGTCGATTTCCTGGACCGGGACCACAAGAACGTGGCCGTATGCGACCGGCTCAATGGTGAGGAAAGCGACGACTGAGTCATCGCGGTACACGAACCGCCCCGGGAGTTCGCCGTTGATGATTTTCGAGAAAACAGTAGCCATGTCTCTACGTTAATCGGGAATCACTGATATCGCCCGGAGAACGCGCATCCTTCTCGGGTGAAGTTGAATCACGGGCTGTGCAGCCGCGGTCGGCGCCTGTGGATAGAATCACCCCATGCGCATCTTCGTCATTGGTAACGGTGCCCGCGAGCACGCCCTCCTCAACGCCTTCAGCACGGACCCGCAGGTGACAGAACTGCACGTTGCCCCGGGCAACGTGGGTATGGAGTCAATCGCGACGCTCCACCAGGTCGTCGCTGATGACCCGGAGGCTGTTGTTTCGCTTTCCGACGCCCTCGTCCCCGACCTCGTCGTCATCGGCCCCGAGGTCCCCCTCGTTGCCGGCGTCGCCGATGCAGTGCGTGCCGCGGGCTACCCGGTCTTCGGGCCGAACGCCGATGCTGCCCAGATCGAAGGTTCCAAGGCGTTCGCCAAGGACGTTATGCAGGCAGCGGGTGTGAAGACCGCGCACGCCGAGGCTATCCAGCCCGATGCCACTGGCGAGCAGATCGACGCCGCTATCGATAACTTCGGCCCGAACTGGGTGGTCAAAGATGACGGACTGGCTGCAGGCAAGGGTGTTGTGGTGACGCAGGACCGCGCTGAGGCTCGCGCCCACGCCGTCGACGTCCTGTCCGCCGGCAACCCGGTCTTGCTGGAGTCCTTCCTGGACGGCCCGGAGGTGTCCCTCTTCTGCTTGGTCGATGGTGAGACCGTGGTCCCACTGGTCCCAGCTCAGGACCACAAGCGAGTAGGCGAAGGCGATACCGGCCCGAATACCGGCGGTATGGGCGCCTACGCACCGCTCGATTGGCTGCCGGAAAACGCAGTCCAGCGCATCGTCGATGAGGTCTGCATCCCGGTCGCTTCGGAGATGTCCAAGCGTGGCGCTCCGTTCCAGGGCCTGCTCTACGCCGGCCTGGCGTGGGGTTCGGACGGCCCGTCTGTCATTGAGTTCAACTGCCGCTTCGGTGACCCGGAGACCCAGGCCGTACTGGCACTGCTGGAGTCGTCTCTGGCCGAGGCCCTGCTGGCCGCCGCCACTGGAAAGCTCGCCGAGCACCCAGAATTGCAGTGGAAGGATGGTTACGCACTGACTGTCGTTCTGGCCTCCCTCGGGTACCCGGCCGCCACCCGCACCGGTGACGTCATCACCGGCGCCGAACCGGGCCGCGAAGTCGATGGTGTTCTGCATGCGGGAACCAAGCGCAACGACAATGGTGAGATCATCTCCGCCGGCGGCCGCGTCCTCAATGTCATCGGAGTTGGCTCCACCCTCGAGGAAGCCCGCAACTCCGCCTACGACACGCTGAAGAGCATCTCCCTGGACGGCTCTCACTTCCGCGGCGACATCGCCCTGCCGGCAGTCGAAGGCCGAATCTCCATCCCGGAGTAACGGATCGAACCCCGCATGATTCCGTCCTCCCGCTCGGACGTTGCTCCGTTCCACGTCATGGACGTCCTAGCAGCGGCGCAGGAGCGCGACCGAACTCACGGTGACGCCCTGTTCCTGTGCACCGGTCAGCCCTCCACGCCAGCACCTGCGCAGGTCTTGGCCGCGGTGGAGGCAGCGGTGTCTACCGAGGTCCTCGGATATACCCCGGCTGTTGGAATGCCGCAGTTGCGACGTGCGATTGCGGACTTCCACAACGCCACCTATCGAGCCGGTGCAGCACCGGTTCGATGGGAGGAAGTGGTGGTGACGACGGGGTCGTCGGGAGGCTTTGTGCAGCTTTTTCTCGCTGCACTGAACCCAGGCGACGAGATCGTTCTCGCCCGTCCCGGATACCCCGCGTACCGCAACACCCTGGAGGCCCTTGGCGCGTCCGTTATCGAGATCGACTGCGGAGCGGAGACTCGTTTCCAGCTCACCGCCGAGATCCTCGACTCGCTGCCATCGGTTCCGCGCGCGGTCATTGTGACCAGCCCGGACAACCCGACCGGAACGATCATCGACGCCGAGGAACTACAAAAAATCTGTGCTTGGTGCGACGCACATGATGTCCTCCTCATCAGCGACGAGATCTACCACGGCATCTCCTACGGCCGCCGCTGCGCCAGCGCCCGCGAATTCAGCGATAACGCTCTAGTGGTCGGCAGCGTCTCGAAGTACTTCTCCATGACCGGCTGGCGAGTCGGTTGGCTCATCGCGCCGGAGTGGCTATTGGCACCGCTGGGGCGCTTGGCCGCGAATCTCACGGTGTGCCCGCCGGCGGTGTCGCAGGTCGCGGCGATGGGGGCGTTTTCTGAGGCCTCGATTGCCGAGCTCGACAGCCACGTCCGCAGGTACGCCGCGAACCGCGACCTGCTCATCCGTGAACTTCCGGGCGCAGGCCTGCCCACTTTCGCCCCGCCGGATGGTGGTTTCTACATCTATGCGGACGTCTCCCACCTCACTGACGACTCAATGGTGTGGTCGAAGGCGCTTCTCGACGCCACCGGTGTCGCCGTAGCCCCCGGCATCGACTTCGACCAGGTCAATGGGCACCGGTTTGTGCGCCTCTGCTTCGCGGGAACGACCGCAGATATCGCCGAGGCGTGCCGGCGCATTGGTGAGTTCACTGGTGATCAGTAGCGGCCAATTCTTTAGCAGCGAGCTCGGTAGCAACCTCTCGGCACTGGTCCTGGCCACAGTGATGCGTCTCCGTTGACCCCGCGCACTCAGCGCACAGCAATATCAGCTGACGGCACTCGTCCTCATTGATGCAGTTCTCGAACTTGTTGGTGGGGGCGTCGCAAAGCACGCAGTGTCCTAACTGCTTGTAGTCCGCGTCGCCCTCCTCGCCGAACTCCATGTGCATGCGCTTGTCGAAGACATAGAGCGAACCTTCCCACAGGCCACTATTGCCGAACTTCTCGCCGTACCGAACGATGCCGCCATCGACCTGGTAGACCTCCTCGAATCCGCGCTCCTTCATGAGGGAACTGAGGATCTCGCATCGGATGCCACCGGTGCAGTAGGTGACGACGGGCTTGTTCTTCAGGTCGTCATACTTGCCGGACTCGATCTCTTCGATGAAGTCGTGGGTCGTCGTCACATCCGGGACGATGGCGTCTTTGAATTTGCCAATTTGAGCCTCGAAGGCGTTGCGGCCGTCGAAGAAGACGACGTCGTCACGCGTCTTGACCAGTTCGTTGACTTCCTCTGGCTTCAGGTGCACGCCACCGCCGGCGACGCCATCCTCGGTCACCGACAGCTCCGCAGGTGCGCCAAATGACACGATCTCGTCGCGGACCTTCACGCTGAGCTTCGGGAAATCCTCCGCGCCACCCTCGGACCACTTGAACTCCATGGTGCTGAAGCCCGGGTACTCGCGAGTCTTGCGGATATACCGCTTGCAGTCGTCGAGGTCGCCGCCGACAGTGCCGTTGATGCCGTGCTCGGAGATCAAGATGCGACCGCGCAGATTCAGCGACTCACACAGGTCGCGCTGCCAGAGCATCACCGCCTTCGGGTCTGCGAGGGGAGTGAATGCGTAGTAAAGGAGGATCTTGCTGATAGCCACGGAACGAGCATAATCCTCCGCATTGTGGCCTACCCCAGAGAGGGGAGCACCCCCGGCCCTGGAGCCAAGAACGGCATTTCCGACTACTCATGGAAGGCAACGAGCGCGCCTGCGACAGCTGCCGTCCCTCAGGAACTCCGGACGGTTGGCAGAGCAATCCGAGAGGAATCTATGAGCCAGACGTTCAGCCTGACCCCGCCGGGACCTCACACGTCACTGACTCTGTGGCAGGCACTCGCCGCGACGAATGAGGAGCTCACGGCATTCATCGTGGATGAACTGCCGATTGATGCGGATGTCCACGGGAAATTGCTCCATGCCCCGTTATCGACGTCGGTCATCACCATCGGCAATCCTGCGCTTAGCGGCCGCGGATTTGAGCTGTCATTCACCAATGGCGCCTATGTGGTCCGTGAGTTCACTCCGACTACCACCATTGATTGGAGGTTCGTTCTGACCTTTATGTCTGACCTGAGCGCGAAGATCGGTGCAGACATCGTCGCGGAGAACGGCGAGACATACACCCCAGACTCGATCCACCGCTTCGATTTCGAGAGTGACATTGCCTCGGGCATTGAAATGCTGACGAGCCTGACGTCGAATGGATCAGTGCCAGTGCTGAGGGGACTTCGGCGAAATGTCGGTCTCAACGCTGAGTTATTGGAAGCCGTCAACCGAGCCGCGTCTCCGGTGGATCAGTTTGAATCGACCTTCATGCGGGTCCAGACATTCCCAGCACATGATGCCCAGCAGTCGTTGATGCAGGACGCGCAGGGACACATCATCGGGGCGTACATGCTGACGGAGGGAGTCCGAACCACGCTTCCACACACTCCCGCGCTGGATTTTCACTACGAAGGAATCGACGCGGCCACGTTCGACAACTGGATGGTCTACCTCTTCGTCGCAACGCCTGAGGGGCCAGAGCTCCTTGGTGCATTACCGCACGCGCAGATGCTTGCTGGTCTCCCGGAGGAAAAGCACTCGCTTCTCGACGCCTACTCCCTCGTCATCGAACCCCTCACCCGAGCGGAGATGCTGGAGATGTGCCGGGGGCGCTAACCCTATCGACGAGCGCATTGTCTGGAGGCGCTTTAGGCTGTCGTCGTCTTAGTTCGGTGGGTGGGTGCGACAGCCGAGGAGCTGCGTCAATGAAGGACACGACCGTCGTTAGTGTGGGGTTGTTCGCCGCGTGGGTGGTGCATGACATCGAGGAGCTCCTCACGATGCGCACCACGTCCCGGCGTGTTCTGCAGAGGTCGCCTAGGTGGGTGCCATTGCCACCAGAACTGGAGCGCAGTGGTATTTCGCAGGCGCAGGTCAATCTCACGGTGGCGCTGATGGCTCCGGTAGTCGCTGCGGCCAGCTGGCGTGGCGCGGTGACCGAGTGCCGCTCGCCGTTCTTTCGAGGCGCTGTTCTCGGCTTCGGATTCCATGGACTTGCCCACCTGGCCGGTTCGTTTGTGGCGCAGGGCTACACCACGGGCCTGCTCACCACGCCCACAGTCGTCTTGCCGTTCTGGCGCAAAGCACACACACTGCTGCGCAGAAAGAACCTGCTTAACGACGCCCCCATCCTCACCACCACCATCGCCCTCTGCGGACTTCCACTCCTCGGTGGAGTGCACGTTATTGCTTGGCGGATCCTCGGAGACCGAGTGTTGGGGGAGAAATAGCTACGAAAACTTCTGGGTATTGAGTGTTCCCCTGGGTGGCATCCGCTGCAGGAATCGGGGTGAGGACAGCAGCCTGACACCGTCCGGGCTGCCTCACCGTGAAATACTGGTCGTCGTGGCCAAGAAGAATATCTCAAACGTCCTTGCTTCCCGCTACGCCTCCCCGGAGATGGCGCAGCTGTGGAGCCCCGAGCAGAAGATCATCATGGAGCGCCAGCTGTGGATCGCTGTGCTGAAGGCCCAGAAGGCCCGCGGCATCGAGGTCCCGGAGGGAACGATCGAGGCTTACGAAGCCGTGGTCGACCAGGTTGATCTCGGGTCCATTGCCGACCGTGAGCGGGTCACCCGCCATGACGTGAAGGCCCGCATCGAGGAGTTCTGTGCTCTCGCTGGCACCGAGCACATTCATAAGGGAATGACCTCGCGTGATTTGACCGAGAACGTCGAGCAGCTGCAGCTCCTGAGCTCCCTGACGCTGGTCCGCGATAAGGCCATTGCCGTCGCTGCCCGCACCACTGAGAAGGCTGTCGAGTACAAGTCGCTGGTCATGGCTGGCCGCTCCCACAATGTCGCCGCGCAGGCGACCACTCTGGGCAAGCGATTCGCCTCTGCCGCTGATGAGATGTTGCTGGGCATTCAGCGTGTCGAGGACCTGCTGGCGCGCTACCCGCTGCGCGGCATCAAGGGACCGATGGGCACTGCCCAGGACATGTTGGATCTGCTTGATGGTGACGAGGCAGCCCTCGCTTCCCTTGAGCAGGAGATCGCCGAGGGTCTGGGTTTCAAGGAGGTCTTCGACTCCGTCGGGCAGGTCTACCCGCGCACCCTGGACTTTGACGCGCTGTCGGCACTCGTTGAGGTCGGCGCTGGTCCGTCGTCGCTGGCCACCACCATTCGTCTGATGGCCGGCAACGAGACTGTCACCGAGGGCTTCAAGGAGGGTCAGGTTGGCTCCTCCGCGATGCCGCACAAGATGAATGCCCGCTCCTGCGAGCGCGTCAATGGTTTCCAGGTGCTGCTGCGCGGTTACATGACGATGCTTTCCGAGCTCGCCGGCAACCAGTGGAACGAGGGCGATGTGTCCTGCTCTGTCGTGCGTCGTGTTGCTCTCGCCGACGCCTTCTTCGCTATTGACGGCATGTTCGAGACCTTCCTTACCGTCCTCGATGAGTTCGGTGCATTCCCAGCGATGATCGAGCGCGAGCTTGAGCGTTACCTGCCGTTCCTGGCGTCGACGAAGGTGCTTATGGCTTGCGTTCGTGCAGGTGTCGGCCGTGAAGAGGCCCACGAGGTCATCAAGGAGCACGCTGTCGCCACCGCTCTGGACATGCGCGAGAAGGGTGCTGATCAGAACCTCGTGGAGCGTCTTGCCGAGGATTCCCGCATTCCGCTGGACCTAGCTGGTCTGGAGGCGGCCTTGGCGGACCGCCATGCTTTCATCGGTGCGGCGGAGTCCCAGGTGGACAGGGTGGCGCAGCGGGTGCAGGAGTACGTCGAGAAGCATCCCGACGCCTCCTCTTACCGCCCCGGCGACATCCTCTAAATAGGGAATCGGCCGGGAAATTTCCCGGCCTTTTTCGTCGCACCCCTTGAATCGGACGCGACGTCAGGTCCTTTGATGAGTCCTATGCGAGAGAGCGAATCGGCTGCACACGGCAGCGACGAGAGCGTCACGGACATTGATGGCTATGGCATCGGTGACACCGCAGACCTGCTCGGCGTGACCGTGCGGACGCTGCGACATTGGGACCAGATCGGCCTGCTGTCGCCGCAGTGGCGCACTGTTGGAGGTCACCGCCTTTACACGGCGGAGGACATCGGTCGTGCACACCGGATTCTTGTCTACCGCGAAGCAGGAGTGGGCCTTGATGAGGTCCGCCAGCTTCTCGACGGGAAATCCGACGAACGCAGCCAACTCATGCGCCAACGGAAGGTGCTTGAGGAAAAAGCCTCGCATCTGCGCCAGATGATCGGCGCAGTCGATGAGCTATTGGAGGCGATTGACATGAACAAACCGATGAGCCCGCAGGACGCCGCGAAGCTGTTCGGCGAAGAGTGGCGACAGGACTGGCAGGACGAAGCTGAGCAGCGGTGGGGAAACACCGACGCCTGGGCGGAATCACAAGAACGACAGAAGAATTTCACCCAGGAGGACTGGGCGGAGATGTACGAACAGCAAGAGCTGATCGTGCAGAAGCTCGCTGAGGCGGTCCGCGCCGGTGCCCACCCCGACTCGGAGATCGGCCGGGAGATCTCGGCGATGCACCGGAAGAGCGTCGGGAAGCATTATGAGTGCGGCCACGGTCGTCAGGTGATCCTGGCGCGGATGTACCTGGCCGACGACCGGTTCCGGCCGGCGTATGAAAAGGGCGGTGAGCCCGGAGCCGTAGAATTCCTCGTCGCAGCAGTTGAAGCAGACGCCCGGGCCAACGGTGTCGATCCGGACGCCGCCCAGTGGGATTGATCAGCTGGATCGAGTAGTCGGTCCCTATTTGGGCCAGCTGCTCAGCGCCCGATCCATGGCGGAGACCGTGTTCTGCCAGGATGTTTCGAGGTCGGGGGCTCTGTGCTCGACTGCGCCAGAGCCTTCAAGTGTGAGCAGCCCGGTGATCGTGGCGGCGACGAACTGGACCGCGTGAACGGCGCGCTCGCCTTCGATGTCATAGCCGTGCAGCGTGGCAGTCATTAGACGCGCCACCCTCGCTGCCTCATCGGACTGTACGGTCTCTGCATCTGCCGAACGTTGCATCGCCTCCCACATTCCGGGATGCGCGAAGGCAAGTTCCCGATGCGCCTGAACCAACCCATGCAGCGCGGCCTGCTGGGATTTTCCTGCCGTTGCCTCAGCGATGAGATCAGCCAAGTTGCCGAGCGAGCGTTGGTGAAGACGACTGAGCAGCTCCGCCTTTCCCGACACATGTGCGTACAGGCTCGGTGGTCTGACACCAAGTTCTCGAGCAATCGCAGACAAGGAGACAGCGTCGTATCCGTCGCGATCTGCAACTGTGACGGCCGTCGACACAATTGACTCTGCGGACGCCCCGACCCTAGGCATGAGCAGTGCTTTCGCGCAGCTTCTGCGCTTCGGCCAGATGGCTGAAGGCACTTGAATCCGAGTGTGCGTACTCAACGAAACGCTCGCCGATGAGGTGGTGGGCGGGGGCGTCGGGATGCAGACCGTCAGCTAACGGATATCGGTCAGCGTCCGCTGCTCCGAATAGTCGAATGCCGTCGAGATAGTGCAGATGTGGGTCGGAGGTGGACCTGGTGCTGAAGACACCGTCGAGTGCGTCACGGATCACCTCGAGAGTGAGCCGGCCCTGCGAGGTCTCCTTCTCATCACCGGTGGCGAGAAACCCTGTGGTTCCTGCGGCCAGGGCTTCCGGGTCCATCGCCAGGGGGCCGGGTGTGGTCTCCTGCAGTCCGCAGTACAGCGGCGACATAACTAGCAGCGGTGTTTCCGGGTGTCCGTCGCGAATGGTGTCGAGGAAGCCGTGCACCGCAGGGACAAATGAGCGCAGCCGCATGGAGTCAGTGTTGGCGATGTTGATACCGATCTTGATTGAGATCACCTCAGCCGGTGAATCCCTGATGACTCGGGCCATGAAGGGGTCGAGGACGGCGCTTCCGCCGAAACCGAGATTCTCCAGATCCAGGCCAAGGCGTCGGGAGGCAATCGACGTCCAGGTTTCAGACGGCGCCGCCGCGTTGGAGCCCTGGCTAATGGAGCTGCCGTAGTGAGTCCATCGGTGCTGGGCATTGTCGGTCACCGGTGAAACGGGGGCATCGGCGTGGAGCGAGACAAGATCCATCGACTCGTTGTGTGGCAGCCACATTTCGATCGTCTTTTCTGCAGAGGGCAGTCCTGTCACATGGGTAGTGCAGTGCTCTCCACTGCGTCGCTCAACTGCTCCCGTGAGCATATTGAACTCCACGACATCTCCACCGGTGAGAGTGTTTCGGGCCGCGAGCTCGCCGTCGATAAGCACATCGACTGTTCCGCGAGGTCGGCTCAAGCCCACATAATTGGTCCAGCGCGAATGTATGACTAACTCAATCTCAGTGGCGCAGGTGCGGAACGTTAGCCGGATACCTGCAGGCTGTGCTTCCATCGCGAGCAATTGAGGGCCAGGAAACTGATGTCGGACCCAGGTGGGTAGGCGGTGTAGTCGGACCCGACCGTCGGCGTGCTCGATTTCTGAGGCGCCTCGGATGATGTCGGCAGTAAGGGGTATGGATCGCATACTCATGCCTATGCCCTATAGGAAAAAACCTAATGGACATAGGCAGCGGGGCAGTGGTTGTCACTTATAGGTGACAACCGCAGTATGCGACCCCTCCTGCTCCTGCAGTGCTAACACTGCCGGCGCGGTTGTAGTTAGCTCGGCTCGATGGCTCCGCAGAGCTCACGGTCACCAGCATCGCCGGTGGACAGCGTGTCCTCATCCGGGCCATCCGGGGCGTAGCGCTCCGGGATGTGAGCGAAGTTGTCCGGGTCCTCGTGGACGATGACTGCGGCGCCGTCGTCGTCGAGAAGCAGCTCGTGGCTCAACTTGTCAGAAAGGCTGCGGATTTCACCGGTGCCGTCATCGTTGATGTAGATCGACGGCAGATCACCGGGGTGGCCGCCACCGTGCTCCGAGTCGCCGTTCAGGTGCCCGCCGGCGGAAGAGAAGTCATCTTCGCAGAGGCCGGTGTCATGCAGGTGCATGCCATGGAACCCGGGGGCTAGGCCGGTGGCGGTGATGTGGACCTCCACCTTGCCGTCCTTGTCGTAGAACGCGGCAGTGCCGGAGTCGTCTCCGTCTTGGTTGACCAGCTGCGCGGTGGCGAACTGCTCGCCCTCCTCGCTAGCGGGGGCATCTGGGTCGGCGGCAGGCTCAGTGGTGCCATTGTTGTCGGTCGTGGCAGCGGTGTTCTCGGTGCCGGACATGTTCTCTCCGTCATCGGCACAGGCAACGGCGGTGAATGCTAGCGCTCCGGCGGCGGCCAGTGCCATAGACGTACGGCGGATGGAGGGCGTGCGGATCATGCTGGTCGAGCTCATTGGGGGACTCCAAACTGTTGGTCGTTCTCGGTTCCTCTAAGGGCTGGTTCCGACCGTACCTGCGTGTGTACTCTCCGGTCATGGATGTACCTGAAGCACGCGTGATCACTCCCACCGAAGCCCGGGCGGCACGGTCACATGCGCAGTGGCTGGATGGTAGGTCTGGGGATGGCCCGTTGGACGTCGCACAGCACATGCTTGCAGTTCAGGCGCAGAACTATGGCGCGGCCCGCAAGGCGCTGTCGATGCGATCGGGCAGAGGCCACACCACTACGGAGGTCGACGCGGCGCTGACCAACGGCGATCTCATCCGCACCTGGCCGATGCGCGGCACCCATCACATCATGGCGGCAGCTGATGTTCGCTGGCTTACGGAGCTGTGTGGGAAGCGGGCACTGGGAGGCGTCGAGAAGCGTCGTGAGGGATTAGGGCTTTCGCTTCCCGAGGTCTCTCTGATCTCCTCCCTCATCATCGACACCACAACCGACACTGCGGCTGAGCGCGATGGCGCGGTTGAACTCGGAAACGGACACAGCGCGTTGACCCGCGATGGGGTGAAGACACTGATGACGGAGGCTGGGGTTGATCCGGATGGTGGACGCAGTTCCCATATCCTGCGCTACCTCTGCCAAATGATGGAGTTAGTGCAAGGGCCCGGGGAGACGTTCACTGCGTTCGATAACTGGGTACCGGAGTCGAAATCTCCTGATGCTCCGATGGTGCACCTGGTCGAACGCCATTTGGCTGCGCGGGCACCGGCGACGGTCGCAGACATCGCGTGGTGGTCAGGCCAGACACAGACGGCGGTGAAGAAGGCGGTGGCAGAGGCCGCAGTCGGAGAAGTGACCATGAACGGTGTGGAGTACCTCGTTCCCGAGGGCTGGGAACCGGCAGGCAAGGCCACGGGAACACTGCAGTTGCCTGCGTTCGACGAGTACCTGATGGGGTACAAAGACCGCACTCTGGCCGTAGACCCGATGCACACGCCAGTGGTTGGGCCGACGAAGAACGGACTGGTGGCACCCGTAGTTGTGCGCGATGGCGTTGTTATTGCGACATGGAAGGGTGACGACATCACTTATCTGGAGTGATCTCGTGACGCCATTGCTATCGCAGTTCTTCCCAGCCCCATTTCTAGCGGTCCGCGGCCGATGAGAAGCGCCCACAGTGAGCACCCGATCAGCAGCGTAATGATGGACGGCCACAGCGGGTTTACAGCCTGGAAGTCCCACAGCGGATCAAAGGTGATTCCGATGATGCCGGGCTGGAACTGAATCCACACCCACCACGACAGGACGTGGGCGGTATATGCCGTCAACGGCATGGACCCCACCGCCCGCAGTGGCCACAGGAGCCATCGCACTGGTGTCGCACAAAGCAAGACGCACAGACCGAGGACAGCGAGGGCGAAACCACCTGAGCCCACTGCTTCGCCGATGCCTGATTCGTGAGGGACGTCGTTAAGCAATGACAGAGCCCGGATGCGGGTGGTGCCTGCCACGGGGCCAAGGACTCCGTAGCCGATCGTGGCCAGCACTGCGCCGACCGCGGTGAGCACCAGCGCTGCGCGAACTTGCCGCTCGAGCAGCATTCGGCCAGCGACGACTCCGGCTGCAATGAACGCCAGCCACATCGCGAATGGGTAGTGCCATCCGGTGTAGCGATAGAGCAGTTCCGAAGCCACCGGGCCCAGTGGGTTGATTCTGCCTACGGCCGCGACGATAACCGGCCCGAGCACCGCTGCGGCCGCAGCGACGGCGATCAGCACTGGCGTTGAGAACCTCAGCAGCCATGTCCCGACCAGGAGCAGAATTCCGTACGCAGGCAGGATGATGTGCAACGGCACAGACAACGTTGCCAACACCGCTCCCAGTACCCAGATCAGTAAGGCTCGGGAGCAGAACAACCGGCGAAGGTATCCCGACGGAGGGGTAGCGGACCCGGCGACCAGCGCCAGGGATACACCCGCCAGCGTTGCGAAGAGAATGGAAGAGCGACCGTCGACAACCCCATCCCATGATTGGGGATCAGACCACGTGAACCGGCTGACGATCATCAAGTGCGCCACCAGCATTCCCAGGAGGGCGATCCCACGCGCCAGGTCCACAGCAGGAATCCGTGCTGGAGACTCCAGCCTCTGGACGTTATTGCGGATCCTGGCGGCGGCGCTCATCGTTTAGGTCTCAGCCCAGTACTGCGTTGCGTACTCCGCGACCTCACGTGCGTAGGCCACTGACTGGTTGTAGCCCATCACCGCAGTGTTCCAGCCTTCATCGGAAATGATCTCCCCACCGGTGTGGCACAACAACGCCGCTGCGGACAATGCAGCGTCATCGATGTGATGCGGATCCGCTACGCCGTCCATGTTTCCGTCCTGACCGATCCAGGACCATGTCTCCGGAATGAACTGCATCGGGCCCACAGCACGGTCCCACTCGTCGTCGCCGTCCATGTCACCGCCATCGGTGTCCGAGATCTCTGCGACGCCGGGACCGCCGTCCAGCGGAATCCCGATGACTGGGGGATCGACAAGACCATCCGGCTCAATGTCGGAGTCGCCATACCGGCCGTGGAATGACTCCACCGCACCGATGCCGGCCAACGTGTTCCACCCCAGACCGCAGTCAGGGGAGGTTACGCTGACTCGGATGGCGGCGCCGGCATAGGCCGCTACCGCCCGGGCCGGAATGCCATGGTCAGCCGAGGTCGCACCGACCCACTCTGGATCAGGAAGATCTGCGATGGGGATCTGTGCCAGATCCACGCCCTCGTCGAAGACCGCAAGGACCGGAACGTGTTGCTCTGGAGCGTCCGGAGCGCCCGAGGCTGCGATGTCCGGAAATGACTTTCCCCCATCGGAACATCCAGCAACTACCAAGGCAGCGGTCAACAGGGTCGCCGTAAGCACCCCACGCGAATACCAGGTGATGTGCGAATTCGTGGACGAAGAAGGCGAAATGACAGGTCCTCGGGTGTCGATGGCGTATCTCCCTTATTCAGCTGATGGTATGGGCGACAGCGGCGTATGAACAGGCGCAGCCTCCGGAAAAAGCTATGGCGCCGACCCCAGAATTGGAGCCGGCGCCTCAGCCGATGATCTGACCTTACAGGTCAGAAAGCCGTACCTCTACAGATCGCGGACGCTCGCAGTGAAGTGCGGACGACGCTTCTTCTTGTCCCACGCCACGATGTCGCGGTCGTTGGATGCCGAGGACTCACCCGACAGGCGAGTAATGGCGACCGGCACCGTTGCCGGCAGCACGACCGGTGCGCCGAAAGCGATGTCGAACTCGAAGGAGCCGCGTGCGTCGGCCTCAGCCAGCGCACGGGAGGCGGTGTACATGCCGTGCGCGATCGCGCCGGGCATGCCCAGTGCCTTCGCGGACAAGCCGGTGATGTGGATCGGGTTCCAGTCGCCGGACACCTTGGCCCACTTGCGGCCGATGCCAGCAGGCAGACGCCAGATGGCAGTCGGTGCCGGAACCTTGAACTTCTCGCGGTCCTTAGATTCAGCAGCTTCGGCGTCCTTCAGACGACGGCCACGGGCCAGGTAGACGGAGCGCTCCTCGACGGCGACTTCACCGTTCTGGGAGACGACGGCGTCGAGGAGAATCTCGGTGCCGACGCGGTGCTCTCGGAAACCGGAGACGCGGACCTCAAGATCGACCGTGGAGTCGACAGCGATGGGCTTGAGCTGCCGGTAGGAGTTGTCGGTGTGGACCAGTCCCATCATCGGCAGCGGGAAGTCGTCGGCGCCCATGAGCTGCAGCTGCAGCGGCATGATCAGCGAGTGGATGTGGCCGAAGAAGGCCTCATCCGATTTCTGCTCGCCACCGACGAGAGCGCGGAACTTCTCGTCCTGCGCACGGGTGACCGGGACGTCCTTGACGGTGAAGGCGTTGACCTCGATCTCGATGGAGCTCGGGCGCTTCTTCGACGCGCCAGCGGCGGCCTTGCCGTACAGCGGAGCGAGGCTGGGGACCTCGGGGAGGGTAACCGTTTTCATGTGTGCCCTTTCCTCAATTCCTGTGGAGTTGCCGGTTTACTGGCCGACGATGTTCTGGCCACACACGCGCACGACGGTGCCGTTGATGCCCAGAGCCTGGTCGGAAGAAAGGAACGCGATGGCGTTGGCAACGTCCACCGGCAGACCACCCTGCTGCAGGGAGTTCACGCGACGAGCGACCTGGCGGTTCATGAACGGAATCGCGGCGGTCATCTCGGTCTCGATGAAGCCCGGAGCGACAGCGTTGATGTTGCCGCCCTTCTCAGCGAAGGTGTCCGCGTATGCGGAGACCATGCCGATGACACCGGCCTTGGAGGCGGCGTAGTTGGTCTGGCCACGGTTGCCGGCGATGCCGGAGGTGGAAGCCAGGGACACCACGCGCGGGGACTCCTGGAATGCCGGGTGTGCGAGGAGCTGCTCGTTCATCTTGAGCTGAGCCTCGATGTTCACGGCGATGACGGCGCCCCACTTGGCCTCGTCCATGTTGGACAGGAGCTTGTCCTTGGTGATGCCAGCGTTGTGGATGACGATGTCCAGGCGGCCGTAGCGGTTCTGGGCAGCGTCAGCAATGTTGTTGCCGGCGTCGTCAGCGGTGATGTCCTGCTGCAGTGCCAGGCCGTCGATCTTGTTCGCGACCTTTGCCAGAGCCTCGCCTGCGGCGGGGATATCGATGACGATGACCTTGGCGCCGAGCTCGTGCATCTGCTCTGCGATAGCAGCGCCGATGCCACGAGCAGAACCGGTCACTGCTGCAACGCGGCCGGCCAGCGGCTTGTCCCAATCCTCCGGCAGGGTGCCGTTGGAGGAGGAGACGCGCAGGAACTGACCGTCGATGAAGGTGGAGCGGCCGGAGAGGAAGAAACGCAGCGCGGAGACAACCGGGCTCGCGGTGACGTCCACACCGTCGGCGACGACGATGCCGTTGGCGGTGGAGCCGCCACGGACCTCGTGGCCCAGGGAGCGGACGATGCCCTCGACGCCGGAGCGCGCAGCGTTGACTGCCGGGGAGTTCTCCTCGTTCGACTCACGGGAGATGAAGACCACTCGGCCGCCCTTGTCGAGCTTGCGCAGGTGCTTCGCAGCAGCCAGGACCGGACCCTGCAGGTCGGTCGGGCGCTCTGCCTCGGTGAGCACGACGACGATGGCGCCGACCTTGTCGTCGCCTGCTTCGTCACGGCGGACCTGGAGCTCCCAGTCACCGAGCTGCTTGGCGACGGCCTCGGCGTCGGCACCGGAACCGGTGACGAGGACCTTGTTGTTCTTCAGGACATCGTCGCCAGCCTTGTGGCGGCGCAGGTGCGGCGGCTGCGGGAGGCCGAGGGACTTAGCGACACCGGTCAGCGGGCCGCCATTGACGAGCTCCTGGTACTTGTCAGACATGTAATGCTCCTAATCGAGTCTTTGCGGTAAAGCGAGAGGTGAGAGGGGTTACGGACGAGCCTCGAGGATGGCGACGACGCCCTGGCCTCCGGCTGCACAGACGGAGACGAAGCCGCGGGAGACCTCACCGGTCTCGTTGGTCTTCTGGCGGAGCATCTTGGCCAGGGAGGCACCGATACGGCCACCGGTAGCGGCGAAGGGGTGTCCGGTAGCAAGGGAGGAGCCGTTGACGTTGAGCTTCTCGCGCGGGATGGAGCCCAGTGCGGAGTCCAGGCCCAGCTTCTCCTTGCAGAACTCCTCGTCTTCCCATGCCTTCATGGTGGCGAGGACGGTGCCGGCGAATGCCTCGTGGATTTCGAAGAAGTCGAAGTCATCGAAGGTGAAGCCATTGCGTGCCAGAATGCGCGGGGTGGCGTAGACCGGAGCCATGAGCAGGCCCTCGTCGCCGTAGACGAAGTCCACTGCAGCGGCCTCGGTGTCGATAACGTCAGCCAGGATCGGCAGGCCACGCTCTTCGGCCCACTCGACGGAGGAGATCAGAACCGAGGAAGCGCCGTCGGTCAAGGTGGTGGAGTTACCAGCGGTCATGGTCGGCTCGGTCTCCAGGCCACGGCCGAAGGCCGGCTTGAGCTTAGCGAGCTTCTCAACGGTGGTGTCCGCACGCAGGTTGGTGTCCTTAGTGACACCGCGGTACGGGGTGACCAGGTCGGTGAAGAAACCCTCGTCGTAGGCACGGGCGAGGTTCTGGTGCGAGGCGGCAGCCAGCTCGTCCTGCTCAGCACGGGTTACGCCCCACTTAGCGGTGGTGATGGCCTGGTGCTCACCCATGGAAAGGCCGGTGCGCGGCTCGCCGGTGCTCGGGGTAGCCGGAGCAAGGTCGGACGGGCGAATCTTGGTCAGTGCCTTGACCTGGTCCAGCGGGGTCTTCTGGCGGTTCGCCTCGAGCAGAGCCTTGCGGGCGCCGTCGGAGATAGCGATCGGAGCATCGGAAGTGGTGTCAACGCCGCCGGAGATGCCGGAGTCAATCTGACCGAGCTTGATCTTGTTGGCGATGGAACCCATGGTTTCCATGCCGGTGGCGCAGGCCTGCTGCACGTCGTAGGCCGGGGTGGTCGGAGCGAGGGAGGTGCTCAGGACGACCTCGCGGACGAGGTTGAAGTCACGCGAGTGCTTCAAAACGGCACCTGCGGAGACCTCACCGATCTCTTCGCCTGCCAGGCCGAACCGTGCGACGAGGCCTTCGATGGCGGCGGTCAGCATGTCCTGGTTGGACTCGTTGCTGTACTCCTTGTTCGAACGAGCGAACGGGATACGATTGCCGCCGACGATGACTGCGCGGCGGATTTCCTGGTTGGCCATGTGACTCGGCCCTTTCGTCTAGGTAGTTGTGACGTGAGTTACTAAAAGTAGACAATACTTATAGACATGTCTGTTGTCACGGGAACACACCGATATGAGGGCTAAGCTTTCCCCCATGCGACCTGAACTTTCTTCGTACAACCACCTGTCTGCCGGAAAAGTCCGTGAGATCTATGACATTGACGATTCGACGCTTTTGATGGAGGTCAGTGACCGCATCTCCGCGTACGACCACATCCTTGATTCCCCCATCCCGGACAAGGGCCGTGTTCTCACCGCGATGAGTGTCTTTTTCTTCGACGCTCTGGACTTCCCGAACCACCTGGCAGGCGCACCGGACGACGAGCGAATCCCCGCTGATTCCCTCGGCCGAGCACTGGTCTGTAAAAAGCTCGACATGATGCCGTTCGAATGCGTCGCCCGTGGCTACCTCACCGGTTCCGGCCTGAAGGAGTACCGCGAATCCGGCACCGTCTGTGGAATTGAGCTCCCGGAGGGCCTTACTGAAGGCTCCCGCCTGCCCGAGCCTATTTTCACCCCCGCAACAAAAGCCGAGATCGGCGACCACGATGAGAATGTGACGTTCGATCGGGTCGTGCAGGACCTCGGCCGCGAGCGCGCAGAACAGCTTCGCGACGCCACTCTCGAGATCTACTCGAAGGCCGCCGCTATCGCCCTGGAGAAGGGCATCATCCTCGCGGATACCAAGTTCGAGTTCGGATTGGACACCGAAGGCAACCTCGTCCTCGCCGATGAGGTGCTCACCCCGGACTCCTCTCGCTACTGGCCCGCAGACACCTGGGTCGAGGGACAGGTCAATCCCTCCTTCGATAAGCAGTACGTGCGCGATTGGCTCACCTCAGCCGAATCCGGTTGGGATAAGGAAGGCGACACCGAACCGCCGTCGCTGCCCAGCGAGGTTGTCACTGCCACCCGCGATCGCTACGTGGAGGCCTATGAGCGCATCTCCGGCAAGAAGTTTGCCGACTGGTACGGTGCCGGGAATTAAAACGAGTAACAGGAGGATCACCGGTACATGAGGACCGTTCACGGCCGAGAGTTCGACGATCAGTGGGAGTGGCTCCGCGAGAAGGAGTCACAGCGGGTCATCGACCACCTGAATGCGGAAAACGCGATCACTGAGGAGGCGACGGCCGATCTGGCGCCGCTACGGGAGACGATCTACAAGGAGATCAAGTCTCGCGTGCAGGAGACTGACATGTCGGTGCCGGTGCGCTCCGGTGGCTGGTGGTATTTCGGCCGCTCGGAAGAAGGCCGATCCTACGGTCTGAGCTGCCGCGTTCCCGCTGAGGGTGACATCCCGCCGGTGACTGCCACCGCTGACGGCGAACCACTGCCGGCGCTGGACGGCGAGCAGATCTTGCTGGACATGGACGCTATGGCTGAAGGACACGAATACTTCAGCCTCGGAGCTGCATCTGTGACTGTTGACGGCACGCTGCTGGCGTACTCCACCGATGTGGTCGGCGATGAGCGCTACAACCTGCGGGTAAAAGACCTTCGTACCGGCGAGCTTCTCCAGGACTCCATCGACGGCATCTCCGCCGGCGCCTCTTGGGTCGGTTCGGAGTACATCTTCTACCAGACCGTCGACGACGCCTGGCGCCCCGATTCGGTCTGGCGCCACCGCATCGGCACCCCGTCCTCTGAAGACGTCCGCGTCTTCCACGAGCCGGACGAATCTTTCTTTGTCGGAGCCGGCACCACCCGTTCCGAGAAGTACCTCATCATCGAGATGGGCTCGAAGATCACCTCCGAGTGCTGGTACATCGACACCTCTGCGCCGGAATCTGCCCCTGTCTGCATCCGCCCGCGCGAAACCGGCGTGGAGTACGAGGTCGAACACGCCATCATCGGAGGTCGCGACAAGTGGCTGGTCACGCACAATCTCACCGGCCCGGACTTCGCGCTGAGCATTTGTGATGCCGGTCCGGTCGGCGATGTCAGCGAGCTCAAGGATCTCGTCCCGCATCTGCCAGGCCGTCGCATCGAGGGCGTCGACTGCTTCGCTAGTTTCATCGTCTTAGCCTTCCGCGAAGGCGGTATCGGCAGGTTGTCAGTGTGGAAGCTCGGCAACGATTCGCTTCCCGACGCCCCCACCGCACACTTCGAACCCCTCCAATTCCCAGAGGAGCTCTACACCGCCGGTGCCGGTGGAAACCCCGAGTGGGACACCACGGTATTCCGATTCGGCTATGGATCGTTCACCACTCCAGGGGAGCTGTGGCAGCTCGATGTCCCAACCGGGAAGCGGACCCTGCTGAAGCGTCAGCCGGTGAAGGGTGGTTATGACCCGGAGGAGTACGTCGCAAAGCGTCTATGGGTAACTGCCCGCGATGGTGTCGACGTCCCCGTGAGCCTGGTGCACCGCGCTGACCTGGACATCACTAAGCCCAATCCGCTGCTGCTGTACGGCTACGGCTCCTATGAAGCGTCGATTGACCCGGGCTTTTCGGTTGCTCGGCTATCGCTGATGGATCGCGGCATGATCTTCGCGATCGCGCACGTTCGCGGTGGCGGCGAGATGGGTCGCGGCTGGTGGGAAAACGGACGCGGACTGTCGAAGAAGAACACCTTCACCGACTTCATCGACGTCGCTGACCACCTGCGTGAATCCGGCGTGACCGATTCGATGGTCGCCGAAGGCGGCTCCGCCGGCGGCATGCTCATGGGCGCAGTGGCGAACATGGCCGGCGACCGTTTCAACGGCATTCTTGCCGCGGTACCGTTCGTCGATCCGCTGACCTCCATGCTGATGCCGGAGCTCCCTCTCACCGTCACCGAATGGGATGAGTGGGGAGATCCCCTTCATGATGCCGAGGTCTACGACTACATGGCTTCCTACTCTCCGTACGAAAACGTCGGCGGCACGTATCCTCCGATTCTCGCGACGACGTCTCTCAATGACACCCGCGTCCTCTACGTCGAGCCGGCGAAGTGGATCGCGCGTCTAAAGGAAGTCGCCGACGGCGGTCCGTTCCTCTTCAAGTGCGAGATGTCCGCCGGCCACGGTGGTGTCTCCGGGCGATACGCCAAGTGGAAGGAAACGGCATTCGAGTACGCCTGGCTGTTGAAGCAGGCCGGCGCCGCCGATAAGTGAGCGGACGTGGTCTTTCCGTCGAATTGAATTAACGGAAGGACCACCGGTGGAACACCCTGTGTTCACCGTGAACTGGTTGGCTTCGGAGCATGAATTCCGAAGCACCGGCACTGGTCGTCTCCATCTCGGGTATCCGTGATGATCGACTTCTTGATGTGGCCCGCTTCGCGACCGCTCTGACGGACCGCGGAGTGGTTCCGTCCCTGCTCGTGGCCCCGCATGCAGGGTCGGATTGGTCGCTGCGTAATTCGCAGGCGGTGATGCGGTGGATTAGGCGCAGGGAAGAGGAAGGTTCTGAACTTCTCCTGGCCGGATTTGACCAGACGGACAAGGGGCGCCGCGGAGAATTCGCTGCCCTCGGGGAACATGAGGCCCGGCTCCGACTGACTGCCGCCACCCGCCAGATGCAGGCGCTGGGGCTGAACACCGACATGTTCGCACCGCCTAGGTGGAATCTCTCCCGGGGCACCAAGGCCGTACTGCCAGACCTCGGCTATCGCATCGCTGCAGATCTCAATGGAGTCCACGACTTGGTCAGCGGGACAGTAGACGCCACCCGCGTCGTGGCGTTCGGTGAAGGCTTCGGAGCGGCCGGGTGGTGGCGCCGGGCAGTGGCCGCGACCATCGAGCGGAACATCGATGCGGGGCGATCCATTCGTCTCTCCGTTTCCGCGTCCCGTCTCTCTGAGCTCAAGGTCCGACGAGACGCCCTGCGCACTATTGATTACGCAGTGAACTCCGGAGCCGTGGCTACCGGGTACCGAACGGTGCCGCTGACCCTCGCTGCCTGAGCTTGGGGCAGGTTCGGGCCTCTCCGAACTATCCTGGCCGCATGTACACCACACTCGACGGACGCACTGTGACAATGGACGACCTGGCCGGACACGTGGTCTTGGTCGCACCAGATAATCCGGACTTCCGGGAGGCCTTGGAGGCCCTCACCGATGAATTTGCCGAACGCGGGTTTTTCGCGGTGTTTGGTGGCGAAGTGGGGGATGGGGGCGTCGGGAAGCCAACGCTTTTCTCGCCGAAAGGCGAGCAGGTCGGGCAGGCCGAGGACCCCGAGGAGGACACCTTCGTCGCTCTGCTTGAGGAGCACCTTCCGGTGTGAGGAAGCGACCTACTCAGGTGCGGCTTAGAAAGCACGCCTCCGGCTTGTAAGCTGGCCCGTGGAGCACTCCACCCAACACTTTCAAGGGAGCAAAGCGTGGCCCGTGTAGTTGTCAATGTCATGCCGAAGGCGGAAATTCTGGATCCGCAGGGGCAGGCCGTCCACCGGGCTCTGGGACGCATCGGCGTCACCGGCGTCGAGGATGTCCGCCAGGGCAAGCGATTCGAGATCGAGGTCGATGACACCGTCACCGACGAAGAGCTGGAGAAGGTCGCTGCGACGCTTCTGGCCAACACCGTCATCGAGGACTACGAGATTGTTCGCGAGGGGGCGCAGTGACGGCTCGTATCGGCGTCATTACTTTCCCGGGCACGCTCGACGACGTTGACGCCGCACGCGCCGTCCGCCTCGCCGGAGCTGAGTCCGTGGAACTGTGGCACGCGGACGCGGATCTGAAGGGCGTCGACGCTGTCGTCGTCGCAGGCGGCTTCTCCTACGGTGACTACCTGCGCTCCGGCGCGATCGCGGCACTGGCCCCGGTCATGGGTTCCGTAGTCGACGCAGCCAAGGGCGGCTTGCCGGTGCTAGGCATCTGCAATGGTTTCCAGATCCTCACCGAGGCTGGACTGCTGCCGGGCGCACTGACCCGCAACGAGGGGCTGCACTTCCTGTGCCGCGACATCAACCTCACCGTAGAGAACAGCAACACCGCCTGGACCAGCCGACTGTCCACGGGCAGTGAGATCCTCATCCCGTCTAAGCACGGTGAGGGCCGCTTCCAGGCCGCACCGGACACCATCCGTCAGCTCGAGGACGAGGGCCGCGTGGTGTTCCGCTACGCCGAGAACCCCAACGGCTCGATCAACGACATCGCAGGTGTCTGCAGCGAAAACGGCCGAATTGTCGGACTCATGCCGCACCCGGAGCACGCCGTGGAGGCGTTGACCGGACCGTCGCTCGACGGACTCGAGCTGTTCCTGTCCGCAGTGGACAACGTCTAGGAGGAATGCGGATATGAAGCAAGACACCGTTGACAACGCAACGTCCACCCCGGACATCGACCAGCCGTGGGCCGAGCTCGGCCTGAAGGAAGACGAGTACGACCGGATCCGTGAGATCCTCGGTCGCCGTCCTACCGACGCTGAACTGGCGATGTACTCCGTCATGTGGTCGGAGCACTGCTCCTACAAGTCCTCGAAGGTGCACCTTCGTTACTTCGGAGAGACCACCACCGACGAGATGAAGTCGAAGATGCTCGCTGGCATCGGCGAAAACGCCGGCGTCGTCGACATCGGCGATGGTTGGGCTGTGACCTTCAAGGTCGAGTCCCACAACCACCCGTCCTACGTCGAGCCGTACCAGGGCGCCGCAACCGGCGTCGGCGGCATCGTCCGCGACATCATGGCGATGGGTGCACGCCCGGTGGCCGTGATGGATCAGCTGCGTTTCGGTGCAGCTGACGCGGCGGACACCCAGCGGGTCCTGCCGGGCGTGGTGTCCGGCGTTGGCGGCTATGGCAACTGCCTGGGTCTGCCGAACATCGGCGGCGAGACCGTCTTCGATAAGTCCTACGCTGGCAACCCACTGGTCAACGCGCTGTGCGTTGGCGTGTTGCCCGTTGAGGACCTGCACTTGGCTTTCGCTACCGGCGAGAACAACCGCGTGGTTCTGTTCGGCTCCCGCACGGGCCTAGACGGCATTGGCGGCGTGTCAGTGCTGGCCTCGGAGACCTTCGAGGATGGCGCTGAGCGCAAGCTCCCAGCGGTCCAGGTCGGCGACCCGTTCGCTGAGAAGGTCCTCATCGAGTGCTGCCTGGACCTGTACAAGGCCGGCGTGGTCGTTGGCATCCAGGACCTCGGCGGCGCCGGTCTGTCCTGTGCTGTTTCCGAGCTCGCCGCTTCCGGTGAGGGCGGAATGGAGGTGGACCTCGACCAGGTGCACCTGCGCGCAGACAACATGACTGCTGCAGAGATCCTGTCCTCGGAGTCCCAGGAGCGCATGTGCGCCGTGGTGGCACCGGAGGACATGGACGAGTTCATGGCGATCTGTCAGAAGTGGGACGTCATCGCCTCCGACATCGGAGTCGTCACGGAGAACCCGAACCTGGTCATCAAGCACCAGGGCGAGATCGTGGTAGACGCACCGCCGAAGACCATCGCTGACGAGGGCCCGACCTACAACCGTCCGTATGCACGTCCGGCTTGGCAGGACGAGCTGCAGGCAGAGCCGACTCTGGCTCGCCCGGAAGGTGCCTCCGAGCTGCGTCAGACAGTACTGGATCTGGCCGCGTCCCCGGCGCTGTGCTCGCGCGGTTTCATCACCGAGCAGTACGACCGCTACGTGCGCGGCAACACCATCGCAGCCAAGCACGCCGATGCTGGCGTTCTGCGCGTTAACGAGGACACCGGCCGTGGCGTTGCCATCGCGACGGACGCCTCGGGCCGCTACACCAAGCTCGACCCGCGTACCGGCGCCCGCTTGGCACTGGCTGAGGCGCACCGCAATGTGTCGGTCACCGGCGCGCTGCCGTATGCCGTCTCCAACTGCCTGAACTTCGGCTCCCCGGAGAATCCGGACGCCATGTGGCAGTTCGCTGAAGCCGTCCGCGGTCTCGCCGACGGTGCTGCTGAACTGGGCGTCCCGGTCACCGGCGGCAACGTCTCCTTCTACAACCAGACCGGCGACGAGCCGATCTTGCCGACCCCGGTCATCGCCGTGCTCGGCATTATTGAGGACGTGGAGAAGACCATCGGCAACCGTCTGGGTACCGCCGACGACGAGGTCCTGTACCTCCTCGGGGACACCACCGACGAGCTCGGCGGTTCCATCTGGCAGCAGGTCGCCCACGACACCCTCGCGGGCATGCCGCCGGCCATCGAGCTCTCTGATGAAGAGAAGCTCACCGAGTTCTTCCACGGCACGATCGTCGCGGAGGGCGAGCACTTCCTCTCCGCCGCTCGCGATCTGTCCGAGGGCGGCCTGTCCCAGGCTCTCGTTGAGGCCTGCATCCAGTCCGGCGTCGGCGCCCAGATTGACCTCGCCGCAGTGCATGACGACGCTTTCGTCGCGCTCTTCTCCGAGTCCGCCTCTCGCGCGCTTGTCGCTGTTCCTGCAGCCGAGGCAGAGAAGCTCGAGGCCCGTGCTGCTCAGGTCGGCGTCACCGCCGCCCGCATCGGTACGGTCACCGCAGACAAGGTTCTGCGCACCGACTCCTTCGAGATCGGTGTCGATGAGCTTGAGACCGCTTGGCGCGGCACCCTCCCGGGCCTTTTCGGCCACGCGGTCGGCGCCAACTCCGTGGTGGAGTAAAAGAGCAAAGACAAAAAACGCTTCCCGACGTTTCTTACCTGCGAGTTAAGGAGAACGTCGGGAAGCGTTTTTTGGTGCTTTTAATCCTTGCGTTTGTCGCTGCGCTCGTCATCAGCGAAGAGCGGCAGCGGCTCGTACTTCTGGCGCAGAGCGCGCAGGCTCAACTCGTGAGCGGCCAGGCGCTTGTCCTCGTCGGTGACGGGGTTGAAGAACGGCACCGGCTGGGCGTTGAACTCCTTGTCGACCGCGACGTAGGTCATCGAGGAATGCAGCGCCTTCTGCAGGCCTCCACGGCCCTCACGCGGCGGGCCGGCGTACACGTGCACCGAGACGTTCATTGACGACTTACCAGTGCTCAGCAGGCGAGCGCGGACCTCCACAAGATCGCCGATGTGAATGGGGCGGTAGAAACGAACGCCGCCGACGTACACCGCGATGGTGTCGCGCCCGGCCCAGTTCATGGTGCAGGCAGTGGCGGCCTCATCAATCCACTCCATCGCAGTGCCACCGTGGACGTTGCCGCCCCAGTTCACGTCTGAGGGCTTAGCCAAGAAGCGAGTAGTGGTCTCCGGGGCGGAGGAATCCGCGGTATACATCTGGGCGCGCATTTCCGCCTCGATGGACTTGCGCAGATCCACGCGAGACAGCGCAGCCTCGCGGACCCGGACCTCCTCTTCGTTGTCCGGCTCGAAGGACGGCACAGTGGTCGGCTTGCCGTCCTGCATCGCCACGAAAATGACCAAGCAGTCCGCAGCGCGGGTGTACTCGCCGGTTCGCGGATCGGCCGAACGGACCTCGTTAACGATATGCATCGACGACCGGCCGGTGTACGCGATCTTCGAGGTGATCTCGACCATGTGGCCGGACGGGATCGGGCGAGTGAAGTTGATGTGGCCGAAGTACGCGGTGACGCAGTACTGCTGCGCCCAACCGGTGGCGCACGCGTACGCGGCCTTATCGATCCACTGCAGTACACGGCCTCCGTGAACGCTGTTAGAGCCGGCCATCAGCACATCGCTGGGGGCGGCGAGAAATCGGAGAGTGACGGAGGAAGAAGGCATGGGGACAACTATACGATTGGCCCGTAGACGGGCAGGAATGACGTCCGTGTGAGTAACCATCAGGGCGCTTGCCGATAGGTGCACAATGGGGGAGTTATGGCGAAAAAGATTGATCCGGCAGAGGTTCGAGCTGCAGTGCTGGCGGTGGAAGATTGGATTCTGGCCTCGGAGGAGGAGATCGCATCCAAGGCGGTTCCAACCCCCTCTCGGCAGGCGACAGCGGCGGCGGTACGGCTTAGCGCGAGGATGCTTGCCCAAGAAGCGCCCGGTCACACCGTTGAGGTTCGAGTGCCGCCATTTGTGGCAGTGCAATGCTTTGAGGGGCCGCGACATACCCGAGGGACCCCGCCCAATGTGGTGGAGACCGATGCCCGCACGTGGCTTCGGATGGCCACCGGGGAGCTCGAATTTGCCGACGCCGAGGTCGATGCATCCGGAGTGCGGGCCGCCGAGATCGCCCACTGTTTTCCCGTTGTCCGCCTGTGACGTGAATCACTGCAGGCCGCTAGTGTGTGGCGCCGTTTTCCCGTGTGACGGTGTCACCGCTATCGTGGGCTTGTGACCGATACCTTGATCACCGGTTCTTCAGCCCTGAACACTCCTTCTTCACCTCTAGACGACCTCGATGAGCAGTCGCCGCGGGAAGAATGTGGCGTATTCGGAGTCTGGGCACCGGGCGAAGACGTGTCCAAATTGACCTACTACGGGCTGTTCGCGCTGCAGCACCGTGGCCAGGAAGCAGCGGGAATCGCCGTCGGAGACGGTGACCAGGTGCTGGTCTTCAAAGACTTGGGACTGGTGTCCCGGGTTTTCGATGAGCAGACCCTAGAGGCCCTGAAGGGGCACGTTGCAGTGGGCCATGCGCGGTACACCACCGCCGGCGCCCCGTCCTGGGATAACGCCCAGCCGATGTTCCGAATGGCTGACGACGGCACCGACATCGCCCTCGGGCACAACGGAAACCTCGTCAATCACATGGCATTGGCTGATGAGGCCGAAGCACTCGGCCTGGTGGACCTGAGTAAGCATCTGCCATCCGACTCGGACATCATGACGATGCTGCTCGCCCACGAGATCGGAAAGCTCTCCGATACCTCCAGTGAGGACCTCGGCGGCCGCACCCGCACCGAAGAAGCGGCACTGAACCTCATGCCGCGGCTGCAGGGCGCGTTCTGCCTGACCTTCACTGATGGCGACACACTGTACGCGGCTCGCGATCGCAACGGAGTTCGTCCGCTGGCGTTGGGCCGCCTGAACAGCGGGTGGGTCGTGGCCTCTGAGACGTGTGCTCTCGACATCGTCGGTGCGTCCTTCGTTCGTGAGATCGAGCCGGGCGAAGTTGTCGCCATTGACGCCTCCGGTGTCCGCTCTTCCCGCTTCGCGGAGAAGAAGTCCGCTGGTTGCATCTTCGAGTACGTCTACCTGGCCCGCCCGGACTCCGTCATTGCGGACCGTTCGGTGAACTCGGTGCGAGTGGAGATCGGACGTCGCTTGGCGAAGGAGTACCCCGCCGATGGCGACATGGTGATTCCGGTTCCCGAATCCGGCACCCCGGCTGCAGTCGGATACGCCCAGGCTTCCGGCATCCCCTTCGGCCAGGGACTGACGAAGAACGGCTATGTCGGACGTACCTTCATCCAGCCGTCTCAGACGATTCGCCAGCAGGGCATTCGGCTGAAGCTGAACCCGTTGAAGGAAGCAATCGCGGGCAAGAAGCTTGTGGTTGTCGACGACTCCATCGTCCGCGGCAACACCCAGCGCGCCCTCATCCGCATGCTGCGTGAAGCCGGTGCCGCTGAGGTACATGTGCGTATCGCTTCGCCGCCGGTGAAGTGGCCGTGCTTTTACGGCATCGACTTCGCATCCCCCGGCGAGCTCATCGCCAATGGCGTAGACCAGGCGGACGTCGTCGGAGGCATCGCCACGGCGATCGGCGCGGACAGCCTCGGCTTTGTGTCTGTCGAAGGCATGACCGAAGCAACGGAACAGCAGGCTGGCGATCTGTGCCGCGCCTGCTTCGACGGCAACTACCCGTTGGGAATGCCGGAGAACAACGCAAATGCGGAATCGGTCCTGCGTATGCAGGCCTCTGCCCGCTGATCTCGACACCCCACCGGCTGAGCCGACCACAACTATCAGGAGCTGAAAACACGTGACCGACAACAAGGGCGTCAACCAGGGAGCCTCTTACGCGGCTGCCGGAGTCGACATCGAGGCCGGAGACCGCGCAGTCGAACTGCTCGCGCCGATCGCTAAGAAGGCGACTCGCCCCGAGGTCCGCGGTGGGCTCGGCGGCTTCGCCGGACTCTTCGCACTGGGTGAGTACCGCAAGCCGCTCCTCGCCGCCGGGTCTGACGGTGTGGGCACCAAACTGGTCGTCGCACAGCAGATGGACAAGCACGACACCATCGGCATCGACCTGGTTGCCATGTGCGTCGATGATCTCGTGGTCTGTGGCGCCGAGCCGCTGTTCCTGCAGGACTACATCGCCGTCGGCAAGGTTGTCCCCGAGCACATCGCACAGATCGTCTCCGGCATCGCTGAGGGTTGTGAGCAGGCTGGCTGCGCCCTCCTCGGTGGCGAGACCGCTGAGCACCCAGGTGTCATGGAGCCCAAGCATTATGACGTCTCCGCCACCGCCGTCGGCGTCGTCGAAGAGGACGAGGTCCTCGGACCGGACCGCGTCCGCGAGGGCGACAGCATCATCGCGATGAAGTCCTCCGGTCTGCACTCCAACGGCTACTCCCTGGCCCGCCACGTCCTGCTGGATACGGCAAACCTGGACCTGAACGCCCACGTGGACGAGCTTGGCCGCACCCTCGGTGAGGAGCTGCTCGAGCCGACCCGCATTTACGCCAAGGACTGCCTGGAGCTCATGAGCGAGGCTCAGGTTCGAACCTTCTGCCACGTCACCGGCGGCGGCCTGACCGCCAACCTTGCCCGCGTGATGCCCGAGGGCTTGACCGCGGACATGTCCCGCAGCACGTGGGCCCCGGCGCCGGTCTTCGGCTTCATCCAGGAGACCGGCTCGGTCGCCCGCGACGAGATGGAAAAGACCTTCAACATGGGTGTCGGCATGATTGCCATCGTCGCCCCGGAGGACCGAGACCGCGCGCTTGCGATCCTCACCGCTCGCCACGTTGACTCCTGGGAACTGGGCACCGTGCGTGCCTCTGCACCGGACGAAGAGAAGGCTGTGCTCGGCGGCGAGCACCCGACCGCCAACTGACACGAGAAGACCCGCCCCGGATCAACGGGGCGGGTCTCTTCGTCTGAGGCTCAGGAATTCGCAGGTCCTAGACCGGCGCACTGCTTCGGGAAAGCGGCGGAGGAGTTACCTCTCGTCCCATTCGCTGTCGGGGCCCCACTCGTCCACATCTTCGTCGCTTTCGAGATCATCGTCTTCGACGTAATCCGCGTGGCTCGAGTCTCCGGTCAGCTCCCGCTGAAGCCGGTCGAGATCCATCTCCGGTGTGTTGTACTTCAGGTTACGTGCAACCTTCTGCTGCTTAGCCTTGGCACGGCCGCGACCCATGACGAGACCCCCTTGCGTGGTCAAGGGCGGACGCTGAGCGTCGGCCCCTCATTTTGTCTATTAGTGATTCCTGCAGAACACCATAGCCGAAAGAGGCATAATTAATCTACGCGCGCACGCAGGCGGTTTGCCGAGTAAGGGGCTGACCGGGGAAGTGCGCGTGGCCGTCAGGGGGTCGTATCAGGGGTCAGTCGCCGCGCCCCCGAAGTTTGTCTACGGCGGCACGTCCTGGCCGAACCGATTCGTCGCGGTCGACAGAACTTGGATCGACGGCCACCGAGCAGTCACCCACCGAGAGATCCACACCCTCTTGTGAGGACCGCTTGACCAGCGCGAGAGCAATCGGACCGTAGTCGCAATGGTCCACAACTGTGCCGACTCGGCCGACAGTGCGTCGACCTGCCGTCACTGGGTCACCGGCTTCCGGGAGGGTCGCTGCGGAGCCGTCGAGCTGCAACATCACGAGCGTGCGGGGAGGTCTGCCGAGATTCTGGACTCGGGCGACGGTTTCCTGCCCCCGGTAACAACCTTTATTCAGGTGAACGGCAGTTTCTATCCACCGTGGAACCTCATGGGGGATGGCCTTCTCGTCCAAGTCCACCGGCTCGGGGCGAAGCGCAGTGACACGCTCGGCTTCCCATGCCATCAGGCCGGTCGGCAAGGCTCCTGTAGCGACGAGACGGTCCCACACCTCCACCAACTCCGAGCGGGGAACCACCACGTCACGCCACTGGCCATGGTCGAGCACGAGGAGTTCCTCCGGCGCGGGGGAGTCGCCGATAAGGGACAGTACTGTGAGATTGGTCTCTTCGATGGTGACGTCTGACCAGAACACCATCATCGTTAGGTACTTGACCAGTGATTCCAGCTGACTCGGGGCAATTATCAGCAGGACGCAGTCCTCGAGGACCACGAGGTCCATATGGTGCAGAATTCGGCCCTGTCCGTCTAGGTCGAGTGCCTCAGTGACTGTGCCTACTTCAGCATTGTCGACCTTCTGAGAGAACAGGGTATTCAGCCAGGTCAGTCGGTCCGCCCCGCCGATCCTCACGACCTTCCGGTCGGATCTGTCGATGACTCCGGAGTTTTCCAGGGCCTTGTGTTGCTCACCAAGCGGGTCGCCGTAATGCCAGGCGACACTTTCCCCGTCGCGCGCCGCTGCGCCGGGCACATGTTTGATGATCGGACTCAGTAGATTTGCGTCGCTCACGTATCCGATCGTAGCGCCAAAGCCTGAGAACGGAACCCCGCCCCGGAGTGGGGCATGATTGAGACATGACTGCCGTTCTGATTGACGTCACTGCGCCGGACGGCCCCAGGGCCGCCGATGTCGCTGCGCCATTCCTCCATGCGGACGACCTTGGGGCTGTCCGTGGCGATGGGGTGTTCGAGACTCTCCTAGTCCGCTCAGGCCACCTATGCAATGCTGACCGCCACCGGGACAGATTCGTGTCCTCTGCGGCGATGCTCGACCTGCCTGCGCCGGATCTTGAACTCTGGGACCGCGGCATCGACTTGGCGTTGCGCCAATGGGCCCAGGGCGGCGGCGGGGAGGCCGCGATGCGGTGGGTGTACTCCCGCGGACGCGAATCGACCGGAACTCCCACTGGGTACATCCTCATGTCGCCGGTTCAGGGCCGTTCGGGCGAGGTACGCGTAATGCTCGCTGAGAGGGGATTCTCCCTTGATCTCGGCTCCCGGGCGCCGTGGGCATTGATCGGGGCTAAGACCCTGTCCTACGCCGCGAATATGGCGGCTCTGCGGTACGCGAAGGGCAACGGCTTCGACGACGTCATCTTTACCTCCGCGGAGGGCAACCTCTTAGAGGGGCCTACCTCGACACTAGTGCTGGTCCGTGGCGACGAACTGCTCACTCCGAACCCCGGTGAAGGGGTGTTGCCGGGAACGACACAGGCCTCGCTATTCGACGTCGCGGCGGACCGTGGCTACACGTGCACCCTGGCCCAGTTGCGGCCGGAGGATCTGCACACCGCGGATTCAGTGTGGTTGGTCTCCTCGGTGCGGATCTTGGCGCGCGTGACGTCGGTGGACGGCCAGGATCTGCGGGCGGTGTCCGCCAGGCAGATCGAGAGCTTCGTTTCGCTGTGCGATGACGCTCTCACCGCGTGAACTAACCGCTGGTTCTAGCCCGCCCAGCGGGAGAGCTGGCCCGAGATTCGCGGAACCATCTCGCCGTCGACGAGGCGCTCGTCGACCCAGCCCAGGTCGTTGTTCGGCATGAGGCCGTACAGGCGCTTGCCCGGGCCCAGATCCTTTGGTCCGGTGGATGTCACCATCGTCGAGGCGGATTCCACCTGCCAAGCCCGCTCGGTCATCGGCTCGCCGTACATGATCTCGACGTAACCGTTGGATCCAGCGACAACCAGTTCGATCTCATCCTTCTCGGAGATGCGCCAGAATCCGGTTTCGCGCGAGTCTTGGCCGGTGGCATTGCCCTCAGAATCGGTACGCCAGATGCGGGAGTCATAGCGAATGTAGTTTTCGCCGTCGTGGGCGAAGATGATCTGCTGACCGACCTCGTAGTCACCGTTGTCGTCATGAGCCTGGCCATGGCCCCGCCAGACGCCGACCAGCGGCAGCAGTGCCAGCAGGCCATCGTGGATGTTCGGGCCCTGTCGGAGGTTAGCGGTGTCCTGCTCAACGGGCAGGTCAGGCAACTCGACGATGTTTCGTCTAGAGGTGCTCTTCGACTGTTCCGCGGCGAGGTTCACGGCGTCGTTTCCATTGAGTTTTTCAGTCATGGTTCCACGATACTTCGCCATCCATGGCCGCCGCGACAGCCGCCCGTACCTCAGTTTCTGGTGTGGTCGTCCCAGTCTTGAGGTTGGTACATGTAACGCGACTTACTTGAAATCAACCTCTTCGCCGGCGCGGGGCAAGAAATCTTCCGGTGAAACGTGGGCGTTTCTCTGCTCACTCTCGATGTTGACGGAGCCGCCCTGCACGAAGATGCGGGTGGGGTTCTGGGGGAGCGGCAGAGTTCCTGACGGGAACGTGATCCGGAAGGCATCCAGGGCCTCATCCTCGGGGACGTCTGATGGGTTGGCCAGCACCTCGGTCGGCGTCAGCTCCACAGTGGCCTGATGGATTCGTAGCTCGACGAGCACGGAGACGGTGTCGTCTGCGCCAGGCGGGGTGCCCTCGAAGATCGCCTCTGCTTCCCAGTTGCCGGCAGGGGAGATGTCTTTGTAGTTCTCGATGAGCAGGTCGGAGATACCCAGCTGTGCCCCCAACGCCACACCATCGAACTGCAACCGGGCGTAGAAGAGCTCGGACAAGGAGTCGGAGAATTCACCGCTCCACACAGATGACGCGGGCACCTGGACATTGATGGCGTCAGCGTTGACGGTAACGAGACCGAACTCTTCGATCTCCATGTCGCGTGATCGGACGGTGACGGAGCTCCACTGCCCGGATAACAATGACGACAAGTAAGCGAATCCGCCCAGGCTCACATACGGCTCCGCGGGAAGATTCTCCGCTTCTCGCAGGTGACGGGCGAGATTTCGCTCGGCGTTGGCCGCCGCGACGGAGTCGACGAGGAAGAGAGCTGCGACGACGGCGACTATTACAGCGCTGAAAATAACGCCCCTGCGTTTGTTAACCACGTGTCTATTTATACCTGAGGGGTTGTTTCACATAATATTTTAAGGAGGACGACTAGGGAGACTGCAGAATGCGACTTGCATTAGTGAGCAACGATCCGGATATCCGGGCGAAGGTGCCGACCCTCGGGTTGCTTAACCACGAGGTGGTTCGGTTGCCGGCGTCGCCGCAGGCCGCCACGATGCTCGACGACGCTACGGTGGTTGTCGTCGACGCTACCGGACCGAACCTTGTAGCGGCGAGGGACATGTGCCGCTCCATTGCCGCAGCCAACCCGGACCTTCCGGTGGCCGTGCTGGCGATGGACACAGCACTGATCGCACTCGACGGCGGTTGGGCAATTGATGACTTCCTGTTGCCCACTGCGACACCGGCTGAGGTGGATGCGCGGCTTCGCCTGCTGCTGGCCCGCCGTCCAGTGCCGGTGACGGAGGAGGCTTCGGTCATCAACGTCGGTGCTCTTGAGGTCGACGAACACACGTACACCGCGCGTATCGACGGCCGGTCGATGGATCTGACCTACAAGGAATTTGAGCTGCTGCGCTACCTGGCAGGAAATGTCGACCGGGTATTCACCCGTGCGCAGCTCCTGCAGGATGTGTGGGGCTACGAGTACCACGGTGGTACGCGCACCGTGGACGTTCACGTGCGTCGCCTGCGTTCGAAACTGGGCACCACCTACGAGGGCCTGATCGCCACCGTCCGCAACGTCGGCTACAAGATCGTGGAGTCCGCGGACGACGAGTGACCTGCAACGTCGTCGCCGGTGCGTCACTTGCTTGTAAATTGCAATTCAGAGGATGAATTCAACGACAGGCAGGTGCCGGTGATGGACGACAGCAAGATTCTGGAAGACGCGGAGAGCCACGATGGCGTGGAGCCGATGGGCGAAGCCTTCGTGAACAGGCTCGACTCCGCGGTGCGCGCGAACATCGACGGACAGTGCGTCGGCATAGCGGTAGAGCATGAGGGCGTTACCGAAGTCGTAGTGCACCCTGCGTACCGACGTCGTGGGGTGGGCACAAAGCTTCTCGACGAGATCGATGCGAAGAAGATCTGGGCACACGGCAATTTACGGGCAGCCCAGGTGATCGCAGAAAAACGTGGTCTGACGGCTGTACGAACGCTGCTCCAGATGTCGATTGAGGACATCCCCACCGAACTGGAGAATGCTCCCGAAGGCGTCGTGGTAGAGACCTACCCGGAAGCCGTGGACAGGCTCGGCGCCCAAGAAATCGACGGCCAATGGCTGGCGGTGAACAACGAGGCCTTTGATTGGCACCCCGAACAGGGGGGTTGGACTCCGGAAGACCTGAATGAGGCTCGCGAAGCCGACTGGTTTGATCCGGAGGGCGTGCTGTTTGCCGTGGAGAAAGGCAGGATCGTTGGCTTTCACTGGACCAAGGTTCACGGACCCGAACTCGGTGAGGTCTACGTTATCGGGCTCTCGAGGCTCTCTCAGGGCCGAGGCATTGGCGGCTGGCTGACCCGCGCCGGGCTAGTGCATCTGGCCTCGAAGGGCGTGAAAACCGTGATCCTCTATGTAGAAGGGGACAACGTGGCGGCCGTCCGTACCTACAAGAGCCTCGGTTTTGAGGTCTCTCGGGAGGACGTTCTCTACGGGTAGGCGCACGATCCGCGCCAAATAGTGACATTGAGCACTCTGGGTCCGAGCGAAGGGAAAGTGACAGCAGGTATTCACCTGTCGTTCACCTACTCGCTGGGATGTGTATACCCAGCGGGTTTAGGTTCTCCTCTTGTTGGATGAGCTCCGTTCCTGGAGCCGAACCGCCGCGCGTCCTTTCTTTATCTGGAACTCACCCAGGGAAGTCGCGCTTAATCCCCGGAGGAAATGTGCTCAACAAGAATCGTCGCCTAGCCGCAATCGTCGGACTGACCGCTGCTGCTGGCCTTACTCTTACCGCCTGCTCTGAGGGCGGCGGAGAGAACTCTCAGGTCGAAGGCCTGGCAGATGTCACCGGTGAGCTGCAGGGCGAGGGCGCTACCTCCCAGCAGCGCGCGATGGACCATTTCGCGGCACTGTTCGAGATGTCCAATCCGGGTTCCACCCTCTCCTACAACGCAACCGGTTCCGGCGCCGGACAGACCCGCTTCCTTGCAGGCGAGGTTGCATTCGCCGGATCTGACTCCGCACTGGACGAGGAGCAGGCTGCACAGGCTGCAGAGCGTTGTGCTGGCAACGAAGCATGGCACCTTCCGATGGTCATCGGCCCGGTCGCTGTCGCCTACAACCTCGACGGCGTGGACATCACCCTTTCTCCCGAGGTCATTGCCCAGATCTTCAACGGTGACATCACCAACTGGAACGACCCGGCTATCGCCGAGCTCAATGAGGGCGAACTGCCCGACCAGAACATCACTGTCGTTTACCGCTCTGAGGAGTCCGGTACTTCCGACAACTTCATGAAGTTCCTGTCCGCTGCCGCACCGGAGGCATGGCCGCACGAGGCTTCCAAGTCCTTCCCGTCCGCCACCGGCTCCGGAGCCAACGGTTCCGCCGGCGTCGTCGACGAGGTCTCTCAGATCCCGGGCGCCATCACCTACGTCGAGACCGGCTTCGCTAAGGACAAGGACCTCGGAGTCTCCAAGATCGACTTCGGCCACGGTGCCGTCGAGTTGAACGCTGACACCGTCGGCAAGGCAATGGACCAGGTCGAGTACTCCGGCGAGGGCAACAACATGGTCGTCGACGCTGACGCCCTATTCTCCATGGATGAGGAAGGCGCCTACCCGCTGGTCCTCACCACCTACGAGATTTTCTGCTCCTCCGGTTACGACGATCAGACTCGCGACCTTCTGAAGAACTTCCTCACCGTCTCGCTTGAGGAAGGCCAGAACGAGGAGCTCGAGGCTCTCGGCTACATCCCGGTTCAGGGTGACTTCAAGCAGAAGCTTACCGACGCTGTCGAGGCCATTAGCTAGTTAGGCCTTTCCTGCGGGCCTGGCCCGCACCCGGCCGCGGATTCAGTTCCGGTTTCCACCGCCAAGCACTTCTCATTCGCAAAGGAACGCCCATGTCATCCTCCATGTTCACTAAGGGAGAATCGTTGTCGGAAACAGAGCCCTCGAGCGTCGCTACCCCCGACATCGCCCCGCAGGGATCCCAGGACCCTAAGTCCTCGGAAGTCGCCTCTGACCGCGGCTCCGTCATCCGCCCGGGTGACCGGGTGTTCCAGATTCTGTCGGTTGGCGCATCCGGCCTGGTCTCCGTTTTCATCGTCGCCATCGCGGTCTTCCTCCTGATCCGCGCGGTACCTTCGCTGCTCAACAATGACGCGAACTTCCTGACGTACAGCCAGGACTGGAACCTGTCGAACACGTCGAGCATGTACTTCGGCATTCCGAACCTGTTCTTCGTCACGGTGATGGTCTCGCTTTTGGCACTGATCATCGCAATGCCGGTTGCTCTCGGAATTGCGATCTTCTTGACCTCGTACGCACATAAGCGGCTGGTTAAGCCGCTGGCTTTCTTGGTGGACCTTCTCGCTGCGGTTCCCTCGATTGTCTACGGACTCTGGGGATTCATGGCGCTGGGACCGGCCCTGTCTTCCTTCTACGTGTGGATGTCGAACAACCTGGGCGGCTTCTTCCTGTTCACCCACTACGGCAACTCACCGGCGTTCGAGACCGGCCGAAACATCTTCACCGGTGGCATCGTCCTGGCGATCATGATTCTCCCGGTCATTGCGGCCACGACCCGCGAGGTCTTCGTTCAGACCCCGCGAGGACACATCGAGGCGGCGCTCGCCCTTGGTGCAACCCGCTGGGAAACTGTCCGACTCGCCGTCCTGCCCTTCGGTAAGTCCGGCTTCATCTCCGGCTCCATGCTGGGCCTGGGTCGAGCACTCGGTGAAACGATGGCGCTCTACATGGTCATCGCGCCGACCTCTCAGTTCCGTGCTTCGCTGCTGGACGGCGGTACGACCTTCGCCACCGCCATCGCGAACGCTGCACCGGAATTCAACGACAACCTGCGTGCAGGTGCTTACATGTCCGCCGGCCTGGTGCTGTTCCTGTTGACCTTCCTGGTCAACTCCGCCGCCCGATCGATCGCAAAGAAATAGGGGAACGACACCATGAATCCCTCAGATAACTCGGTCCTGGAGAACCCGGACGCAAAGGTCTCCACCACAGAGACGACCTTCACCCCGATGACTAACCGTCGCAAGGTGACAGACAAGGCCGCGACTGTCATCATCTACGCGTCGATGGGCCTGGCCCTCGTTCCGCTGATCTGGCTGTTGTGGACCGTTCTCTCCCGCGGACTTCCGATGATCACCTCCGCTGACTGGTGGTCCACCTCCCAGCTGGGTGTCACTGTCGGCGCCGACGCCGGCGGTGCAGCGCACGCGATCATCGGCACCCTCGTGCAGGCGGCTGTTACCTCGGTTCTGACGATCCCAGTCGGCATCTTCGTCGCCATCTACCTGGTCGAGTACGCGGGCAACTCCCGCCTCGGCAAGATCACCACCTTCGCCGTGGACATCCTCTCCGGTGTTCCCTCGATCGTCGCCTCGCTGTTCATCTACTCCATGTGGGTCGTCATGTTCGGCATGAACCGCTCGGGCTTCGCAGTGTCGCTGGCCCTAGTTCTGCTGATGCTCCCGATCGTGGTGCGCAATACCGAGGAAATGCTCCGAGTCGTTCCGATGGACCTGCGCGAAGCTTCCTACGCACTGGGAGTGCCGAAGTGGAAGACGATCGCCAAGATTGTTCTTCCCACCGCACTGTCCGGAATCGTCACCGGCATCATGTTGGCTGTCGCCCGCGTCATGGGTGAGTCTGCTCCGATGCTGATCCTCGTGGCCACATCCCGAATCATTACCTGGGATCCGTTCGGTCAGTCCCAGTCCTCGCTGCCGCTGCTCATGCTCGATATGTACAAGGCCGGTAACACCGGTGCAGCGTTCGACAAGATGTGGGGCGCAGCCCTGACGCTGGTCCTCATCATCGCCTTCATCAACATCGCAGCGCGAGTCATCTCCGCGAAGTTCTCCGTCAAGAAGTAGCCCTCCGGGCAACCCAGAAACACCAGAAAGGTCCAGAGTCATGGCTAAGCGCCTCGATCTGAACAACCTCAACATCTACTACGGCGACTTCCACGCGGTGCAGGACGTTAACCTCCACGTTCCCCCTCGCTCGGTCACTGCCTTCATCGGCCCCTCCGGCTGCGGTAAGTCCACCGTCCTGCGGTGCCTGAACCGCATGCACGAGGTCATCCCGGGTGCGTACTGCGAGGGCGAGGTCCTCCTCGACGGCGAGAACATCTATGACCGCAAGGTCGACCCGGTGGCTGTCCGCAACACCATCGGCATGGTGTTCCAGAAGGCGAACCCGTTCCCGACGATGTCGATCGAAGAGAATGTCGTCTCCGGACTGGTTCTCTCCGGTGAGCGCAACAAGAAGAAGCTCAAAGAGGTCGCTGAGAAGTCCCTGCGTGGCGCGAACCTCTGGGAAGAGGTCAAGGACCGTCTGGACAAGCCCGGCGGCGGCCTCTCCGGTGGTCAGCAGCAGCGTCTGTGCATCGCACGTGCGATCGCCGTGCAGCCGGAAGTTCTCCTCATGGATGAGCCGTGCTCTGCACTGGACCCGATCTCCACCCTCGCGATCGAGGAACTGATCCACGAGCTCAAGGAAGAGTTCACCATCGTCATCGTGACGCACAACATGCAACAGGCTGCTCGTGTGTCCGACCAGACCGCCTTCTACTCCCTCGAGGCCACCGGCAAGCCCGGCAAGCTCATCGAGGTCGGACCGACAAAGCAGATCTTCGAGAACCCGACCAAGAAGGAGACCGAGGACTACATCTCCGGTCGCTTCGGATAAACCACTCCGAGCACACCGGGCTGTCCCCCGGCAGCGAAAAACCGCTCTGAACTCAACGTTCAGGGCGGTTTTTGCGTACGGTGGTGGCTATGGGAAACGTCGTGAAGATGCAGTTCTCCCCGCTCTGGCGGGAGCAGGTGGGTCAGGCCCTGCGGGCCTTGCGCAATGAGAGAAAAGAGCGGCTTAGCGACGTCTCCGAGGCCGCAGGCATCTCACCCCAATACCTCTCAGAGGTGGAAAGAGGGATGAAGGACCCCTCCTCAGAGGTACTGGAGGCGATCGCAGGTGCACTTGGCTCGGATGTCGCGGGCATCATGCGGTTGGCGTACCCGCTGGTGGAACGCACCACCCCGGCTGCGAACTCCGATACCGGCACTGGCACCGGCATTTCCTCTGTTTCTGTGCTGGCTCTGGCGGCGTGAGTCGGCGCTGTCTTAACTGACCTCTCGAGAGGTAATGACCCGGTCGACTATGCCGTACTCTCGTGCCGCCTCGGCGGAGAACACCCGCTGCCGTTCAGAGTCCAGGTGGATCTCCTCAGTGGAGTGGGAGGTGTGGGAGGCAAGGATGGCGTCGAGAAGCGCTCGAGTTCTTTGCATTTCCTCCGCCTCTAGAAGCAGATCGGGAATCGCCGCGCGGCCGCCTTCGGACGCTGGCGGAGCCAGAATGACCCGGCCGTGACGGAGAATCGAACGGCTTCCCTTAGCGCCTCCGGCGAGCAAGACCGCTGAACCTGCGACGGCCTGGCCCACGCAGGTGGTCTCCACATCGGGGCGAATGAACTGCATGGCGTCGTAGATAGCGAGAATCGACGGCAGATCTCCACCTGCGCTATTGAGATAGAGAGACACGGGCAGATCAGACGATTCGCTCTCCAAATGGAGGAGCTGGGAAATGATGCTATTTGCGACCTCATCATTGACGGCGGTGCCCAGGTAGATCACGCGCTCGGTGAGGAGCCTGCTGTAGATATCCAGGGCACGCTCGCCCTCAGGAGTGCGGGTGATGACGTTGGGGATGATGAAACCACTCATGAGTGGACCTCGATGCCGAAGGAAGGGCGGGGTGTGGATAGGACGTCGGAAAGCGAAGTAATGATGCCGTCGATGAACCCGTAGTCGAGAGCCTCCTCGGCGGTGAACCAACGGTCCCGGAGGGAATCGCTGAAGACTTGGTCGATCGGACGCCCGGTGTCCTGAGCGATACAGCCCAGGACGGTATCGCGAGTGTGGGTGATGTCATCGGCCTGGATGGAGATATCTGGAGCAGCCCCTCCGATACCGCCAGAGCCCTGGTGGAGCAGGACCTTTCCGTGCGGCATTGAAAACCGCTTGCCGGAGGTACCCGCAGAGAGCAGGAACTGGCCGGCGGAGTACGCCATGCCGAGATTTACGGTCACCACGTCATTGGGTATGGCACGCATGGTGTCTCGGATCGCGAGCATTCCTGGGACGGAGCCGCCGGGCGAATTAATGACCACGGTGATGTCGGCAGTTGGGTTATCGGTAGACAGAGCAAGCAGCGCCATGCACAGGCGGGTGGAGTTGTCTTGGTCGAGAGCGTCGCCAAGAACGAGCACTCGGCGAGAGTAGAGGGATTCGTGCAAGTGCTGGTCGAGCACGAAGCTGGTGTCGCGTGTGGAATCGGTCATGAAACCGATGCTGGTGCGCTAAGAAGCCGCTGTGGGGCCATTCTGCGGTGGGCGGATCTGCTCACAGCGGAACTGGCCAGATAGATCGACACAGATAAGGAACCGGCGCCGATCACTGAGTGATCAGACGCCGGTTCAGGGCTTGCGCGGAGCCGCGCCGGGGTGGCGGGAAAGAGATGGGCCTAGTTGTCGAAGTGACGTTCCAGGTTGGAGATTCGAGTGCGGAGCTGGTCGAGCTCCTCTTGGCCCTCGATGCGGCCTAGGTACTCACCGGGCTTGTAACCGGTGGCCAGGTAGACGACGCGTGCGGCGACCTCGACGGCGTGGTCAGCGAAGCGCTCGTAGTAGCGGCTCAGCAAGGTGACGTCGACGGTGACCTTGGATGAGTGTGCCCAGGTGTCCGAGGTGGTCAGGGAGAACAGGTGCTGGTGAATGTCATCGATGCTGTCATCCTCCTGCGCCATTGTCAGTGCCATCTCCACGTCATAGGTGGTGAGGATTTCCCGGGTGTGGGTGACGATGCTGTCGCAGACCTTGGCCATCTCGCGGAAGTATCCTTCGGTGTCCGCCGGAACAGCCTTGTCCGGGTGGCGGCGACGGGCAGTCTTGGCAATGTGCACGGACAGAGCGCCCATGCGTGCCATGTCCTCGACGATGTAGATGCCGGAGATGATCTGGCGGAGGTCACCGGCGACGGGACCTTCCAGCGCCAGGAGCTCGATCGCTCGGGTCTCGGATCGCTCGCGGAGCTCATCGAGCTTGTCGACGGATCCCAGGACGGTTTCGGCTGCAGCGATATCGGCGTCGAAGAGCGCCTTGCTGGCCTTTCGGTTCATGTCATGGATCTGGTCGCACATGAGGAGAAGATCATGTGCGAGGTTATCCATCTGTTCGCGGTAAACGGTGCGCATAGAGACGAATCATAAGGCTGGCCAGCTACTTCCGCTCGTTGAACAGGCGGTCAACCGAGATAATTATTCTTTTGGCGGCGTTAGCCGCCCGAATGCATCAGATCTGCGCCTTCTGGAACGGCTTCGTCCTCGGGATCGTCGAGCCAACCGTCGGGAAGCACGACCTTGCCCGGCGAGCCCTGACGGCCACGCGGGCCGTCTGCGTCGATGGGGAGGGAGCCGGCCACGGAGCCGTCGTGAAGCGGTGCGAGAAGTTCCTTGAGGGACTCCACGGAGGTGACCTTCGCCAGGTTCGCGCGAAGTTCACCACCGGCCGGGTAGCCGCGCAGGTACCAACCGATGTGTTTGCGAATATCGCGGCAGGCGAAGCCCTCTCCGCCGTAGTAGGCCATGAGTTCGGTGTGGCGCAGGATGATGTCGGCGACCTCAGTGAGGGTCGGCGGTGTCGGCACTTCCCGGCCCTGCAGTTCAGCAGAGAGCTCCGCGAAGAGCCACGGGCGACCGAGGCAACCGCGGCCGACGACCACTCCGTCGCAGCCGGTCTCGTCCATCATCCGGCGAGCGTCTCCGGCGGCAAAAATGTCGCCATTGCCGAGCACCGGAATCTCACCGAATCCAGAATCGACCATGTGGTTCTTGAGGTTGGAGATCTCCATCCAATCCGCCTGCCCGGAGTAGCGCTGGGAGGCAGTGCGGGCGTGGAGGGCCACCGCGACAGCACCGTTGTCGGCGGCAATACGGCCGGCGTCGAGATGCGTCTTGTTCTGGTCGTCGATGCCCACACGGAATTTCACCGTCACGGGGATCTCGGCAGAGCGGCCGGCATCGGCCACGCCTCGGACCGCTGCGTCGACGATGTTGCCGAACAATCGACGCTTGTACGGCAGTGCCGAACCGCCGCCCTTGCGGGTCACCTTGGGCACCGGGCAACCGAAGTTCATGTCGATGTGGTCGGCCATGCCCTCGTCAGCGATCATCCGGGCGGCACGATAAGTCCACTCCGGATCGGTGGTGTAGAGCTGCATCGACCGCGGATCCTCGTCGTCGGCGAACTCGACCATCGACATGGTCTTCTCATTCCGCTCGACCAAGGCACGCGCTGTAATCATCTCGCAGACGTACAGACCCGCCACTGTTCCCATCCGCTCGCGTTCCTGTTCGCGGCAGAGCGCGCGGAAAGCGACGTTTGTCACCCCGGCCATGGGGGCGAGGACGACGGGGGAGGAGAGTTCATGGGGTCCGATACGCAACTGGGTCACGACACGGATTCTTGCAGTTCGCAGGTGAAGGGGGAAATCCGGTGAGGTGCGAGACAGTGCAGAAGTGCTCAGGGTACAACCTCTACGCTTCTTCCTGTGGATATGCGGTGACAGCGAGGAAGCGGATCGGTAGTTCGATCAGGTCAACCGGGCCGTGTGTGCCTTGTCCGTCGAACATCAGAGAGTCCCCTGGCCCCATTGGATAGTCAGTGTCTTGGAACCGGTACGTCATTCGTCCCTCGAGCACGTAGAGAAGTTCAGTTCCTGGGTGTTGGAAACGTGGATATGAGTCCGAATCATTACGCAAGGTCACCAGGACTGGTTCTAGATGCGGTGCAGCGGAGCCGTCGCCGCGTCCTCGGAAAGACCCCAGGAGTTCATAGAGGTGTCCGTGGCGGGTACCGCGCCCGTCGACTCTCGTGCCCTTGCCGGCTGGGGTGTACGCGGACGGTCGGTCGGCGCATACATCGCGGAAGAGTGTGGGGACAGAGACGTCGAGAGCGCCAGCCAAAGCGGCGACCGACGTGAGCGAGCAGGAAGTTTGGGCGTTTTCGATCTTGGAGAGCATCGCCTTGGACATCCCAGCGCGCTCTGCCAGGCCTGCAACGGACAGCCCGCGCGACTGCCGCAGTTCTCTGACTCGTCGGCCCAGTCCGACTTCAATGGCGGGCTCAGTTCCGGAATCACCGGGCTCGCTGTGCATATCTGGGTAGGCGCGTGCCGACTCGTCGGAGATGCTCATATCTCCCGATGCTAGACATTTCGGCGGTCGTTTTGTCGTCGATGTTGTGGTTTGTATACGCCGAACCGAGAATTCCCAGGAAAAGCTCGCGCGGTCAGACACCGGCATTCAGAAATTTTTGCTTTACGACGTTGCCCACCACCAAATCCCACGACCCCTTACTGAGGACTGTCTCAGATCTTGGGATGGACCTGGATTGTGAATCCCGGGATCCTTTGCGGAGGCGGTGGGTTGTCGTCTTATGGTGGCGGCCACATCGCCCCATCAAGGAAGGACGAAGATCGTGAAGAACATGAAGAACATCCTGGCAGTTGGCGCAGTTGGCGCCCTCGCATTCGGCGCAGCAGCTTGCAACGATGAGGGAGCGAACGAGCCCGAGACGACTACCCAGGAAGTCGAAACGACTCAGCCTGACACCGGCGTTGATGGCGGTACTGACCCCATGGCTCCTGAGGGCGGTACTGACCCCATGGCCCCTGAGGGCGGCCTTGAAGGTGGAACCGGCGGCGACATGGGCGGTGGCGCTGGCGGCGAGATGGGTGGCCAGCCCGGCGCCGGTGATCTCGGTGGCGGAGCTGCAGAGGGAACTGGCGGACTCTGATCCGATCCGGTGACCAGATTTAAGATCTGACGCAGCGGCACCCGCGTTCCTCCGACCCGCGAAGGGTTGGAGTAACGCGGGTGCCAAGCTTTGTGTGAGGAAATTGTCGGAAGTGACGGTATCCTTATAGTCCGTACCCGCGCGGGGGTGCGGCACGCGCGAAGAACGAGGAGAGTTGGCCATGAACGGTAGCCCGCAGGACCGGATCATTAACTTCTATGAGCTGTTCTGCCTCGAGCGCGATTGGGACTCGACCCGGCTCGGTGTCGAGGTCTCCCGGAAGTCAGAGACCAAAGGCGAGCTCGGCGAAGTCGCCTACGGAATTCTCTCTGATGAGAGCAACCGCGCTTGGTATGACCTACAGCTGGATGACTCCGGCTTTGGCAGGATACCCTTCGCGATGTTGCGCTCCCGTGCCATTTTTGGAGACGAGCNACATCTAGCCAGCAATCCCGGCATGCCGGTGTGGCCGGATGGAGATTCTCGCAATGGCCCTCCGACTCCACACCCGCACATGCACCCGCACATGCAGCCGCAGCCGAACCCAGGGCATCCGCAGCAATATCCCGGTAACCAGATGCCGCCGACGGCGAATCCTATCCCCACTGCGAATCCGTTCGCGAGCGCTGCCAACCCGTACCAGCCGCAGAACCCCTACCGTCAAGTTCCCGTCGGTGGGCCGGTGATGCCTTCGCCGGGCATGGCTCCAGGGATGACACCTGGTCTGCCCAATCCCACGGCAAACGCTGAAGCCGGCACGCGCCTGGGAATGAGGTTGGTGGATTTCTTCATCTACTCAATCGCAGCTAGCTTCACCGTGGGGATGATCCCGGCAATCGGACCCGTCCTCATTGGAGTTGGAGCGCCCCTGTGGATGGCGGCCTTCACTAGCTCCACGGGAGCGAGCCCTGCGAAGCATCTGTTCGGATACCGCGTGGCCGATAACAGCACCGGTGAGAAGCTAGAGTTCGGCGCAGCCTTCAAGCGGGAAGCATGGTTGCTATCGCAGTTGTTGTTCTTCTTCCCGGTGCTGATCTTCATGGGCACCATCGGTTCGTCTATTTCGAGCAGCGCGGACAATCGCGGCTACCACGACAATTGGGCCAATTCGCGAGTTACCAAAAAGAACAACCCGGAAATTCAAAGTTAATATTCAGAAAACCAGGTCGGAGGGGCTTCTCGCCCCTATGTGCGGAGAAAACCGGTCTGACTAGGCTGTTCAAGCTGGTAACTTGCGGTGAATGCATTACCGAAGTTCACGCATCGTACGGCTCACCGGATGGCTCGTAGCTGTCCTGGTGTTGCTGGCGGTTGCTACCTACTTTTTCCGGGAAACCCTGTACCGGGGTCTGTCTGGCTGGACTGCTGAATCAGCGGTGCGGTCCTCAATGGCCACCATCATAACGGATCCGGGGCTAGTGCTGCTCGTCTTGATCACTGCGGTCTTGGCCGCCTGGACATGGTTACGGGATCGAGTCGCCTTCGTTCGGCTGGCGTGTGCCGGGGTGGGAGTTATTGCGGCGTATATGACCAGCGAGGTCATCAAGCGGATCGTGCAGCAGGAACGGCCCTGCAACACTTTTGAGGTAGCCACTGTGTTGGTCTGCCGGGAGCCAGGAAACTTCTCGTGGCCGTCGAACCACACAGTGATTGCGGTATCCTTCGCGGCTGCCTGCATTGTTGCTGTTCCCGCTGCGCGAAAACTGGTGGGCTTAGTGATCACTCTCGCCGTGCTGATCGGACTCTCTCGTGTCGCGGTGGGCATGCATTATTTCCACGATGTGTTCGCAGGAATGGCGCTTGGCATCGCAGTGGTGACGATCGTGTCTTTGACCCTCACACCCTTCTTGGAGAGGCTCACCGCGAACTGGAATTGGCTGTGGGGGACTAATCCGCAGGCCCGCGCGGCGATGCCAGCGATGAGCCGTGAGGTTCGCGAGTTCTCCCTGTCGGCGCAGTCGTTGTCCGCTCATGTGAGCGCCTCCCGACGCACTGCTCAATCAGCCACCCCACCCCAAGGCTCCCGATCGACGCTTCGGCCGGCCGGTGTGCGCCCAGCCGGTTCTAGGCCGGCCGAAGGCAGGTCAGTTCGTAGCCGTCCTGCGGGGTCGCGACCGTCGGGTGGTCGGCAGTCGCCGGCGCGTCCGGCACCGCGTCGAGCTGCTTCTGACGGAGAGATTCTTCGACAAGAGGACATCCCTGGATTTCCCGGTGACCACAGGTGACCGTGGGTGTCAGGGGGTGAAATTAAATTCTTGCGGCCGCGCTGCTAATCTCAGTGGCAGCACTGAGGGCCTCTAGCTCAGTTGGTAGAGCTACGGACTTTTAATCCGCAGGTCGTGGGTTCGAGCCCCACGGGGCCCACTGCTCACCCCTTCACCTTTTTCCAGGTGAAGGGGTGGTTTTATTTCGGTGGAGCCAAACTATTCGTCGTTTGGTCCGTCTTCATGGGCGGCTGTTCGCGGCGGGAGATTCCAGTACTCCTTGGCCTGCTTCGTCACGTCATCTACTTGGATGATGATCACGTCCGATGCAGCATTTTGCACGACCTTTGCAGCCACGTCCCCGAGGGAACCACGCTCGGCGCCGATGCCTCGGTTGCCCACGATGATCAGGCTCTTGCGTGAGAAATCGGAAGCCGCCAGTAGCGTATCGGCGACGTCCCCTGGGACAACGAGCTCGTCGTAGTTCCTCAGGCGTTCCTGGTTGAGTTGATTCACGGTGCGCCGCAGGGCGTCTCGGCCGGCCTCTTTGCCAATCAGGTGATGGCGGTTGGGGTCTGCGGGGCCTGATTTCTCATGGTGGAAGACGGAAATGATGGTCAACCGTGCATCGGCTTCCTCAGCGATCTTCATTGCACGACGAACGGCAAACATCGTGTTCTCGGTGCCGTCGGACCCGACGATGACTCGGTCGTAGCCCTGGTGTCCGGCACCGGCGCGGCCCATGGGCACGATGGTGGACTCGCTGGCTTCACTCGGAGCTATAACCCACAACATCGCAACAGAGGCAATGAGCAGCAGTGCTCCGGACAGGAGAATTGCATTGGTGGGGTTGTTTCCGAGGAGGTTCTGGTAGATCCAACCGAAGGTGAGGGTCTGGACGAGCATCGGGACGACGATCATCATGTTGAGGATTCCCATATACACGCCCGATTTGTGGGTCGGGACCATACTCGCCACCATCAGGTACGGAACACCCATCACCGATGCCCACATGATGCCGATGCCGATCATCGGCACCAGGCTCAGCCAGCTACTGCTCGCGGTGGAGAGCCAGACCATGCAGGCACCGCCGATGACGAGACTGAAGGTCTGGTTGAGTCGGCCGCCGTAGCGCTCCACCACCTTCAGGAGGAACAATGCGCTGAGCACTGTGAACAGGTTATAGGTTCCGTTGAGAAGGCCAGACCAGCCGACGGCCACTTGGTATGCCTCGGAATCAACCTCTGGGGACACTCCAAACACTGACTGGCCCACGCTCAGTGCCACGAACTGCCAGTAGATGAACATTGCATAGAACTGGAACGCGAACACGATGCCGATCTTGTGCATTGCCTTCGGCATAACTCGCACCCCAGATGCGATGTCGGTGATGATAGAGAACGGTCCGCCTTTGGCCTCAGCCCGTTCCTTGAGTTCGGCTTTGGTCGGCGGAAGTTCAATTGGCTTGCGCATCGCCATACCGACGGTGATCAGGATGCATACAGCGCCGAGTCAGGAGCAGATGTAGGCCCAGTAGGGGATGCCGTTGGCCGCCACCCCGGGCACGAACTTCTGTGAGATGAAGATCGAGAGGTTAGACAGCACCGCACCGCCACCGGTGAACATACTCTGCACGAGGAAGCCACGGGCGAGCTGGTTTTTCGGCAGTCTGTCGGAGATCAACGCTCGATACGGCTCCATTGCAGTGTTGTCACCGGCATCGAGGAGCCACAGTGCGACGACCGCGAGTCACAGCACCGAAATGAAGGGGAATGCCAGCACGTCAAGATCATCAACAGGGCACCCAGAAGGATGGCTGGCCGACGACGGCCCCATCTCGGATGCCAAGTGCGGTCGGTGATTGCACCGATCAGCGGCTGGATCAGGAGGTCGGTGATCGGGCCCGCCAAGTTGAGGAGCGGGAGCTGGTGCCCGTCTGCACCGAGGGCGGAGAAGAGGGGGTTCACCGCGGTCTGAGTGAGGTCGAATCCGAACTGAACTCCAAAAGAACCCGACATTCATCATGAAGATGTTGCCGGTGGACATCATCGGTTTATGGGTGATGACCTCGTCCGCGTCTTGGAAGTGTGGTTCCTCGCCGGGAGGCAGTCCAGTGTCCTTGGTGCTGGTCATCAGGAAGCCTTCCGGTATTTGCACCGCGTGATCGACAGTGTGTTCTCTAAGCTAAGTGTTAATAATGCAAAACTGTGATGTCGAGTGCATTTTCTTCGGTTCTGCGGTATCCGACGTAAGCTCGGGAACTTTATTTATAAGATATCGGCGCGGTATTTGGTGAGATGTTCTGGGATGCATTTCATGAACACGCACAGGATTGAACTTTGGTGGCTCCCCGTTGGGGCTGGTGGGTGCGTCGTCAAGCGCACGAGTCGGTTCTGGGAACTGCTCTGTGCCGCGCGTGATCGACGGCGACCCCAGCCGCTCTTCGATGCGGCGCTAGAGCTATACCTCGCAGACCACCGGTATGTCATCGAGATGACCCCTGCTTGGGGGAAGCCTAGTGAAGCCCGGGGAGTTATCGGTCAGGGGCCGGTGGGCCTGAAGATTCTTGGGCAACTGAGGCTTTTCGATATGCGGTCCGAGCCTGGCCGGAGGGGATACTGCCGGACCGTGACTTCGCGGTGGGGTCACCTGTCGTCATCGGGATAGGGAGTCAGGCAGCGGAGGGATTGCTGGCAAGCCTGGCTCACCTTCCAGAGCTGACATGGGGGCGTGCTGTACTTGGGGTGGGGGATATGTGAAATAGCAATTCCCTCGTCGCCTGGCTTCTAGTCAATGCTGGTGTCGATGCGGGCAAGTATTCGCCGCCGGCGGGAGGCAGAGCTCCTGGGTGGAATGCGGGGAACGCCCTGGCGCGCACGGGCAAGCGTGTATCGGCGTGATTGTTGTTGGTCGTGCGCCTGCTGCTGAAAATCAGAAGATGCGAGCAGGTCGTCGAGGCGGTTATGAGTCTCCTGCATACCTGCTTCCATCCCTGACTGGATGTGGCCGTCGCGGTTCTGTTTGCTCTGGTGGGTGACGAGAGTGGTGAGTGTTGTGACTCCGTCCGATTCTTCGTAGGTGGTCGATGTGAGGCATTCAGCGTCCGGCATCAACTCGAAGATCTCAGTGGTGACGATGCGATGCAGGGGCTCGATTTCTTGGTAGGTGCCGTGCCAGGAGAGCTCCTGCCCGTCCGCTCCACGTGAGGTGTAGCGCCAGGTTCCACCAACTCGAAGGCCGATCTGGCAGTCGACCATCGGGTGCTATGACGGTCCCCACCAGCGCAGCAAGTGCTCGGGGGTCGTCATCATGTCCGACACCAGTGGCAGGGGTGCCTCGAAGCTGCGCACGATCTGTATTTCGGTGTCCGACCGGAGCGTCACCTGTGCGGATCCGTGTCTGGTGGCCATGTCATTCCTCCGTGAATGAAGTGTTGTGCCCGGCGTGAACTTCTGCGAGGTAGTCATCGAGCCGGTCATACGAGCTATTGATCTGGGCAACGAGGTCGTTAAGCCAGCCATGAAGCGGGTCAAGGCCGGTGCGGTCGATCCGGTACAGGCGCGAGCGCCCGACGTTTCTGCAGCTCACCAGGTTGACTTCCCGCAGTACCCGCAAGTGTTTGGATACCTGCGGCTGAGGGCGTCCAACCTTGTCCACGAGTTCCCCAACCGTGAGTTCACCTTCTGCGAGTTCGTCGAGCATCGCTCGGCGGGTCTGGTCGCCTACAGCATTGAAGGCGTCGGTGGTTGTGGGTGCTCTGGACATGCGCCCATCATATGTCCATATCGACATGCGTAGAAGAGTATTCCTCGCTGAGCGCCGTGCGGCCGCGGTGGATAAGCCTGTGGTCTGCGGGAAGGGCGGTTGCATCGGGCTACTGATTGCTCATCATTGCCCCCTCCATCCCCTCTTTGCCCGATCTGTGCGACAGCGTCATGGATAGGGTGGGTTGGCATGAGCCTGAAGGAACAAGTTGTCCGGATCGCGGGAAAGTTCACCGACTCCGTCCGGATCGGAAATGGATTAGAACAACGGGACCTGTCACCAGTGGGCTGGTGGGCGCACGATCAGGCTGTCCAGCGGTTGAAGGACAGCTTCGAGGCGGTGCCGACAGGTGAGCGAGTGCGTTTGGCGAAGAAGACGTCGAACCTCTTCCGTGGCAGGGATACCGAGTCCGCAGGACTGGATGCCAGTGGCCTTGGAGGGGTAGTCGCCGTTGACCCCGTAGAAAACACCGCCGACGTCCAAGGCATGTGCACCTACGAGGATCTTGTCGACGTCCTGCTGCCACACGGATTGGCGCCCACGGTCACCCCGCAGTTGAAGACAATCACCCTCGGCGGCGCGGTGACTGGAATGGGCGTGGAATCGAGCAGTTTCCGCAATGGCTTGCCGCATGAGGCAGTCCTAGAGATGGATGTTCTTACCGGTACCGGCGAGGTTGTTACGTGCTCCCCGACGCAGAACCTGGATCTTTACCGTGGTTTTCCTAACTCCTACGGCTCGCTCGGATATGCGGTTCGGATCAAGGTCCGGGTCGAGAAGGTGATGCCGTTTGTGGAGTTGAGGCATGTGAGGTTTGGGGACGTCGGGAAGCTCACTGAGGTTCTTGCCCTTATTGCCGAGGGAAAGGCGTACGACGGGGAACGAGTCGACTACCTCGACGGGGTCGTGTTCAGCTTGGACGAGTGCTATTTGGTGCTCGGAAAAGGCACGGATGAAACCGGTCCAGTTAGCGATTACACCCGCGACCAGAGTTATTACCGCTCAATACAGCATCCCGACGGCATCCTGCGCGACCGCCTAACCATCCGCGACTACCTGTGGAGATGGGACATCGACTGGTTCTGGTGCAACCGAGCATTTGGCGCCCAGAATCCGACGGTGCGGGCGCTGTGGCCCCGAGACTTACTGCGGTCGAGTTTCTACTGGAAGATCATCGGATGGGATCGCAAGTTCGATATCGCCGACCGACTTGAGGCACGCGCCGGGCGCCCAGCTCGCGAGCGCGTGGTGCAGGACATCGAGGTGACGCCGCAGAATCTGCCGGAGTTTCTCACATGGTTCTTCACCACCTGCGAGATTCAGCCAGTGTGGCTGTGTCCGATCCGGCTGGCGGACGGCGTGGAGTTACTGGCTGGCACGACTGAGGTCTTGGATTCGCAGGAGGCCACCAAGAATCCATGGCCGCTGTATCCGCTGACACCGGGGGATACCTGGGTCAATGTGGGGTTCTGGAGTTCTGTGCCAGTGGACCTCATGGGTGCAGATGCTCCGGAAGGGGCCTTCAACCGTGAGATCGAAGAGGTTGTTTCCGGCCTCGGCGGGCACAAGTCGCTGTACTCGGAGGCGTTCTACTCCCCTGAGAAGTTCGCCGAACTCTATGGCGGGGACCTGCCGCAGAAGTTGAAGTCCGTGTACGACCCGGATGGACGATTCCCGGGGTTGTACGAAAAAACCGTGAAGTGGCACTGACGGGAACAATCGAAAGGAGCATGACGTGGGAACACGAGGATTTGAACCGCTGACCGTGGGGCAGATCGTGGAGAAGGTGGTCACCCCGCCGGCTCCCTTCCGCGTAGAGGCTTTCGACGGATCGGTCGCTGGCCCGGAAGAGGCTAATCTGACTCTGCGAATCGAGTCTCCGGACGCATTGGCTTACATCGTCACGGCTCCAGGAGACCTTGGGTTGGCTCGGGCGTATATCACCGGTCAAATCACGGTGGTGGGCGACCATCCGGGCCATCCATACCTTCTTTTCGACAACTTGCAGAAGCTATACGACAGCATCCGGAGGCCATCTGGATCCGATATCTGGGCGATTACTCGGTCTTTGAAATCACTGAGGGCCTTCCGTTTTCAGCCGGCTCCTCCCCAGGAGACCTTGCCTGGGTGGAAGCGAGCAGTATTGGAGGGGCTATCGAGGCATTCGCGAGAGCGCGACAAAAATGTGGTGAGCAGGCACTACGACGTCGGCAATGCCTTTTACGAGAAATTCCTCGGCGATTCGATGGGCTACACTTGTGCTTACTATCCGGCATCAGTTGATGGCGGCGCGAACCCGGTGACCGGGCCCGGTGGCGACTGGAATCAGGGCAACTGGCCGAAGGGGGCTGCAGCAAACGAGCCGCTTACCGACGCCCAGGACAACAAACATCGACTCGTATTCGACAAGTTGGACCTGAAAGAGGGAGATCGGCTTCTCGACGTCGGGTGCGGGTGGGGCGGCATGGTTCGCTATGCGGCATCTCGGGGTGTGCGAGTCATTGGCGTCACGCTGTCGAAGGAACAGTACGAATGGGGCAAAGCGAAGATCGAGGAAGACGGGTTGGATGACCTCGCCGAGATCCGCTGCATGGACTACCGCGACGTTCCCGAATCAGACTTCGATGCCGTAAGCGCTATCGGGATTCTCGAGCACATCGGCGTGCAGAATTACGAGGACTATTTCGGCCGACTCTTCGGGAAGCTCCGTCCAGGCGGCAGGATGCTCAATCACTGCATCACTCGGCCGCACAACCGGAAGACGAAAACGGGCCACTTCATCGACCGCTATATCTTCCCCGATGGAGAATTGACCGGTGCCGGCACCGTCATGACGATCATGGAGGACACCGGCTTCGACGTCATCCATCAAGAAGACCTGCGGCCGCATTATCAGCGCACGCTTCACGACTGGTGCGAGCTGCTTGCAGCTAATTGGGATGAAGCAACCCCGCTGGTCGGCGAGGCCACCGCTCGACTCTTTGGTCTCTACATGGCTGGATCTGAGTGGGGTTTCGAGCACAACGTCATCCAATTGCACCAGGTACTTGGGGTGCGACCGGACGAGGAGGGCCGGTCAGAGGTACCAGTCCGGCAATGGTGGGAATCCTGATCCTGCCCTCGCGGTCCCGGTGGGGGCCGGCGGAGGGGATTACCAGCCCTGGACGACCTGCACCATGTCTGAGGCTCCCTGTGCGCAGTGGCGGGGGACTCCGTCCACGTCGTCGATCGGCACCGCGACGCCTGCGAACCGGATCTCCTCGCCGACGTACAACGGATCCAAGTCCCCGGAACTCACCGACGGACGCTGGTTGTTGAAGTCGAACTCAGTGTCCTCCGGGAAGACGACCAGGTCAGGGCGATCATTGTCTGTGACGGACAGGCAGTTGCCAGAGGCGGTGATCAGCCGGCCCTGGTAGATCCCGGCGGAACCGGAACCGTTGGCGGACACGTCCCCGGTGCCGTGCTTCGCGCGGAGACCGGTCGGGCCATCGCCGACCGAAGACACCTCGACCTTGGAGCCACCCTGCGGGGCATCCTGCTGTGACTCCTGTGGCATCTCGGCGGTGCCATTGCCGGTCGGGCCGTTGATGGCTTCACCGGAGTTGGAACCACCATCCGAACACGCTGCGAGTGACACTGCCATCGCCAGTGCGGCGATACCCGCACCAGCAGTTCGGGCGGTTCCTCGGAAGTGCGGGCGGCGGAGTCGGTCAGTCATTGTCGGTTCCTTTCCGGGCAGGTTGTGGCCTTAGGAAAGGTCATTATGGCATTGGGTAGGGAGACGTCGTTAAGCGAGTTCTTGATGCTTTACGACGGTGACTTCCGGTCATCCAGCGTCAGCTGCAGAAAGGCCAGATCGAGCCAGTTGCCGAATTTCGAGCCGACCTGGGGCAGCAGTCCGACCCGTTCGAAACCAAGGCGCTCGTGCATGGTGATTGAGCCGGAGTTCGACGCGTCAATGCCCGCGACCATCGCGTGCTTGCCCAAGTGCCGTGCGCGGTTGATGAGCTGCTCCATCAACTTGGTTCCGATGCCATTGCCCCGCTGATCGTCGCGGACGTACACAGAATGCTCGACGGTGTACCGGTAGCCGTCGAAGGCACGCCAGTCGCCAAAGGTTGCGTAGCCGAGAACCTCTGGGGCACTAGGAGAGTCCTCATCAAAGGAGAGTGAATCCTTCGCCAGCGCCACCAGGACCGGATAACCGGCGCTGACGCGGCCAACCCACCAGTTGAAACGGTTGTCGCGGCTCACGGTGTCTTCGTTCCAAATCGCCGTGGAGTTGCGGACCGCATCATTGTAGATCTCGGTGATGCCCGGGATGGTCTCGGCGGTGGCGTCGGTGATGATCATCGTTGTCCTTGGTGTGTCAGTGTCCAGATGAGGTGGATGAGTTCAGTCTAGACGGCCTCGGCGCAGGTCACAGACGAGTATGTGGTCCTGTTTGGCGAGAATGGACTGAATCGGTAAAAATGTACCGGCGGGACGGTTAAGTTCTGCGGTGACGAATGAGGAGATGTGATGAGTGACGTGCTGGGGCCCGCACGCAGGTGGGGCTCACTCGTGGTGCTGGTCGGTGCGGTCTTGCTACTGGCAGTCGATGCCACTGTGCTGTACCTGGCGGTGCCGGCGCTGACCGCGGAGCTCTCACCGACCTCGACTCAGGTGCTGTGGGTGGGCGACATCTATTCAATCGCCTTGGCAGGGCTTCTGGTGACGATGGGCAACCTTGCTGATCGGATCGGCCGAAAGCGGCTGTTGTTGACTGGCTCCTTCGCCTTCGGCATGGCATCACTGCTGGCAGCGTTCGCCCCGACGCCCGAGGTGCTTATCTTGGCCCGCCTGCTGTTGGGCATCGCTGGTGCGACGATTATGCCGTCGACGCTGTCCCTGATCCGCAACATCTTTACCGACCCTGTCGAGCGCACTCGTGCCATCGCCATCTGGTCTGCCGCCGCTGCCAGCGGTATTGCACTCGGGCCACTGGTCGGCGGTGTTCTGCTGGAGCGGTTCTGGTGGGGGTCGGTGTTCCTGATCAACTTGCCGGTGATGGCTGTGGTCATCATCGTCGGCGCCTGGTTGTTGCCAGAGTCGAAGAACCCGAACCCCGGAGCCTTTGATCTGTTCTCCAGCCTGCTGTCCATGGTCGCGATCGTCCCGTTTGTTTACACGGTCAAGCAGGTCGCGGGAGGAAACCTTGGACCGTCGACGATCGCTGCAATTACCATCAGTGTCGTCGGTTCCATCTGGTTCGTGCGACGACAGCGGCGATCGAACTCCCCGATGATCGACGTCGACCTATTCCGCAATCCAGCCTTCACTGGTGCGGTCCTCGTGAACTTCTTCGCGGTCTTCGCTTTTACTGGTGTGCTGTTCTTCTTCTCTCAGTACCTGCAGCTCGCACGTGGGCTGACACCCTTGGAGGCAGGCATCGCGCAATTGCCAGCAGCGCTGTCGGCAATGGCTGCGGTCGCGGTGGTGGGGCTGCTGCTGGCGAAACTGGGCAGGGGCCGAGCGATTGCCTTTGCCCTGGCGCTCGGTGCGGTCGGACTGACGCTCGTTTCCTACGTTGAAAGCGCGGAATGGCTCGGGTGGGTGTTGTTGGCGATCGTGCCGTTGGGCATGGGAATCGGCATCACCCAGACACTCAGCGTCGATGCAGTGGTCTCTGCGGTGAAGCCCGCTAAGGCTGGCGCCGCGGCGTCCATTTCGGAGACGGCTTATGAACTTGGTGTCGCACTCGGCATCGCCGTTTTGGGCTCGGTAATCTCTGCACTGTACACACGGAATCTGACCGTCCCCGGTGATCTGCCAGCGGAGGCGACCGAACTGGTCGAAGATTCCCTGGCATCCGCGTCGACGGTCTTGGACTACGGCAGCCACGCCTTCATCGCCGCCCAGCACGCGTTTGTCGAGGCGATGCGGTCGACCACTCTCATCGCAGCTGGCGTGATGTTGTTCGCAGCTTTCCTCGCCTATCGGCTGATCCCGAACACGAAGGAGTCAGTGGCTGTGGACCACTGAGCGGAAACGACAAGGAACCACACCTAACCCCACAGAAGGAGGCCCACCCATGGGACGCACCGCTGGCCGGACAGCCGAAGACACCAGACGCAACATCCTCGACGCAGCAGCCCTTGTCATCGGGGAAAACGGCACCAAGGTGCCCGTGACCGTCATCGCCGAGGCAGCCGGCGTATCCAAAGGCGGTCTGCTGTACCACTTCCCAAGCAAAGAGAAGCTCCTCATTGACCTGGCCACGTATCTCCTGGAGCAGTTCCGGGACCTTGTGGAGGAGTTCACCTCCGCAGAGCCAGAAGGAGCAAAAGGCAGGCTCACCCGTGGGTACATCCGCGCCAGCTTTGCCTATGCCAAGGATTTTGCAGAGCAGAAGCGGCACATCGCGTTGGCTTCGAACCTGATGCTGGAGCCCGGTCTCGGAGAGCTTGCGCAGGAAGAGGCGGAACGGTGGAGAACAGATCTGCTTCACGACGGACTCAACCCCGCAACTACTCGACTCATCGTCGCAGCCACCGACGGCGGCAATAGCGCTCCGCTGTGGGGTGCTGTCCTTTCCTACGGTGATCGAGGTGACCTGGAGCGGCAATTGATCGGTCTGACGCGGCGCTAGATTCGCCGGTAGTTTCTGGGCATGACTACAGCACCCGAGGCCCCCGAGGACACTGACGCTCCGCGGCCCCGGACTAGGGCGCGGCGCATTGGGGAGTGGTTTGCCCGGTACTGGCTGACTGGACCTGGACTTAATGGGGCGGCGGTCGGCACTGTCGTCCTGGGCCTGGTGGTGTGGGGTTGGCGAGCGGCAGAGCGCATTGTCCCGTCGGCTTTGGGCATCAGCCTTCTGATTACTGCTGCTGATCTGCTGGTCATCATCGGAGTGGCACTTGCTGTCGTGGTGGTCGGCACCGGCGTGGCGAGGCTTTTTACGCGCCGATTTCCAGTTCCGTTCCTCGCCGCGTTCGCCTCATCCGCAGTGTTGCTTGGCTCGATGGCGCCGGGACCGAGCGTTGGGTGGTGGGCCTGGATGACGACAATCATCGCGCTGTCCGGTTCAGTAGTCGGAGGTGTTATTGGGCATCTATGGGCCGGTCGGCCCACCTACTCGCGGAAGATCCAGATTGCCGCGCGCACCACGGTGTCGGTTGTGGCTCTCGCAGCGATGGTGACTGGAACCATTCTGGTGTGGCCGGGCTCGGGAGAGTCGGCTGAGGACGTCGTAAAGCATGGCGGAAGCGGTACTACCGTGGACAATGCGGCAGATGCCGGACCGTTGGCTGTGACGTTTTTCGCTTATGGCGGGCAAACCGGTAGCGGTCGGTACGGCGATGACGCGGACGTGGCCTCTGGCACCGTCGATGCCTCAGAGCAGCTGCCCGAATGGGCTGATCAACCACTGCGCACCCGCGGTATGGGTTTTGATGCCTCTGAACTTCCCCTCAATGCCACCGTCTGGGCGCCGGACGCAGAGCCACCGGCGGAAGGATTCCCGCTGGTGCTGATCGCACATGGAAACTCCGCAAAGGCCGACAATGAACTCGGATTTGAATACCTCGGTGAGCACCTGGCGAGCCAGGGTTATGTGGTGGCGTCGGTTGAGCAGACGTACCTGAACACCGGGCTGTTCGACACTCTCGGGAGCCTGGAATTGGCGAACCAGATGCGCGCCCGGATGCTGATGGAGCACCTCGATCAGTGGCAGACCTGGGAGAGGGAATCCTCTCCAGAGGTGCCGCGTGTGGATCTGTCGAAAACCGTTCTAGCCGGGCACTCCCGCGGTGGTGAGGCTGCTGCCGTGGCCGCGACAATGCACAACGGGACTGCGAGCACTTCCGTGCCGTGGCCAGTGCCGGACTTACCTGACGTGGACATTAGGACTGTCGTGGCACTCGCTCCAACTGCCGGTGTGATCGTCCCCGTCGCAGAATTGAAGGGGATCGACTACCTCACCGTGTCAGCCACGCATGACGCCGACCTGTCGACGTTCGCCGGAGCCCGCCAGTTCGAGCACACCGCCCCTGGCCCGGATGGAATCTCCGCGGCGGTTCTCCTCGAGAGGGCGAATCACACCCAGTTCAACGAAGATTGGGGCCGCTACGACACTGGTGCAGGAATCTCGACGCGCATGCTCAACACCGCGGTTCTCATAGAGCCTGAAGAGCAGCAACAAGCGACGAAGGGCCTGTTCACAACATTCCTCCGGGACAGCCTGTATGACGACGGCGACGCCCGCGCCTACTTCACCGGCGACATTGAAAGCGCCTCCTGGCTGCCGCCGTCACACCTCCGCGCCGCCGTGAAGACGGGTCTGCCCGAACCAATCGCGGATTTCGCCGGTGCCGCCGTCGAGATGGAGGATTTGCCCAGGCGCTCTGGAAGTTGGGATCACGAGGTCATCCGTATCCGCGGTGAAGGCTCCGACGGATCCGTGGAATTCCGCGTGAACAGCCTCGTGCAGCCGGACGCCCCCGAAGAGGTCACCTTCGACCTCGCTGACGCCGCTCCGGTCGGTTATCGCACCGAACCTATGGCCGTTCGCTCCACCGCTGAGATGCCAGATGGTCCGAGCATCGTGTGCGACATCGGAGAAGTCGGAGCCACCTTCGATGGCCAGTACGGAAAGATCCCGGCGCTCATGCCGAACGGACCAGGTGAGCCGTTCCTCTCTACGTTCACTGTGCCCTCGGAGTGCACCTATGGAGCCGTCGGCGTTGTCATCTCCGTGAGCGGCGTCGGTGAGCAGGGCATTTACCTGGATGGGGTGGAGGTGCGATGAGTCGCGCGAGCAAGGTCACTGCACTGGACGGTGCCACCGCCGGCCGCCTCCGCGCCGCCCCGCTGACCTATCAGCAAGTAGGCCAGTCCGCAGTCGGCCCCGTCGAGGAGTACCGGTGGTTTTCCAAGACCACAGTCCTGACCCGCCGGGACTTCGAGGGCGCTGCCCGAGATCTGCTCACCTGGCAGGTGCAGGCGCGCGCCGGGTTGGCGGTGGCGGCGTCGCAAAGCCCTCTCGTAAAGGGCACGGTGGTGCAGATGACTCTCGGAGTCCGGCCGTTGGCCACGACCATTCCGTGCCGCGTCGTCGAAGTCATCGACGAGCCGACCCGCTGCGGCTTCGCGTACGGCACCTTGCCCGGCCACCCGGAGCAAGGCGAAGAAAGATTCGTTCTCGAACTGCTTCCCGACGCCTCCCTCACCCTCACTATCTCCGCCTTCTCCAATCCCGCGACGTGGTTAACCCGCCTTGGCGGACCGGTGGCCCGCGCGTTCCAAGATGTGATGACGGACCGGTACCTGCGCTCGCTCGATAAGTGCTGAGCAGTGGCGGTCCGAACGGGGGTGAACCGCAAGAAACCCTAGGTGCGGTGGGACTTTCTGAGTAACTTCAGCTTCACGAGGTGAACGGAAGTCGGTGTGAATCCGACGCGGTTGCGCCACTGTATGGATAGGCCACGCTGTCCCGGTTTGATGACACGTCCCGGGTGGCCCTGCTCCGAGTCAGACCCTGACCCTCGTGTGAATCAACCATTCGTGAGTCGCACAAGCTCAGAAGGAGTCCCGTCATGACCTCAGCAGTATCCGTCCCCAATTCAGGTGCGGTGGATCTTCCCGCACTTCCTACCTTGTCCTTGTCTGCGGCCTGGCCGTGGGCAGTGTTCGGGGTGTTGCTTTCCGTCCTCGCGCTGTACTTCGTTGGTGCTGAGCAGGGGGCGACGGCGATCGTCTCCGGTGACGGTGTCCATGAGTGGGTTCATGACGGACGCCACCTCCTCGGATTCCCGTGCCACTAGGAGGTCTGCACATGCTGTCATTGAGGGATTTCCTTGTCCGCGGTTTGATCGCGGGAGTTATCGCGGGTTTCGCCGCGTTTGTTGTGAGCTATGCGGTGGGGGAGCCGCCCATCGAATCGGCCATTGCCATCGAAGAGGCCGCCGGCCGCCATGACCATGGGGAGCATGCCGCAGCGGAGGAAGAGGAGGGGACCGAGGTTTCTCGCGGATTGCAGTCCTCGGCGGGCCTTCTCACCGGCATGCTCGTCGTCGGCGCTGCTTTAGGAGGACTCACGGGTATCGCTACGGGGCTGGCCATGGGCCGGTTCTTTAGCCGTACCGATGTTCGCGTCACTGCTCTCTCGGTTGCTGGGGTGGCTTTTGTCGCGGTGTATTTTGTGCCGTACCTCATCTACCCGCCGAATCCGCCGGCGGTCGGTGACGGCGACACCATTGGTTATCGGACTGGTCTCTATTTCCTCATGTTGGCGATTTCGCTCGCGGGAGTCGCAGCGGCGCTGGCGGTCAGTCACACTCTTCGGTCGAAGGTCGAGTACTGGTACGCCGCGCTCGCGGGCCTTGTCACGTATCTCCTCGTCGCGGTGTTGGCGCTGTCCTTCATGCCGCGGTACGACGAAGTTCCCACCGAAGGTTTCCCGCCCTCACTGCTCTGGGATTTCCGCTTGTCCAGCCTGCTGGTGCAGATCGTGCTGTGGGGCGTCCTTGGCCTAGTCCTCGCAGAGCTCTCTCAGCGAGCGATCCGAGCGAAGTCGGCCCCTGCTTCGCAGCCCCAGCCGGTCAACGCCTAGCCGATGCGCATCACCCTCGTCGCCCATGGGCTCACGTTAGGCAGCAGGCGGGGCATCTTCGGTGACCACACCGACCTGCTTCCCGGCGCACCCCTCCCTCACCTCCCCACCCACCACACCGGACTCATCCTGTCCGGTCCCGAACCCGCCTGTCGGCGTACCGCCGAAATGCTCCAGGGCTCGGTACGGATCGATGATGATCTGCGTGGACCTGATGCAGGGGAGTGGTCAGGCATGTCACTCGATGAGGTAGCCGCGGACCCGGCGTCACTGCAGCAGCTGCGGACTTGGATCGGCAGCCCCTCGGCGGCTCCACCTGGCGGCGAGTCCCTTACCGGGCACCTCGATCGGATCTCTAGCGTTCTCGATTCGGATCAGTGGCCGGACTCTGGGGCAGTCATCGTCGCCAGTTCCTCGACTGTTCGCGCAGCCTGTGTGTACGCGATGGATGCACCTGCTCAGTCGCTCACCAGGCTGGATGTCGCGCCGGGCTCCTATGCCACGATCACTCGACGCCCCGGCGGGCCCTGGCACCTACGCGCCATCGTTCCTCCGTCCCGAAGCGAGAGACACACCACCGAGTCAACGGAATAGTTGACGCGCAGTCAGCCGTTGCACCGGGCATGAAGCTCTCACTGCTCGACCGCTCCCGTACCCGTGTGAACTCTGACGGTGGGCAGGTCGATAGTGCTGATCTGCAGGCGGTGGTGCAGCGCGCCCGCCATGCCGAGGAGCTCGGCTTTCACCGGTTCTGGGTCGCAGAGCATCACGCCGTGCCGGGAATCGCTTCTGGTTCGCCGGCGGTGTTGTTGGCGGCGATCGGGCAGGTCACCTCGTCGATCCGGCTTGGCTCTGGTGGTGTGATGCTGCCGCAGCATCAGCCGCTCATTGTCGCCGAGCAGTTCCGACTATTAGAGGGGCTTTTTCCCGCACGAGTAGACCTGGGGATTGGCCGCTCGGTGGGATTTACCGAACCGGTGCGTCAGGCACTGCGACGACAAGAGCAGAACTCCGACGAGTACCGATCAGATCTCACGGAACTGCTTGGATACCTCGACGACACCGGCACCGTCACCGCTAGGCCGGTCACTGACCCGGTTCCGGTCTTCACGCTGGCGACCGGATCCGGCATGGATATTGCTGCGGCCCTCGGACTGCCTGTTGTTGTCGGCGGCCCGATCGTTCGCTCGCCGGAGATATCCGATCTTCTTGCCCGCTACCGAGAGAACTTCCGACCCTCGGCCTCCACCTCAGGTGCCAGCGAGCCGTACGTGATTGTCAGCCTCGACGCTTATATTGCGGGCACCACCGAAGCCGCACGTGATCTCGCCCTGCCGGAGGCCTGGGCGATGGCGATGTCCCGCCAGCAGGGCGAGTTTCCTCCTCTGGAATCACCAGAGGCGATCCATGAGTATCGGTGGTCGGGGCAGGTAGAAAGGCGCGTCGGGAAGCAACTTGGTCAGGTCGCGGCAGGAACCGCGGCCGAAGTTCACGACAACCTGAGCTCCATTGTCCAGGCCAGTGGGGCCGACGAACTGCTGTTCTCCACCTCGACTTATTCCACCGCAGACCAGCTCCGTCTCGACGAGAAGCTGATGGCCGCCATGGGATAGCGATTCGGACGCGGAATTAGTGCGGGTCGCTGACGTGAATTGCGGTGGCGATGACGGTGCTGAGTTCGATGGTGGTGTCCGCGTGCCGGATCGTCATTAGGCCTGTGGTGCTCATCGGAGTGATGACTTCCAGATCCGACCCGACCGTGATGTTCCGGTCTGAGAGGAATCGGAGGATTGCGGGATTGGCGTCGGAGACTCGAGCGACCCGAACCGTCTCGGTGTCTCGGCAGGAAGTCAATAGCCGTGCCGGAACGCTGACGTCGATTCCCGGCCGAGGGATCGGGTCACCATGGGGGTCGACGGTCGGGTGCCCGAGCATCGCATCAATGCGCTCAATCAACAGATCCGACGCAGCATGCTCTAGGCGATCTGCCTCATCGTGGACCTCGTCCCATTGGAATCCGAGGAACTCCACTAAGTACGTCTCCAGCAGACGGTGCCGCCGCACCACATCCAGAGCGATCCGCTCGCCGGCATCGGTCAATCCGATGTCCCCATAGGGCTCGTAATTGATCAGTTCCTCGCGGGCGAGCTTTTTCAGGTTCGCCGACACCGTCGACGGGGTGACCTGGAGCGCCGAGGCGAGGTCAGAGGTGGTGACGCGAAGACCGTCGCCGGGCCATTCGCTTGCCTTCCAAATGAGGGTGACGTAGTCCTCAATGACGCGGCTGTTCTCCTGCGCGGGCATTTCACCATCCTGCCTGATGTAGTCGGACCAGTCCTGTCGGGAAAAAGTCACATGGACGCGCTCAGACTTACCCGTGGACAGGATACGAAATCCTACCTGAGGAAGGTTTCGCTTCACTCCAAAAGAATTCTGGACGACCCACAACCATAGTTATCCGTAGACACATAACAGGTGTATCGATGACAGTGGTTCATCGCGCGGACATTCCGTCCCACGCCACGCGGGACCCTGCCAGAAAGGCCATCGACCGTCATGCCGTCATGGACAATTCTCCTCGTTGCAGTGGGGATCTCTGTCGACGCATTCGCAGTCGCGTTGGTCAATGGCGTCGGGGTGCGGAAGTTCCTGTACCGGCATGCAGTGATCGTCGCGAGTATTTTCGCAGTGTTCCAGGTCGCGATGCCTCTGCTCGGCTGGTTCTTTGCGTCCCAGTTCGCGCAGTTCCTTGAACCGGTCGATCACTGGATCGCTTTTGTTCTGCTCGTTCTGGTCGGCGCGAAGATGATCGTCGATGCCTTCTCCGGTGACAGTGACGATTGCGCAGATGCCCCGGACCCGAACGCCAAACACTCTTTCGGCATTCGCAGGCTGCTGATTCTTGGCGTGGCCACCAGCATCGACGCTGCGGCAATCGGTGTCTCCTTTGCCGTGCTAGATGTGTCGATCTGGTCCGCCGTCCTCATTATTGGCGTGGTGACCTGGTTCTTGTCATTCGGTGGCGTGCTGATGGGGCAGCGCGTTGGACTGAGGTTCCGCAAGCCCGCAGAGATCTTCGGCGGCCTCGTGCTAATCGCGATTGGTGCCCGAATCCTCGCCGAGAACTACGGACTCATCGCCGCCATGGGTCCCATCTGACGTTGTCGGTACCGAGAGATCCCTCAGCATTCGCCAGGTCATCGCCGTTGTGATACCGGTCGTCAACCGCATCTGCGCCTTCGCACCAAGCGAACCCGCCGAGTGCCGTTGCCGCACATGAAGTCGGGTCTTCGGCCATCCGTCGAGGCCATGTTCCGGGCGCATATAAAAGCCGACTGACATTCCCGCGCTACCGGTGACGACAACGAATTTCGGCTCCTCAGAAAGTGCCACCTTCAGCCCTGATTCAGCCGCGAGCCGCTGCACCCGCGACCAGACCTCGTCGACTGGTGCGTCCACGGTTACTCCGTGGTCGTCATGGACCTGTGCGTCCGCGACTAGGTCGTCGCCCGGCCGGCGTGAATATCGCTCGGCTTCTGCGGCGTCGAATCGTTGGAACATTCGGTCTCGCAAGGCCAGTCCGCCTAGCAGCGCACTTGATCCTGCAGTGATCGCGACGCCCGTCCAAGCTGCGATTCGCTTGTGCCTCGGTTCCATCAGACACCTCCATTATCTGCCCGACATTCTACGTATGAGCTTGTCGTTTGCCGATCCGCAACAGCCGATTTACAGACGGGAAATGGTCGTGTCGGACACTGGTCGCATGACAGTTTCGCCGACGCCCACCGATTCCCCTCCCACCCTCGCCGGTCCCATTACCGTCGAGGAGTTCAATGCTGCCTCGGGTGGGGCATTGGAGGCGTCGTTGAGCGAGCTTTTCGGCAGCGCGGAACTTGCCGCCGCTGTTGTCGCGGTGCGTCCGATGACTGACATTGAGGAGATCTGCGCAACTGCGTCGAAGCAACTGCACTCGCTTCCCGACGACCAGATCCTCACCTCCATCAACGCCCACCCTCCGATCGGCGGAACTGTGGCAGCCGGCAGCCGCTCTGCGGCTGAACAATCCGAAGCTCAGTCCGATGCCGAAGCGCTGGATCGACTGCGGGAGCTACAGCCGGAGTATCGCGATCACTTTGGGTTCAACTTCCTGATCCGTGCTGCGGGCCTGTCGAGCCAGGAGATCTTGGACCAGCTCACTGAACGCATGGGTAATGACCCGGGTCAGGAAATCGACATCGCCCACCGTCAGCTCGACCAGATCAATCAACTGCGCCTGCGCGGATTCATCGCCGAGGAGGAGAACAAATGAGCCTGTCGACCCACGTCCTGGACACGTCCACCGGGCTGCCGGCGGCAGGAATGACCGTTGAACTGGCAGAGGTGAGCTTCGACGGGAAAGATCGCCCGATCGTCACTGTCACTACCGACGCTGATGGGCGCCACAAGTTCCGCGAGTCGCCCGGCGTGGGTGTCTACCGGATGCGCTTTCTCACCGGCGACTACCTGGCCGGCTCCGGGGCCGCGACCTTGTACCCGTGGACTGACGTGACGTTCTCCATCACCGGGGACCGCAATGAGCCGTCTCATCTGCACATTCCGCTGCTGCTGTCGCCGTATGGCTACTCCACGTACCGGGGGAGCTGACCTCCTGTGACCTCACCTCTCATCGCCTCCTCAGCACTGTCCACGGGATGGAACCCCGGTCAGATCGCACACGGTTGTTGACCTGCGCCGATTCCGCGCGCCTGACACCCGACCCTTCTTCTGATCACCAGCCCATCTGAGGAGATGAGAGCAATGACGACCACCCCTGCCACCGATACCCGCTTCGAAGCGGACAGTCCCCTCCAACGTTCCCGACTCTCCCGACCGTCCTTCACCCCGGATCTGACCGGAGTGCAGGGCCAGGGCGCCGGTTCCGTCGGAACCTTGCCCCGAGCTGCCGCAGCCTCGACTGATACCGGCTATGAACCCCAGCCCGGTGACCTGCCGCTGCCGCGCAACCTGACGTTCGAGCCGCGCGACTGGCAGATCATCGCGAAGTATTGGTATCCGGTATCGAAGGTTGAAGACGTCACCGAAGGTCCCACCGGCGTCACTCTCTTGGACATGCCGCTGGTGCTTTACCGCGCAGACGGGGTCACAACTGTCGCCGACGACCTCTGCCCGCACCGCGGCATGAAGCTCAGCCTCGGCGAAAGCCAGCACGACGGCAAAGGCTTAAAGTGCCCGTACCACGGCCTTCGCTTCGGTTCGAATGGCGAATGCACCGACATTCCGGCGCACCCGAAGAACCGGATCCCGGCGAAGATGAACCTCAACTCCTATGCAGTGGAGGAGCGTTATGGTCTGGTGTGGGTGTGTCTCGCAGCGAAGCCTGGCGCAGTTCCTGGCGTCGATACCGTCGCTGACATTCCGCCGGTCCCGCACTGGGATGACGAGGGCTACCAGCAGATCAACTGCCCCATCATCGATATCGAGGCATTCGCCGGCCGCCAGGTTGAGGGCTTCTTGGACGTCGCGCACTTCGCCTTCGTCCATGCGCCATCTTTCGCCCTCGCCGACCAGCCTGAGGTCCCTGACTACACCCCGGTAGTGATCTCTGATGGCTTCGAAGCCGAATACTGGTCGACCATGCCGAATGTTCCGCACACTGCCACCGAGGCAGTCGCCGCCATCCCCGAAGGCTTCAATTGGCTGCGCCACTTCCGCTTACATGTGCCGTTCACCGCGACACTCGTCGTCCATTTCCCAGAGGGCGCGGTCCTCAGCATGATGAACGCAGCCTGTCCGGTCTCGGCGAAAAAGACCCGGCTTTTCGACGCCCGTTGCCGCAACTTCGACACCGACCAACCCGTCCAGGACGTCTACGACTTCAACGTCCAGGTATTCGAAGAAGACCGTGCCATGGTTGAGGCCCAGAAGCCGGAGAACCTCCCGCTCGACCCCGCCTTGGAAGTTCACATCCCCGCGGATAAGTCCTCCATCGCTTACCGACGCGCTCTCCGCGGCATCGGCCTGTCCGAATTCTTCACGGTTTAGGGGCAGCAATGACTACCAGCACCCCGACTACTTCGACCACACCCACGACACTGATGGTCGTCGAATCCATGGCCCGCGCAGGAAAAGACGTCCTGCTCATCGAACTGCGCGCCGCCAACCTCGACACCGACGGCAGCGGAGCAACCCTGCCGGAATGGACCGCCGGCTCCCACGTCGATATCCATCTTGGCCCAGTGCTCCGCCAGTACTCGCTGATCGGCGACCCCTCGGCCGAGGGCTCACGCGACCGCTGGCACATCGCCGTGCGCCGAGACGACATCGGCCGTGGCGGCTCGAAAGTAATCCACGAACAACTCCGCGTCGGCCACACCCTGGAGGTCACCGGCCCTCGCAACAACTTCCCACTTGCTGAACCATCGGATACCGAAAACCCCGGCCGCACGATCCTCCTCGCTGGCGGCATCGGCATCACACCGCTTCTCTCGATGGCCGAAGCGCAGACCGCCGTGGACCTGCCGGTTCGATTCCACTGCTATTCGTCCAACCAGACAACAATGCCGATGTCCGGATGGATGGAGGGGAAGGTGTGGGAAGAGGACGTCGTGAAGCATTTCAGTGAACGAGGCGACAGCCTTCGCACCGCCTCGATGCTGCCGGAGGCGTGCCTACCCGGTGACCACCTATACATCTGCGGCCCAGCCGGATTTATCGACCGCGCCGTCGCGATCGCCGAGGCCGATGGCTGGCCCACCGCAGCCGTTCACGTGGAACGGTTCGCCTTGTCCGAACCGGTCGACCTCACCGGCGACAGCTTCACCGTCACCGCCGCCTCAACCGGAGACACCATGACAGTTGGGGAGAATCAAACCATCGCTGAGGTCCTCCTAGAGCATGGTTACCCCGTGGAACTGTCCTGCGAAATGGGAATCTGCGGCTCCTGCCTGACCGGAGTTGTCGCAGGAACCCCAGAACACCGAGATGAATCCCAGTCGCCGGTTGAACACGCCTCCAACTCGCGGATCAACGTGTGCTGCTCGCGTTCGAAGACACCGTCCCTGACACTGGAGGTGTGAGGTTGCTGAACATTATCAAGGGCCATGTGCTCACCCCAGTCACCGGCGGCGACGTCCTCGACATCCCCCGCGGTGCAGTGGCCTGGTCGGACGGCGCGATCGTAGATGTTGGGCCAGTGGAGGAGGTGCTCCGACGCAATCCCGGCGCCGCGTCAATCCTGGACCACGGCGAACGCCTGATCATCCCCGGGCTCATCGACACCCACGTGCATTTCCCGCAGATCGGCATGATCGCCTCGCCCGGCCATGAACTACTGCAATGGCTGGAGCAGTACACCTTCCCCGCCGAAGCAGCCTTCGCCAATGACGGCCACTGCGACACCGTCGCCGACTTCTTCACTGACCAACTCATCGCCAACGGCGTCACCACCGCATGCGTCTACGGCACGGTCCACCCAGGCAGCGTTGACGCCCTCTTCCGTCACGCCCGCACCCGCGGCCTCAGGATCATCAGCGGCAAGGTCTGCATGGACCGTAACGCCCCCGATGAACTCTTGGACACTCCCGATTCCGCTGCGCAGCAAAGCTTGGAGCTCTATCACCGCTGGCATGGCGTTGACCGGCTCGAATACGCCATCACGCCGCGCTTCGCGCCAACGTCCTCCGACGCGCAACTTCAAGCGCTCGGTGAACTCGCTTCTTCGCTTCCCGACGTCCCCATCCAAACCCACCTCTCCGAAAACTCCGGGGAATGCGCCTGGGTATCCGAACTTTTCCCCTGGGCCACCGATTACACCGATGTCTATGAGAAATTCGGTTTGGTGCGCAGGCGTTCTGTATTCGGCCACGCGATTCATTTGTCCGATTCAGAGCTCAGTCGTTTGGGGGCCGCGGAGGCATCCTTGGCACATTGTCCGACCTCGAACTTCTTTCTCGGCTCCGGAATCTTCGGAGTGAATCAGGCGCAGAAGTACTCCGGCCTGCATGTCGGACTCGGCTCTGACGTCGGTGCCGGCACGAGCCTTAATCCCTTGGCTACCTGCGCTGCGGCCTATCAGGCCTCCCGCATGATCGGGTCTCCATTGTCAGCCACAGAGCTGCTGACGCTGGCGACGCTGTCGAGTGCGGAGGCTTTGGGCGCCGGGAAGCATGTTGGTTCCCTGGAACCAGGCAAGGACGCAGACCTTGTCGTCCTCGACCCTGAGAGTTCCCCGGTGCTGCGCAACCGAGCCGACTATGCCACCACCACGGCGGAACTGCTCTTTGCCCTGATGATGCTTGGCGACGACCGAGCGATCGCAGAGGTCATCGTGGCCGGTAGGCGAGTCAACTGAGGAATCTGTGAGTCTTTTCTGAAGAAACAGAGTTGACATGCGGGGCCACTCAAATGGGAAAGGAACCCACAGCCCGGACCTCCTCGAAAGGCCCCCGCATGAGCGCCCCGTCCGAACCTCTCACAGCCCCTACGGCCCCTCCTCTCGCACCGCCAGCCGGTTCCGCCGACGCTGGAACCGCCGCCTACGACCCGAACCAGTCCGACTCCCTGGCCCCCACCACTAACCGCATCATGGGCAAAACCACGTACATGTTCACGTGGATGGGTGGCTGTATCTCGATCGGCACCTTCACCATGGGCTCCTCTCTGGTCGGTGCCCTCAATCTCTTCCAGGCGGCCGTCGCCATTGGCATTGGTTGTCTGGTGATTGGTGTCGGCCTCGCGCTCAACGGCGCAGCCGGAAACCGGTGGGGCATCCCCTTCGTGATCCACGCCCGATCAATGTTCGGCGTGTCCGGCACCAAAATTCCCGGTCTCATCCGCGCTATTCCAGCAGTGGTCTGGTACGGATTTCAGAGCTGGGTCGGGGCCGTCGCGATCAACACGATTCTGGACGTGATGTTCGACTTCAACAACATCATCCTCGTGTTCGTCCTGTTCCAGGCACTGCAGATTGGCCTGTCCGTCGGCGGCTTCGAGGGCATCAAGTGGCTGGAAAACATCGGCGCGATCTTCATGCTCGCCGCACTGATCTACATCTTCTACGCCGTCGTCAACGAATACGGTTCTGAAATCGGCGAGTCCATGAATGTCGAGGGCTCCTGGGGCGTGCCCTTCTGGGGTGCCACCATGTTGTTCCTCGGCATCTACGCCAACATGATCATTAACGTCAGCGACTACTCCCGCGAGCACACCAAGGGCACCAGCGGTGGTTTCCGCACCGCGCTCTACACATTCGCTCTGCTGCCGGTCACCCTGTTCATGGGCGTCATCGCCTTCATGGTCACCGACGCAACCGGTGCCGTCGACCCGGTCGATGTATTCTCCAATGCCGTGGGCAACCCGGTTCTCCTGGTCGTCACCCTGTTCTCCATCGCCTTTTCCCAGGTCACAACCAACGTTCTAAACAACGTTGTCCCGCCGACTTACGTCCTCATGGACATCTTCAAGATGAAGTTCTGGCACGCCACCGTCATCGTCGGACTCCTCGCACCGCTGACGTTCCCGTGGCTTCTCGTCCGCGACGAATCCGCTGACGGCCTGCAGACCTTCGTGCAGATCTACTCCGCTTTCCTCGGCCCGATTTTCGCCATCATGGTCATCGACTACTTCTTCTTCCGGAAGCAGCGTCTGGCCTTGGAGGAGCTGTACGACACCAACGGCTCCTTCCGTGGCACCAACTGGGCAGCAGTCATCGCTGTCGCCGTTGGCGCCGCCAGTGCTGCACCGTTCGCAGACGTCGGTTGGTACGTCAGCCTCATCCCGGCGGCCGTTGCCTACTGGGTATTGATGAAGGTGCTGCCGTCCTCGAAGAGGTTTCATCCCACCGAGAAGGCGAAACAGGTCGTCCTCGACTGATTTAGGTCTATCGAGCCGCCGCTCGCACACTGCCTTTTCCACCCATACCCAGCCGTTCCCACCCATTCCGCCTGGCGTCCGAGTGAACCGAGTTTCTTGCGGTTCCCTCGGGCGTTTTCGCACGTCCGCTGGGCCCGGATTAGCACATGTATTCGTCACGTGACGAAAAGCTGCAGGCAGTGAGCACTTCCATAACCTCGCTGAGTGGCAGAGACTTCCTCGCAAAGTGGCACTTTAGGGGCGAAAAGCCGCCGAATCTGCCACTTCATGGGTAATCGGGTGACTCGGAGAGGGGTGCTTCTTTCGATTTGAGGGAACCTCACCCCTGGTTCGTCACGTCCAACTAGGTGAGAGGGCCTACAAAGACCAGACGACTGTGCGAAGGCGGCACCATGAACTCACCACAGCACCCATCGACACCGGTTCCCAATCAGGGTTTCCAAGGATTGCACCCGACAGGACCGTTGATCGCAGTTCCGGGTGATGCCACCGCTCGGTCGAAATACCGTCGAGCAACGGCGCGCGGTTTCGCCTGCCGGATTTTCCCGGGTGTTTACATCTCGCAGAATCGCTGGAACACGGCACCGACTTGGGAGAAGACCAGGACGGCCATTGTCTCCGCGGCTTTGGCCTATCGGGCCAGATTTCTGTGTGGTGAAGCCGCGGCGATTCATCACGGATTGTGGTTACCGGAAGATCCTGAGCAGCTGATTCTGGCGTCAGCGAATTCTCGTAGGTACAGCGAAATTCGGAGCAACACAGGGGGCTACCGGGTTCTATTGCGCAGGCGGATCGTACCGGTGGGGGAGGTAGTTCTCCGCGACGGGATTGCGGTCACGACGATTGCCCGGACGGTCGCCGATGTGGCAGCAGCGGTCACGGCGGATGAAGGATGTGCGACTGTGCTGATGGTGATGGAGTCAGCACTGGCGAAGGGGATCTCGAAGAAGGAGATTGCTCGGCACTGCCGGCTGCAGTCGGGGAGTTTGCGGGGAGTGCACACTCAGATGTGCCTGCATCATGCGGGAGAAAGATCGGAGACTGCGGGGGAATCGCTGACGAAAGCGATGTTTCTGGACGCAGGGATGTTTGATGTGAAGCAGCAGGTCAAGGTGTTTGACCCGCATGGACGCGAGAAGGCCCGGGTCGATTTCTTTCTCCCGGAGTACAACATGGCAGTGGAGTTCGACGGTCGAGGGAAATATCTGGGGGAGCATGGGCCGTCGGAAAAGGTCATGCTCCGAGAACATGACCGGAAAATCGACTTGGAAAACCAGGGTTACGTGGTGGTCCAGGTGGGATGGAGGCAGGTCAGGAGTGGAGAGGCACTACGTCTGATCAAAGAGGCAATGAAAAGACATCCCGCCGGCTCCCGAGAAATATCGGGGTGCTGGCGGGAAGCGGAATTGATCGGGTGGGACGAGAACGGTGAGAAGGTCTGGGATTAGTGCGACTGGGGATTAGTACTGGAAGGCAGGTTCGAAGCCGCCGGATTGGGCGGAGGCGATCATGGCGTCGTCGGCACGGCGGTTGACATCCTCGATGGTGAATCCGTCTTCGCCGGCGAAGTCAGATGAATCGGCTGGATGGGTACGGGACCAAACTTCAGAGCCTCCGACATAGACGTGCTTGAGGTTCCGCTGACCGCACGCGAGGACATATGTAGCAATGGGATCCCAGATCGGACCGGTGGCAGGCTCGCGGGGATCGACAACGACGAAGTCGGCGAACTTGCCGACCTCCAGGGAACCGACCTTGTCCGCGACTCCGATCGAGGCGGCGGAGCCGAGAGTGTGCAGGTGGAGAACCTTGTCGACGCTCATGATGGCGGCGTCGGAATGCACTGCGCGCTGAGTGAAGAGACCGGTGCGCATGTTCTCGAAGGGGTCAGTGAGGTCGGTACAGGACTGGTCGTCCACGCCCATGCCGACAGTGACGTCGCGGTCGAGCAGCGTTATGACGTCGGCGATGCCCGAGCCCAAGCGGCCGTTCGACATCGCCTGCCACACCATAGATGTGCCGGTTTCCACGACCCGGTCGACCATGCGCTCGGTGGGATGGACGAAGTGGCCAAAGGCGAATCCCTCGCCGAGGACACCGGCCTCGTCGTACCAGTCGAACTTGGACTGTTGGACTTCAATTTGCTCGGCGGTCTCCACGAAGTGGGCCTGATTGGTGATGCCGTAGCGGTCCATGAGGACACGCTCGCGCTCGGCGGTCCGCTTGGAGGACGACCACTGGACTGCGCCATAGACCGAACCTCCGAGATTCAGTTCCGGATGGGTGGTGTCGATGTTCTCGGAGAGGTGTTTCATGACGTGGTCGAAGGCACCGAAGGCTTCCTCTTCCGGAAGCTGTTCATCGTCGAGACGCAGGCTCGTGACGGAACGGATGCCGGAGTCGACGACACCGTCGACCTGGCGGGTGAGGAACTCGGGTGCGTTGACCTTGACGGCCTTCAGAGTCGAGGTCTCGTAGTCGAAAGCGCAGATCACCCGGGACTGGGTGAAGTTGTAGACCGAGGTGATACCGGCGGCGAGATGGTCCACTCCACCTGCACGGGAGAGCCAGTACATAGTCTCCGGGTCGGCTCCGGCGAGCATTGCTGAGTTCTGAGTGACCCAGGCGTACAACGGATCTGAGTGCGCGACTCCCCGCATACCGCCGGTGTAGATGTGACTGTGTGCGGAAATGAAACCAGGGGCGAGGATAGAGCCGTTGAGGTCGATGTGGATGGGGTCGTCGGGAAGCGAATCGGGTGCCTCACCTTCGCCGAGCCCGGCAATCTTGCCCTCGGAATCCACCGCGAGCCAGCCGCGGAACCAGCGCGGCGCCTCAGCGCTGACGGGCAGAATTACCGCGTTGGTGAAAATGGTGTGTGCGTTCATCCGGGCAGAACCTCCGTGGTCCAGGTGTCGGTGGTGTGGCGGGCGCCGTTGCCGGCGGCGGGATCAGGGGCAGGATTGGAGCGGTGTAAAAAGCGAGTGCGTTGCGACGGCCCGTCCACATCCCCCTGCCAGAACAAAAACTCGCGAGGGATGATGGCGTAGCCGGCCCAGGTTGATGGTGGGCAGTCGGATAGATCCGGGTGGGCCTCGCCGAAGGCATCCCAGTTGCGGTGTCGTTCGTCGATGGGCAGGAGCGCCTGGAAGTCGTCATTGAGCCAGGCGAGAATCTGCAGGTAGCGCGAGCGGTTGCTGTACGCGGTGGCGTTCTCCTCGTCGGTGGCGGGAACGGCGACGCCGATGACGGTGATCTGGCGGGAGCGGTCTGGGGCCAAGATCGTGGCGCTGACCCTGGGGTTTGCCTCCAGTTGAGAGGCCTTTTCCGAGCGGGAATCGGTGTGGAAGCAAATGCGCCCAGAGCCGGTTCCGGTGCCGGTGAAAGAACTGACCATGACGTTGCGGGTACGGGGATACCCGTCCGGGCCAACGGTCGACAAAGTCATGAGGACCGGCGGTGCCGGGTGCGGTGGCCAGGCGTGTTCGGCCTGGTGAGCTAGGTCGTCGCGGAACTTCTCGATCCAGAAGTCGAAGGCCGCCATGGGGTCGGTGAGAGTGGACATCATCGTGTCGGTCATCAGAGGGCTCCCGGGTTGAAGGTCGCGATGTCAGGCAGCGCCTCCACAATCGAGGAGATGTATTCCTCGACCAGACGCTCACCGGCGGCCGCGGAGGCACCGGTGGGATCTCCGACGACACCGGAGGGGGACAGGTCAGTCGACAGCCATCCGAACTTCACCGGGCCTCCAAAACCGATGTGTGTGCAATCGGCGACCGAGTGCGCCACCTGCGGGCCAAGGTCAGCCGCCGCATCCATGTCCACCAGTTCTGGAGCGAGGTGCAGCATCATGGAGGTCTCTGACCAGCCCGCATGAACGCCGATGCCTCGCTCGCTCTCGCCCGGAGTCGGAGGAGAGGAGACCAGGAAAGTTCGCAGGTCGTGGTGGTGGCGAAGGTCGCGGAGGAGGACGTCGAGAAGCGAGGAATTTCCGCCGTGTCCGTTGACGAACACCAGTGTCTTCGCCGGAGTCTCGGCGACACTTGTGCCGATGTCCATGACGGTGTCATAGAGCGTAGACGTAGAAATCCACATCGTGCCTGGTAGTCGAGCGTGCTCGTTGGACTTGGTGTAGCCGATCGACGGCAACAACCACACATCTGAGCCGGCACCGTCACCGGCTGCCGCACGGCGCACCGCCTTTGCCGCCACAGATTCCGCCATCACCAGGTCCGTCGCCAACGGCAGGTGCGGGCCATGGGGTTCGATGGCCCCGAGCGGCAACACCATGATGCTATCGGAGGTCACCGCATGGGGCACCTCTGCGGTTGTTAGGTCGGCGAACCGACGGGCTGGCCCAATCACATCCACCGTCCTGGGTTCAGCAGTCCATGCGGGTCAGCAGATTCAGACAACGCACGGATGCGTTCGACGTCCAGGTCGATGTACCACTGATGCGGCGAGTGGACCCCGACGCCGAGCTCTGCGAGCTTCGGCACTCCCGACGCGATGATTGCACGGGTCTCAGCGGGATCGCCGCTCTCAGGCACCCGGCCGTTGAGCATGCCGAACATCATGCCGTTTCCGATCTCCAGGTGGAATAGGCCGCCGGGGTACACGGCTTCGACCTCGGCCAAACGGTCCACCACTGCATCGCCCTGGCATTCCATGTGGAACCACTGGCCGGGGTACTTCTTCTGCAGCCACCACGTGGGGTGGTTATAGGAGATGGTGGACAATTTCACTGACTGGTTGATGCCGTGTCGCACTGCCTCTAGTCGGCCGCGATGGCGCGATACGATGCTGCCGAAGGACTCCAGATCACACTCATCGATGATTCCCCGAAGGCTAGCGCGGCCGGGGACGAGGGCGGGGTCCACGGGAAGCGCGTCGACGATCTCTGCACTATCTGCCGACATCAAACGAGGCTGCAGACCGGAGGTCATCACGGCCTTGGCCGCGGCGAATGCCGAGTGGTGGTCCGGGAATGAGGCGTAGACACACTGCCATTCCTGCAGCGGTTCCACGCGGATCGTGGCCCGGACGATGATGCCGGCGACGCCGTAGGTGTGGATGTACGGCTGCGCGTCCTCACCTTCTAGGTGGATGATGCCGCCATCGCCGAGCTCCAGGCAGTCGTCAGTAGCCATGACCACGTCGACGGCAGTAACGAATCCCTGATGATTGCGGCCGTGCACGATAGTCCCGGTGCCAGCGGAGCCACCGGCGAGGAAGCCACCGATGGTCGACTGGACAGTCGAGGGGTACATCCACAACTGCTGGTCCCGTTCCCAGGCGTATTGCTCCAGGGCAAGCATGCGGGCGCCGGCGTCGGCGGTGATGGTGCGGGAGCCGTCGGGAAGCGTCCCGAGGCCGTGGATATCCGTCAGCGAGGTCATATCCAGCACCAAGCCACCAAAGCGGGGCAGAACCTGGCCGTAGTTGCCAGTGCCTTTGCCGCGGGTGGTCACCGGCACGCCATGGCGCACCGCGGCGGCGACGATGTGTGGAACTTCCTCCACTGACCGGGGGAAACATACCAGGTCAGGTGTGCCCAGTTCACCGTCGGACACTTGCCGGGAAAGCACCGGACTCATGCCGGAGCCGTCCCGGGAGGCACGCTCCAGGGCACGCGGCAATTGACTCACGCCACGGGGGCCGAGGACCTCTATGAGATCGTCAATCAGTGCGTCCAAGTCCCCGTCGCTGAACTGCGGCCGACCTTCCTCTGTCGCTGTGGCGAAGAGATGGGAGTCTGGGGTGACGACGACAACCGGTGCGTCGGTATCCGCCGTCATTAGCGCGACACATCCGTATCGAGGAACTCGTTGGTGGCCACGTCCTCAGGGGTCAGGCCTTCACGAACCGGAGTGCCCTGCTCGTCGAAGATCGGGGTGAGCATCTCGATGAGGCCTTCGACGCGGTTCTCGTCGAACTCGCCAAGGTAACCGGACGGGCCGTTGTCCTGCAGGCCTTCGCGGATCAGGGTCTCGTGTCCGTAGACGGCGCTCTCGGGGCCGTAGACCCAGCCACCATCGAAGTCGTCGACAGCTTGGACGATCAGTTCATTGGCCTCAGTCGGGTCGTCCAGGTAATCGGCAACTCCGCGCTGCAGAACCGGGACCAACTCGGAGAGGCACTCGGACTTGGACTCCAGGTCATCGGCCTTCACTGCCAGCGGGGACTTGTAGGTTTCGAAGCCGGCGTCGTGAAGTAGCTGGTATTTCACAGGCTTCATCCACCCGTCGACTTCATTCTCATACTTGTAAGGCTCCGAGGAGGAGTAACCCTGCTGGGCGTTCTCTCCGCCGGCGGCGACGAAGGTAGCCGGGGCGCCGTCGTAGCTGCTGTCGATCTGGGCCTCATCGAGGATGCCGGAGCCGGTGAGGTAATCGATGTAGGACATATCCGGGAAGGTCAGCACCGTCGCGCCGGTCTCCTTCAGGTCAGCGATCTCCTCCACATCCGGGTAAGTCTCCGGATCCCACATGATCATCTGGGGGCTCTTTTCCAGCACGTTCATCACACCGATGGTCGGCATGGCGTCGGACTGCTGGATGGACTGGTCCGTGTCGACGTAGCCCATGAAGATGTCCGGGTCCTGGTACAACTGCGAGGTCACGTTCTGGTAGCCGATGGCCGGTCCGCCGGAGCGGATTTCGATGTCAACGCCGGTGTAGCCGTTGTCGCCGTCAAACAGCGGGCCGGAGACAACCATGGAGTCAGAGTCGATCACCGCGTCCTCCACGGTGCCGTCGCCGCCGACAATCTGCTGGTACAGGTGGCCGTGCTCAGCTTCGGGGAACCAGTCGGTCTGGACGACGATGTTGGCCGGGCAGACTGCGGAGAGGTCGGTGGAGCCCACCGTGCCCTCGTAGTTGACGTCGTTTCCGCCGTCATCGCTCGAACAAGCGGTTAACGACGCCACGGTCGCCGTCACCACTACTCCCGCTAGGACGGTGCGGGGGATGCGTCGGGAAGGAATGACGGACGAGAAGGTACTGCGGGACATGATGGGCTCTCCTGGGGTATGTGAGTTAAGGGGTAAAGCAGTGAACGAAGGCGCTACGGACTACTTGCCGTACCACTTGCCGACGACCCGGTTACCGAGCCAGCCGAAGAACAGGAACACAACGACACCGAGCAACGAGGCCAGCACGATGGCGGCGAACAGTTCGGGCGACTGCAGGCGGGATCGGTAGTTATCTAGCAACATGCCGATGCCCGGGGTGCCCTGGCGGAAGAAGAAGTCACCGACGATTGCACCGACCACGGCCAGACCAGCGGAGGTACGCAGACCGACAAAGATCGACGGCATCGCGGCGGGCAGTTCCAACTTGCGCAGCACGGTAAAACGCGACGGCTTCTGCAGCGCGAACAAGTCACGCATGCCCGGCTCCACGGACTTCAGTCCGAACAGGGTGTTGGACACCAGCGGGAACAGCGCGATCAGCACACAGACGAAAACGCGGGCAGAGAAGCCGAAGCCAAACCAGAAGCCAACCAACGGGACCAGGGCGAGGATCGGAATACACTGCAGGAACACCGCGTAGGGGAACAGGGCAGTCTCGGCGTTCTTTGACATCGACATGAGGATTGCCCAGCCGATGCCGATCACGCTGGCGATGAACAGGCCGGTCAGCGCGATGCCGGTGGTGCGGCCGAGGGCGGCCCACATGTCAGGGACGGCGGATCCGAGCAGGCCATCAACGATGACGACGTGCGGCGGGGGCATGAGGAACCGGCGGGCATCATCGAGCAGCACGTAACTGACGAAATACCAGGCAGCGATGACTCCGGCGAACACTCCCAGCGGCAGGACGATGCCGCCGAGGTCGAAGTTTCCGACCTTCGTGGTCTTCGGCTCCTCGGTGGGCTTCGAGCTCAAAGACGTGCTTAACGACGCCCCCGTCTCCCCAGTTCCAGTCCCAGTCAGGGGCTCGGGGTCGTGGGTATTGGCGTCGGGAAGCGAGGGGGTTTTGGTGGGCGTGCTCATGAGTGTGCCTCCTGGAGGGCGAGGGAAACGCGTTCGGCGATTTCCACGAATTCTGGGGTGAAACGCAGGCCGGGATCGCGCGGGAAAGCGAAGGGGACCTCGACTTCGTCGACGATCGTGCCGGGGCGACCGGACATCACCACGACCTTGGTGGAGATGTAGACCGCTTCACTGACCGAGTGGGTAATGAAGAGGCCGGAGAACTTTCTCTCCGCGAACAGGGCAGTTAGTTCGACGCCGAGACGCTCACGGGTGATTTCGTCGAGCGCGGCGAACGGCTCGTCGAAGAGGAACAGTTCCGGCTCGAGGGTCAGGGCCCTCGCGAGGGAGACGCGCATTTTCATGCCGCCGGAGAGTTGGTGGGGCAGGTGGTCTTCGAAGCCGGCCAGCCCAACCGCCTCGAGGGACTCGGAGCAGCGGCGCTCGCGCTCGGCCTTGGGCATGTGGTCGAGTTCGCCGAGGAGCATCACGTTCTCCCGAACCGTTCGCCACGGAAGGAGAGTGGCGTCCTGGAAAACGTAGGCAATGCGGTCGGTGGAGGTTGTCATCGATCCTTCGGTGACGTTTTCCAGGGCAGAGGCCAGACGAAGCAGGGTGGACTTGCCGCAGCCGGACGGGCCGACAACGCTGATGAATTCACCCTTGTCCACGTCGAAACTCACGTGCTGCAGGGCAGTTGTGCCTCCAGGGAAGGTGACTCCGGCGTCGGTGAAAGACACCATCGTCCCGACTGAAGTTGTAGGTGCTGACATGGTCTCTCCTAAGTGAGGGTGATGGTGCGGGTCTCGGACACGATGTGCCCGTTCGAGATCACGGTCCGGTCTGCGGGAGCAGCAGCAACGAGATTGGCGACGGATCGGCCAGAGCCGCGAACACAGAGCAGGTCGGCGCGGGCTCCCGGGGTGGGGCCGGCAGGTTGGAGTTTCATGACGGTGCGGGAATGGTCGGTGACCAGTCGCAGCGCTTCGGCGGGACTTTGGTGGGCAGCGGTGACAAGAAGTGCTGCCGTCTCCAAGGCATCTCCGCGTCCGGTGGGGTTGAAAGGGTCGCGAATGTTGTCGCCGCCGGCTGCAACCTGCACCCCGTGCGAGGCGAGGTCCGATAGCGGGGCGATAGCGCGACCAGTGCTTGCCTGCAGGTACAGGTTCGTGGCGGGCAGTGCGATAACCGGGATGCCGGCCTCGCGGAGATGCTCAGACAGGTCCTGGAGCTCATCTCCTGACATCTCGGAGAAGCGGCAGCAATGCCCCGCAGCCCGGTCCAGATCCGACGCTCGGCAGGTGACCCGTTCCGCGTATCGGTGGATAGTCTGGACGCCGTCGCCGAGGAACTCGTCGATGTGTAGGTCAGTGCCGGCGAGGAGATGCTCGGCGGCATCCATGAGTGCATCAGTCTGCGCCACCGGGTCGGCCGCCAGGTGCGGGGCACCTCCGATGAGGTCTGCACCTGCGGCAATAGCGTCAGCGGCCAACCGCATGACATCCGCCGGCAGAACAGACGGGGGAATCAACGCCACGATCTGCAGCGTCATGATCCCGTCCAACTCATCTCGCAGTCGGTCGATAGCGCGAATTCCGCGCTGAGGGTCCGGCTCTGCGTAGATGTCGACGTGTGTGCGCACCGCAGTTGTGCCAAAGCCCAGCATCAACTGCGCTGCATCGCGGGCCCGGGACAGAATGTCGTCCTCGGTGAACCCCACGGAAGCTTCATGCCAGGCGGACACCGCGCCGGGCAGATCCCCAACCGGCGGGTTAATCAGGTCCCAGGACAGAGCCTTGTCTAAGTGCGCGTGGGGGTCCGCGGCGGCCGGGAACGCGGTATATCCGCGCAGGTCGGCCCATCCCTCCATGATTCGGTCATCCACCAGGGAGTCGTCGTGAGGCTCCACGGAGGTGACTGTGCCGTGGGTGAAGGTGATGTCGTGGAGGGAGGCGTCGGGAAGCGAAATCCCTACGATCCCAGGTAGCGGTGGCTGTTCTGCCTGCATTGAATCCTCCTTGAGGTACATGCAAGGACCGGCTGCGGTGTGCAGGCGTGCTCTGTTGGGGAAACGCGGATGAAACCGGGCCAGGGGAATCCACGTCACCCGCGGTCGTGCACCGCGGCGGTGTGTCTTGCATTTATCAAGGTATGGAGGGGTTATTTCGCCCCTGTTTCGGCGGCGGATAACGTCCGTGACCTTGTGGTCGGATTCGTGCCGCAATGGCACCGTTTGCGTTAAACGGAGTTTCACGACGGTTACGTGAGTGTGTGACCTGCGGTAATTCCGTGCTTCCCGACTAGAAATCCCGAGTTGCACCGGTTCGAGCCATTGATCGACGGTGGTTTCCACCGTTAGAGTGAGTCTCGTACGAGCCGGGCCGGGGAGTACTTCTGCACAAGGTCTATTAAGGAATCGAGTCCTTCGATGAACGCCGCCCCTGCCGCTCTCGCCGCCTCTGTTACGTCTCCCGCCGCCCCCGTTATCGACGATGGGTGGACCACAGTCACCATCGCCTCGCGCCGGCATCTCACTGATTGGGTGGATGAGTTCCGCTTCGAATCCCCGGATGGTTCACCTCTTCCTGCGTGGACTCCCGGTTCGCACATTGATGTCCAGATCCCCGAGTGCGCCATCCCCGGCAAACGCTGCTGGGGTGACGATTCCGCCGCAGCCCCCGCACACATCGACTCCCTGATCCGCCAGTACTCCCTGTGCTCTGACCCTGCGGACCTGTCCAGTTTCACCATTGCTGTGGACCGCACCTCGATCAACCGGGGAGGCCGGGGCGGCTCCGAACGCATCCATCAGACCTTCGACCCGGGCGCGCTGGTGCGTATTGGGCAGCCGCGCAACCACTTCGCCCTGCAACGTGCACTGAATTATGTGTTTATCGCCGGTGGCATTGGCATCACGCCGATCCTCCCGCTGATCGCCCAGGCAGAGCGCACCGGTCGCCCGTGGACCCTACTGTGCCTGGCCAGGACGGAGGGGGAGATGCCGTACTTCGACGACCTGCAGCACACCTGGGGTGACCGGGTCCGCATCCACACCAGCGGTGACCATGGGCGCATCGACTTTGTCAGTGCTCTGGCCAATCAGCCTCGAGGTACCGCGGTGTACGTCTGCGGACCAGGGGCGATGGCGATGTCAGTGCGCATGGCGGTGGATCCGCAGCCAGCGGTGGACGTGTTCACCGAGCAGTTCAGCGCCCCGGTTCGCCCGACCGGCGAGGGCGACACTCCCTTCGAAGTGACCATCGCCTCGTCTGGTGACACGGTGGCCGTTCCAGGCGATCAGTCCGTCTTGGATTCCCTAGAGGAGCGGGGAATGCTGCTGGCGTCATCGTGCCGGGAAGGTATGTGCGGCACGTGTGAGGTGGGAGTGGTCTCCGGTGAAATCGAGCACCGCGATACCGTTCTCACGCCAGAGGAGCGCTCTGAGAATGAGTCCATGATGATCTGCGTCTCTCGGTGCAGCAGCGGCCGTCTGGTTCTGGACCTATGAGCGCCGTAACTGCTCTCACTGGTGCGGTGGCGGTGGTCGGTGCGGGAGACCCGCAGGCAACAGACGTGCTTATCGACGCCCACGGCGCCATCACCTCCGCCCCCACTCGGGACATCACTGGGAGTGTGGATGTCTCCGGCTGCGTGATTACCCCAGGCCTGGTCAATGCGCATCACCACCTGTTGCAGTCGGCCTTTCGAACCTTGCCGGGTAGTCGCTTTCGTCCAATGCGTGAGTGGCTGACGGTGATGGCCGAGGCTTACCGGTCCTATGCGGTAGACCCAGAACTGGGCCATGCTGCTGCGTCGGTCGGGATGGCGGAGTCTCTGCTGTTCGGAGTGACGACTGTCGCAGACCATCACCTGACCTGGCCCGCCGGTGTGGATCCGGTGTCCATGGCGGAGGCAACGGGTGCGGCGGCTAGGGACGTCGGGGGGCGGTTGGTGTTTGTGCGCGGAACCGCAGGCGACGACCCTGCCATTGCTGCAGACTCGATCCGCGCTATTCACAGCGCTCTCATCGGCGATGCGACCCGCCGCGATGCCCGTTGCCTCCGCGGTGTGTCCGCAGACGGGATGGTGCAGTTGGCAGTGGGCCCATCGGGAGTCCACGCCGACGGGCCGGAAACCTTCCACGCACTTACCGACGTTGCCCGTGACCTGGGCCTGCGCCGCCGAGCCCAGTCCAATGAGCAGGTCGACGTACACATCGCTCAGGAGAAATATGGCCGCCGGCCACTGGAGCTCCTTCAGGAGTGGGGCTGGCTAGAGTCTGGCGTGACGCTGGCGCATTTGTGCGACGTCACCGATGAGGAAATCGCTGTGCTCGCCGCGTCCGGAGTCACCGCTACCCATGCCCCAGGATGCGACATTCCCATGGGATGGGGGATCGCCCCTGTCGCCAAGCTCCTCGAGGCCGGGGTCACCGTTGGGTTGGGCACCTCCGGTGGCGGCAGCAATGATGGAGGACACCTGCTTTCGGACGCCCGCCTTGCCATGCAAATTTCCCCCATCGCTGGAGGCTCACTGGCCGCGAACACCGTCATCGATATGGCGACCCGAGGCTCAGCGATTGGACTCGGCCGCCCGGAGTTGGGCTCGCTCACCGAGGGCTCTGCCGCGGATCTGTGTGTCTGGGATGTCAGTGATGCCCCTGACGCCGGAGTTCATGACCCTGTCCTCGGCCTATTGTGGTCCAATCCGGGGCGCCGGCCCCGCGACGTCATGGTCGCCGGCACCTGGGTCGTTCGCGACTATGAGCTGCTGACGGCGGATTCCCGGGAATTAGCCGCCAGGCTGAACGACATGCTCCGGACCCGCCAGTCAGCCCTGGTCTGAACGGCTCGGAACTGGCTGATCCCGTCACTTCCAGCCGCCCGCGGATTCAGACCCTCGCTGAGTGGCAGTGAGTTCCTCGCTCAGTGGCAATTTCACGGCCTTTTCGGTCCAAAAGTGCCACTCTCCGAGGTTGTCGCTGCCACTGAGCGGGGTTCTCAGTGCCGGACTGACCTGCACCTTTACGTCACGTGACGAAAATGCTGGCTCACCGACATGCCATGGCACCGTGAAAACGCCCGAGAGAACCAAAGGAAACTCGGTTCACTCGGGCGCCTGGGCATCAGCAGTTGCTAACGGACTGAGTTGAGGACTCGTTCGGCTTCACGGCCAGTGTCGGAATCATTGAGAGTGAGGCTGCGAGAGCCGGAGAGTTTCCGTGCGATGTGCTCGCCGACAGTCATTGGCTCGTAGACCGCCGGATGATCCTCGTCGACCATGTTCGGCAGGGGTCCGACTACGGCGTCGACGTTGCCGTCGTGGAAAAACGCCACCGACCGACGCCGACGAATCGTTCCATCGACCACTGGCGGGCGGACCCGGTGCAAGGTGGAACGCCATTGGTCATTGGTGAGGCGGGCAGTGACGTCACCGAGATTGACCAGTAGCGCGCCGGGTTCAGGGAGGACGTCATTCCAGGAACCATCGGTGCCCAGCACTTGCAGCCCAGCGACCCGATCAGCCCACAGCACAGTGACAATTCCGTAGTCGGTGTGCTCGCCCATGCCGGTCAATTCCCCATCGAGTTCAACCTTCTGACCCGGGTCCAGGGCGTAATTGATCGTGCGGACCACGTCGATCGAGTGGTCGGTGAGGCCGGTGATCGTGCCTCGTTTGACCTGTAGCGCATCTTCGAAAGCGATGGTCAGCGTTCGTGCCACGGATTGGGCTGCGGAGAAGTATGTTTCCAGGTCGGCACGGAATTTCTCCATGCCCTTTTCGCCGGTGTCTGGCCAGACGTTTTCGGGATAATCCGCCTCCGAGAGGTCAAGGTCGGTGAAGTCGGAGGCTTGGGTACCGATGTTGAAGGCTTCGAAAAAGTCGTTCATTCCGGTCGCTGACTCGACGCCAAGAGACAGACTCAGCCGCTCTGACTTCGGCGGGGAGTATCCGCGATTGATCTCCGGGGGAGTGCTGACGCGCTTCTTCAGCTCCAGTTCGCGCAGGAAGAAGGCGTCGAGAGCATTCTCGAGACCAGCGATCGTCTCATCGGTGATGCCGTGCCCAGTGAGTTGGATGAATCCGACCTCGCGTGCTGCGTTATCAATCTGCTTCGCGACGTCCTGCTTCTCATCCGCACTTCCCACTCCGGAGATATACGGGGAAATGTCGATGATGGGCACGTGAAACTCTGACATACAAATGGCTCCTCAGACGGTTTTTCTTCTCTGTCATTGAATCTAGGGAGCGTCCGTTTCATTGCTGTTTCATCGTCAGGGAATGCCTGTGAATGCTGCGCCACCGGCGGAACTAGGCTGTCACCCATGCCCGAAGGACACGTGATTCACCGACTCGCCACCGAACTCAATGAGACTTTCGGCGGGGCACCGGTGCACCTCAGTTCACCGCAAGGCCGATTCACTTCAGAGGTCACTGAGATCCTGAAATCCGACGGCGACGGCCACGAGGTCCCCTTTGATCACGCGGAAGCGTGGGGAAAGCACCTGTTTATTCACTTCGGAATCCAGGAGAACCCGTCCCCTCATACGATTCACATTCACCTGGGCCTGATCGGCACTTTTACATTCGAGCCGGTCGACGAACCCCGCGGGCAGGTTCGCCTGCGCATTGACAATGGTTCTGTCGCTGCAGATCTTCGTGGACCGCAGTGGTGTCGGGTGATTGGGCCGGTGGATGTGGATGAGAGCGTCGGGAAGCTGGGGGTTGATCCCATCAGACCCGATGAGGGCCTGAACCACGAGAAACTGCAGACCACGCTGGCGAAAACCCGACGGTCGGCGAAGCCGATCGGAGCGCTGCTCATGGATCAGTCTTTGTATGCCGGAGTCGGGAGCATTTACCGCACTGAGGCGCTGTTCCGCGCAGGTGTGCATCCGCTGATTCCCGGGAAGGAGGTGCCCGCCGACCAGCTCGACGAGATCTACGCGGACATGGTCGACCTCATGCGAGACGGCGTGCGCATTGGCCGCATCGACACCGTCCGCGCCGACCACACTCCCGAGGCGATGAACCGCGAACCGCGTGCCGACGACCACGGCGGCGAAGTCTACGTCTACCGCCGCACTGGCCAGCCGTGTCATATCTGCGGAACTCCAGTCACACTGTTCGATCTCGCCGGGAGGAAGACCTACGCCTGTCCGACGTGTCAGCCGCTGTAGACGGTGGTGGTGAACAACACCGTTTTCGTGGGCTCTGTCGGGGGTGGATTCCGGTGACACTCCGTATGAGAACTGGGACACTGGAGGTATGAGCCAATCGCATAACCCCGTGAAAATTCTCAGCAACGACGAGTGCTTCGAGTTGCTGGACACTCAGTCATTTGGGCGCGTTGTGGTGCGCCGCAAAGATGACATGGACCTCTTCCCGCTGAACTACGTGGCGCATGAAGGCAAGGTATATTTCCGCACTGCTGAAGGCACGAAGCTGTTTAGCCTTGCCCTCAATGCGGATGTTCTCTTCGAGGCAGATCATGTGGACCAAGAAGCTCAGACTGCGTGGTCGGTGATCATCAAGGGCACCGCCCGTGCGTTGAGTTCTACTAAGGAGATTGAGGCCGCTGACGACTTGCCGTTGCGACCGTGGCTGCCGACCTTGAAGTACAACTACGTCGAGATCACCCCGAAGGAGGTCTCCGGTCGCGCGTTCGAGCTGGGGTCGGAGCCGGATCGATACTAAGCGATGCCCGGCCAAGCCAGGCTAAGACCTTTCCTGCGTTGGATGAGGTCCTCGCCGGAGTCGCAGAATCGGCTCGGATGACCCCGGAGGGGAAAGGGTGGGGCCGGAGAATAAGCGCACTCAGGTGGAGAGAGCCGGCTCCAGGTCATCCAGGATTGCATTGCCGCCGAGAACCCCGATGCCGACCATCCAGGTCTCATCCTCGAACTCGTAGACCTGCCCGTTCTCGACGCCCGGCTGGTTGCCCCACAGGCCTTCGACGGTGGGCTTGGTGGTGAGAGTCTCGTCGCCGCCAGGGACGGTGTAGAAGATGTAGTCGCCGTCGATCTGAGCGAAGTTCTCAGGGCTCAGTTCCATCATTGAGTACTCGTTCCAGTCCCGTTCACCGAGGTCGAAGCCGACCTGGCTGAGGATGGATCCGGAGAAGGTTTCAGGTCCGTAGAGGCGGAAGTTCTCAGGGCGGAATCGGACCATGGAAGCGGTCGCGCCTTCCGGAATGGATTCTCCAAGGGCTGCTGCGCGCTCATCGAGGGCTGCGATTTGCTCCTCCATCTCGTCAGATTTGTTCACCGCTGCGGCGGTAATGGTCGCCTGTTCCTGCCAGTTGGTGCCGGAGCCCTCGGAGTAGACGGTCGGGGCGATGGCGGAGAGCTGTTCGTAGATCTCCTCGTGGCGCACCTTTGCGCCGATGATGAGGTCCGGCTCTGGGCTCGCGATCTTCTCGATGTTCGGATCCATCGTCTCGCCCACGGATTCGGTCTCTTCCAACTGATCGGGGAGGTAATCCGGGAATCCAGCGGCGGCGCCGGATTCGGTTGCTCCGACGGGGATCACGTCCAGGGCCACCAGTGAGTCCAGGTGCGGGGAGTCGATGACCACCACGCGGTCAACAGGGCCGTCGATTGTCGTCGAACCCATCGCGTGTTCGACGGTGTAGCTGCCGTCGGAGGCATTGTTCTCGGCCTCTGCGTCGGTTGAGCATCCGGACAGTGCCAAGGAGGCGGCCAACGCGAGGGCGAGGAAGGTTTTAGTCGTGGAACGCCACGAAGTTGTTGTCATGGGAAGAAAAGTAGGCCACCGGAACAAATAAGGCGATCCTGCCCTAATTTTCACGGGTTGATCCGGGCTCGTGCGGCACGAGTACTCTGCGGTCATGGTTCAACCGGTCTTTGATCCCCAGCCGACTCCCGTGCGTATCGACGCTGCCTCCACGAGCGAATCCAGCTTGTGGGTCCGCGCAATCCCGCTGCCTGGGGAAGGCTCGATGGCGAGTGTGTTTTCGACGGTGTACTTGGGTCCTGATCATGTGACGGTCATCGATCCTGGCTGGATTGACGAGTCGGATCCGTCGGCGGCTGACAAGTATTTGTCCGATCTGGATGAGTTCCTGAGGTCCGAAGGTCGGGGGTTGGGGGATGTGGATGAGGTCGTCGTAACGCATGCGCATCCAGACCACATCGGCGCTGCTGCAACTCTTCTGGGCGCTACCGGCGCTCGTTACGCGATCAGTGCCCTCGAACAGGAGACCATCGACGCAGCGAGGAATGGTACCGGGATCGATGATTTCCCCGTGACGGTGGCGACCACCGGCGCTCCCGACGGGGTGCTGGAACCGATCCTGGAACAGCTCGCGACCCCGGTTCGTCTGGAACATATCCCCGACCAGGCGCCGGACATCCTGCTCCATGAGGGTGACACCGTGTGCGGCTTCCAAGCGGTGCTGACTCCGGGCCACACTCCTGGGCATCTGACGCTCGTTGACGAGGCGTCGCAGGTCGCGATCGTCGGCGACCACATTCTGCCGGACATCAACGCCGGCGCCGGGCTCGGCATCGCCTCGATCGGCGGCAACCCGGTCGAGGATTACCTGCTTTCACTGCGTAAATACTCGCTTTACGACGCCTACCTCACCATCCCCGGCCACGGTTTCTGCTTCACCGGCCTTGGGGAGAGGCGTCGCTTCGCGGAAGATCACGTGCTGGCCCGCGCCACGGAAGTGCGACAGGTATTGGAGAAAGACCCGGCGGTGAGCATCTGGGACCTTGCCGCGCAGCTCACGTGGTCCCTTGGGTGGGAGGGGATGGTGGAGTCGCCGATGCTCGTCTCTGGCCTGCGTCAGGTGATGATGTACCGCGAATTGGTCGGACGTCCAGACCTGAGCGGCGGACAGTGAGAACCGATTGTTACTGCGAGGGACGTGCCTTGTCATTGATGGTAAGCCGGGTGACGTGCAGCGCCAGATAGTTCCTTGTCGAGTCGTAGTTCCAGAATGTCGGCAATACGGTTGCCGCAGATCACCGCTTCGGGGTGAGACTGCGACAGGGTGTCGATGAGCGTGGAGAATCCCTCGTTGAGCTGGGTGTTCTCCTTCATCCGCACAAATAGGTAGCGCATGTGTGTGATGAATCTGGCGGCGTTTGTTGAGGAGCGGTCGACGGTGATGCCGTAGGCGGAATCTACGACGTCAAAGAGCTGGGAGAGGATCTCGGTGATTTGGTGTGTCTCGCGGAGGTCTCCTGCTCCGAAACCGGAGTTGACCAGATGCAGCGCGATAGCGACCTTTTCCGACTCCGGTAGGGCAGGAATCTCCTTCTCTGCCAGGCGCTGGTTCACCCGATGAGCAGATCACCGGCGGTGGCGAACTCTTTCGGGTACAGGTGCCGGACCTCGGCGCCGAGTGGATGTGAGTCCGTCAGTGCGCCGAGTTCCTGGCGTCGCACTGCCATGTGGAGGTGATCGCCCAACGCCAGCACAGTGGGGGAGGGGACCTCCAGATGATCGGTGAGGGATCCTGCCAGCTCGACGTACCACGGGGGGGAATATCCGCAGCCAGCGCAGCGACATGGTCAGGCTCCCGATGATCCTCGGGAACGAACATCCGGACCACTTTCGACTCATCGACCGGATCGCCTGCCGATGCCCCGAAACCGAGGCCGCGCCCGGTCAGCACGACCTCCGTACCGGAGTGGTTGGCCAGCACCACGTTGTTGTTAAACACCCGGAGGATCCGCATGAGGGCCACCCTAGGCTACGGCTGGAGGCTACGGCCGTTCGACGCGATGACGTTCCGGTACCAGTTGAAAGACTTCTTGCGGTACCGGTCGAGCGAGCCCGTTCCATCATCATTGCGATCGACGTAAATGAAGCCGTAGCGCTTAGATAGCTCCGCCTTCGAAGCCGACACCAAGTCGATGCAACCCCATGAGGTGTAGCCCATTACGTCGACGCCGTCCTCGGCTGCCTCGCCGACCTGCACGAGGTGATCATTGAGGTAGTCGATGCGCTGGAAGAACCCGATGGTGGTGGCCGCATTCCAGAGTTCCTCGGCCTTGACCTCCCAGTCAGCCTCGCTCAGATCCCAGTTATTGAAGTCGATCACCGGAACCGAACGGTCCTCGGTCTCGGTGCCGAGTCCACCCATGATGGACTCGAGTTGAAGTTCAGCGTTGTCGTACGTGCTGGTCATGATTGACCTTTCGGCGTCGGGCGGTTTCCCCTCCGGCTCGCCACGATCTGTGTCGTGGGGCCCGGCTGCGCCGCTGAAAAATCTAGTCTCTCCGGGGGCGGTCAGCTGGCGTGAAAATTCACGCCAACGCCGGCCAGCCTCGTCCGGAGAGAAGTGCAGTGTGCGTCAGGAACTCTTTTCCCTTGCACCACTAAAACTAGGAGCACTGCTTTGCAGGAACGTGCACCTGATGTGAAAGGTGCGTTACCAGTTGGTGGATGCTTGGTGGAACGCGCGCTGCTTAGTACCGCGGAGCCGCCGGGTACCAGGCTTCACCGTCAACATGGCGGCCGACGTTGGTGACCTCTTCGTATTCGAAGGCCTTGAACTCGTTGAAGAAGTCGGTCCAGTTTTCTCGGGTGATATCCGTGGCGATGCGATTGCCCAGACGGGAGATACCGGCGAAGATTCCGGAGAGCTGATTGCCGGCCACCCCGTGAGAGACCCGGGCTCCGGTAGACAAGTGGAACAGGCGCGGAATGTAGTCCGCTGCGGCTTCAGAAGCACCGTCCTTAGCCTGGAACTGGAAACCGTCACCGAGGTACGGACACTGACCCATCGCATGCTCCGCGGCGGGCTCATACTGATCTGACCACAGTGAAATGTCCGGGAGGAACTCCTGGAGCTCCGGGCGCAGCCCCAGATCCACGGCGTATCCGGTCGCAGAGATGACGAAGTCGCCGACGTGCTCGCGCCCCAGATCATCCACGATCACGACTTCCTGTCCGTCCTCGTCAGTGGTTCGGATCTCTGCTGATGCCCAGCGGACGTCTTTGACCAGGGAGAAATTGTCGTGAGCGAATGCGCGCCACACTGAGGCCTGCGTCGGTGGCTGCGGGAGGCCGCCGTTGAAGGCGGAGAATTCCCATTTTTCGTCGTCCGATAGGTCGTAGAAGTGCTCTTGCATGCCCGGAAACTCCATCCAGCGCAGGGAGTTCTGGCGGGGGATCTCGGTGCGTCGAATTTGCATCTCGACGCTCTCGGCTCCCTTTTCCAGTGCAGTCGACGCATTGTCGAAACCTGAGGCACCACCACCAAGGACGATTACTCGCTTACCTGCCAGAGCCTCGAAGTCGATGGAGTCCTCGGTGTGGGCGCGCATCTCTTCCGGCAGAGCCTGCACCAACGGCGGCAAATAGGTTCCGCCACCACCGGTCAATCCCATGGAGAAGATCACGCGACGTGCGCGGTACTCAGTCTCGCCGGATGGGCCGGTCGCGGTGACTACGAAGAAGCCGTCCTCTCCTGGCTGCTTCACGGAGGTGACGGTGGTGCCGAAGTCGATGTCGAGAAGCGTGGTTTTGCGGAACCACGTGAGGTATTCGTTCCAGTCCTCTCGCGGAACCAAGTCAGTGACTGCCCAGGCGTCCTTGCCGTACTTGGCCTCGAACCAACGCTCGGTATGCAGGGACGGGATGTCCAGCTCGATCCCCTTCATGTTCTTCGGGCTGCGCAGGGTGTGCATGCGGGCGTAGCGAGTCCAGCAACCGACCTCGTCCTCCGGACCAGCCTCGATGACCTTCACCGAGCCGACACGATGCCGGCTCAGCGCGAATGCAGCTCCAAGTCCAGCCTGACCGCCGCCGATGACCAGTACGTTGTAGGTGTCCGCGTCGGTCGGCGCAGGCACCCAATCGTGGTTGTGGCCGATGAGCGCCATATCTGCCCTGGCCTGCTCAGCCAGTGCCACCAGGTTCGCAGCAGACTCCTCAGCAGGCAGCGGCTCCGGGCGATTGCGTGCAGGGACCGTCGGATCGAATCCAATGGCTTCGGCCGTCTCGGTCGTGGTGATGGTGCTGGTCATGGTGGCACGTCCATTCGGGTCTTCAGGGGAGGTTTCCCTGAATTACCGTATGAATCAGGGGATTCGCGACAGGGTCATGCGGGTAAACAGCCTGTTTCTATTTTCCAGGCACTGGCCGCAGCGCGATAAATCACCGAAATACGCCTAGGTATCGCCGATGTGGGTTTACCAGAACGAGGCGATCTGGGAGGCGCCCATCTCAGTGAGTTCGCCCCAGACGCGGAAGCGGGCCAGGCCGCCGTCGGGATACACATTCAGGCGCACCGCGACGATCGGAGTACTCATACCGTCTTCGGTTTCAGAGGTGATCTGCAGGCGGTGACGGGTATCGGGGAGGACGGAGGTCTTAGCAAGCAGCGGGATCGTGGAGCCATCCGCTGTCACTCCAATGATGTCAATGTCACCAGGGGCGTTGAACACGAAGTAACTGGTGTCGACCTCGATCCAGCGGATTCGGCCTTCTGCAGCCAGACGGACGGTGAAGTAGTCCAGGGACGTACCGTCTGCGCCGGCTTCACGACGGCGGGCGTTCTCCCAGCCGCCGCCCATGTTGCGGGCCCGCCCCAGGCCGATGACCTGGTTGGGAGAGGAATAGAAAGTGTTTGAGCACTCGATGACACGGGCGCCGTTCTCCACGGAGGCCAGGTCAATGGTGCCGGCGAGGAAGGTCGGGTCCGGCGACGGGATGCCGTGGACGCGCAGGCGAGCGATACCGCCATCGGGAAGCATGTCCAGACGCACATGGGTGACCCGGCGGGTGGCGAACTCCTCGCTGATCTCGAAGTAGTGCTTGTGATTTCCTTGCGCAGGAGTTGGCTCGACGAGCGGGATCCAGCGGTCCTCGGGAAGGGCGGCGAGCTCCGCGCCGGTGAGGTACTCATCGCAGGTCAGTCCGTACACAGCTACCGCCGGCGGATAGTTGCCGGTGAACCAGGCAGTGTCCACAACGATGCCTTTGATATGGCCGGGAACGCCTAGCCGCACGATCGCCGAGTCATTGCCACCGATCTCCGCGTGGCGTCGACGACGCGTCTCCCACCCGTCATAGACCTTGCCCTTGTTGCCAAACGCAGCCGGATCGAACAGGGGCTCGTGCGGCATAATCAGGTTCTCGCGCTCGGCGAAAGCCTCATCGCTGGCCCACACAACTGATCCAGCCAGGTCGCGATTGGCCAGGTCAGGGAGGGTAAGGAAATCAGGGAGGGTGGCGGGGATGTCGGTCACTAGAGACTCCTCATAAGTAATGAAAGGGACAATCGGATGGGATCTATCGAACTGTAAAAGGCTGCGCAGTTCCTGGGAAAACCGATGAATCAGAAGCGTCTTCGCCCGTCAAGGGGCGGCGGTACACCAGCTCGCCTCCGACCCACGTGCGGGTAACGACGCCGGCAAGCGCGCGCTGAGCGTAGGCCGAGAGTTTGTTCTTCTGGTGGAGTTTCTCCGGAAGGACGACGAACGCATCATCCGCACTGATCGTGACTAGGTCGGCCCTTTTACCTGGGGAAATAGCTCCACGGTCATCGAGTCCTGTCCATGCGGCGGGGTTGGTGGACATCCAGGTGAGGACGTCGGGAAGCGAAAGACCGCGAACGCGGGCTTGAGACCAGATCACCGGTAACCCGAGCTGCACCGAACTGATGCCGCCCCACGCCTCACCAAATGAACCGCCGGTGCCACGCCCGTCCGCTCCCTCGCCGCCGAGGTCAGTACCCTTCGCTGCCAGCGCCGAAAACGCCGCCAGCTCACTGTCTTCACCGGCCTTGCGCTGCGATTCTGCGATCTCCTCGAAGCGCTTGAGCTCGGCGGTGCAGGGGGAGTGGTCCGAGACAACCATGTCGATTACGCCGTCAACGAGCCCCTTCCACAGCTGCTCTCGATTGCCGGCAGTGCGGATCGGTGGGCAGCACTTGAACTGCGTGGCACCGTTCTGAATCTCCTCGGCGAACAACGACAGGTAATGGGGGCAGGTCTCCGCGGTGATGCGGACGCCGCGGACCTTCGCCTCCTGAATCTGCGCCAGCGAATTGGAGTCGGACAGGTGCAGGATGTGGGCGCGACAGCCGGTGGCTTCAGATGACTCGATGACGCTCGCGATTGCCTTCGCCTCAGCGTCTGCTGGCCGAGAGGCAAGAAACGTTTCGTAGGTTTCGTCGATGCCACCGTCAGCATTCACTGCTGCTTCACCTGCTTCGATGGCGTCGGCGTCCTCAGCGTGGACGATGAGCAGGCCATCAAACTCGGCGATTTCCTCCATGGCGGCGTGGAGCTGCTTCTTGTTCAGCGGCGCGAACTCATCAACGCCCGAGTGCAGCAGGAAGCACTTGAATCCAAACACGCCGGCGTCCCATAGCGCCTTCAGATCTCCGGTGCCAAGGTTCTCGGGTACGGCGCCGCCCCAGAAACCGACGTTGACCCGGGCCTTGTCGCGGGCGACGTCCTGCTTCACTGCCAGCGCATCAACAGTCACCGTCGAGGGAATCGAATTCAGCGGCATATCCAGCAGCGTGGTCACTCCACCTGCGGCGGCGGCACGGGTGACTGAGGCGAAGCCCTCCCAGTCGGTACGGCCCGGCTCATTCACATGCACATGGGTATCGACCAGGCCTGGGATCAGAACCTCGTCAGAGGGGACGTCGATGATGTCGACATCGTTAGAAAGAGATTTTTGCTTTACGACGTCCACCTCCAACACCTCACCTACAACCTCCGTCACTCGCCCCTTATCGACGAAAACTGTTGCGGGACCATGAGTTGCGTCGACACCGTGGATTGCCTGGGTGGCGCGGAATACCTGCGTGGTCATTGATTCGGGGTCCTTCCGGTGAGGATGAGGGAATGCAGATCGTCGGGCCCGACGGTGGTGGTCGACAGTTCTACATCAGAGATGGCACCACAGGCGTGCGCTCGATTGAGGTAACCGGCGAGGGCCTTGGCAGTGGCGGGCTCGTCCATCCACTGGGAGGTATCCCCGTCCACGTAAGCGCGCAGACGCTCGGCGCTGGCTTCCCAATTGGAGCGGAAATACGCGACGGTCGCCAAATGTCGGGTAACTAGATGATTCGGATGCAGATCCCAGCCTTGCCGGATGCCACGGTGCAAATGACGATCGACTAAACGGAAGTGGTTACGCCAGCCCTCCAAGACCTGCTCTGGCGATCCGGTAGGGATGCGGTTGGTCGAACCATCGGAGAGCTCGACACCAATCGTTGAGGTTGCGACCTGAAGGATGTCCTTCGCGTGGTCGGCTACTGGGTGCTCCAGGGATTGGTCTGCGGCGTCAACGCCAAGAGAAGCGGAGTAGTCGTAGGTCCCGTAGTGCAGCGATAAGACTCGGTCTCGTCCAGCGGTGAGGATGCGGGTCGCTTCAGCGGAGCCATCAGAGCAGAGAATCGCCTGGGGAGTCTCGATCTGGATCTCAAACGGGATACGCGGCAGGTCAAGAGTCTTTTCGATCTGCTCCAGAGCCTCCACAAACGCGGCCACCTGCAGGTGGTGTTGGGCCTTTGGGAGGGTGATGCGCAGGGATCGAGGCCGAGATTCGAGCGCTTCCTGCAGGACACCGCGTGCAGCCAATTCGGTGAGGACAATGACCAAAGTGCGCAGGCCGCGGTTCCGCACCGACGGGTCGAAGGATTTGATCCGAATTCCCGTGAAACCCGGTGCGGTACCTGCGGATGCGGTCAGCCACTGCGCGAGAATTCCCGCTGACTCGACGGCCTTGGCATCCTCGTCAGCCTCACGGTCGACGAAGGCAATAGCGCGCTGAGTGAATCCGTCTTCAAAGTCGATCCGGAGGTCTTCGATCGGCTCAGTGCGCAGCTTGTCAGCGGCGCGCTCAGCGACTTCCCCGGCGATCTCCTCTGGAACTCCCAGCTGACCTGCGATCGATTCAAGAGCCCGCACTGGATCGTCCTCGCCGGTGGTGCCGGTGGCTGTCGCCACAGCAGTGGCGCCCCACTCTGACACCAGGCCGGCGCCCTCGCGCACCGCCTGATCTGCGGGTACGTACACGGTGTGGACTGGCTGCCGGGAGGACAAGGGAGAGGCCCATTCTCCGGTGACGCGGGGGTCAATGGTCGCTAGGGTCGCGTCCGCAACGGCACTCAATTGGCCGGTGAGAATATCCAGGTCCGGGCCTTTGGCCTCGAGCATCAGGTTCCTTTCGGGGTAGGAGAATTGCGAGGGCGCTGAGTCAGTTGATCTCGAGTTCCTCGAATCCCGTGAGCTTCTTGGGACTTCTCGGGGCGTAGGTGCCGACCCGGGAAGTGTGCAGTCCCTGGCGGATCAAGGACTCGGCGATTCCCACAGCAGCAGTCACACCATCGATGACCGGTGCTCCGAGCTTCTGCGTCAATTCCGGGGCGCGACCAGCCATGCCGCCGCAGCCCAGGCAAATCGACTCGGCGCCGTGTGTCAGGGCCTCAGCCGCCAGTTCAAGGATGAGATCGTCGGTCCGGTCTTGATCTTCCTCCAGCTCGAGTACCCCAAGGCCGGTTCCCTTCACCGACACACAACGGTCATATAATCCGGCCAACTCCAGTCGGCCGCGGATCATGGGGACGGTCCGATCCAGCGTCGTCACTACGGCGTACCTATCACCGACGGACATGGCAGCGAACGCGGCGGCTTCGGTGATGTCTACGACGGGGACGTCGATAAGCTCTTGCAACGCCTCACGTCCCTCGTCGCCATACCCCGCGATTATCCAGGCGCTGATGGGAGGTAAATCCGGCAGCGCCGGATCGAGCCCCTCACTGTGGCGGCGGTGAACAGCCAAAATGACGCCGACCTGAGATAGCGCTGCTTCAACGTGGGTCTCTACCGATTCCGGGCCGATAGTTGGGGTAACTCCCTCAATGACGGTGTCCGGAGCAGCGACGGCGGCAGCGGCGGTGACGATGGTGCCCGTCATCGACCGACTGGTGTTGACGTTGACAATTCCAATCACTGACACAGGGGAGTACTCCTCGGCTGGGGCGCTGACCGGACGAGCGAACTGTTAGCTGGGCAGGAGCAATGTAACCGACATTCGATTTCACATCGTCACCCCGGTCGTTACTTTCGGGTTAATAGCTTCTGGGCCAAATATGTGACGAGCCGCACACTTTTTGTGGATAATCGTTCGTCTATTGAGGTGAATCAGACAATAGTATGCGGAAACGATTGTTTCAGGTATGTGAGACAGCTGCTGGAAACAATTGCCTCACCGACAGGAAATCTGCGTTCCATAACTTCCTCTATATCCGCTGAATCGGGCGAGCATTCGCCCGTGTCAAAGGCGTCGACACAGGAGGAAGCATGGAACCGCCCACTGAGGGTAGATCGAGAAGTCGCCGTAAATTATGGGGATTCACTGCGGTGGTCTCCGCGTTCGGCCTAGTGCTCGCCTCCTGTGGTGGCGCGCGTGTTGGTGACGACCCGATTCAAGCGCAGTCCTGCGTAGACACCTCCGGTGACACGGTGAAGGTCGGATTCATCAACTCCCTGTCGGGAACCATGGCGATCAGTGAGACCACGGTCAACCAGTCGCTCAACATGGCGGCCGAGGAGATCAACAACTCCGGCGGAGTCATGGGAAAGAAGTTGGAGATCGTCGAGGAAGACGGAGCATCCGACCCCGCGATCTTCGCAGAGCGCGCCGCCCGCCTTATCGAAGTCGAATGTGTCGCTGCCGTCTTTGGTGGCTGGACCTCCGCTTCCCGCAAAGCGATGCTCCCGGTCTTCGAGAGCAACAACTCGCTGCTGTTTTACCCGGTCCAGTACGAGGGGCTCGAGGCCTCCCGCAATGTGTACTACACCGGCTCCACCACTAATCAGCAGATCGTCCCGGGTCTTGAGTACCTCAAGGACGAAGAGGGTGCGGATTCCATCTTCTTGCTCGGCAGTGACTACGTGTTCCCCCGCGCAGCGAACATGATCATCAAGCAGTGGGCCGAGGAAAATGACGTTGAGATCGTCGGCGAGGACTACACCCCGCTCGGATCCACCGACTTCACCACGATCGCCAACCGCGTCCGTGACTCAGGTGCAGACGCAGTATTCAACACCCTCAACGGTGACTCCAACGTCGCATTCTTCCGCCAGTACCGAAGCATGGGCATGACCCCGGAGACCACTCCCGTCTTGTCCGTCTCCCTCGCAGAAGAGGAAATCGGCGGCATCGGTGTGAATAACATCGGCGGGCAGCTCACGGCGTGGAATTACTACCAAAGCGTCGATACGCCCGAGAACCACGAATTCGTCGACCGTTTCAAGGACCGCTACGGCGAAGGCCGAGTCACCTCTGACCCGATGACCGCCGCGTACACCAGCCTCTATTTGTGGCGCGAAATGGTCGAAAAGGCCGGTTCTTTCGATGTCGACGAGGTCAGAGAAGCCGCCGACGGCGTCTCCTACGACGGACCAGAAGGCACCGTCACCGTCGATGGCTCCACCCACCACGTCACGCGCACCCCGCGCATCGGTCGGATTAACGAGGACGGACTCATCGACACCGTCTGGGAGGCCGATGAGCCTCTCACCCCGGACCCGTTCCTGGACAACTACGACTGGTCCGACATACCGCTCGACGCCCGCACGGGCATCGGCACCGGCGCCCTCAGGGAGGACTGACATGGACATCCTGACATCACAGTTGGTGGCAGGACTGAGCATTGGCTCCGTCCTCCTACTTGTGGCCATTGGCCTGTCCCTGACCTTCGGTCAGATGGGCGTGATCAATATGGCCCACGGCGAGTTCATCATGGTCGGCGCTTACACCGCGTACGTGGTGCAGAGCTTCCTCGGCTATGCAGGGCTCTCGCTTTTCATCTCTATCCCCGTCGCTTTCGTCATCGGCGGTCTGCTCGGTGTTCTCCTCGAACAGGTGCTCATCAGGAGGATGTATCACCGGCCACTGGACACGCTTCTAGCAACCTTCGGCGTCGGTCTGATCCTGCAGCAGCTCGCCCGTGACATCTTCGGCGCCCCCGCCGTGGACGTTCAGGCACCCACCTGGCTCCAAGGCAATATCGAATTCGCCGGTGCCGTTATTCCCACCTCGCGTCTTTTTATTCTGCTCGTGGTCATCATCGTTGTCGCAGGCCTGGGCCTATTCATGACGAAGACTCCAATGGGTCGCCGCATCCGCGCAGTCGTGCAGAATCGCGATCTCGCAGAGACCAACGGAATCAACACCCGTGCCACTGACCGCCTGACGTTCTTCGTCGGTTCCGGCCTCGCCGGCGTCGCTGGAGTCATGATCACCCTCATCGGTGCCACTGGCCCGACGATCGGCACTACCTACATCGTTGACGCCTTCCTTGTCGTCGCAGCCGGCGGAATCGGCCGCATCAAGGGCGCTGTCATTTCGGCGTTTGCACTGGGTCTTATCCAGGCGTTCGTCGAGTACTCCACCGGGGCGTCCATCGCGAAGTTCGTGGTTCTCGTCGCTGTGGTCGCATTCCTCCAGTTCCGTCCGCAGGGACTGTTCACCGTCAAGACCAGGAGCCTCGCATGAGTCCGTTGAAGACGAAAAACGCATCGCTTCCCGACGCCTCCCTCTCCACATCCCGCACCTCCACACCGGACTCCTCCAGTAGTCGGCTTCTCGGTCCAGGCTCCGTGATCGGTGCGCCCTCGCTCAAGAGCGTCGGCATCGGCATGATGCTGCTCGGCATTGCCCTGCTAGTGATTGCTCCGATCGTGCTGACCCCCTTCGGGCTGGGCCAGCTATCCCGCTTCATTTGTTATGCCATCGTTGCCGTGGGAATCGGCCTGGCCTGGGGTCGAGGCGGAATGCTCACCCTGGGACAGGGCGCGTTCTTCGGTATCGGTGCCTACGTCATGGCGATGCACATGCAGCTCGCCGACGCCGACATCGCCGGCACCGGAACCCCCACCTTCATGGCATTGACCGGCGCCACGGTTCCCGTGTGGTGGGAGCCTTTCCGCAGCCCGGTGTTCACTCTGGCCATGATCGTCGTGCTGCCGGCAGTGGTGAGTTTCCTTCTCGGCTACTCGATCTTCCGCCGACGTATCCGCGGCGCCTACTTCGCGATCCTCAACCAGGCACTGGTTGCAGCAGTTGTCGTCCTCCTTGTTGGACAGCAGGAAACCCTTGGCGGCTCCAATGGTCTCAGCGGATTCCAGTATTTCTTTGGATACGACCTCAACGACCCGGTCAACAAGCAGATGCTCTACTTCATCGCCGCTTCAGTGCTGCTTGCGATGATTGCGATCTCGTACTGGCTGATGCGGAGCAGGTACGGCGAACTCCTCGTCGCTACCCGTGATGCTGAAGAGCGCGTCCGATTCCTCGGCTATGACCCGGCGCTGATTAAGACCGCTGCCTACGTGATTGCCGCTGTGATGGCGGGAATCGCCGGCGCGCTGTTCGTACCGATCGTCGGCATCATTTCCCCGGCGGAAATCGGTGTCGTCCCCTCGATTGTCTTCGTCATCGCCGTCGCCGCAGGTGGCCGTGCCAGCCTCTTCGGTCCGGCTCTGGGAGCGCTTCTCCTCGGATGGGCTGAGTCGTTCCTCTCGGGCGTATTCCCCTCCGGCTGGTCCTACTTCCAAGGCATGTTGCTTGTCCTCGTCATCGCCCTCCTGCCGGGAGGCCTCGCTTCGTTGGCCAGCGTGCGCAAGTTCAGATCCGTGAAGAAAGAGTCGTCGAACAAAGAAGGAGCACAAGCATGAGCGGCCTCATCGCCACCGACCTGACCGTGAAGTTCGGCGAATTCACCGCCGTCGACAACGTCAGCTTCCACACCGACCCCGGCGAAGTTCACTTCCTCATCGGACCCAACGGCGCTGGTAAGACCACCTGCGTCGATGCCATCTCCGGCCTCGTCCCCGGCACCGGTTCCGTGACTCTTGATGGCCGCGAGATCCTCGGCACTCCGGTGCAGCAGATCGCCCGGATGGGCGTCGGCCGAACCTTCCAGACCGCCAGCGTCTTCGAAGCACTCTCTGTCCTGCAGAACCTCGACATCGCCTGCGGGATCCACCGCAAGAAGTCGGCGCTGTGGGGAGTGCGTCGCCACCTGGATCCCCGCATTGAGGAAGCGCTGGAACTCTCTGGCCTCACCGAGATCCGGAACCGCCGCGCGGGTGTCCTGTCCCACGGCCAGAAGCAGTGGCTGGAGATCGCCATGCTCCTGGTTCAGGACTCCAGAGCTTTGCTTCTCGACGAACCCGTCGCCGGCATGAGCCTCGACGAACGCGACGCCACCGGCGAACTTCTCCACCGTGTCTCCAAGGACCGGATGGTCCTCGTCGTCGAGCACGACATGGACTTCATGAGGAACTTCGCTAGCCGCGTGACTGTCCTCAACCGCGGCACGGTCTTGGCAGAAGGCTCCGTCGACGATGTTCAGCACCACAGCGAAGTCCAGAAGATCTACCTCGGTACCTCAGCTGCCTAAGACCAGCTGCCTAAGACCCCCCTTTCTCGCACCCCGAAGCACCACACCGGAAGGAACCGGACCAATGCTCACCATCGACTCAATCACCTCCGGCTACGGACAGACCAAGGTCGTCCATGACGTCAGCCTCACCGTCCCCGACGACGGAGTCGTTGCAGTCCTCGGACACAACGGCGCCGGCAAGACCACCTTGCTGCGCACCGCAGTCGGACTCATCAAGCCGACCTCGGGCACCATCACCTTTGACGGCGAGGACATCACCTCCCTTGCCCCTCATGCCCGCATCAAACGAGGAATGGCCTATGTTCCGCAGGGACAGAAGTCCTTCGAGCAGCTCTCCACCATGGAGAACCTCCAGGTTGTCGCCGAAGGTATCGGACGCCAGGCACGCGGACGCATCGATGAAGCTCTGGAGCGTTTCCCCGCCCTCGTGCCGTTCCTCGATCGTCAGGCGGGCCTCCTATCCGGCGGTCAGCGCCAGCAGCTTTCGATCGCCCGAGCACTGATCACACAGCCGAAGCTCCTGATCCTCGATGAACCTGCCGAAGGCATCCAGCCGAACGTCGTCGCCGAGATCCAACAAACCATCCGCGACCTGGCGAAGGAAGGCGTCGCCGTACTCCTGGTCGAGCAGCACATGGGATTCGCGCTGTCCGCCGCCAGTGAATACGCCGTGATGGCCTCCGGTCGAGTCATCCAACAGGGCGAGGGCGGAGCCACCCTGGTTCCGGATACTCCGGAGTCGATCACCTCCGGTGCCCATGACATGGAGGAAGTGGAGGAGAAGGTCCGGATGGCCTTGGCTATCTAATCCGCCCGGTACGGGCAATAGCCGAACCCCCGGCTTCCGAGAAATTTTCTCGGAGGTCGGGGGTCTGGAATGTGGAGGGAGACGTCGGGAAGCAGGGGTTAGTTGCTCTTCGCTTCCTCGACCTTTTCCTGCACTTGTTGCTTCCGTTTGTTGAATTTCTTCTTCAACGCATTCCAACCTGAGTTCTCACGTTTCTTCCGTTGAGTCTCAGGATCTGTGGCGACTTCAATATCGTCCATGGTGATTTCACCGGACCGAAGCCCGACCATCTCTGCGTGGTAGCGGAAAGCAACGGCGATCGTCGCAGCGACCGGGACCGCGAGGAATGCGCCGGTGATGCCGAAGAGGGTGGAACCGACGGTGACCGACAGCAGGACCATCGCAGCGTGGAGCTGCATTGCCTTGGACTGGAGCACCGGCTGGAGGACGTTGCCCTCGAGCTGCTGCACCGCGATGATCAGGACCAGCACCATGATCGCGTTGGTAAGGCCATTGCTGACCAGCGCAATAATGACGGCGAGCGAGCCGGCCGTGATCGCACCGACGATCGGGATGAAACCTGCGAAGAAGGTGAGGACCGCCAGAACGAAGGCGAGCGGAACTCCCAGGAGGACTAGGCCGAGTCCGATGAAGAAGGCATCGACGAACGAGACAACTGCCTGCGTGCGAATGAATCCACTGAGGGTGTTCCACATGCGGGTCAGCAGCTCGCTGATGTGCCAGCCGGCGGTGCGGCCGCTGTACTGACGGATCCACGGCAGGAACTTGTCGCCGTCCTTCAGGAAGAAGAACACCAGCACCAGCATGATGACTAGCGTCACGACCATCGACGTCGCGGCGCTGACACCGGTTACGACACCACCTGCGATGTCACCGGCTCTCTCCTGAATAAAGGTGGTGATCTCCTGGAGAGTCTCCTCCACCTGCGCCATCTCGATGTTGAACGGGAGCTGCTCGACTAGCTGGAAGAGCTCAGTTAAACCTTCCTGAGCCTGTTCGACTAGGTCGGATCCCTGAGAAGCGACGATCGGACCCATCGCAATGAAGGTTCCGCTGACGATGCCAAGGAACCCCAACAGCGTCACCGCAGCAGCCAACGCGGCGTTCACACCACGCTTTCGCATCGCAGCAGATACCGGCCAGAGCACTGTGGTGAGCAGCAGACCCAAGACCACTGGCAGGATGCCCTGCCAGAAGTAACCGATGATCCACAGAATCAGAGCGGCTCCGGAAAGGATAAGAATCATCCGGAGTGATGACGCGGCGAGTGCACGCGCGTCATAGCCGAGCACCGTCGCACGGTTGATTGGTTCGCTAGCGACCGGGGCGATGTCCGCGAATGACTGAGCCTCGTTGTCCAGTTCCGCGGGTGTTCTGCCCGGGTCATTCCCGGCGACTAGATCCGCCAGGTCTTTTTCGGAGCCAATGTGAGATTCGGCGCGTGAATCCTTGTCGTCCATGATCCAACTATGGCACAGAACGGGAGTTCTGGTTCAGGGGATTTTCAGGGTGTTGGACCGGTCCTCGGAATCGGCCCGGACATCGTTGACAATGGCGACGTTTCCCGTGGTTATCGGCGTGAATGTCCACTGAATTGTGTGGTGGCGTCAGTCACACAAGGGGTTTCCTGAATTGGCTGAGACCTATGGGGCGTCAGAGTGCGATGTTTCCATTGCATTTCGGCCGAGCTGATCGTGATAAACCGTTGTGAAATATGTCTGGCCGCTGACCACAACAACATTATTCAGCATTAACCTTGCTTAGGTTGGCCGTGCCGACACCGCACGTTGTTGCGTACCAAGATGGAAGGGACCCGCCGTGAATCTGACACCCCGGGAGCAGGAGAAGCTCATGATCTTCACGGCGGCTGAGGTCAGTCGCCGGAGGTTAGCTAGGGGAGTGAAGCTCAATCACCCGGAGGCCGTCGCGATCATCTCGGACGCAGTGATTGAAGCGGCCCGCGATGGACTGTCTGTCGCAGAGGCGATGCGGGTCGGCACAGAGGTCCTGTCACGGGACGACGTCATGGATGGCGTTCGGGAGATGCTCGACCTCATCCAAGTTGAGGTGACGTTCCCAGACGGCACGAAACTTGTCAGCGTCCACGATCCGATTGGTCAGTGAGGAGCACTATGACTTTCGATCCAGAGCTTTACCGCGTTGTTCTCTATGCGGGAACTGAGGTTCCGTTCCCGGATGAGTTGCAGGAGGAAGTCGGCTATTCGGTCGTCGTGAGGCCTCGTGAGCTCTCACTTCAGGTGGAAAAGGCGACGAAGGACCATAAGAGTCTTATCGTTGTTCCGGCCGGCACCGGACGAGATCTCACATCGGTGACGCAGGCCGCGCAGGCCTTGCAGTGGGCACAGCGGTTTGGCCATAAAGTCGCTCTAGCTCCCTCGCTTATCGACGCCACCCGCACCATCGCCGAGCTCCGCCGCCACTTGAGGGCTGCGGTCAAGAGTCATGACAGCGTGCTCTTCGTTGCACAGACCGTGGACCCGTTCGCAGACGCAGAATTGGTTCGCCGGATTCGCCTGGCCCGGCAGTTTTCCGAGCAGTTGCTTGTGGAGACCACATTTGAGGGATCGTGGCCGGAGCCGGAACGTGCAAAGGAGCGGCTGCGGTTGCTCGGTGCAGAAAACCCCGCCGTGATTCGTGCGGACCTGGGCGTGGAAAGCGGAGCAGTTCAGCTTTTCCGCAAGGGTGCGCTGGTGACAGCGTTGGAGGAAGCTACAAAGACTGCAGTCCATCGGCTGCGTGACCATGGAGACAATGGTGTCGCCGCTGGTCTGCTGGCCGACCACGGGCAGGGCTTCGCCCACTCGCACGGTGACGAGGACCATTCCCACGGGCACAGCCACTCCCACAGCCATGGTCACTCACACGGCCACACTCATTCGCACTAGAGCCAGGAGCATCCATCATGTCCGGATCGGCGACACGTTATGAGACACAAGCCGGGGAGATCGAGCTGAACCCAGGCCGGCGGACGGCGACGCTGCGGGTGTCCAACACCGGCGACCGGGCCGTGCAGGTTGGCTCGCACTATCACTTCTTTGAGGCCAACGCCGCCTTGGACTTCGACCGAGAGGCCGCCTGGGGAATGCACTTGTCAATCCCATCAGGGCTGGCAGTTCGGTTCGAGCCGGGCAACACCCAAGAGGTGGAGCTGGTGGACTTCGGTGGAAAGCGCATCCTCCATGGCTTCGCTGGCCTCGTGGAAGGTGCCCTCGACGACCCGGCGGTCAGGACCGCGGCGCTGCAGCGGCTGCCGGAGTTCCTGCGTAGCAATGACCCGCTGGACGACACTGAGCAGGAGAACGACAAGTGAGCACCATCGACCGGGGTAGGTATTCGGAGATTTATGGGCCGACGACGGGGGACGTCGTAAAGCTCGCGGACACCAACCTCCGCGTGCGCATCGAACATGACCACTTGGCGTCCGCATATGGCGATGAGTCGGTGTACGGCGGCGGCAAAGCAGTGCGCGATGGCATGGCGCAGGACCCGACGGCGCTGCCGGAGACCGGCGCCCTCGACACGGTCATCACCGGGGTCATTGTGCTGGACGCGGTCGCTGGCGTGGTCAAGGGTGACGTGGGAATTCGCGACGGCAAGATCGTCGGCATCGGCAAGGCTGGCAACCCGAATACTCAGGATGGTGTCGATCCGGACCTCATTATTGGCGTCGGCACCGAGGTCATTGCCGGTGAGCATCGCATTCTCACCGCCGGGGGTGTGGATACCCACATTCACTACATCACCCCGCAGCAGGCCGAACACGGTTTGGCTGGTGGCATCACCACTTTCTTCGGCGGTGGCACTGGCCCGGCCGAAGGGACTCTCGGAACCACCAGTACTCCGGGAGCTTCCTCGGTTCATTTCATGCTCAAGGCCGCTGAGGGAATGTCCGTCAACACGGGCTTTCTCGGCAAGGGGTCCGGCGCGCTGCCAGAGGCAGTTGATTCCCAGATTCTCGCCGGCGCTGCCGGGTTGAAGATCCACGAGGACTGGGGCGCGACCCCTGCGAATATTCGAAACGCCATGAACGTGTGCGATGAACGCGACGTCCAGCTCGCCATCCACACCGATACTCTGAACGAGGGCGGCTTCTTCGAGTCGACTATCCGCGCCTTCGACGGTCGGCCGGTCCATACCTTCCACTCGGAGGGCGCCGGCGGCGGCCACGCCCCGGACATCATTCGGGTCTCCGGGATGGAGAATGTTCTGCCGGCCTCGACGAATCCGACCCTGCCGTACACGGTCAACTCCGTTGAGGAACTTCTCGACATGGTGATGGTCTGCCATCACCTGTCGCACAACATCCCCGAGGATGTAGCTTTCGCCGATTCCCGGGTTCGTGTGGAGACCATCGCCGCTGAGACAGTGCTGCACGATATGGGTCTGATCAGTATTTTCAGTTCCGATTCGCAGGCAATGGGCCGCGTTGGCGAGTCCTGGATCCGCGCTTTCCAGACTGCCCACCACTGCCGCGAGCAGCTAGGCGAGCTCGAAGGCGACGACGGTGACGACAACAACCGTGTCCTCCGGTACGTGGCAAAGATGACCATTAACCCGGCCATCGCGCAGGGCATCGGCGACTACATCGGCACAATTGAACCCGGAAAGCTCGCTGACCTGGTGCTCTGGCCGATCGATTCGTTTGCCGCCAAGCCCCGCCTGGTTCTTCGCCAGGGGCGGATTTGTTTCGCCGCCATGGGTGATCCCAATGCATCGTTGTCCACACCTCAGCCGGTGTTCTATCGCGATCAGTTCGCTAACTTCGGCTCGGCTCTGACGGACACTCGCGTCACATTCATGTCGCAGGCCTCCATCGACGCCGGGGTTCCGGAGCAGCTCGGCTTGAAGTCAACGGTGCTGCCGGTGAAGAACTGCCGCAATATTGGCAAGAAGGACATGATCCGCAATGACCGGTTGGCGGACATCGAGGTCGACCCGGACACGTACGTGGTGCGCGTTGACGGCGAGGTCGCCACCATTGACCCAGCGTCTGAACTTCCGTTGGCCCAGCGCTACTTCATGTTCTGATCCATGGCCCATTCCTTCCTCCACGCCCTGACCTATGCGGATTCTGCGTATCCCTCGGGCCGCTACACCCTCTCGCATGGCTTGGAGGGCCTGATTCAGTCCGGCCGAGTGAAGGGTCTGGAGCAGTGCACCGAGGCGCTGCTGGATCATCTGCGGTTTATGGCCGCGCCAAGTGATGGGGTCGCCACGGCCGCGGCGGGGCTCGTGCAGAGCCTCGACGATCTCGTGGACATCGACCATGAACTCAGCGCTACGAAGGTCACCACTGAACTGCGCAAGGCCTCCACTCGTGTTGGTCGCCAGACGCTTATCGTCACAGGTCAGGTCGATGAGCTGATGGAGAAGAGCGAGAAAAACTCGCTTTACGACGCTTACCTCCACACCCTCAACTCCCGCCTTACCCCCGGCAACCAGGCAGTTGCAGTGGGTCTCGTCCATGCTCGAGGAGGGTTGGCTCCAGTTCAGGCGGTGGAGACGGAACTGCTGGGACTGGCAGTCGGCTGGTCCGGGGCGGCGCTGCGATTGCGACAATGCGATCACATTGGTGCGCAGTACATGATCACTCGGGCGCACCCAGCAATCACCGAACTGAGTCAGCAGTGCGTGGACACAGCAAACGAGATGATTGAGGCAGGGGATTGGTCCCTGCTGGGCCGGGCTGGGCCGGGAAGTGATCTGGCGTCGGCGGCGCACGAGACAGCGCCCGCGCGATTATTTATGAGTTAACAGAGCATGAGTTAGACGACATTTAGGAGACACCATGAGCAACCCCATCGCACCGCTGCGCATCGGCATCGGCGGACCGGTCGGATCAGGCAAGACCGCCTTGATCGAAGCACTGGTGCCGCTATTTGTGAACCAAGGCCGTCAGGTCGGAGTCATTACCAATGACATTTATACGCAGGAAGATGCGCTGCATGTGCGTCGGGAGTTGGACGGGATTCTCGCCCCAGAGCGAATCGTCGGCGTTGAGACCGGCTCGTGCCCGCACACCGCCGTGCGGGATGACCCGACCATGAATCTCATGGCGGCCGCAGACCTCGTCGACGAGCACCCAGAGATCGACACGATTTTCTTTGAGTCCGGTGGCGACAACCTCACCCTCACCTTCTCCCCGGCGCTGGCAGACGTGTTCGTCTTTGTCCTGGATACTGCCGAAGGCCAGAAGATGCCGAAGAAGCGTGGACCCGGAACGACAGAATCGGACATCTTGGTGATCAACAAGATCGACATCGCGAAGTACGTTCGCTGCGATGTCGACATCATGTACGCCGACGCCGTCGATGTTCGCTCCGGAGGCCCCGTCATCCTCACCGACTGCCTGGAAGGGATCGGTATCGAGGACCTTCGTGAACAGCTAGAGACGTTCCGGAAGTGACAGTTTCACTACCGAGCTCTTTACTGACCTCACCACCGTTGAGCCGGATCCCCTCTGAGGTGCGGAGGTATGTGGGAGAGGGGGACGTCGGGAAGCGAACTGGAACGATCCCCGTTGGCTTTCCCGGAAAGGTCGGGATTGCCGACCTCACCCTGGCGCCCGATGAGCGCGCAGCGGACCGGCAGACTGGGTTTGTCGACCGGTTTATCAAGGCGCCGATGTACGTGTCCCGGCCGCTGTATATCGATGCCGGTGACACTGGTGAGGCGTTTGTCTACCTGCGCAGCACCGGTGGCGGACTGGCTGCGAACGATCGGGTTCGGCAGAAACTGACGTGTGAGCCTGGCGCGCGGGCGACGATCACCACGCAGGCGGCGACACCTGTGCAAAGAATGGACGAAGGTCTGGCGATTCAGTGGACCACCCTGGATGTGCGGGCGGGCGCCATCTGCGAATACCTGCCGGGTCAGACGATTCTGTTTGGTGGGTCGAGACTGCTGCAGATCACCGATGCGGTTGTCGAGCCGGGAGGCGCTCTGCTGGCTGCTGATGTCATGCTGACCGGGCGATTGGCGAGGGGTGAGAGGAACCAGTTCGATGCCCTCAGCCAGGTCTGGACCATTCGCCAACCCCGGCATGGTCGGTCCATTCCGCTGCTATCGGACACTTTGTGTGTGACGGGCGAGGGAGCGCAGAGCCAGATGCTCCTGTCGAAGTACGCCGTGTGGGGCACGGTGCTGGCGGTACCTCCGGAGAAGTCCATGGTCCCCAGGATCGTCGAGGAGCTGCGGATAGAGGTGGGACGGATGCCAGGCGGCGCCGATATCGAGATTGGTGTTTCCACGCTGGTGGAGGACTATGGCGTGATGGTCCGCATCGCAGGCAATGACCCGGTCGACGTGGAGACGGCAGTGCGGCGCTCATATAGCCTGATCAGGAAGGCAGTGGTGGGACGGGCCGCCATCGATCTGCGTCGGATGTAAGGGGGCCACCCATGGCAGACACCGAAATCGCACTCACGGAGAGTGAGATCTGGGATCGGATCGACGTCCTCCTGCATTTGGGCAGAGCCCATCTGGAATCAGGGGTCTCTGCGCATGAAGTCATCTCTGCGGTGACCGACAGCGGTGCCGGGCTCGGGCTGCCAGGCCTGAATGTGACGGTGGTTGGCACCGTGCTGCAGGTCGAACACGTCACCGAGGATCTCCGGTCGATGAACCGAAGCCTCCGATCCACGCCGACGGACACCATTCACTGTGAGCGGATGTACCGCTTGAGCCGCACTGTCGCGCAGATCAGGGCTGGCGAGCTGACGGTTGCAGAGGCACGAGCCTCAACCGAGGCGGATTCGCAGCCGCTGGTCTCCTTCTGGTGGACGCTCACCGGAGCGGCGTTCCTCGGGTTCTGCATTGGATTGCACGTCGGAGGTGGTTTTCTCACGGCGGTGTGTGCAGGGGCGACGTTCTTCGCGTCGACTGCAGCTGGACGGGTTGCAGCGAGAATCGGACTGACCCGCCTATACGCGGTGGTCCTGCAGACCATGTTCAGCGGTGCTATCGCTGGCGTGTTGGTGCTGACTGGGGTGTTGTCGCCGTCGTTTGCTGTCGGGGTCATGGCGGTGTCGTGGGTCCTATCAGTGCTGTATCCAGCTCTGATCGGCGTGGTGGTGGACTTCGTGAACTCGGACCATTTAGCGGCGGTTGCCAAGATGGCGCAGTTGGTGCTGGTCGTCGGTGGCATCGTCGTCGGCGCGGTGATCACGTTTGCACTGAAGGACGTGGTGCTGGCGGGCCCGTGGATCAAATCGACATCCCGACTTTGTCCATTGCGGTCGGCATAGTGTTGTCAACGCTCGCGGCAGTGTCGAACGCGATGGCCAAGTCCGGAGGGATGGGTTTGCTCCTGCCGGCGGCCATCGTGGGCCTGCTCACCGCGTGCTGCAATCAAGCGTTGATCAACTTCGCCGGAATTCAGGCGGTGTGGGCGGCAGGACTTTCCGCAGTCGTTCTCGGTATCGGCACTGCACTGTGGAGTAGGTTCTCCGATTACTCGGCGACGATCCTGTCCGTCATGGGAATTATGGGCGCCCTATTGCCTGTCATGTACGTGTACGAGGGCCTGGATCAGGCGATGTTCTATGAGACTGGCCAGCACCTGCTGCTGCAGGCGACGGGCATGATCATGATGGTCGGCATTGGAGTAGTCGCCGGTTTCCAGGTGACCAGATTTATCCCGCACCGCTCCCGCCGCAGTAGCGGGACTGCAGCCAATTACTGAAGGGCAGAGGTCAGCCGCATGACTGACTCGGAGTACTTACGGAAGATCGAGCGCTTCTTCCACTGCGCGGCATCGAGCTCCTTGCTCTTGTCCCGATAGGTGGTGACCACGTCGCGCACCTGGGTGACGATGTCTCCGCCGTAGGACAGCAGACTTACTTCATAGTTGAGTCCGAAGGAGCGCATGTCCATGTTGGAGGAGCCCAAGACCGCGTACTTGTCGTCGACAACGAAGCACTTGGTGTGCAACACCTGCGGCTTCGGGTACATGAAAATGCGAACCCCAGCCTCGAGCAGCGCCTGGTAGTACGAGGACTGAGCGCGATCGACCATGTACTGGTCCGCCTGCTCACTGACGTACAGCTCCACGTCCACTCCGCGGTTGGCAGCAGTAATGACAGCGGCGAGTAGGGACTCGTCGGGGACGAAGTAGGGGCTGACGATGGAAATACGCTTACGCGCCATGTACATCATCGAGGTAAACACGCGGAGATTCGGATCGGTACGGAAACCGGGACCAGAGGGGATGATCTGGCAGAGGTTCACCGCGGCATTGTCCTCCGGAGGCGAGGAGTGGACGGACTCCAGCACGTGTGAATCCAGCCGCTGATTCTCTGTCGATAGCCTGCGGTACGCGTGAATGTCAGTGATCTCGCCACATTCGCTGTACCAGTCCACCGCGAAGATTGACTCAAGGGAGGACACGATCGGACCGCTCAGTTCGATGGAGATGTCGTTCCAGTGGCGGCCGATGGCCGCGTTCTTCTCGGAGCCGTAGGCGGAATCCACGAGGTTCTGCGAACCCATCACGGCGTACATGCCGTCGACGACCATGAGCTTTCGGTGATTACGCAGATCTGGCCGACGCATCTTGCCCTGTAGCGGCAGGAAGGGCAGCATCAGATGCCACTCGATTCCAACCGAGGACATCCAGCGCAGGAACTCGCGGAAACCGTCGTACTTGCGAGAACCAATGTGGTCGAGCAAGACACGGACCTTCACACCTCGCTTAACGGCCGCCTCCATCGACCTGAGGAACTCAACGGTCGTCTTGTCCCGGACGGTGATGTAGAACTCCAGGTGAACCGTTTCTTCGGCGTCATTGACCAGGGCAGTCATCCGTTTGATGCTGGCCTCATAATCCATCTCCACGCCACCGTTGTAGCCGTGGACCATAGGCAGTGCAGTCAGGGAACGAGACAGCCGGACGATGTTCTCCAGCGGCTCCGGGACATCCTCATCCGTGGGGATGTTCGCCAAACCCTCGGTACCGAGCTGAAGCAGCTCGTTCGCCTCGGCCTGGATTTTCGAGCGGCGGGCCGAGTTGTACGGGCTCCCGATGGTCAAGAACGCCGGCACTCCGACGGCCGGGAAAAACAAGATCAACAGCAGCCACGCTGTGGACGACGACGGACGGCGGTTCTCCGGCACGATGCCGATGGCCAGAATTTTAACAATGTATTCCAATACCACGATGACACCGGACGACTTCAGCATCTTGAAGGGCAACTTACGCATGAGATCCTTATCCGTACGAGAGGGGTGACCTGGGGTACCTACCGAAGCCATGGTCCTCTGATCTACCTGAAGAGGTGCTCACCTGGGAATATCTGGAGGCTCGTAATTCAGGAACAACTAATTGCGCCTGCCCTCGAAGGGACCACCACAAAAGAGGCAGAAAACAATTGCGCCGGCTGACCGGCCCAGGCAAGGGACGATCAGTCGGCGCATGGTGGTCTCCGAGTCAGTATCGGTAGGTCGCGAAGACCTCGTCATCGGAGAATTCGTCCAGCGCTCGGATCGTGCCGGAGTCCCGGAGTGTCGCGAGCAGTGCGCGGTTGGCGAACACTCGAACTTCCTGTGCCTTGAGCTGGGTGACGTCGCGCGGCAAGTAGATGGTGTCCACACGCCCGACCTCCGCGACGTTCGCGATCTCTGCGGGATCGGTAGAGCCGCGGCCATTGAAGACCTCGGTCATCGCGTTGTCGCGCTCTTCAGCCTCGCGGGAGCGCTCAGAGCCTTCCAGCTCACGCCACACTGCAGAGCGAAGTTCCTCCGGCTTAGTGTGCTCTGGGTTTCCGGCCAGCACGTTTTCGTGGACATCCTGGTATGGGCAGTTGTCCTTGAATGCGCTGAAGTATTCGGCGACGGATGCCAGAACCAACGGTTGCCCGCCGGTTCCAAGTTCCTCGGCGACCAACTTGGCAACGGCTTTGAGCCAACGCTCATTGACCTTCGATTCAGATTCGCCGGCACTGCCAGTGCCGTAGAACGCCGAGTCGCCACCGCCGATGGAGCGCTGCTGCAAGGACTGCTGGAACTCTTCGTCAATGACGTCCTCGAATGTCTCCGGGATCTTCCCCAGCGGCAGCTCGACGATGGCATTGCGCGTCGCCTCATACAAACGGGTTTTGTTCTTCGATAGGGCCAGGATGAAGGCGCGGCCATTCGCGTCGAGAACAGGAGCCAACGGCAGCACCTTGAACTGATCTCCGACGTAGACGTCTTCGGCGACTTCGATGGGGATCCGCACAGCCTTGTGGAATCCCTCAGCAGCGAAAATGATCAAGCCACGGCTCTGCAGGCGCCAGAAGCTCGAGTCATTCACCAGCTCCGATGCAGGAGCGAGAATGGCCTCGGCGTCATGATCGGACAGGCCACCGTCGACAAGCTCGTGGTGGGCCTTCTTGATCTCGGCACGGAGAATCAACGCGTAGGTGTCAGAGTCGATCCCGACCGGGCTCGTCGGAACGGTGATAGTGACCTTGAGGCCGTCTTCGCTGCCCCGAGTGAACACGTCGGAAAAGTCGAGCGGGTCAACTGTTCCCTGAGGGTTGGATGTCATCGTCTTACCCCTTCTCTTTGGCGTACTACCTGCGGACATGTTCCGTCACCCCCGAAAGTACCTGAGATTAGTGAACAGTGATTTCTGGTTGGGGGTAGCGCGGTGGGTGCCTATCGGGTAGACGGGAATGATCGTGAATCAGAACTGACGGAGGATGCGGATGCCTAGCGACGAGCGGAACCTCGCAGTGGTTGCCAAAAGACCGGGCACCTACCGTGCAGTGCTTACGACGTCCTATCTTCCATACCCACCACCTCCTGGGCCGGGAGAAGTGGTTGTCCGGATGTCATTGAGCACCGTCAATCCATCCGACACAGTGACGGTCTCCGGCGCGTATTCACGCACCACATTCCCGATGGTTCCAGGCTTCGAAGGGGTAGGCGTGATCGCTGAGGTGGGGGATGGGGTGAGTGAGGAACTCGTCGGGAAGCGGGTTTTGCCCTTGGGCTCCGCGCAGAATTGGCAGCGTTTCAAGATCGTTGATGCCGAGTGGTGCGTGCCAGTGCCGGATTCAATTACCGACGAACAAGCCTGCTTCGCCTACGTCAATCCGCTCACTGCGTGGCTGATGGTTGAGCGGTTCTGCGCATCGGGAACTAGGAATGTGGTGGTCACTGGAGCGAACTCCACCATCGGTGCGCACCTTGCTGAACTGCTGAACATGCGGGGAATTCGACCTTTTGGGGTCCTTCGCAGTCAGAACAGGCCAGTTGCAGAGCCCGCGCGATGGGCCTCGGTGGTGCACACGGAGAACCAACACTGGATGTTGAACCTGTCCAGGGACCTCGGATTCGACGGTGCTGACATCGTTTTCGACTGCGTCGGTGGCCTGCAAGGTGCAGAACTTGATGCGCTGCTTAATGCGCACGGCTCATTCATTCACTACGGGCTGGCATCCGGTACACCCCTCCCGGCTGATCATTTCACCGGGGGTCGCGCCGGGTCATTGACTTTCTTCCGACTCCGCGATGTGGTGCATTCGATTCCCAGATCGGAGCTGCCAGCGCTGATGGCTCCCGTGTTCGGCCTCATCGCTGACGGACATCTGGGATCACCGGTAGGGGAGAGGGTTGGATTGAGTGATCTCGTGGAACACCTGGAGAAGGACGCCGGTGTGCCGGGGAAGGTTCTTATCGACGTGCAGCGGTAGAGACCGGGCGAGAGCTTCAATCCGACCGTCAGGTGAAACAATGGCTCGCGAACATCTGAGCAAGGAGTGAGATGGCAGAACGCAGGACGCTCGACGACGTCAACGACCATATCGCCATTGAAGGGACCGCCTGGGCGCGCCGGGTTCCGTTGGTGACGCTGCTGGTTGTCGTCCTGTCGCTAGCAATCTATCCGTTCAGCGCAGGGTTTTTCCATGAGGCGGAGATGGCTTTCCTGGTGTACGTGCCCCTTGCTGCCGGCGTGGTCGGGGCAGTACTGGGAATGTTCGTGCGGCAGTACTGGCTCGGAGCGGCGAATTTGATCATCGGAGCCTTGGTTCCGCCTGTCATTCTCGTTGTGGGGTACGTGTTGTAGTCGGTGGGCATATTTCACGAGTGCGTTGGTGCCTGAACGGGGCATGAGCAGCGATTTTGTCGCCGGCGTGGAAATCCTCTAAAGTACTCTCTGTTGCCTCGCAAGAGGCGCGAAGAAGGCGAGCCCCCATCGTCTAGTGGCCTAGGACGCCGCCCTTTCACGGCGGTAGCACGGGTTCGAATCCCGTTGGGGGTACCATCTTCCCTTTTTGGGGAGTTCGTCTAATTTTATATGGCCCTGTGGCGCAGTTGGTTAGCGCGCCGCCCTGTCACGGCGGAGGTCGCGGGTTCGAGTCCCGTCAGGGTCGCAGTATGCGGCAGTCACCCTTGTGGTGGCTGCCGCTTTTTTATGTCTGCACCCCGTTCTGTTGATTGGCAGGTAACTGATTCTGGTCGGATCGACGGAGGTGACCTGGGGAAATGTTGCGAGAGGCGATCGGAATCGGTCACCTGTCATCGTCGTGAAGGGTGGATCCCTCCGTTCGTGGGGATTGGGTACCCGGTTCGCAGCTCCGAGGGTGGAAACTTGCAGGTGGCGGAGTCGGGAACTCTGCGAACCGGGGGTGTCGCGGCCAGGTTCCATTGTTGGGAGGGAGGAGGGGAGCGTCAGGCCGGAATGGCAGGCGCTGGAGGCGCTGGAGGTGCTCGGGGTGCTGTCAAGAATGCCGGGTGGAGATCATGCTTACGCAGCGGTTGGAAGTTGGTCATCTTGGTGGAGAGTTAGTGTTTCTGGCGTGGAAACATGAGTTGTACAGCGGGTTTGTCAGCGTGGTGCGAGCCTGTGTAAAGTTTCCGCTTGTGCAAAGGGAACGCCGCAAGGCAATCCTGGGAGCACGGCGAATGGCCCTGTGGCGCAGTTGGTTAGCGCGCCGCCCTGTCACGGCGGAGGTCGCGGGTTCGAGTCCCGTCAGGGTCGCCAGAATTCCCTTCGGGGTTTTCCTGGCCAGATAGCTCAGTTGGTAGAGCGTCCGCCTGAAAAGTGGAAGGTCAGCGGTTCGATCCCGCTTCTGGCCACAATATGGTCCGTAACGGGGCACCCGGTAGAGATACTGGGTGCCCCGTTTTTGCCTTCACGGTCCGGAGTGACATGGACAAAAGGTAAACTCCTCCCCATGACTGTCGAGTACGCATCGCCTGGCACGCTCTCCGTCGATGAAGCCCTGCCATCGGTGATCAGGCTGTTCCTGTTCGCCGATGAAAGTGAGCGAAGTGCGGCTGCGGACCGCATCCGGGAGTTCCTAGATTCCCTAGAACTGGAGGTGGAGACGTTAGTCTACGAGGACGAGATGCCCGTCTCAGAGAGCCTCAAGGACTTCGCTTCCGTGTGGCGCCAGCTGAACCCGGGACAGGCTCCAGGCGACCGCACGCGGCAACGCATCTCGGTGATCGTGCCCGGGATGACCTACGCAGAATTGGCGGATCTATCCGGGCCGGTTGCGGATTCCGTCGTTCCAGGGTGGCATGAAGGGCACGCGGTTCTGCCGTGTCAGGTCTCCGTCGGCCGTGCCGATGAGGCTCCGGGGCACGCCCCGATCATCTACGAAAATTCAGACAACGAGAGGTAGGACAGACCATGGCACAGGAAGTCACGTTCGATGAGTCCGGCCAGCGCTACGTGCTGACCGTCGATGGTGAGGAAGCGGGATTCGCGGCTTTCGCGGAGCTCGGCCCGGACCTGCTGGATTTCAACCACACCGTGGTCTACGAGAAGTTCAAGGGACAGGGGCTGTCGAAGCCTCTCATCAAGGGCGCCCTCGATGATGTCCGCGCGCGTCACTGGGAGGCTTTGGCCACCTGCAGTGCCGTGGAAGCATTCATTAGTAAGAATCCTGAGTATGAGGATGTGTTGGCGTCGTAAAGCACGTCTGAAGCACATACACAGTTCCCCCAGTCCGCATATGCGGACCGGGGGATTACTGTCGCAGCGAGATCCGAAGGATCAGATGTAGTCGCCGTCGCCGACCACGTACACGGACGGGTCGACGAGAGGCTTCTTCTGCTCCGGGGAGCGTGGGCGGCTCTTGGCCGGGATGCCGGTGAGGATGGAGTCCTCTGGGCAATCGCGGGTGACGACCGCATTGGCACCGACAGCAGAGCGCGCGCCGATGACGACAGGTCCTAGGATCTTAGCGCCGGCGCCGACGGTGACGCCGTCACAGAGCGTCGGGTGGCGCTTGACCTTCTTAAGGGTGACGCCGCCGAGAGTGACGCCGTGATAGAGCATCACGTCATCGCCAATTTCGGCGGTTTCACCAACGACGATGCCCATCCCGTGGTCGATGAAGAACCGACGACCGATGGTGGCGCCCGGGTGGATCTCGATTCCCGTAATGAACCGGGAGAACTGCGACAAGATTCGCGCGGCACCCTTTGCCGCGCCCCCCTTCTGCCACAGACGGTGGGAGATGCGGTGCATCCAGATGGCGTGGAGTCCGGAGTAGACGATCGCGTTCTCTACGTCACTGCGGGCGGCCGGGTCATGTTCCCGGGCGTTGTCCAGGTCTTCCTTGAGAAGGGACAGGATCGAATTCATGGTGTTCGCTATCGGGTCAGGGGGTGGGGGCATAAAGCAGTTCCAGGGAGCCGGTCTGGTGCGTGTTGACGCAGGTGGGACTGGCTCCCTGGAACTTATGACTGTTTCTGCGACTAGTCGCGCAGGTCCTCGTACAGGACGGAGGAGACGTAACGCTCACCGAAGTCCGGGATGACAGCGACGATGAGCTTGCCCTCAGCCTCGGGGCGAGCGGCGACCTCGAGGGCTGCCTTCAGGTTCGCGCCAGCGGAGATGCCGCCGAGGATGCCCTCGTCGACAGCGAGCTGACGGGAGGTAGCGATGGAGTCCTCGTTGGTGACGTCGATGACCTCGTCGAGGACGTCCTGGTCCAGGATGTCCGGGATGAAGTTGGCGCCGATGCCCTGAATCTTGTGCGGGCCGGCCTTGCCCTCGGTCAGCAGCGGGGAGTCCTTCGGCTCGACGGCAACGATCTTGACGTCCGGGTTCTGGGACTTCAGGTAGCGACCGACACCGGAGATGGTGCCACCGGTGCCGATGCCGGCGACGAAGTAATCGATCTTTCCGTCGGTGTCGTTCCAGACCTCCGGGCCGGTAGTGGCCTCGTGTATAGCCAGGTTCGCCGGGTTGGCGAACTGACGGGCCAGGATGGCGTTGTCCGTGCTCTCGACGATCTCGTTCGCCTTGTTGACGGCTCCCTTCATTCCCTCAGCGCCCGGGGTCAAGACCAGCTCCGCGCCGAAGGCACGGAGGAGGACGCGACGCTCGTTGGACATGGTGTCCGGCATGGTGAGGATGACCTTGTAACCGCGGGCTGCGCCGACCATGGCCAGGGCGATACCGGTGTTGCCGGAGGTGCCCTCGACAATGGTGCCGCCCGGCTTGAGCTCGCCGGACTTCTCGGCTGCGTCGACGATTGCGGCGCCGATGCGATCCTTAACGGAGTTGGCCGGGTTGTAGAACTCGAGCTTCACTGCGATGTCGCCGGGCAGGTCAGCGCCCAGTCGGTTCAGCTTGACCAGCGGAGTTCCGCCGATGAGTTCAGTGATGTTCGAATGGATGGTCATCCGTGAGTTCCTTTCGGAGGGTTGGCTTCGTCGTCCGCGAATGTTACGCGTACCGAAGAACTTTGTACAGACTGGTTAGTCTATTTCTGGCCGTTGCGCGCCGTGCGCCCCGATGTGAGGGAGCCCACATCGGGGGGGGGCGACGAACTACTGCTTCCCGACGCCGTGAGCCCGCCGCGACTCCGTGAACGCTCGACGAACGGAGCTGAACTTTCTGTCGTGTGCGGGATGGTGAATCTGATGGGACAGGGCAGTCACTTCCGAGATCTTGGCCCGCTCCAGTGCCAGTTCAATTCGACGGGCCGGATCCTCGGCTAATGCCTGATCGAAGGTGCTGCGGTAGGGAGAGTGCACCTGGGAGCAAGAGGTCGAAATTGCGACTGGGAACTCCTGTGAGACAACTCGAATCAGGATTAGCGCGGAATCGAGGTCAGTGCGCAACACACTGTGCCCGTCGACCAGCCCGGCGACGATGAGCGTGTCGATTGGAACATCGGTGAGGTCGGGGATCTGGTCGTTAACGAAATCGAGGCCGAGCGCGTCTACCCCGGTGCCCGACATAATCCGGACGAAGCGGTCCGGATTGCCAAAGTAGGTTTGAGCCAGCATCTTCAGTCCCAGCGCATGGGCGTGGTCGACGAGACGCGTCCACGCTCGGGTAATCCTTCGTCGTTATTGCTCGGGGCAGCCTGATCCGAGTCGGGGGAACTCAACGCCGGTTCATCAACCTGTACCCATCGACTCCCAGCAATTGCGACATGAGTGAGGATTCGGCATTGGACCTCCACCAGTTCTTCGATCCGCTCCAGTGGGTCAGTGCCGTCTGTCGTCAGCGCGAGAGTGAGGAACGTAGCGGGGCCGATGAGTGTTGCCCGTCCTGGGATGTGGTTTCGGCGGGAGTCCTCCAGCCGCTGGACAAGGAAGTCTGGCTCTGCGGAGAAAGGGCGATCGGGGTCGAGTTCTGGGATCGAGTAGTTCAGCTCAGTGCCGAACCGGATACCAGTGGTTATCGGATCGATGCCCGGCCCGCCGTGAGCAGCAGTGAGATAGCGGTCGATCCACGCAGGCAGCTGGTCGTCCGGGGATGCGGGGATGTGATCATCGACGTGGTCGACTCGTGCGGGAAGCGCGCCATAGAGAACTGCGGCGTCCAGCATCCGGTCGTGGAAAGAAAAGGTACCGACCGGGACACTGTCGAGTCCTCCCTGGACCGCGAGCCGAGCCTCACGGTGTCAGAGCCTCTGGACAGTCGCAGAAAGCTCTTCTGCAGCACCGGCTACATCGTTTCGGTACGCAGTGACTGCGGTGGTCCGTTCATGGTGCGGTCCGTGACGTGGGAACCCGGAAACGGTGGCAGTGAAATGGGAGCGGTCTCGCTCGCTGTGGTGAAACGGGTGCATGGTGTGTGCTCCTTGATCCTCGTCAAGTAGAAGACCGTGGTCGGACGAGGTGGGAGCACAGGAAAAACACACGGGGCCAGCATCACCTCCGTGCTTTTCACGGTTTCCACGGTGATCTTGTCCACGGGCTTCCTCTGGGCCGTGCCGGATTCGGTATGGCACAACGGGCAGGTATTCGGGCTTACCGGCATGCCTGTGTGGCGTCTACTGGCCATCGCTTCCCAGGGGCAGACCCCAGTGCTGTGTGACGGCTGTCGTTCCGGTTTACCGCTGCGGGACAGCTCTGGATTTTCACCAGATTCCCTCGTGCGCCCGGCACCTGAATCAGGGACGGGACCTGTTGCGGACTTAACGTTAGCCAACCGCAGGTCGACCCGGGCATGAACGGGAAGACGACCACATCCGGTGCCGTCTCTGCCATTATCAGTGTCGGACCTGGCCCCGCGCCCGTGGGGCCGAATGACGTACGGGGCCGCATCCGATCGGCCCGAGGAAGGTTTACCGGACATGTCTGAGACCACTTACGAGACCATCATCACCTCGGTGGAGGGCCGCGTCGCGACGATTCGGCTCAACCGTCCGAAGGCGCTTAACGCACTGAACACCACCGTCATGCGCGAGCTGGTGGGAGCTGCTGAAGGATTTGACGCTGACCGCGGCATTGGCGCGATCGTCATTATCGGTTCGGAGAAGGCATTCGCCGCCGGCGCCGACATCCTGGAGATGAAGGAACTGGAGTTCCCGGACCTCTACGTCGACGACATCTTCGCGACCTGGGACCGGCTATCGAAGGTTCGTACTCCCATTATTACTGCTGTCTCCGGCTACGCTCTCGGCGGCGGCTGTGAGCTGGCGATGATGGGCGACGTGATCCTGGCTGCGGACAATGCCAAATTTGGCCAGCCGGAGATCACTCTCGGCATCATCCCCGGGATGGGTGGATCCCAGCGCCTGACTAAGGCAGTGGGCAAGTACAAGGCGATGGACCTGGTCTTGACTGGGCGCATGATGGATGCCGAGGAAGCAGAGCGTTCCGGTCTTGCCTCACGAGTCCTGCCGCTGGACGGATTCGAAGAGGCAGTCACCGAGGTCGCGGTCAAGATCGCCGGTATGCCGACCGCAGCCTCTTACGCGGCCACCGAGGCAGTCGACCGCGCCCTGGAGACCACCCTCGCGGAGGGGGTCCACTACGAGCGCCGGATGTTCTACTCCCTGTTCGGCACCACCGATAAGGCCGAGGGAATGTCCGCATTTGCGGAAAAGCGGAAGCCGGAGTGGGACCGGGGTTAGTCCCTGAGAACCGGGACTATCGGGTGAACTTGGCGGGTAACCCCCTAGTTAGGGGTTGATTCTAAATCGGGGGTAAGTAATTCACCCCCGATTTTTTCATGTCCAGAACGCGAGTCTCATCGAGTCTGCCTATGTAGGGGGTATGTCATTTGCATCCGAAAATGATTGAGGTCAGGGGCTTTTTAGTGATTAGGGGCGAACCGAGAAGTGACTTTTGATGTCAACATCATGTGTCGGGGGTGGGGGCCGATTTGTAGGGGGTGTGAAATTTACCTCCCTTTGAGGGTGAACCGGGCAGGTTATACTAAACGGGAATTCATCTTGTCCCCCCGCCCGGGGTGCTTCCCCGGTGGGCAGGCACCAGGAGGCAGTTAGAAATGGAACCAAGCCGGATCTCCGATGACAACGAGGTCATCCGGGCTTCTCTCGTTTCCCTGAAGAACGGCACCGGAATTCCGGTCGCGATGTTTGGGGATGTCACCGAACCGGGCAAGCTCAAGATCTCTCATTGGGTGGGGCTGCGCACCCCCGCGCTCCACGACCTGGTCATTGATACTGGAGCCGGCGTCGGCGGCCGAGTACTCGCAACTCGTCGTCCGGTCGGCGTAAGCGACTACACCCGCGCCAAGGTCATCTCCCATGAATATGACGACGCGATTCGCGATGAAGGTCTGCACTCTCTGGTCGCCGTCCCGGTGATCGTGAACCGCAATGTCCGTGGCATCCTTTACGCAGGTGTCCATTCATCGGTTCGATTGGGCGACAAGGTGCTTGAAGAAGTCACCATGACTGCTCGGTGCCTGGAGCAGGACCTCGCTGTCGCTGACGCCCTGCGCAGTGTCGACCGCGGAAACGCGGGCAAAGGCCGCCGAGTGATGAACGGTGCAGAGTGGGAGCAGGTGCGCTCCACCCACTCCAAGCTCCGCATGCTAGCCAACCGGATCGACGAGAAGAAGGTCCGTGACGAGCTCGAGGAACTGTGCGACCAGATGGTCAGCCCCGTCCGCGTGAAGCAGGCAACGAAGCTTTCGGCGCGGGAGCTCGACGTCCTGGCATGCGTGGCACTCGGTCACACCAATGTTGAGGCAGCGGAAGAGATGGGCATCGGCGCTGAGACCGTGAAGTCTTACCTTCGGTCGGTCATGCGCAAGCTCGGTGCCCACACTCGTTACGAGGCAGTTAACGCTGCCCGGCGTATCGGCGCTCTGCCCTGATTGACCTCTGGGCCTGAGCGTCCGATCGTGGGTGCCTAGCGTTCACCGCCGGGGACCCACAGCACGTCATCGCCGTCATTGGCCACGCGCGACAGGATGAACAACAGGTCCGACAGCCGGTTCAGGTACTTCGCAGGCAGCGTTGATGTTGTCTCCGGGAAGGCTTGGACGGCTTCCCAAGCCGAACGCTCTGCGCGCCGCGCGACGGTTCTTGCGGAATGTAGCAGCGCCGCCGCAGGGGTTCCGCCCGGGAGGATGAAGGAGCGAAGGTTCGGCAGTTCCTCATTGAACTCGTCGCACCAGGTCTCCAACTGATCGATGTACTCCTGCTTGATTCGCAGCGGCGGATACTCAGGATCCTCGACAACCGGCGTCGCCAGGTCCGCGCCAGCGTCGAACAGGTCATTCTGGATGTGCTTTACGACGCTCCGGATCTTCTCTCCAGCATCCCCAATCGCCACAACCTGTCCGAGTAGAGCATTCGTTTCGTCGCAGTCGGCGTACGCCACCAGTCGAGGATCCGACTTGGGGACGCGACTGAAGTCAGAGAGTCCAGTAGTTCCGTCGTCGCCGGTTCGCGTGTAGATACGTGTCAGATTCACAGCCATGGTTTCCGAGCATATCGACGAAATCTGTTGGGCGGTCGGATGGTGTGGAAAGGGACGTCGGGAAGCAGATCGGGGAAAATGCTCTGCCTGCCGGCCCGCATAGGGGCGCGAAATATGGTTGGGTTGAGGCCGTGGAACAAGAACGCTTTCTCGTAGGTGGAGGTGCACGGCTCAGCGGACAAGTTCGCGTTGCCGGTGCAAAGAACTCGGTGCTGAAGCTCATGGCTGCAGCGCTCCTGGCAGAGGGGACCACGGTTCTGCGGAACTGCCCCGAGATCGATGACGTGCCTCTGATGCAGAAGGTTCTCGAGGGGCTCGGGTGTCAGGTCGAACGGGATGGATCGGTCGTAGCGATCACCTCCCCGAGGGAACTGTCCGAGCGAGCGGACTTTGAAGCAGTGCGCCAGTTCCGTGCCTCGGTGTGTGTGCTGGGCCCGCTGACCGCACGTAATCGGCATGCGATCGTCGCACTCCCGGGCGGAGATGCAATTGGGTCGCGCCCGCTGGACATGCACCAGTCGGGGCTGGAAAAGCTCGGAGCGACCACGCGTATTGAGCATGGTGCAGTTGTTGCCACCGCAGACCGTCTGGTGGGCGCTGACATCAAAATCGACTTCCCGTCGGTTGGCGCGACGGAGAACATCCTCACCGCTGCTGTCCTCGCCGAGGGTGTGACGACCCTCGATAACGCTGCGCGGGAGCCGGAGATCGTCGATCTCTGCAACATGCTCAATGAGATGGGCGCACGAATTACTGGCGCGGGCACCAACACCATCACTGTTGAGGGCGTAGAGAAGTTGCATCCGACCGAGCATTCGGTGGTTGGCGACCGCATCGTCGCGGGTACTTGGGCATTCGCCGCCGCGATGACCCAGGGCGACATCACCGTTGGTGGCATCGACCCGCAGTACCTGCACCTTCCGTTGGAGAAGATTCGAGTTGCCGGTGCAGATGTGGAGACCTACCCGACCGGATTCCGAGTCCGTGGAACCAAGCGGCCCACTGCAGTGAACTACCAGACGCTTCCATTCCCGGGTTTTCCGACGGATCTTCAGCCGATGGCCATTGCCCTGTCTTCCGTATCCGAGGGAGTCAGCATCCTCACCGAGAACGTCTTCGAATCTCGATTCCGCTTCGTCGACGAGATGATTCGTCTGGGAACCGACGCCACGATCGACGGACACCACGTGATGATCCGAGGCAAGAAGCACCTGTCGTCAGCTCCGGTTTGGTCCTCGGACATCCGTGCGGGCGCGGGCCTGGTGCTCGCGGGCCTCTGCTCGGAGCCGGGCGGGACCACTGAGGTTCACGAGGTCTATCACATTGACCGCGGGTACCCGCTCTTCGTGGAAACGATGAATTCACTTGGTGCGGACATCCGACGAGTGAAGGCGTAACCGAAAGATCGAACGAACCCACGGCGGGGGAGCAAGGCTGAGTGCCTACTCTCCCGCCGTTGTCGTCTTCCTAGGGGATGACAGGCACCGGATCTTCGGCGGAACCGAGGAATCCGGGTGAATTTCGAGAGGTTTGAGCCGGATTCGCGGTTAACAACAGGAAAACATGGTGTTTCACCTGCGGCTTTGTGGTGGGTGGGTGCTTATGGCTAATGTTTACCGGGCAAGCAGCGCACAGCGCAGGCCACGCAGAGACTCCCAATCGGGTGAGGATGCTGGTTCTGAGAAGTGCACAGCATGCGACTGAGATAATTTCTTCTCTGCTCGGTTTGACACCGAGAAGGTGAGGAACTAAGTTTTTCTCTTGCTGCCTGGGCGAGTCGGACATGATCTGATGAGCAGGGTGTGCGAATGTTTTTTGAGAACTCGATAGTGTGCCGATGTACTTATTATTTACTTCGGTTTAATGATGCCGGCAGCGCCTAGCGGTGGCTGCTTAAACATTAACCGTATTTTTTGCGCATCCCATTTATACCCCGTCGGGTGGGGGTGTGCTATTTTTTTGGACAGATTATGTA